>JBBQGB010000026.1:0-44562 GCA_038322575.1 Actinomycetales bacterium
ACCGCGTCCTGCACCGTCTTGAGGTTCTTGACCTCGTCGTCGGGGATGCGCACGCCGAACTTCTCCTCGGCGTTGACGACGATGGTCATCATCGACAGCGAGTCGATGTCGAGGTCATCGGTGAAGTTCTTGTCCAGCTCGACCGAGTCGACCGGCAGGCCGGTCTCCTCGTTGACGATCTCGGCGAGACCGCTGAGGATCTCCTGCTCGCTGTGGGCCATGCGAGGTGCTCCTTCGGTTGGTGTGACGCCCGAGGTACCCGTCGGGTGCGGGGGACTGGTGGCGCGCCTAGGGCAGCGTGACGACCTGGGCGGCGTACGAGAGCCCGGCGCCGAAGCCGATCAGCAGCGCGAGGCCGCCGTGCGGCGCGGCGCCCTCGCGCAGCATGCGCTCCATGGCCAGGGGCACCGAGGCGGCCGAGGTGTTGCCCATGTCGGCGATGTCGCGCGCCACCGGGACGTGGGCGGGCAGCTTGAGCGCCTTGATCATCGAGTCGATGATCCGCATGTTGGCCTGGTGGGGGATGAACGCCGAGAGGTCCTCGGCCTTGACGCCGGCGCGGTCCAGGGCCTCCTGGGCCACCGGCGCCATCTTCCACACCGCCCAGCGGAACACCGCCTGGCCCTTCATGACGATCGCCGGCCAGAGCACCTCGGGGGCGCCGGCGGGGCGGTCCGGGCGCATGTCCAGCCAGCTGTCGCGCTGGCGGATGGTGTCCCACTGCTCGCCGTCCGAGCCCCACACGGTGGGGCCGATCGCGGGCACGTCCGAGGGGCTGACCACGACCGCGCCGGCGCCGTCGCCGAAGATGAAGGCGCTGCCGCGGTCGTCCAGGTCGGTGAAGTCCGACAGCTTCTCGACCCCGACGACGAGCACGTGCTCGGCGCTGCCGCCGCGCACCATGTCGTGCGCCAGCGAGACGCCGTGGCAGAAGCCGGCGCAGGCGACCGAGATGTCGAACGCCGCGGCCGGGGTGGCGCCGAGCCGGTACGCCAGCAGCGCCGCGGCAGCCGGCGTCTGGTACGGGTGGGTGACGGTGGCGACGATGACGGCGCCGATCTGGTCGGCCCGCAGGCCGGCGTGCTCCAGGGCCTGGCGCGAGGCGGCCTCGGCCATGTCGACGACGCTCTCGTCCGGGGCGGCGCGACGTCGGGTGACGATCCCCGAGCGCTCCTGGATCCACTCGTCCGAGGACTCGATCGCCTCGACCAGCTCGTGGTTGGTCACCACCCGGGCGGGGCGGTAGGCCCCGATGCCGCTGAGGCGGGCGTAGGCCGCGCCCTGCGGGGTGATGATCGTGCGCTGCGGCTCGGTGGTGGTCATGCCCGCGACTCCTCGGGGTGCAGTCGCACGATCGGTTGGCCCGGGGCGACGGGGTCGCCGTCCTCGACCAGCCACTCGACGACGCGGCCGCCGTGCGGCGCCACGACGTCGTAGCTGTCGCGCAGGGTGACCACGGTGGCGACGGTGTCGCCGCGCGTGACCGCGGTGCCGACGTCCAGGCTGGTGACGGCGACGGTTCCCTTGGCGGGAGCCACGATCAGCCGCCAGGTGGGGTTCTGCGACAGGCCGCTCTCGCGGGCGTGCCGAGCGACCATGTCGCGCGCCGCGTCCAGGTCGTCGGGGGTCTTCAGGGCCAGCGCCTCGACGTCGGGCAGGGCGCGCTTGACCAGCCCGGTGAGGGTGCCGGCAGGGGGGATCTCGATCACGCCCGTGACGCCGAGGTCGCGCATGGCGTCCATGCACAGGTCCCAGCGGACCGGGTTGCTGACCTGGTTGACCAGGCGGCGCAGGACGTCGCGGCCGTCGTGCACCACGGTGCCGTCGGCGTTGGACAGCAGCCGGGTGCGCGGGTCGTGGGTGGTCATGGCCCGGGCGTACCCGTCCAGGACGGACACCGCCGGTGCCATGTGCTCGGTGTGGAACGCGCCGGCCACCTGCAGCGGGACCAGCCGGGCCTTGGCGGGCGGGTCGTCCTTCAGCGCCGCGAGCTGCTCGAGGGTGCCCGCCGCTACGACCTGGCCGGCGCCGTTGACGTTGGCGGCGGTCAGCCCGTGCCGCTCCAGCGCCGTTCTGACCTCGTCGGCGTCGCCGCCGACGACGGCGGTCATGCCGGTCGGGGTGACCGCGCTCGCAGCGGCCATCGCGCGGCCGCGCTCGCGGACGAACACCATGGCCTGCTCGGCGCTCAGGACGCCGGCACCGGCCGCGGCGGTGATCTCGCCGACGCTGTGCCCGGCCCCGGCCGCGACCTTCTTGAACGCGTCGGAGGGGTGCGGGAACACCGCGAGCAGCGCGACCAGCCCGCTCGCCACGATCAGCGGCTGGGCCACGGCGGTGTCGCGGATCGTCTCGGCGTCGCTCTCGGTGCCGTGGGTGACCAGGTCGACGTCGGCGACGGCCGACAGCCACCGCAGCCGCGCCTCGAAGCCGGGCACCTCGAGCCAGGGGCGCAGGAAGCCGGGCGTCTGGGCGCCCTGACCCGGGCAGGCGATGACGAGCACACCCCCACCCTGTCCGGTCGCAGCGGCCGGACCTGATGTCGACCGCGACCAAGGATGTGACGCGATGTTGGAGGTTTCCTACAAAACGGGCTCGGCAGCGGGGTCTGCGGGGGGTGCCTCAACGACGGGCCGCGGGGGCTGACGACGCGGGACGTCGGCCAGCCGCCCCAGGGCCAGCGCGATGCGGACGACGTGGGCGTCGCGCGGGTGCGTGACGTCGTACCCGCAGACGTCGATGGCCCGCCGCAGCCGGTACCTCACCGTGTTGGGGTGGACGAAGAGCACCCGCGCCGAGGCCTCGAGCGAGCCGCCGGTCTCGAGGTAGGTCGTGACCGTGTCGAGCAGGGCGCCGCCGGCGCCCACCAGCGGGTGGTGCACCCGGTCGACGAGCGCGCGGCGCGCCTGGCCGTCGCCGGTGAGCACGCGCTCGGGCAGCAGGTCGTCGGCCAGCACCGGCCGGGGCGCCTCCGGCCACCCGCGGGCGGCGACCAGCCCGGACATCGCCGCGCGCGCCGAGCGCCCCGCGGCGAACAGGTGCGGCACCGAGGGACCCACCACGACCGGCCCGGGCGCGAAGCACACGCCCAGCTCGGACGCCGTCTGCAGCGGGCGGGCCACCCCGCCGAGCACGGTGATCAGGCGTCCGCCCTGGACGGCGCCCAGGGCGTCCACCCCGAGCCGCCGCGCGTGCCGGCGCAGCACCTCCAGCGACTCGCCGGTCGAGGCCGTCCGGGCGTGGCCGGCCACGACGACCACGCCGGTGACGGCGTCCCAGCCCAGCGCGGCGGCGCGGGACTGCAGGGCGTCGTCGGTCTCACCGCGCAGCACCGCGTCGACGACCAGCGACTCCAGCCTCGCGTCCCAGGCCCCGCGCGCCTCGGCGGCCTGCGCGTAGACCTCGGCGGCGGCGAAGGCGATCTCGCGCGAGTAGCGCAGCACGGCCTCGCGCAGGGCCTGCTCCTCGCCCGGCGCCGCCATCTGGTCGACCTGGTCCTCGACGACGCCGACGACGGTGCGCACCAGGTCCAGGGTCTGGCGCAGCGTCACCGACCGGGTGAGCTCGCGCGGGGCCGTGCCGAAGACGTCTGCCGTCACCGCCAGCGAGGCGTCCGGGCGACGGAACCAGCCCAGGAACGCGGCGATGCCCGCCTGGGCGACCAGCCCGACCCACGAGCGGTCCTCCGCGCTCAGCGCGCGGTACCAGGGGTGGTTCTCCTCCATCTGGGCGGACGCGGCGCGCGCCAGAGCGGGCATGCCCTGCTCGAAGCGCCGCCGCGTGGCGTCGCTGACGGGCAGGGTGCGGGTGGCCACGGGGCCAGCGTAGGGCGGCCGATCTCGGACCTGCCGGGACGGCCCGGCTGGGTTATGGTCAGGGGGCGGGCCGACTCCGCGGCAGCTGGGTGGCAGCTGCTGCGCAGCCGACCCCTACGGTCCGCAAGGAGGCACCGATGGGACTTCTTCAGCGCATCAAGAGCACCTTCCGGACCCGCGTGGCGCACGTCGCCCCCGCACCTCTGCGGCGGCGCACCGCCCAGCGCGTGTCGGCCCAGAGCGACGAGGGCAAGCTGCGGGCCCGCCTGATCGGCGACCCCAACGACCGCGTGGCCTTCGCCGAGCTCGCCGAGATCGTGCGGGCGCACGCGGCCATCGGGCACGAGGACGAGAGCCGCCCGCGTGCGGTGGCCGACGCTGAGTGGGCCCTGGCCGAGGAGCTCGCCCAGAGCTCGCGCGCCTGGTACCCCCTGATCGAGCTGGCCCGGCTGTCGGTGCGCGAGGACCTCGACGGCGCCCAGCGCCGGCTCGGGATCGCCGTCGAGCGCGACCCCAGCGGCCGCGCGCTGGCCGAGGCCCTCGCCATGCTGCGCCGCGAGGGCATGCTCGACACGGCGCTCTCGCTCGGTGTGGGCCACTGGCGACCGCGCGAGCACGTGCCCGAGGCGGGCCGCGAGCTGGTGCAGATCGCCGTCCAGGCCGGTCGCATCGGCGAGGCCAAGCGGCACCTGGCGGCCCTGGAGGCGCACCCCGACCAGGGCGCCGTGGGCGACCTGCGGATCGACCTGGACGCGATGATCCTCAGCCACGACCACTGACGGTCGCGGCTGAGGACCTCGCTCAGGCGTCGCCGCCCGCGTTGCCGCTCGTGCCGGCCGTGACATCGAGCAGGCGGTAGCGCTGCGCGGCGTCACGCGCCGCTGACACGTCGACCTCGCCGCGCCTGGCCAGGGCCTGCAGGGCGCGGACGGCGATCGAGGGGCCGTCGATGTGGAAGTGCCGGCGCGCCGCGGGCCGGGTGTCGGAGACACCGAACCCGTCCGCGCCGAGCGTGGCGTAGTCGCCGGGCACCCACTCGCGGATCTGGTCGGGGACGGCGCGCATGTAGTCGCTGACCCCCACCACGGGCCCGCGCTGGTCGCGCAGGGCCGAGGTGACGTGCGGGGTCCGCTGCGGCTCGTCGGGGTGCAGGAACGCGTGCTCGTCGCAGGCCAGCCCGTCGCGGCGCAGCTCGTTCCACGACGTCACGCTCCACACGTCGGCGTCGACGCCGAAGTCCTTGCCCAGCAGCTCCTGCGCCTCCAGCGCCCACGGCACGCCCACACCGCTGGCGAGCAGCTGCACCCGCGGCCGGTTCGCGTCGGTTCCCGGCCGCAGCAGGTACAGGCCTCGCAGCAGCCCCTCGACGTCCAGCCCCTCGGGCTCGACCGGCTGCACGATGGGCTCGTTGTAGAGCGTCAGGTAGTAGAAGACGTTCTCGGGGGACTCCCCGTACATCCGGCGCAGCCCGTCCTTGACGATGTGCCCGATCTCGTACCCGTACGCGGGGTCGTAGGCGACGACGGCCGGGTTGGTGCTCGCCAGCAGCGGCGAGTGGCCGTCGGCGTGCTGCAGGCCCTCACCGGTCAGCGTCGTGCGCCCGGCCGTCGCTCCGAGCAGGAACCCGCGGGTCATCTGGTCACCCGCGGCCCACAGGCTGTCGCCGGTGCGCTGGAACCCGAACATCGAGTAGAAGACGTAGACCGGGATCATCGGCTCGCCGTGCGTCGCGTACGACGTGCCGGCGGCCGTGAAGGCCGCGACCGAGCCGGCCTCGTTGATCCCCACGTGCAGGATCTGGCCGGTCTTGGACTCCTTGTAGGCCAGCATCAGCTCGGCGTCGACCGACACGTAGTTCTGCCCGTGCGGGTTGTAGATCTTGGCGGTCGAGAAGAACGAGTCCATCCCGAAGGTGCGCGCCTCGTCGGGGATGATCGGCACGATCCGGTGGCCGATCTCCTTGTCGCGCATCAGGTCCTTGAGCAGACGGACGAAGGCCATCGTCGTCGCGACCTGCTGCTTGCCCGACCCGCGCTTGACGACGTCGTACGTCGAGTCGGGGGGCAGCGTCAGCTTCGTGCCCTCGGTGCGGCGAGCAGGCATCGGCCCACCGAGCTTGGCGCGCCGCTCGCGCAGGTAGCGCAGCACCTCGTCGTCGGCGTCCGGCCGGTAGAACGGCGGCAGGTACGGGTCGGCGTCCAGCTGCTCGTCGCTGATCGGGATGCGCAGGCTGTCGCGCAGCAGCCGCAGGTCCTCGATCGTCAGCTTCTTCATCTGGTGGGTGGCGTTGCGGCCGGCGAAGTGCGGCCCGAGGCCGTAGCCCTTGATGGTCTGCGCGAGGACGACGGTCGGCTGGCCGGTGTGGTTCACGGCCGCCTGGTAGGCGGCGTAGACCTTGCGGTAGTCGTGGCCGCCGCGCTTGAGCTTCCAGATCTCGTCGTCCGAGAGGTGCTCGACCATCTTGCGGGTGCGCGGGTCGCGTCCGAAGAAGTGCTCGCGGATGGACGCGCCGTCATTGGCGCGGTAGGTCTGGTAGTCGCCGTCCGTGGTGCTGTTCATCAGGTGCACGAGGGCGCCGTCGCGGTCGGCGGCGAGCAGCGGGTCCCACTCGCGGCCCCACACGGCCTTGACGACGTTCCAGCCGGCGCCTCGGAACGAGGCCTCGAGCTCCTGGATGATCTTGCCGTTGCCGCGCACCGGGCCGTCCAGGCGCTGCAGGTTGCAGTTGATGACGAACGTGAGGTTGTCGAGCTCCTCGAACGCCGCGACGTGCAGCAGGCCGCGGCTCTCGGGCTCGTCCATCTCGCCGTCGCCGAGGAACGCCCAGACCCGTTGCTGGCTGGTGTCCTTGATGCCGCGGGCGTCCAGGTACTTGTTGAACTGCGCCTGGTAGATCGCGTTCATCGGGCCCAGGCCCATGGACACGGTGGGGAACTCCCAGAAGTCCGGCATCAGCCGCGGGTGCGGGTAGGACGGCATGCCGCCGCCCGCGTGGCTGAGCTCCTGGCGGAAGCCGTCGAGGTCGTCCTCGGACAACCGGCCCTCGAGGTACGCGCGGGCGTAGACCCCGGGGGAGGCGTGCCCCTGGATGTAGATCTGGTCGCCGCCCCCGTCGTGGTCGCGGCCGCGGAAGAAGTGGTTGAAGCCGACCTCGTACAGCGTGGCGCTGGACGCGTAGCTCGAGATGTGGCCGCCGACGCCGACGCCGGGGCGCTGGGCGCGGTGGACGATGACGGCGGCGTTCCAGCGCAGCCACGCCCGGTAGCGGCGCTCGACCTCCTCGTCGCCGGGGAACCACGGCTCGGACTCGGGCGAGATGGTGTTGATGTAGTCGGTGGCGGTCAGGCTCGGCACGCCGACCTGCTGCTCGCGGGCGCGCTCGAGCAGCTTGAGCATGAGGTAGCGGGCGCGCGTGCGGCCCTTGGCGTCCAGGACGCCGTCGAGGGACTCGATCCACTCGCGGGTCTCGTCGGGGTCGGTGTCGGGCAGCTGGCTCGGGATCCCGTTCAGGATGGGGCCCGCGCCCTTGGGTCCGGTCACGACAGTCCTCTCTCGCACGCGCTCATCAGCCCATCCTGCTCCCTGCGTCCACCCTCGTCACATCCGGCTGGGGTCCCCGGGTCCGCCCCGACGTGATCACGTCAAGCACGCCGCGTGCCGCCTTGTGACGCGGCGCCGCGTCACACGGCTCGCCCGCCCGTCACTCAGCACACCGGACGCGCGCCGGCCGCGGTGCCGTTAGGCGCCGAGCCGCTCGGCGCCGGCGTACACCGTCATCCTCGGCGGGCGCAGGAAGCCGACGAGCGTCATCCCGGACTCGGTCGCGAGCTCGACGGCCAGGCTCGAGGGGGCTGAAACCGCTGCGAGGCAGGGGATTCCGGCCATCAGCGCCTTCTGGGTGAGCTCGAAGGACGCGCGGCCGCTGACCATCAGGACGCAGCCCGTGAGCGGCAGCCGCTGCTCGCGCGCCGCCCAGCCGACCAGCTTGTCGACGGCGTTGTGGCGTCCGACGTCCTCGCGCACGGCCAGCAGCTCGCCGTCCGCGGTGAAGAGGCCGGCCGCGTGCAGCCCACCGGTGCGGTCGAAGACCTTCTGGTGCTCGCGCAGCGCGTCCGGCAGGGCGACCAGCAGCTGGGGTGCGAGGGGGGTGGTGTCGGCCCGCACGTCGTACGTCGAGCGCACCCGCACCGCGTCGATGCTGGCCTTGCCGCACACCCCGCACGAGGACGTCGTGTAGAACGAGCGCTCGAGCGAGACGTCGGGCAGCGCGACGCCGGGCCGCAGCACGACGTCGACCACGTTGTACGTCGGGCGCCCGTCCTCGCCCTCGTCCAGGCAGTGCATCAAGGTGGCGACGTCGTCCGCCCCGGCGATCAGCCCCTCGGTCAGCAAGAACCCGAGCGCGAGGTCGAAGTCGTCGCCCGGGGTGCGCATGGTCACGGCGAGCGCGCGGCCGCTCACCCGCACCTCGAGGGGCTCCTCAGCCGTCACGGTGTCGGGTCGACGGGTCACCTGCACGCCGTCGCCGGTCACCTCGATGCGCACGCTCGGCGTCCTGGTCGTCACTCTTCCCACGACCGTCAGCCTCGCACGACCTACCGCTGGGCGCGTGCCGGGCCCGTCGGCTTGCGTGCGAGGGCGAGGTGGGGGAGTTTGTCCTGCGGTCACCGACGACTGTTGCGAACGCACACACTGGAGCTGAGCATGTCCATCCTCGACCGAGAGCGCACGGTGGCCGGCCCCGGCTTCAACCGGTGGCTCATCCCGCCCGCCGCACTCGCGGTGCACCTGTCGATCGGCCAGGTGTACGCGTTCAGCGTCTTCAAGACCTCGCTGGTCAAGCACTTCGACCGCGGGCTGACGCCCATCGCGGTGATCTTCTCGATCGCGATCGTCATGCTGGGCCTGTCGGCCGCGTTCGGCGGCACCTGGATGGAGCGCAATGGCCCGCGCAAGGCCATGGTGGTCTCGGCGCTGTGCTTCAGCGCCGGACTGCTCATCGGCGGCCTGGGCATCGCCACCACCCAGCTGTGGCTGCTCTACCTCGGCTACGGGGTCATCGGCGGCATCGGCCTCGGTATCGGGTACATCTCGCCGGTCTCGACCCTGATCAAGTGGTTCCCGGACCGCCCGGGCCTCGCCACGGGCCTGGCCATCATGGGCTTCGGTGGTGGCGCGCTGATCGCCTCGCCCGTCTCGACCCAGCTGATGGGCCACTTCGACGCGGCGTACGACCCCACGGCCAAGGGCGCCACCGCCAGCGGCAGCGCGGTCGCGAGCACCTTCTTCGTCCTCGGGCTCGCCTACCTGGTGCTGATGCTCTTCGGCGCCGCGATGGTGCGCGTGCCCCCCGAGGCGCCGCACGGCGCCGGTGCCGCGGCCAAGGCGGCCACGGCCGGCTGGGGTGGTGCGCAGGTCTCGGCGGCGTCCGCCATCCGCACCCCGCAGTTCTTCATGCTGTGGGTCGTGCTGTTCTGCAACGTCACCGCCGGCATCGGCATCCTCGAGCAGGCCGCGCCGATGATCCAGGACTTCTTCCGCTCCGGCTCGACGTCCGCGGTCACCGCCGCCGCAGCAGGTGGTTTCGTCGGTCTGCTGTCGATCGCGAACATGACCGGCCGGTTCGTGTGGTCGTCCACCTCCGACGTGGTGGGACGCCGGCGGATCTACATGATCTACCTGGGCGTCGGAGCCGTGCTGTACGTCCTGCTGGCCACGGTCGGCGGGTCGTCCACCGCGCTGTTCGTCATCCTGGCTGCCGGCATCCTCACGTTCTACGGCGGCGGGTTCGCCACGGCGCCGGCCTACCTCAAGGACCTGTTCGGCACCTACCAGGTCGGCGCCATCCACGGCCGGCTGCTGACGGCCTGGTCGGCCGCCGGCGTCGCGGGGCCGCTGATCGTCAACCGGATCCTCGAGGCCAACGGCACCCCCGGGTCGCTGACCGCCTCCGCCTACCGCCCTGCGCTGTTCGTCATGGTCGGGTTGCTGGTCATCGGCTTCGTCGCGAACCTGATGATCCGTCCCGTCCACGAGCGGCACTTCGTCAGCACCGCCGACGCGGCCGTCCCGGCCACGCCGCAGCCCACCACCGGACGGGTCTGACCCATGAGCACCAGCAGGCAGTCTCCCGGCACCGCCGGCACCGCGATCCACACCAACCCCGGCCTGCTCGCGGCGTCGTGGCTGGTCGTCGG
This sequence comes from Actinomycetales bacterium, assembly GCA_038322575.1. Classification (GTDB taxonomy): domain Bacteria; phylum Actinomycetota; class Actinomycetes; order Actinomycetales; family Angustibacteraceae; genus JACMOY01. The sequence goes on from JBBQGB010000026.1 coordinate 10,013, forward strand.
CGTCCCGCTCGTCTACGGCATCTACCAGACGCTGCTCAAGGCGTCCAAGCTCTTCACCGGCTGAGACGCTCGAGCCGGGGCGCGACCGGGTGGGCAGTTGCGCTGGACGGGCACTGTCTAGTGGACTACGCACCAACTCGGGACCGCTCGGTCCCGGTGACAGCGCTGGAGGGGTAGCACGTGGTGGGTTCCACGGCGGACGCCGCGGGTGAGCGAGGGGTCGTCACCCGGCTGGGTCTGCAGCAGGGCAACGTGGTCCAGGAGTTCGGCTGGGACGACGACGTCGACGAGGCGGTGCGTACCGCGATCGAGGACGTCGTCGACAGCGAGCTGCTCGACGAGGACTCCGACGATGTCGCCGACGCCGTCGTGCTGTGGTGGCGCGACGACGACGGCGACCTCGTCGACGCCCTGGTCGACGCGCTCGGCAACCTGGCCGACCGCGGCGCGGTCCTGCTGCTCACGCCCAAGGCCGGCCGCGACGGTCACGTCGAACCCAGCGAGATCGTCGAGGCCGCCCTAGCAGCGGGGCTGCACGGCACCTCGACGAGCGCGGCCGGCACCGACTGGAGCGTCACCCGGCTGGTGGCCCCGCGCACCGGTCGTCGCTGAACCTCGCCCCTATCGACGGGGCAGGCGGGCCGTGAGGCCCCCGGCGGCGCGCCCCGCGCCCGCCAGCACCCGGGCCGCGGCCCGGACGGCCGCGCCACCGGGCAGCCCGGGCGCGTCCTCGATGGCGGGCAGCAGCTGCAGCAGCGCGGCGATGTCGTGCGGGCGCAGCCGCCGGGTGAGCAGCAGCGCGGCGGCCGGTGCCCGCCCCGCCGAGGCGTCCAGCACGTCCGCAGCGGTGCCCGCGACGCCCGGCGTGCCCGACGAGCGGAGTGACCGGCCGCGATCGAGGGCGGCCGTGGTCCAGTCACCACCCGAGGCGACCACGACCCATCCTGCGACCGGGGTGGCGACGGCGAACGTGGCGGTCTGCTCCCGGCGGGCCACCAGCGCTCCGGTGACGTCGACCAGGGCGGCCAGGCCGGCGGTGAGCAGGGCCTCGTCGGGGGGTTCGGCGCCCGCCGGCACGAGGTCCAGGGTGTGCACCGCGAGCTCGTAGGCCCGGGCGACGAGCAGACCGGTCAGCGGCAGCTCGCCGATGACGCTGGAGACCAGCGCAGCGCCGGTCGCCGCGACGTCCGGGCCCAGCAGGTAGGCCGCCGTGCTCTGCCGAGCTCGCCGCAGCGCTGTCAGCACCTCGTCGCGGCTCGCGTCGTGGTGGGTCGCGACCAGTCGCGCGTTGCGCCCTTCGGTGTCCTCGGCCGGCTCGACCAGACCGCCGCGAGCCTCGATCACCTTGTGCGTCAACGAGTCTGCGACGTCGGGGTCGTCCCACGAGCCGAGGTGCACGAGCACGTGGCGCGCCGTCCAGCCGGGAAGGCGCGTGCCGGCGTCCAGGTCGATGACCTCGGCCACCCGCTCGACGTGAGCCCACGCGGGGTCCAGCAGCGCGGCGACGTCGGTGGGCCGGTGGGACGCCAGTCCGCGCTCGCCCGGCGAGGGCACCACCTGGCCGCGGATGCCTGACACACTGGGCATCCTGCCGCACCGCCCCCAGTGAACCGAGGAGCCCAGCATGAGCGAGTCGTCCGTCGTGGTCGGAGAGACCGCCCCCGACTTCACCCTGGTGAACCAGAACGGCGAGCCGGTGTCGCTGTCGGGCTTTCGCGGCGACAAGAACGTGCTGGTCGTGTTCTACCCGTTCGCGTTCTCGGGGATCTGCACGGGTGAGCTGTGCGAGATCCGCGACGACATCGCCGGGTTCCAGAACGACGACGTCCAGGTGCTGGCCGTGTCCTGCGACCCCAAGTACACGCTGCGCGCGTGGGCCGACGCCCAGGGGTACACGTTCCCGCTGCTGTCGGACTTTTGGCCGCACGGGGCGGTCTCGCAGCAGTACGGCGTGTTCCTGGAGTCCGCCGGCATGTCGACCCGGGGTTCCTTCCTGGTCGACAAGGAGGGCGTCCTGCGCTGGGCCGTCGTCAACGGCCCGGGCGAGGCGCGTGACCTGGCCGCCTACCGGTCGGCGCTCTCGAGCGTGTGAGCCCAGGGGCCTGTAGCTCAGCTGGTAGAGCACCGCGTTTACACCGCGGCTGTCGTCGGTTCGAACCCGGCCGGGCCCACGAGTCAGCGCTGGTCACAGCCGGGCCAGGACGGTCGGTCGGCCTTCGGGTGCAGTGGGATCAGGTGCCCGTGCCGCCCGAGCGCTGCCCGACCCCGCCGACGACCTGGCGGATGGCGGTGCGCAGGAGCAGCGGATCGTGGGTTGGCGTCATCTGGGCGATCAGGGTCAACGCGGCCCGCGACAGATGCAGGGCCATCAGCCGTGCGGCTCCCCGGGCGTCCCCTTCGCGGCACAGCCGGGCCAGCACCGCGTGTTCGCCGGCACCCTGAGGCAGGCCCCGTCCGTCCTGGGCGTACGCGCGTCGGTAGCGCTGGGTGTGGGCAGCCCACTCGGCGGCCGAGCCGAGCATCTTCGAGCCGCTGTGTGCGAGCAGCAGCAGGTGAAAGCGTTGGTGGACCTCGTCCCAGCGCTCGAAGTCGAAGGTGACCACGTCCGTGTGCTTGAGCTGGTCGGCGAGCTCGTCGAGCTCGACGAGCTCGTGGGGGGTGAGCGACGGCACGCTGACCTCCAGCGCGACGGACTCGTTGAGCACCCGCAGGGTGTACAGGTGCTCCAGCTCGTCGACCGACAGGTCGGTGATGCGGGCGCGGCGGTTGAGCCGGGCCTCGAGCAGGCCGTCGCGCTCCAGCAGTCGAAACGACTCGCGGACCGGTCCGCGGCTGACTCCGAAGAGGACGGCCACCTGGGCCTGGCTGATCTGCGAGCCCGGGATCAGGTGACCCTTGAGGATCTCGGTGCGCAGGTGCTCGCGGATGACGGGGACGTAGTCGCGGCCGCCTCGGCGGATCTGCCCAGGTGCGTCGGGTGTCGTCGCGTCGGTCATGATGGCGGCTTCCTGTCTGTCCCTAACGACCTGGACCGTAGAGCCCGAAGACCAGCCTCGGATCGCCCGGACCGAAGTCACCCCCGCACTGAGAGCTGTCACCGATCGCACGTGTTCGCGCGAGCAAGCTGGCCCCCAGGGCCAGCTGCCGCTGCTCCCACCGCGGTAAGGCGACAGCGACGTCGCCGTCGGCGCGGGTGAGCTCTTCCGCGAGCGTCCACCCGTCCTCGGCCGCCTTCGCGGTGCCGGCGCCGGCGTGCGGCCGGACGGCGAACGCGGCGTCCCCGACCAGACACGCCCGGCCACTCGCCATCGCGGGGACCTCGATGTCGTACACGGCTTGCACGAAGGGTTCGGGGACCGACGCGACCATCTGCGCGATCGGGGGCGCCAGGTGGTCGGCGGCGAACCGCCGCATCTCGTCGACCTGGTCGGCGCGCACGCTGTTCGGCGGCAGCGAGATGGCCCGGCGCACGCCGCCGTTGTCGGTCAGGAACTCCGCGAGGTCCGGTTCGGCTACGTTGCGGTACCAGACCATGTTGACCAGGCGGCGTCCAGGCTCGACGGACCCGTCGGGACCCGGGATCGGGTAGACGAGGATGTGGCTGTGCGGCATCACCTGGTAGGTGATGGCATCGTGCAAGGCGCTGTAGGTCTTCGCGCTGAGCTGGTCCTCGCGGACGGTGCCACGCCAGCCGACGTACCCGGCGTAGGTCGGCGCCACCTCGGGGAACAGCTGCCGGCGTGAGACGGAGCTGATCCCGTCAGCGCACACGAGCAGGTCGGCTTCGCCGACGTCGCCGTCGGCGAAGCTCAGCGCGACGTGGCGCTCGCTGGAGGTGAAGCCGGTCAGTTCGCGGCCGCGCTCGTAGCACTCGTCAGGGAAGGCGTCGCGAAGAACCCGGTAGATGGTGTTCCAGGCCGAGAACCGGTAGGAACGATCCTCGGCGTATGCGGTCGAACCGTCAGGTTCGAGGAAACGCACCCGGTGCGTCTGCGTGCTGATCTGCTCGGGTGCGACGCCCAGGCGCTCGACCAGGTACCTCAGGGTCTGCTTCAGGGCGACGATCCCGGCGCCCCGGGCCTCCAGTGCGACCGGGGAGCGCTCGTAGACGCGGACCTGGCACCCGGCATCCCGCAGGACGAGCGCGGTGGTCAGACCCCCGAGGGAGCCGCCGACGACCGCGACGGAGGGCATGCTCACGACAGCCTCACCCCCCGGGCGAGCTGCCAGCGACTCAGGGTCGCCCGAACGTGGCGATCGAGTCCACCGTCAGCTCGAAGAGCACCCGGCGCTCGTCGAGCGAGGGGTCCCTCAGGGCGTACGTGTCACCGCCGGTGTACTTGTGGAAGATCCGATCGAGCTGCTCGGTCACCCGACGCCCCTCGGCCGGGTCGTCCTCGGAGACCTCGCGGGCGACGGTCGCCTTGATGCTCAGCCAGTGGTAGGCGTTCTCGGGATTCATCAGCAGGAACGTCGCCTGGGGACTGGCGCGGAGCCACTCCACCTTCTTGCGGTGGGTCGCCAGGTTGAGGAGCACGGTGTCCCCGTCGTAGTCGAACCAGACCGGGGTGAGGTTCGATCGCCCGGAGGGGCTGATGACCGAGATGACCGCGGTGACGGGGTTGTCCAGGAGCGCCTTGTAGATCGGGTCGAGGTTGTCGAGCGACTGGACCGCTTCGTGGTCGCCGATCGTGAACTGTCCGGGTTGCGTGCCTTCGGCGACGTCGAGGAACTTCGCGACGGGAATGGCCATGGCCTGCTCCTGCTCGTGTGTGGGTGTCGACACTCGTTCCAGGGTAGTGACCCACGTCACGACGCGTCCATACTGAGGGAGGTGGGGTTCCTGACCGAAGAGCACGGATCATGGGCGAACTGTCATCAGCTTGGAGACTGCGTGGGTGCTGATCGCGAGCTGAACCTGCTGCAGGCCATCAGGGCAGCATTGACCGATGCCATGGATGACAGTGACCGGGTGGTCGTTCTCGGCCAGGACGTCGGTCGACTCGGAGGCGTCTTTCGGGTCACCGAGGGCCTGGACGACCGCTTCCCGGGCCGGGTCTTCGACACTCCCCTCGCCGAGGCGGCGATCGTCGGTGCCTCGGTGGGCCTGGCCATCGGTGGGCTCGTGCCGGTGGCCGAGGTCCAGTTCCTCGGCTTCCTGCACCAAGCCTTCCACCAGGTCACGCAGCAGCTGGCTCGATACCGGTTCCGCTCGCGTGGTCGATTCCACCTACCGGTCACGATACGAGCGCCGTACGGCGGTGGCTTGCGAATGCCGGAGTTCCACGCGGACTCCCTCGAGGCCCAGCTGGCGAACACGCCGGGGCTGAAGGTCTTCGCACCGGCGTTCCCCGATGACGGCTACGCACTGCTCAGAGCTGCGATTCGTGACCCGGACCCCGTGGTGTTTCTGGAACCGCAGCGTCTCTACCGCTCCGTTCGGGGCCCCGTCCGGTTCGACACCTTCGCTGAGGCGGGCCTCGGCGCACGGCTGCGCCGTGAGGGTGACGACCTCCTGCTGGTCAGCTGGGGCCCGACGGTGCACACCTGCCTGGCAGCCGCCGACGAGCTGCAGGACCTGCACGGCGTGCGCTCGGCGGTGCTGGACCTGCGCGTGCTGAGCCCGATCGACCGCGACGGCCTGTGCGAGGCGGCTGCGTCGCGCAAGCGCGTGGTCGTGGTCCACGAGGGCGTGCGGACCGCCGGTCTCGGCGCCGAGATCGTCGCGACCCTGCAGGAGCTGCTGCCCGGCACGATCTCCCTGCCGATCCTGCGGGTGACGGCCCCCGACTCGCCCTACCCTCCTGGGCGCCTCGAGGATGCCTTCCTCCCGTCCTCGGACAAGGTCGTGGAGGCCGCGTTGCAGGCGGTGTCCCGGCCGTGACCGACGACTGGGCGAGGGACTGGGCGGGCGACCCGAACGGTCACCCCCTGCAGTGCCTCGCCCCGGACGGACAGCTGGTGCGTCCGGACCTGCCTCGTCCCGCCGACGACGTGGTGCGCGCAGCACTGCGGCTGATGCTCCTCTCTCGAGCGCTCGACCAGAGGTGCACGACCCTGCAGCGACAGGGACGGATCGGGCTCTATGCACCCGTCCTCGGTCAGGAAGCCGCGGTGGTGGGTTCGCACCTGGCGATCGACCCAGCAGTGGACTGGCTGGTGCCGGCTTCGCGCGAGCAACCGGCGATGCTGCGCCACGGATGGCCGCTCGACCGCCTGCTGGCGTCCCTGCTCGGCCGTACCGAGGCGGCCCGCATCCCCGACGACGTGAAGATGCTTCCCCGCCAGCAGTCGATCGCGACCCAGCTGCCGCACGCCGTGGGCATCGCCTGGGCCTCGTCCATCCGGGGACTGGGTGGCGTGACCCTCGCGTACTGCGGGGACGGCGCCACGTCGGAGGGCGACTTCCACGAGGCCTGCAACCTCGCGGGCGTCATGCGCGTCCCGTTGGTGCTGGTGATCATCAACAACCAGTACGCGATCTCGACGCCGGTCTCGAAGCAGACTCGCGCCGGTCGTCTCGCCGACCGCGCTCGGGGCTACGGGTTCCCCGGCGTGGCCGTCGATGGGAACGACCTCCTCGCCGTGTACGAGGTCACCCGACAGGCCGTGCTGCGCGCCCGCGCCGGTCAGGGGCCGACCATGATCGAGGCGGTGACGTACCGAGTGGGCTTCCACAACACCTCCGACAACCCCTCGCTGTACCGAGACCCGGCCGAGGTGCTGGAAGCGACCGCGCACGATCCCGTCGCCAGGCTGTCGGCCTATGCCCTCCAGGCCGGGCTGGTGAACCAGGACGCGCTCGACGCTCACGAGATCGAGGTTCGGGCCGAGATCGACGCTGCCCTCGAGCGAGCCCTGTCCTACCCCGCACCCGGGCCGGACGAGATCTTCCGACACGTCTTCGGGGATTGAGACCGGGTGGGGGTGGCCGCACCGCGATGGGCCCGTGAGCGCGCCGGCCCTGCGCGCGGCCCGGATGGCGTCAGTTCGAAGTCGGCCGGGCCCGACGAGTCAGCGCACTCGTCCGTAGCGCACCTTCGACGTCCAGATCGTCGACAGCCGCACCCGCTGACCGCTGCGCGGGGAGTGCCACATCTTGCCGTGGCCGGCGTAGATGCCGACGTGGTAAACGTGCGACCCGGACAGGAAGAACACCAGGTCGCCCGGACGGCGCTGGGACGCGCTGATGCGTGCTGCGCTGCGGTACTGGGCCTGTGAGGTGCGCGGCAGGCGCTTGCCCACCCTGGCGTAGGCCCACTTGGAGTAGCCGGAGCAGTCGAAGCCCCGGGTCGTGGTGCCGCCGAAGCGGTACGGGACGCCCTTGCGGGTCGCGGCGACGCGGACGACCTTGAGCCCGACGGTCGAGCTGACGGCGGCCTGCGCGGACGGCGCGGTGCTGACGGACGCACCGGTGAGCAGACCCGCGGCGATCGTGACCGCGACCAGACTCCGTCTGAGGGCCCGGCGAGGGGCCTGGCGCTGTGCATGGTGAGGGGCATGGCTGATGTCGGACATGGTGGTTCCCAGGTACTCGCCTGCGAAGCATGACCTGTCGGGTTCGGGTCCTGTTGCCCCGGCCCAGCCGCTACCGGCTGGGCTTCACCCCGAGGACGCTGCCCGGCGTACCAGCGCGTCCGTCCTGCTCGGGTGCTCCGTTCCCGCCACACACTCTCGTCAGTCGAGGTCGACCTCGACACGGTGGCGGGACTCAGCGACGTGACGAGCGGCCCACCGGATCGGATGGGGCCGAAAGAGCGTAAGCGCCACTGCGCCCCTGCACCTAACCGAGACACCCCGGCACCGCCGGTCCCCGGTGATCGCGGGGGCACCCCACTCCGCTAGGAACGTAGTGGGGTGCCCCCGCGACACCGGCGGGGTGGAGCGCGGCGCCCCAGGGTGGGTGCAGCCGCACCGGACCGGCGCGACCGGGCGGTAGCGTGACCGCGGTGACCACACCGAGCGTCCGGCTGGCCGAGGTGCTGGCCGGCCTGGAGCGGCTGTACCCGGTCGCGAGCGCGGCCTCATGGGATGCCGTGGGCCTGGTGTGCGGCGACGGCGACGACGCGGTGGCGAAGGTGCTGTTCGCGGTCGACCCCACCGAGGCGGTCGTCGACGAGGCGCTCGAGTGGGGGGCTGACCTGCTGGTGACCCACCACCCGCTGCTGCTGCGCGCGGTGCACGGGGTGGGCACGACGACAGCCAAGGGACGGCTGGTCCACCGGCTGATCCGCGGCGGCTGCGCCCTGTTCGTCGCCCACACCAACGCCGACGCGGCCTCGCCCGGCGTCAGCGACGCCCTCGCTCGCACGATCGGCCTGCGCGACCTGAGACCCCTTGCGCCGCAGTCGTTCTCGGCGCTGGACAAGATCGTGGTGACGGTGCCGGACGCCGACGCCGACCGGCTCGTCGACGCCCTCGCGGCCGCCGGGGCGGGGTCCGTCGGTGGTTACACGCGCGCAGCCTTCCGGTCGACCGGCACCGGGACGTTCGTGCCCGGCCCGGGCGCGCGCCCCGCGGTCGGCGTGCAGGGCGAGAGAGCGGTCGTGGCCGAGACCCGGATCGAGATGGTGCTGGCCCGGCGGCACCGCGGCGCCGTCGTCCACGCCCTGCGGGCGGCCCACCCGTACGAGCAGCCGGCGTTCGACGTCCTCGAGCTGGTGGACGACCCGACGCCGAGCACGGGCCTGGGCCGGGTCGGCGACCTGCCCGAGCCGGTGACGCTCGAGCGCTTCGCCCAGCACGTGGCCACGGTGCTGCCGAACACCGTGCCGGGCGTTCGCGCGGCGGGGGACCCCGCGGCGACCGTCCAGCGGGTGGCGGTGTGCGGGGGAGCCGGGGACGACCTGTTCGAGGCGGTGCGATCGAGCGGCGCGGACGTCTACGTCACGGCCGACCTGCGTCACCACCCGGCGTCCGAGGCCCGTGAGCACGCCCGCGGCGGGCCGCCGTACCTCGTCGACGTCTCGCACTGGGCCAGCGAGTGGCCGTGGCTGGCCGGGGGGGCCAGCCGGTTGGAGTCGCTGCTCGCGACCACCTCCGGGCAGGGGCAGACCACTACGGTGGAGGTCCGCGTCAGCACGACGCGCACCGATCCGTGGACCTTGCACGTCCCCAGCCGAGGGAGCACCCCCTGAAGGCCGCGACCACCGACCAGTGGCGACTGCTCGACGTCCAGGCGCTCGACACGCGCCTCGGGCAGATCGCGCACCGCCGGCGGACCCTGCCCGAGCTCGCCGAGCTGACCGCGCTCGACCAGCGGGCCGGGGTGCTGCGCGACGAGCTCGTCGCGGCGCAGACGCAGGCCAGCGACGTCGCCCGCGAGCTCGCCAAGGCCGAGGCGGACGTCGAGCTGGTGCGCCAGCGGGCGCGCCGCGACCAGGCCCGCCTGGAGTCCGGCCAGGGCGGTCACAAGGAGCTCGAGTCGCTGCAGCACGAGGTGGCCACGCTGGCCCGGCGCCAGGGCGCGCTCGAGGACGTCGAGCTCGAGGTGATGGAGCGGCACGAGGCGCTCACCGCCGAGGTCGACCGGGTGACCGGTGAGCGCGACGGGCTGCAGGCCCAGGTCGACGACGCGACCCGGCGGCGCGACGCCGCGCTGACCGCGCTGGACGACGAGGCGCTGGCGCTGGACCGGCAGCGGGTCGGCATGGTGGCCGGTCTGGACGCCGCGCTCCTGGCCCTGTACGAGAAGATCCGGGCCACCGGCGTCACCGCCGCGGCGATGCTGCGTCAGCGGCGGTGCGAGGGCTGCCGGATGGAGCTCAACGGTCAGGACCTGCAACGGATCCGGGCCGCCGCGGACGACGAGGTCCTGCGCTGCGAGGAGTGCGGCGGCATCCTCGTGCGCACCGGCGAGTCCGGACTGTGACCCGGCGGCTCGTCGTCGAGGCCGACGGCGGGTCGCGCGGCAACCCCGGCCCGGCGGCCTACGGCTCGCTCGTGCGCGACCCCGACACGGGGCAGCTGCTCGCCACCCGGGCCGAGTACATCGGCATCGCCAGCAACAACGTCGCCGAGTACGGCGGCCTGGTTGCCGCCCTGCAGCTGGCCGTCGACATCGACCCGGACGCCACCATCGAGGTGCGGATGGACTCCAAGCTCGTCGTCGAGCAGATGTCCGGACGCTGGCAGATCAAGCACGAGGACATGAGGCGCCTGGCGGCCCAGGCCCGCACGGTCGTCGACCCGGCGCAGGTTCGCTACGCCTGGATCCCGCGCGAGCGCAACAAGGACGCCGACCGGCTGGCCAACGAGGCCCTGGACGACGCCGCCGACGGCCGGCCGTGGCGGGGGTCCGCCGTCGGGGCGGGTGCCGCGCCGGTCGAGACGGCTGCACCGGTGCAGCACCCCGCGCCTCCTGCCGCGCGCCCGCCCGCCGACCTCGGGGCGGCCACGACGGTGCTGTTGCTGCGGCACGGGGTCACCGAGTACACACCGCAGCGCCGGTTCAGCGGCCGGGGCGGTGCCGACCTGCCCCTCACCGACCACGGCCACGCGCAGGCTGCCGCGGCGGCCGACGCGGTCGCCGCCGCCGGCGGGGTCGACGTCGTCATCGCCTCACCGCTGCTGCGCACCCGCCAGACGGCGCAGCACGTCGCCGACCGGCTCGGGGTCGACGTCCGCGTCGACGAGGGGTGGGTCGAGTGCGCCTTCGGCGAGTGGGACGGCCTGACCGCGGCTCAGGTGGCGCAGCGCTGGCCGACCGAGCTGGCAGCCTGGCAGGCGTCGACCGCCGCAGCGCCCCCCGGCGGCGAGCCGTTCGACGAGGTCGAGCGACGCGTGCGGGTGGCCCGCGACCGCCTACTGGCCCGCCACCCACGCGCCCGGGTGCTCGTCGTGACGCACGCCACGCCGATCAAGCAGCTGGTGCGGCTCGCGCTCGGCGCGGGCCCGGAGTCGTTGTGGCGCCTGGACTCCAGCCCCGCCTCGCTCAGCACGACCCGGTGGTGGGCGGACGGCGGCGCGTCGGTCGGCTCGTTCAACGAGACGGGCCACCTGCCACCGCCCCCGGCGACCTAGTCTGGAGCGCATGACCGAGCTGCCCGACCGTCTTCCCTACCGCCTGCTGACCGGGCCGGACGACCGCTCGTTCTGCGAGAAGGTCAGCGCGGCGCTGCTGGACGGGTACGAGCTGTACGGCGCCCCTGCGCTGACGGTCGACGCCGGCACCGTGGTCTGCGCCCAGGCCGTCGTGCTGCCGGGTGCGGCGCCGCGCCGGTGAGCGAGGAGTGGCGGCCCGACACGCTCGCCGTCCGCGGGGGCCTGGCCCGCACCGGTTTCGACGAGACGGCCGAGGCGCTGTTCCTCACCTCGGGTTTCGTGTACGACACCGCCGCGGACGCCGAGGCGGCCTTCGCTGGTGAGGTCGACCGGTTCGTCTACTCGCGCTACGGCAACCCGACGGTCGCGGCGTTCCAGGAGCGGCTGCGGCTGATCGAGGGCGCCCCGGCCTGCTTCGCGACGTCCAGCGGCATGGCCGCGGTCTGGGTGGCCCTGGCGGCGCTGCTGTCGGCCGGAGACCGGGTGGTGGCCGCGCGCAGCCTGTTCGGGTCGTGCTTCGTGATCCTGGACGAGATCCTGCCCCGGTTCGGCGTGACGACGGACTTCGTCGACGGGTCGGACCTGGACCAGTGGCAGGCGGCCCTCGCGACCCCCGCGACGGCGGTGTTCTTCGAGTCGCCGTCCAACCCGATGCAGGAGCTGGTCGACGTCGCCGCGGTGTGCGAGCTCGCGCACGCCGCCGGTGCCCAGGTGGTCATCGACAACGTGTTCGCCACGCCGCTGCTGCAGCGGCCCCTCGAGCTGGGCGCGGACGTCGTCGTCTACAGCGCGACCAAGCACATCGACGGCCAGGGCCGCACCCTCGGGGGTGCGGTGCTCGGGCCCAAGGACTTCATCGACGGCCCGGTGCAGACGCTGATGCGGCACACCGGTCCCTCGCTCAGCCCGTTCAACGCCTGGGTGCTGACCAAGGGCCTGGAGACGATGTCGCTGCGGGTGCAGCGGATGGGCGCGTCGGCGCTGCGGATCGCGTCGGTGCTCGAGGACCACCCCCGGGTGACCCGCGTGCGCTACCCGTTCCTGCCCTCGCACCCCCAGCACGACCTGGCCCGCCGGCAGATGAGCGGCGGCGGCACCGTCGTGACGTTCGAGGTCGACGGCGGCAAGGAGCGCGCCTTCGAGGTGCTGGACTCCTTGCGCTGCATCGACATCTCGAACAACCTGGGGGACTCCAAGTCGCTGGTGACCCACCCGGCCACCACGACGCACCGCCGGCTCGGTGAGCAGGGCCGCCTCGCCGTCGGCATCACCGACGGCATCGTGCGGCTGTCGGTGGGCCTGGAGGACCCCGACGACCTGATCGAGGACCTGCAGCGCGCGCTCGCGTGACATGCTTCGCGGCGGCGGCGACGATGCCGTCCTGAGCCCTGGAGGCGCACGTGCTGGTCGTCATCGCCCGAGTCAAGGCCCTGCCCGAGAAGGCCGACGAGCTGGCCGGGCTGCTCGCCCCCCTGGCCGCCGCCTCACGCGGAGACCAGGGCTGCCGGTCGTACGAGTTCTACCGCGACGTCGAGGACCCCACGCTGTTCTGCTCGGTCGAGACGTGGGACAGCCGGGCCGACCTGGACGCCCACATGGGCCAGCCGCACACCACGGACGCGCTGGGGCGCCTGTCCGGCATGGTCGCCGGGGCGCCGACCATCCACGCGCACGAGGTGTCGGAGACCACGCAGGTCGCCTGACCCCGGCCGCTCGAGGGCCACGCGGGCAGGGTCGCAGATCGTCGAGGTTCACCCGTCGGGGGACCACAGTGGTGGCATGGGTGCCCCGTCGGCCGGTCCTCAGGGGCGCGCCAGAAGTCATCCCCCACAGTCCCGGGCCCTCACACCCGTTCTGACCCACCGGCTCGCGCCGTGAGGGCCTGGCTGTCTCAGGCGGTCAGGGTCAGGGCGCCGCAGCAGGCCACGAGCAGAAGCGGCACGAGCACCAGGCCGCGCAGCGCGAACCGCCACCACGGGACGACCACGTCGTTGACCCGGCAGCGCTCGCGCCACAGCAGGGTGGCCAGCGAGGCCCACAGGGTGATCAGCGGTCCGACGTTGACGCCGATCAGCAGCGCCACGAGCCGGGGCGCCGAGTCGTCGGCGACGGGCTCGAGCGCGAGGTAGGCGGGCAGGTTGTCGACGCCGTTGGCGCCCAGCGCCGCCACGCCGGCCATCCGCAGGTACGCCACGAACCCCTCGCCGCTGCCGGCTGCGCGGGCCAGCAGCGCCGCGAGGCCGTGGTCGCTGAGCCACTGGACGCCGACGAACAGCACCAGCACGATGAGCACGATCTTCCATGGCAGCAGCGCCCAGCGCAGTGCAGCCCGGTCGCGCACGAGGAACAGGACGACCAGCAGCAGGGCGGCGGCGGACGCCGGGTAGGCCACCTGGACGCCACTGACGAACGCCGGCCCGAGCAGCAGGCACACGGCCGTGCTGACCCGCAGCAGGACGGGGTCGGCCGCGGCGGCCCGGGCGGGCGCGACGTACGAGCCACGCAGCTCGCTGCGGAACATCACGGCCAGCACCACCACGGTCAGCAGGACCGACACCAGCGCGGGCAGCCAGGTGAGTCGCACGAAGCCGCCGATGCCCACTCCCAGCGCCTGCATCCGGTGCAGCGACAGCAGGTTGGTCAGGTTCGAGACCGGCAGCAGCAGCGACGCCGTGTTCGCCAGCCACACCGTCGTCATCGCCAGCAACCCCGTGGGCAGCCGCAGCTGGCGCGCCAGCGCGAGCACGACCGGCGTGAGGAGCACCGCGGTCGTGTCGAGCGACAGGACGACGGTTGCCGCGGTCGCCAGCACCACCACGAGCGCCCACAGCCGCCACATGCGTCCCCCGGCGAGCCGGGCCGCCCCGCCGGCGGCGGCGCTGAAGACCCCGGCGCGCTCGCTGAGCTCGGCCACCACGGTGATCGCGACCAGGAACACCAGCACCGGAGCGGTCCGTGCCAGGACGTCCGCGATCACTTCGGGATCCTAGACGAGCAGTCGAGTGCTCGACCCGCGCCCGGCAGCCGGCGTGCGTAGGGTGTCGCCATGGCACACCGTCGTGTTCGCTTGGTCGGGGCTGCGGACGTCGGCTCACAGTCGTTGCTGCGCAGGGCTTTTGATGCCGCCCGGGCCCAGTTCGACGTGCCGGAGGAGTTCCCCGCCGAGGTCGAGGCGGCTGCCGCTGCGTCCGCGGCTGCGCCGTCCCTGCCCACCGACCGCACCGACGTCCCGTTCTTCACGATCGACCCGGTGGGGTCGACCGACCTCGACCAGGCCATGCACCTCGAGCGCGACGGCCGGGGCTACCGCGTCCGCTACGCCATCGCCGACGTTCCGGCGTTCGTCCCTGCGGGTGGGCCGGTGGACGTCGAGGCGCGCCGCCGCGGGCAGACGGTGTACGCCCCCGACCGGCGGACTCCGTTGCACCCCACCGTGATCAGCGAGGACGCGGGCAGCCTGCTGGCGGGGCAGGTGCGCCCGGCCTTCGTCTGGGACCTGCGGCTGGACGCCGACGGCGAGGTGACCTCGGCGGACGTCGGACGCGCCCTGGTGCGCAGCACCGAGCGGCTCGACTACGACAGCGTCCAGCGCGCCGTCGACGCGGCCGCCGGGTCGGGCGCCGGCGAGCCGGACGACGAGCGGCTGGCGCTGCTGCGGGCGATCGGCCTGCGCCGGATCGCGCTGGAGGACGAGCGCGGGGGAGCCGACCTGCCGTTGCCCGAGCAGGAGGTGGTCGTGGTCGAGGGCGGCTACGATCTGCGGCTGCGACCGCCCTCGGCGGCCGAGGACTGGAACGCGCAGATCTCGCTGATGACCGGCATGGCCGCCGCCGACATGATGCTGGCCGGCGGGGTCGGCATCCTGCGCACGATGCCGGCGCCCGACCCGGCCGCGCTGCTGCGGTTCCACCGGCAGGCGGCGGCGCTGGGGGCGCGGTGGCCCGCCGAGACGACGTACGGCGCGTTCCTGCGCTCGCTGGACCGCGCCAACCCGCGCCACCTCGCGCTGATCCACGAGGCGACGGCGCTGTTCCGCGGGGCCGGGTACACGCCGTTCGTCGGAGCCGTCCCCGAGCAGACGCACCACGCCGCCGTGGCCGCGCCGTACGCCCACGTGACGGCGCCGCTGCGGCGCCTGGTCGACCGGTTCGGCCTCGTCGTGTGCGAGGCGCTGTGCCGCGACGAGCCGGTGCCCTCCTGGGCGTCGGACGCGCTGCAGGCCCTGCCCGCGGTGATGTCGGCCAGCGACCAGCGGGCCAGTGCCGTCGACCGCGCGTGCACCGACGCGGTCGAGGCCGCCGTGCTGGCACGACGGGTCGGCGAGCAGTTCGACGCCGTCGTCGTGGACGCGCGCGAGAAGGGGCGCAGTCGGGTGCAGGTGATCGAGCCGCCCGTCCTCGCGCCGGTCACCGGAGACGTCGAGCTGGGGGCGGCGCTGCGCGTGCGGCTGGTGCGGGCCGACGTCCTGGCCCGCGAGGTGGAGTTCGTCCCGGCCTGAGGGCCTACGATGGCGGCGCGGACGAGTCAGCCGGGCGGCCGCGTCGTCAGGTCTCGCCACCTGGTGCCGAGGAACGTCCGGGCTCCACAGGGCACGGTGGTGGGTAACACCCACCCGGGGTGACCCGCGGGACAGTGCCACAGAGAACAGACCGCCGGGCGAGCAGGTGGCCCGGTAAGGGTGAAACGGTGGTGTAAGAGACCACCAGCGCCCCTGGTGACAGGGGCGGCTAGGTAAACCCCACCCGGAGCAAGGTCAGACAGAGAGCGTTCGAGGGCGGCCCGCCCGAGCTCTCGGGTAGACCGCTGGAGCGCGTTGGCAACAGCGCGCCGAGATGGATGGTCGCCACCCGCGCGGGGGTGACCGCGCGCGGGGACAGGACCCGGCGTACAGGCTGGCTCGTCCGCACCACGAGCGCTCGTACGATGAGGGGATGCGTCCACTCCTCGTCGTGACCGTCCTGGTCGCGCTCGCCGCCTGCTCCTCCGCCCCCGACAAGCCCGCTCTCGCGACGTCGGACCCCAACGGCGCCAAGGCCTGCGCGGCGCTCACCCAGGCGTACGCGGAGGTGAACGACAAGGTCAAGGCGGTCACCGCCATCTACGCGGCGGGCGACGCCGCCAAGGCCTCGACGACACCAGGCATCAAGGCGTCCGTCGTCGTCGTCGGTGCCAGGTCGGCCGCCAGCGGCCCCAAGCTGCGTGCCGCGTGCGTCGAGGCGGGCGTGACGATGCCACCGGTTCCGGCCAAGCCCGCGTCCTGAGCCCAGTCAGTCGCCGACACGTTCCTCGTCGGCCAGCACCGCGGCGCCGATGATGCCCGCCTCGTTGCGCAGCTGGGCGGCGACGATGGGCGCCCGCAGGTGCAGCAGCGGCAGGAACTTGTCGGACTTCTTGCTGATGCCCCCGCCGACGACGATGAGCGTGGGCCAGAGCAGGTCCTCGACCACCCCGTAGAACCGTTGCAGGCGCTCGGCGTACTGCGCCCAGGACAGCTCGTCGTTGTCGCGGGCGCTGGACGAGGCGCGGCTCTCGGCGTCGCACCCGTCGATCTCGAGGTGGCCCAGCTCGCTGTTCGGCACCAGCCTGCCGTCCAGCAGCAGCGCGGTGCCGATGCCGGTGCCCAGGGTGGTGACGACCACCAGTCCCTTGGTGGTGCGGGCCGCGCCGAAGCGGGCCTCGGCCACCCCGGCCGCGTCGGCGTCGTTGACGACGTGCACCGCGCGCCCGAGCCGACCGGTGAACAGCATGTCGGCATCGGCCCCGATCCACGACGGGTCGATGTTGGCGGCGGTGCGCACCACGCCGCTCGTGACCACCGCGGGGACGGTGACGCCGACCGCGCCGTCGCCCAGCCCCGCGGCGAAGTGCTCGACGATCTGCGCCACGACCTCGGCGACGGCGTCCGGGGTGGATGGCTGGGGTGTCGCGATGCGCAGCCGGTCGGCGGTCAGCTCGCCGGTCTCGAGGTGGACCAAGGCCCCCTTGATCCCCGAGCCGCCGACGTCGATCCCGAGCGCCGTGCGGCTGGTCGTCGCGCTCACGCCGCGTCCCCCCTCAGGGTCAGGATCTCGGCACCGTCGTCGGTGACGAGCAGGGTGTGCTCGAACTGCGCCGAGCGGCGGCGGTCCTTGGTGACGACGGTCCACCCGTCGTCCCACATCTGCCACTCGTGGGTGCCGAGGTTCAGCATCGGCTCGATGGTGAAGGTCATGCCGGGCTCGATCAGCGTGTCGTGGTGCGGCGCGGAGTCGTAGTGCGGGACGACCAGCCCGGAGTGGAACGCCGTGCCGATGCCGTGCCCGGTGAAGTCGCGGATCACCCCGTAGCCGAACCGCTTGGCGTAGGACTCGATGACCCGGCCGATGACGTTGATCCGACGGCCCGGGCGCACGGCGCGGATGCCGCGCATCATCGCCTCGTGGGTCCGCTCGACGAGCAGCCGCGACTCCTCGTCGACGTCGCCGATCAGGTAGGTGGCGTCGGTGTCGCCGTGCACCCCGAGCCCGTCGACCACCAGGAACGCGGTGATGTCGATGTTGAGGATGTCGCCGTCCTCGAGCCGGCGGTCGTCGGGGATGCCGTGGCAGACGACCTCGTTGACGCTGGTGCAGAGCGACTTCGGGAACCCGCGGTAGCCCAGGGTCGAGGGGTAGGCGCCGTGGTCGAGCAGGTACTCGTGCCCGACCCGGTCGACCTCGTCGGTGGTGACCCCGGGGGCGGCGACGGCGGCGGCCGCGGCCATCGCCTCGGCGGCGACCCGGCCGGCGACCCGCATCGCGGCGATCGTCTCGGCGTCCTTGACCTCGGGGCCGGTGAACGGCGCGGGGGCCGGACGGTCGACGTACTCGGGGCGGGCGATGGACGCCGGCACCGGGCGTCGCGCTGACTGCGCCCCTGGGGCGACGCTGGCGAAGGACACGGACATGGCAGGAGTCTAGGTGGCCGCCCCGACGCCACCGATCGCTCGCCCGGCGGCCTGCGCGGGTGCAGGATGACGGCCATGACGTCGTACTTCTTCAACACGCGCACCAGGACCGTCGAGCAGCTCGAGGAGAAGAGCCAGTCCAAGGACCTGCTCGGCCCCTACGCCACGCGGGCCGAGGCCGAGGCAGCGCTGAGCACCGCCGCCGCGCGCACCGAGGACTGGGACCGCGAGGACCGCGCCTGGCGCGGCGACGACTAAGGCCCCGCGCGGCTACTCGCGGCCCGCCGCGGCGCGCACCTCGCGCTCGTGCACCGCGTGCACGTCGGTGCGCGCGTCGTAGCGCCAGAAGTCGCCCAGCCACACCGCGGTGCCGGCGACGCCGAGCACGCACAGCGCCCCGCCGCTGACGATCGAGGCGCGCACCGACGTCGCGTCAGCGACCAGCCCGGCCCGCGCCTGGCCGCCCAGGGGGCCGATCGAGTACGACAGCATCTCGATGCCCGCGAGCCGCCCGCGCTTGTCGTCGGGGATCGTCTGGTGCCAGATGACCCCGCGGAACAGCGCGCTGACCATGTCGGCGGCGCCGGCCACGGCCAGCAGGGCCATCGCCGACCACGGGCCGGGCGCCAGGCCCACCAGCCCGATCGAGGCACCGTACACGGTGGCCGCCATCACGACGGCCCGCCCGTGGTGGTGCACCCGCGAGGTCCAGCCGCTGGTGGCGGTCGCCGCGAGCGCGCCCACGGTCTCTGCCGTGTACAGCAGGCCCAGCAGCCCGGGACGGTGGAACACCTCGGTGGCCAGCGCCGGGAACAGCACGACCGGCATGGCCATGAACATCGCGACGATGTCGATCAGGTAGGTGCCCAGCAGGTCGCGGCGGCGCACCGCGTAGCGGATGCCCTCGACGATCCCCGCGAGGCTCGGCGGCGTCGACGCCGCACCCGGGGGGTAGGGCCGCATCGCCGCGAACAGGACGGTGGCGGCGACCAGACCGGCGACGTCGACGGCGAACGCCGAGGCCACTCCCGTGGTCGAGACCAGCACCCCGCCCAGGGTGGGGCCGGCCAGCTGACCGACGTGGCTGCCCAGGCTGGTCAGCGACACCGCGGCGGGCAGCTCGTCGTGGCGCACCGTGCGGGGGATCAGCGCCTCGCGGCTCGGGCGCTGCAGCGACTGCGCCACCGACAGCAGCGCCCCGACGGCGTAGATGGCCCACAGGCGCGGGCTGGCCAGGGTCGCGTTGACCAGCAGCAGGGCGGTCAGCAGCACCTGGGCGACCCCGGTGGCCACGAGCATCGTGCGGCGGTCGACGTGGTCGGCCAGCGCACCGCCGTACAGCCCGAACACCAGCAGCGGGAGCAGCTCGACCAGCCCCATCAGACCGACGGCGAAGCTGGAGCCGGTGAGCTGGTAGAGCTGGAAGGGCAGCGCGACGTAGCTGACCATGCCGCCGAGGTAGAACACCGTGCCGGCGCTGAAGAGCAGACGGAAGTCGCGCGAGGTGCGCAGCGGGGTGAGGTCGATCCGGACGCCGGCGACGCGGCGGCGCCAGGACCGCCGGGTCGCGCTCAGCCGGCTCGCCGGGCCCGCCCGGACGTCGCTGTCTGGCCGGCGACCACGCCGAGCACGTGACCCAGTCGGGCCCGCCAGCCGAGGCGGTCGCCCGGGTCCAGTCCCGCGGCAGCGCTGACGAAGTGCTGCGCGAGGTCGAACGAGGCGGGCAGGTGCAGCCCGGCCAGGACGTCGGCGGGCAGGTCGGTGTCGTCGTCCACGGACGGCTCGAACCCGGTGGCGAGGCCAGCCGGGATCGCCAGGCCGGTGCCGGTCACCACCATCCGCTCGTGGGCCAGGCCGCCGAGCCGGTCGTCGCCGGCGTCCAGCGCCACGACCGTCGCGCCGGTGCGCCGCGCGTCGTCGACGCGCTCGAGCAGCGGGTCGGGGGCGTCGTCCGGTGCGACGACGAAGACGGTCTCGCCGCGCCCGACCGCCTCGAGGCGGGCCATGCCGATCGACAGGTGGGGTGCCGCCCCGGCCGGGGGGCGCCAGCGGACGAGCTGGGGGGCCAGCTGGCCCTGGCCGCTGGAGCGCGCCTCGTCGTCCAGGTGGGCGGCTAGGTGCCAGGGCTCGACGCGCGGGGTGCCGACGAGCAGCAGGTGACCCGGGCCGGGTGTGCGCCGGACGACGTCGGCGAGCCCACGGGCCTGCCCCCACCACGGGGTGTGGTCGAGCAGCTCGCGCAGTGCGGCCACGCGGTCGGCGTCCATGCGCGTGATCCTGCCAGCAAACGGCGGGTCAGCGGTGCAGCTTCGGCAGCACCTCGCGACCAAAGACCTCGATCCACTGCGCCTGGTTGCGCCCGACGTTGTGCAGGTAGACGCGGTCGAATCCGAGGTCGACGAACTGCTGGATCGCGGCCCGGTGGACGTCGGGGTCGCTCGAGATCACCATCCGGCCCTCGAAGTCCTCGGGGCGCACGAGCTTGGCCATCGCGGCGAAGTCGTGCGGGCTGCGGATGTCGGCCTTGGGGAACTTCATGCCCCCGTTGGGCCACTCGGTCATCGCGTTCGCCAGCGCCTGCTCGTCGGTGGTGTCCCACGACAGGTGCAGCTGCAGCACCTTCGGCATCGCGTCGGGGTCCTTGCCGGCCTCGCGGGCGCCCTCGGCGAACTTGGCGAACAGGCCATCGATCTTCTCCAGCGGGGCGCCGACGGTGATCATCCCGTCCGCGAACCGGCCGGTCTTCCTGGCGTTGATGGGGCCGGCGGTGGCGACCAGGATCGGCGGCGCGGTCTCGGGCATGGTCCACAGCCGGGTGCTCTCGAGGGTGAAGTACTTCCCCGAGTGCTTGACGTCCTTGCCGGCCAGTGAGGCGTCGAACAGCTTCTTGATGACCTCGATCGCCTCGAACATCCGCAGCGACCGCTCGCCGGCCTCGGGCCAGTACCCGCCGATGACGTGCTCGTTCAGCGCCTCGCCCGCGCCGACGCCGAGCCAGCTGCGCCCCGGGTACATCGCCTCCAGCGTCGCGGCCGCCTGGGCGACGACGGCGGGGTGGAACCGGAAGCTGGGGCAGGTGACGCCCGGACCCATGTCGCCGACGGTGCGCTCACCGACCGCGGTCAGCACGTTCCACACGAACGCGGACTGGCCCTGCGCCGGCACCCACGGCTGGAAGTGGTCCGCGGCCATGCAGCCCGAGAAACCGTGCTGCTCGGCCAGGGCGGTGAGGCCGACGACCTCCTGCGGTGCGAACTGCTCGAGCATGGCGGCGTAGCCGATGGTCAGATCGCTCATGCCGCAACGCTAGCGCGCCGCCCGGCTAGACGATGAAGGTGATGCCGCGCGCAGCGAACCGGCTTCGGACCAGCGCGGCCGCCGCCCCGCCGTCCCGCCGCAGCGCGGTGAGGTAGGTCGCCTTCGCGGCGGCCGAGAAGCTGGTGTCCGCCGCGTAGGCGAACTGGCTGTCGACCAGGGTGGTGTCCCACGCGCGGGTGGTGCGCCCCTGGGCGACGTAGCCGTTGCGGATCTCCCACAGCGCCTGGCTCCAGATCTGGCCGTCGTAGTGCACCTCGCCGCCGCGGGTGGCGACGGTCAGGCCCGTGTCGAACCGGCGGATGCAGTGCGGCGCGGCGGTGTACGACGTGGCGTCCCAGTCCATCGGGCACGCGGGGTCCGCGGCCACCGGCCAGCGGTACTGCTTGGCTGCGTCGAGGCCGACGGTGACGGCGAAGTAGTCACCCCACGCCTCGCCGATCGACCCGGAGTCCAGGTTGGTGCCGAAGCCGGCAACCTGCGAGGAGTGCACGGCGTGGCCGTACTCATGGACGATGACCTCGGCGTCCTCGGCGTCGTCGACCCCGCCCTTGCCGAGCCGGATGTAGTCCTGCTTGTCGGTCTGGTAGCTGTTGTCGAGGCCGTACTGGTCGATCCGCAGGTCCTGGGAGTGCGCGTTGACCGGCCGCAGCGTGCTGCCGAAACCCAGTGACTGCAGGTACTCCTGGGCCTGGTTGACCCAGAAGTAGCCCATGACCTGCTCGAACCGGTCGTCGTGGCGCAGGTAGTCGAACGTGTTCGTCGTCGAGTAGGCGGCAGCGCCCGTGTTGCTGCGCACCGTGACCCACCTGCCGCGCAGGTAGCCCGAGCCGTCCAGGTTGCGCAGCGCGACCTTCGCGTACTCGCTGGCCGGGACGGCGGCGTCGGAGTCCTTGTCGTCTGTGAGTCCCTGGTTGCCGCTGCTCTGGACGGGGTTGACCTTGAAGACCGTGCCCGAGCCGGTCGCTGAGCCGCTGCCGGACAGGACGGCCTGCGCCGGTGCAGCGCTGACGGCGGCTGCGACGAGGGCGGTCAGGGCTGCGGCGACCAGCGGTGTGCGGACACGGTTCATGTGGGCGTCTCCTTCAGGTGGGTCCCCCGGTCGGTTCGCCGAGCCTGGCACGACGCCGGCGAAACGGGAAGACCTCGCGTGCGTCCGGTCGAGCGCCGCGGATTCAGTCGAAGGAGTGCGCCGCCGTGGGGAATGCTGCGTCACGGACGTCGGCCGCGTACTGCCGCGCCGCCTGGCCGAGGATGCCGCGCAGATCGGCGTACTGCTTGACGAACCTGGTCGGGGCGCCTCCGCGCAGGCCGGCCATGTCCTGCCAGACCAGCACCTGCGCGTCGCAGCGCGGCCCCGCGCCGATGCCGATGGTCGGGATGTCGAGCACCTCGGTGACCTGGGCCGCGACCGGCGCCGGCACCATCTCGAGGACGACGGCGAAGGCACCGGCGGCCTGCAGCGCGCACGCGTCCTTCACCAGCTGCTCGGCGCTCTCGCCGCGGCCCTGCACCCGGTACCCGCCCAGCGTGTGCTCGCTCTGCGGGGTGAAGCCCACGTGCGCCATCACGGGGATCCCTGCACCGACCAGCAGCTCGACCGAGGCCGCGATGCGCCGTCCGCCCTCGAGCTTGACCGCGTGGGCCTGACCCTCCTTCATCATCCGGGTGGCGGCGTCCAGCGCCTGCTGCGGTGAGCGCTGGTAGCTGCCGAAGGGCAGGTCGGCCACGACCAGGGCCCGCTGCGCGCTGCGGGTGACGGCGCGCACGAGCGGCAGCATCTCGTCCATCGTGACGGGCAGCGTCGTAGCGTAGCCGAGGACGTTGTTCGCAGCCGAGTCGCCGACCAGCAGCACGGGGATGCCCGCCTCGTCGAAGATCTCGGCGGAGTACTGGTCGTAGGCCGTCAGCATCGCCCAGCGCTCGCCGCGCTGCTTCATCGCGAGCAGGTGGTGCACGCGGACGCGCTTGACCGAGCTCATCGAGGCCGGACCGCTGCCGTAGGGCGCCGGCTGCTCGTCATCGTGCTGGCTCACGCGATTCTCCAGGTGGCAGAGGGGTTCTAGGACGTGTGCTCGCGCCAGCGGCTGGTGACCGGCAGTCGTCGGTCGCGCCCGAAGGCGATCGGCGAGATCTTCGGCCCGGGCGCGAACTGGCGGCGCTTCCACTCGGCGCGGTCGACGAGCGTGACGATCGCGTCGACCACCTCGGGGTCGAAGCCGGACTCGATCAGCTCGGAGCGGCCCTGCGCGTGGACGACGTACCCCTCGAGCACCGGGTCGAGCACCTCGTACGGCGGCAGGGAGTCCTGGTCGGTCTGGCCCGGTCGCAGCTCGGCCGACGGCGGTTTGGCGATCGAGCTCTCGGGGATGGGCGCCAGCTCGCCGCGCCGCTCGGCCTCGGCGTTGCGCCAGCGCGCCAGCGCCCACACGAGCGTCTTGGGCACGTCCTTCAGCGGGGCGAAGCCGCCGACGCTGTCGCCGTAGAGCGTGGAGTACCCGACCGCCAGCTCGCTCTTGTTGCTGGGCGCGAGCACCAGGTGACCCTCGCTGTTCGACAGGCCCATCAGGATCATCCCGCGGGCGCGGGCCTGCAGGTTCTCCTCGGCCAGGCCGGTCAGGGGCAGCCCGGCGAGGAACGTGCGCACCAGCTCACCGATCGGCTGCACCCGGTAGTCGGCGCCGATGCGCTTGGCCAGGTCGGCCGCGTCGTCGCGGCTGTGCTCGCTGGAGTACGAGCTGGGCATCGAGACGCCCACGACGTTCTCGCCGCCGACCGCGTCCGCGGCCAGCGCGGCGACCACCGCCGAGTCGATGCCACCGGACACGCCGAGCACCACCGACCGGAACCCGTTCTTGCGGACGTAGCCCTCGAGCCCGGTGACCAGCGCCGACCAGACCTCGCCGACGTCGTCCAGCCGTGGCGCCTGCGCGGCGGTCGTCGGCGCGTACGCCGGCACGGGCGCCTCGCTGACCGTGACCTGCACGACGCCCTCGGCTCGGCCGTCGACGGTGGCCTCGGCCAGGTCGAGGTCGACGACGAGCAGGTCCTGGGCGAACTGCGGCCCGCGGGCGAGCACCTCGCCGTCCGCCGAGACGACCACGGAGTCACCGTCGAACACCAGCTCGTCCTGACCCCCGACCAGGTTGAGGTAGGCGAGGGTGCAGCCGGCCTCGCGCGCGCGCCGGGCGGCCAGCGCGAGGCGCGTGTCGTCCTTCTCGCGCTCGTACGGCGAGGCGTTGAGCACCAGCAGCAGCTCGGCGCCCGCCTCGCGGGTCTTGGCGACCGGACCGCCCTCCTGCCAGAGGTCCTCGCAGATCGCCAGCGCCACGTCGACGCCGCCGACGCGCACCACCGTCAGGTCGTGACCGGGGACGAAGATCCTGAACTCGTCGAACACCCCGTAGTTCGGCAGGTGGTGCTTGGCGTAGCGCGCGACGACCCGTCCCCCGTGCAGCACGGCCACGCAGTTCTGCGGCATGCCCTTCGGGACGCCGGTGCGACCGTCCTCGGCGACGCCGTCACCGTCCGGGTCGGCGTCCCTGCCCCGCGCCCGGTCGAGGTAGCCCACGACCACGGGCAGGGCGCCGAGGCCGTCAGCCTCCAGGTCCGCTGCGAGAGAGGCGATCCCGGTCACGGAGGCGTCGACGAACGACCGCCGCAGCGCGAGGTCCTCGACGGGGTAGCCGGTCAGCATCATCTCGGGGAACGCCACGAGGTGGGCACCCTGCGCGGCAGCGCGCGCCGACCAGTCGCGGACGACGCGGGCGTTGCCGGCCAGGTCGCCGACGACGGCGTCGACCTGGGCCAGGGCGAGGCGCAGCTGCGGCATGACGTCGAGCCTAGGGGAGGGCCTGGACGACGAGCGTCTGGGCGCTGGTGCCCACCAGCCCGAGGCCGTCGTGCAGGGTGCTCGTGGCCAGGCCGGAGCCGCCCGCGGACAGCCGGGTGCGGGACTCCAGGAGCACCCACTCGCCGACCACCGGCCGCACCAGGTGGACGTCGACGTCCACGTTGGCGAACGACCACCGGCTCCAGCTCAGCTCCGAGCTGATCCCGCTCGAGGAGTCGGCGACGCAGACGGCGCGCTGCAGCCCGCTGGGCTCGACACCCCCGACCACCGGCACGCGCTGGCGCGCCCACACCGTGGCCGGTCCGGGCCCCACCGGGTCGCCGCTGACCGGGCGCCACTCGATCGCAGCACCGTACGGGAACGTCCACGCGGCCACCTCGGTCGCCTCGTCCGGGTGGGCCACGGGTCGATCGTCGGTGGCCGGACCGTCGTCGGCCCGCCGCACCAGCCAGGTGCGGGACTGCAGGACGGCCCGCCCACCCGCCGTCATCTCGGCCCCGACCAGGACCGCGCTGCGTCCGGCCCGCAGGACGCTCGTCGTCACGACCACCTCGCCGACGGGGACCGGCCCGAGGAAGTCGACCGAGACGCGCAGCGCGTCCAGGTCGTCCCGGCCGGTGTGGGCCCTCGCCGCGCCCTCGCTCTCGTGCACCAGCAACGCCGAGGGCGGGCCGCCGTGCTGGTGGCGCACCGACCAGGGCCCGGCGGTCGCGTCCGCGGCCAGGTAGCGGCCGGCGTCCAGCAGGGGGGTGAAGAACGCCGCGACCATGCCCCGCACGGTACGGGCTAGGTTGCGGCCATGGTGCAGACGCCGGGGCGGTACGACGTGGTGGTGGTGGGCGGCGGTCACAACGGGCTCACCGCGGCGGCCTATCTGGCACGGGCGGGGCGCTCGGTGCTCGTCCTCGAGCGGCTCGACCACGTCGGCGGGGCGGCCGTGTCGGCTCAGGCGTTCGACGGGGTGGACGCACGGATCTCGCGCTACAGCTACCTCGTCTCGCTGATGCCGCGTCAGGTCGTCGACGAGCTGGGTCTGTCGCTGCAGCTCGTGCGGCGCCGGGTGTCGTCGTACACGCCGGTACCCGGGGCGCCCGAGCAGGGACTGCTGGTCGACCACGGCGACCCGGGGGCGACGGCTGCGTCGTTCCGGAAGGTGACCGGATCCGACGCCGAAGCTGGTGCCTGGCAACGGTTCTACGACACCACCTCGGCGGTTGCGCGCGCGGTGTTCCCGTCGGTGACCGAGCCGCTGGTGTCGTCGGACGAGATGCGGGCCCGGGTCGGTGGGCAGGCGTGGGACGACCTGGTGCGTCGTCCGCTGGGCTCGCTGATCGAGCGGACGTTCGCCGACGACACGGTGCGGGGCGTCGTCCTGACCGATGCGCTGATCGGCACCTTCGCCGCCGCGGGGTCAGAGTCGTTGCAGCAGAACAGGTGCTTTCTCTACCACGTGGTCGGCGGCGGCACGGGGGACTGGGACGTCCCGGTCGGCGGGATGGGCGCTGTCACCGGTGCGCTGGCCGCGGCGGCGTCGGCCGCGGGGGCCGAGCTGGTCACCGGGGCCGAGGTCACGTCCGTGTCGCCGGACGGCGAGGTCGTCTACACCGATGCCGCAGGCACCAGGCGGCTCGTCGGCGCGGGGCACGTGCTGGCCGGCTGCGCGCCGCAGACCCTCGCGCGGCTGATGGGAGTGGACGCCGCCGGCCCGTCGCCCGAGGGCGCCCAGCTGAAGGTCAACATGCTGCTGTCGCGGCTGCCGCGGCTGCGTGACCGCGCGGTCGACCCCGTCGCGGCGTTCAGTGGCACGTTCCACGTCAACGAGGGGTACGACCAGCTGCAGACGGCGTACGACGAGGCCGCGGCAGGACGCATCCCCAGCGTGCCGCCGTGCGAGATCTACTGCCACAGCCTGTCCGACCCCTCGATCCTCGGGCCCGAGCTGCGCGCGTCCGGGGCCCACACCCTGACCCTGTTCGGTCTGCACCTGCCCGCCCGGCTGTTCCGCGAGGACAACGAGGGCGCGCGCGCGGCCGCGCTCGCCGCGACCCTGGCGTCGCTGAACTCGGTGCTGGCCGAGCCGATCGAGGACTGCCTGCTGACCGGGCCGTCGGGACAGCCGTGCCTGGAGGCGCGCACCCCGGTCGACCTGGAGTCCGACGTCGGCCTGCCGGGCGGGCACATCTTCCACCGCGACCTCGCCTGGCCGTGGGCCGAGACCGACGAGCAGGTCGGCACCTGGGGGGTCGAGACCGAGCACCCGCGGGTCCTGCTGTGCGGAGCCGGCGCCCGGCGCGGCGGCGGCGTCAGCGGCATCCCCGGCCGCGCGGCCGCGATGGCCGTCCTCGCCACCTGACCCGCCGCCCCTCGCCACCTGACCGGCGCTGTCCCTCGCCACCTGATCGGCGCTGTCCCCGCCACCCTGGCCGCCGTCGAAGCACCTCGCCCCACCCCGGGTCCCGTTACTACGACGCCCGGTTGTCGCGGGGGCACCCCACTACGGTCAGAACGGAGCGGGGGACCCCCGCGAGCACGGCGTCGGCGGGGACGTCGGACGGCGGCGGGGCGACCCTAGGATGAGGCGCATGGACAGGCAGCAGGAGTTCGTGCTCCGCACCATCGAGGAGCGTGACATCCGGTTCGTGCGGCTGTGGTTCACCGACGTGCTCGGCACGCTGAAGTCGGTGGCGGTGGCCCCGGCCGAGCTCGAGGGGGCGTTCGCCGAGGGCATCGGGTTCGACGGCAGCGCGATCGAGGGTTTCGCGCGCGTGTACGAGGCCGACATGCTGGTGCGGCCCGACCCGGCGACCTTCCAGGTGCTGCCCTGGCGCGGTGAGAACCCGGGCACCGCGCGGATGTTCTGCGACGTCCTGCTGCCCGACGGGACGCCGTCGTTCGTCGACCCGCGCAACGTGCTCAAGCGCGCGCTGGACAAGGCGTCCGACCTGGGGTTCACCTACTACACCCACCCCGAGATCGAGTTCTTCCTGTTCGAGCAGGGCGGCAAGCCGGGCGAGCCGCCGGTGCCCGTCGACCAGGCCGGCTACTTCGACCACGTCCCGCACGGCACCGCCCACGACTTCCGGCGCGCGGCGATCAGCCTGCTCGAGTCCATGGGCATCAGCGTCGAGTTCAGCCACCACGAGGGTGCGCCCGGCCAGAACGAGATCGACCTGCGGTACGCCGACGCGCTGACCACCGCCGACAACATCATGACGTTCCGCGCGGTCATCAAGGAGGTCGCGCTCGAGCAGGGCATCTTCGCCTCGTTCATGCCCAAGCCGTTCGCCGACCAGCCCGGGTCCGGGATGCACACCCACCTCTCGCTGTTCCAGGGTGACGGCAACGCCTTCCACGAGGCGGGCGCGCCGTACCAGCTCAGCAAGGTCGGCCGGCAGTTCATCGCCGGTCTGCTGCGGCACTCGGCCGAGATCACGGCCGTCACCAACCAGTGGGTCAACTCCTACAAGCGGCTGATGGGCGGCGGCGAGGCGCCGGCGTACGTCTGCTGGGGCCACAACAACCGCTCCGCACTGGTGCGCATCCCGATGTACAAGCCCAGCAAGGGCCAGTCCACCCGGGTCGAGGTGCGCTCGGTCGACTCGGCGTGCAACCCCTACCTGGCGTTCGCCGTCATGCTGACCGCCGGCCTCAAAGGCATCGAGGAGGGCTACGAGCTCCCCGACGAGGCCGAGGACGACGGGTGGGGGCTGTCCGAGTCCGAGCGCAAGGCCCTCGGCATCGCCCGTCTGCCCGGCAGCCTGGCCGAGGCCATCGCGGTCATGGAGGACAGCGAGCTGGTCGCCGAGACCCTCGGCGAGCACGTCTTCGACTACTTCCTGCGCAACAAGCGCGCCGAGTGGGCCGAGTACCGCCACCAGGTGACGTCCTACGAGCTGGCCCGCTACCTGCCGATGCTCTAGGCGGGGGGCTTGGGCGCGTACCGCTCGCGCAGGATGGTGCGCCGACGGGTGCCCTCGCTGTTCGCGCCCTTCTGGACGAACACCAGGTTGTGGTACGCGTGCACCTCGGTGACGTGCAGGTCGGTGTACGTCGGCGCATAGGCCTCGTCGACGTACTCCTCGTGGTTGAGCCCGTCCACCAGGTCCTTGACCATCGCCATGCTGGTACGTCGGTCGTGCGGGTCCTCGTTGCCCCCGAACTCGGGCCAGTACGAGGTCTGCAGGTCCTCGATCGCGTAGATGCCGTCCGGCTCCAGCAGCGGGAACAACGTCTCGAACGTCGTCCGGACGTGCGCGGACAGGTGGCTGCCGTCGTCCACGACGACGTGCAGGGCCCCGATCTGCTCGGCGACCAGGCGCAGCGAGTCGGCTGCCGACTGGTCGGCGCGGAAGATCCGGATCCGGTCCTCCTCCAGCGCGGACTTCTCATGCAGGTCGAGCCCGAAGACGGTGGCGCGCGGGAAGAACGCCTTCCACATCCGCAGCGACTCGCCGCCCTTGGTCGGGTCGGTGTAGCCGCCGACGCCGATCTCGAGCAGGTTGATCGGCTCGTCGCGCAGGTGCTCCAGGTGGCGCTGGTAGTGCTGCGCGTAGCGGTGCTGGCCCCACTTGTCGGTCTCGAACTGCCGGGCGAGGTCGGGCAGCGAGGGGCGGGGCGTCTCGGGCTCGGGCTGCAGCCGCGCCCGGGCCTGCTCGAGGTCTCGCTCGTACACCGACCATGCCGTCGCGGCCTTGTGGGTGAGCACGAGACCGGCCGTGCGGGTCGCGCGCCGCAGCCGCTGGGCGGGCGTGGGACTGGAGGTGGGGGGCACCTGCTCGCCTTCGGTCGGGGTCGGGGAGCGCCGAGCGTACTGGAGCCCGGACTAGCGTGAGGGCGTGAGCACCGCGCGTCCAGCGACCATCGGCGGCCGGCTGGCCCGGCTGGGCTTCCACGACCCCGCTCGCGCCGAGCGGCTGCTCGCCGACCCGGTCCTGGCCGGCCTCGTCGACCCCCTCGACCACCTGTTCGAGGACGACCTGCTGCTCGACCTGGGCGAGTCGCCCGACCCCGACCTCGCCCTGGCGGGCCTGGTGCGGGTGATGGAGTCGCTGCGGGCCGTGGGCCGGCTGGACCCCGACGACCCCGCCGTGGCCCGGGCCGACGCGGCCCACCTGCTCCAGGCGATCCGGGTGGGCGGGCCGTTGCGCCACCGGTTGCTGGCCGTGCTCGGCTCCTCCGTCGCGCTGGTCGACCACCTGTCCCGCCACCCGGCGCACTGGGCGGTGCTGCGCGACGACGACCCGCCGACGGCCGAGCAGCTGCGCGCCGACCTGCTGCTGGCGGTGCGCGCCGACCCGGACGACGCAGCCCCCGTCGCGCAGGTCGGCGGCGTCGTCGCCCACGACCGGCTGCGGGTCGCCTACCGCCGCCGGCTGCTCTCACTGGCCGCCCGCGACCTGTCGTGCCCGCACCCCACCGCGGTGCTCCCCGCCGTGGGGCGCGAGCTGGCCGACCTGGCCGCCGCTGCGCTCGAGGCGGCACTGGCCATCGCCCGCGCCGACCTGCCGCCGGACGCGGCGCCGTGCCGCTTCGCGGTGATCGGGATGGGCAAGTGCGGCGGCCGCGAGCTGAACTACGTCAGCGACGTCGACGTGATCTTCGTCGCCGAGGCGGTGCAGGGGGCGGACGGCGGGGAGTCCGCCGCGCTGGCCACCGCGCACCAGCTCGCCGCGGGCCTGATGCGCGCCTGCTCGGCCGTCACGAGCGAGGGAACGCTGTGGCCGGTCGACGCCAACCTTCGACCCGAGGGCAAGCAGGGGCCCCTGGTCCGCACCCTCGCCAGCCACCTCGCGTACTACCAGCGGTGGGCCAAGACCTGGGAGTTCCAGGCCCTGCTCAAGGCGCGGCCGGTGGCCGGGGACGTGGCGGTGGGTGCGGCGTACGTCGAGGCCATCGCCCCGATGGTCTGGCAGGCCAGCGAGCGCGCCAACTTCGTGCCCGACGTCCAGGCGATGCGGCGCCGGGTCGAGGCGCACCTGCCCGCGACCGAGGCCGACCGCGAGATCAAGCTCGGCGTGGGGGGGCTGCGCGACGTCGAGTTCAGC
The DNA here is from genome assembly GCA_038322575.1 of Actinomycetales bacterium. Lineage (GTDB taxonomy): Bacteria > Actinomycetota > Actinomycetes > Actinomycetales > Angustibacteraceae > JACMOY01. The sequence goes on from JBBQGB010000026.1 coordinate 41,193, forward strand.
GTCCAGCTGCTGCAGCTGGTGCACGGGCGGGTCGACGGGCAGCTGCGCGACGCCGGGACGCTAAAGGCTCTGGGCGCGCTGGCCGACGGCGGCTACGTCGGTCGCGACGACGCGGCCAGCCTGGACGCGGCGTACCGGCTGCTGCGCGCCCTTGAGCACCGCATCCAGCTGTTCCGGCTGCGGCGCACCCACCTGATGCCCACCGCGGACGACGACCTGCGCCGGCTCGGCCGTCAGCTGGGGCACCGCGCCGACCCGGCGCACAGCGTCGTCACCCAGTGGCAGCGCCAGGCCCGCGAGGTGCGCCGCCTGCACGAGCGGCTGTTCTACCGCCCGCTGCTGGGTGCGGTCGCGTCGCTCACCCCCGACGACGTCGCGATGTCGCCCGAGGCCGCCCGCGCCCGGCTACTGGCCCTGGGCTACCGCGACCCGGCCGGCGCGCTGCGCCACCTCGAGGCGCTCACCTCGGGGGTCACCCGACGCTCGGCGATCCAGCGCCAGCTGCTGCCGGTGATGCTCGGCTGGTTCGCCGACGAGGCCGACCCGGACGCCGGCCTGCTCGCGTTCCGCCGGATCAGCGACGACCTGGGCGCGACGCACTGGTACCTGAAGATGCTGCGCGACGAGGGCGCTGCCGCCGAGCGGCTGGCGCACGTGCTGGCGCGCGGCAGGTTCGCTGCCGAGCTGCTGCAGCAGGCCCCCGAGAGCGTCGCGGTGCTCGGTGACGACAGCGGGCTGCGGCCGCGCACCTCGGCCGCGCTGCGCAGCGAGGTGCTCGGTGTGGTGGGCCGCCAGGACGACCCGGCGCGCGCGGTGACGGCGGCCCGCGGCGTACGGCGGCGCGAGCTGTTCCGCATCGCGACCGCCGACCTGCTCGGCCGGCTCGATCTCGACGACGTCGAGCGGGCGCTGAGCGAGGTCGCGTCCGCGGTGGTCGAGGGTGCGCTGGACGTCGCCCGCCGCGCCGTCGAACGCCAGCTCGGCACGCCCCTGCCGACCCGGATGCTCGTGGTCGGCATGGGCCGGTTCGGCGGCCGCGAGCTGGGCTACGGCAGCGACGCCGACGTGTTGTTCGTGCACGACCCGCTGCCCGGCGCGGACGAGCACGCCGCCCAGACCGCCGCGCTCGCCGTCGCCGCCGAGCTGCGCCGGCTGCTGGCGGGCTCGGGCCCCGACCCCGCGCTGCAGCTGGACGCCGACCTGCGACCCGAGGGCAAGCAGGGCCCGCTGGTGCGCACCCTTGCGTCGTACGCCGCCTACTACCAGCGCTGGTCCCTGGTGTGGGAGGCCCAGGCGCTGCTGCGCGCCACGCCGGTCGCCGGCGACCCCGCCCTGGCGGTGGCGTTCACCGACCTGATCGACCCGGTGCGCTGGCCACCGGGTGGCATCAGCGACCACGACGTGCGCGAGGTGCGCCGGGTCAAGGCCCGGGTCGAGGCCGAGCGGCTGCCGCGCGGCGCCGACCGCTCGCGGCACCTCAAGCTCGGACGCGGCGGCATGGCCGACGTCGAGTGGACCGTCCAGCTGCTGCAGCTGCGGCACGCGCACGAGGTGCCCGGGCTGCGGCACACGGGCACGATCACCGCCCTGCGCGCGGCCACCGCCGCCGACCTGGTCACCCAGGCGGACGCCGACGTGCTGGCCCAGGCGTGGACCCTCACCTCCCGCTTGCGCAACGCCGCGGTGCTGTGGCGCGGGCGGCCGGTCGACGCCCTGCCGAGCGACCTGCGCGACCTGGACGGCGTCGGGCGGATCGTCGGCTACCCCCCGTCCTCGCCGGCGGTGATCATCGACGACTACCAGCGCGTGACCCGCCGCGCCAGGGCGGTGGTCGAGCGGGTGTTCTACGCCTGACGGGCGGAACGCTCGGGTAGCCTCGCGCGCATGACCGGGGGGGAGGACGTCGACCTGCGCGCGCGTCCCTCGTACCGGGACGCCCTGGCCCAGCCCGAGTTCGCCGCGCTGTTCGCGGCCCGGGTGCTCTCGACCTGGGGCGACCACCTCGCGCGGGTGGCGATCGCGACCCTGGTGCTGTCCAGGTCGGGGTCGGCCCTGCTGGCGGCAGCGACCTTCGCCGTCAGCTTCCTGCCCGAGGTGATCGGCCAGGCCCTGCTGGCGCCGTACGCCGACCGCCTGCCGCGCCGCACCCTGCTGGTGCTGTGCGACCTGCTGCGGGCCGCCGTCGTGGTCCTGCTGCTGCTCGCGATCACCCACCACCTGCCGCTCGCGGTCGTGCTGGTCCTGCTGTTCCTCACCGAGCTGGTCGGCTCACCCTTCTACGCGGCCTCGGCCGCGCTGGTCAGTGAGCTGTTCGACGACCGCGGCGCCTACCTCAGCGCCTCGTCCCTGCTGTCGGCCACCGGCCAGCTCAACCAGGTCATCGGGCTCGCGCTCGGCGGTCTGGTCGTCGGGCTGGTCGGGCCCGGCGACGCCCTGTGGTTCGACGCGGCCACGTTCGTGGTGTCCGCGGCGCTGCTGCGGCTGTTCGTCGTCCGGCGGCGCGCCGCCCACGACGTGGGCGCACCGAGCCTCGCCGACCTGCTCACCGACACCCGCGAGGGGGTGAGGTACCTGCGCCAGGACGAGCCGATGCGCTGGCTGATCGTGCTGGCCTGGTTGATGCTGCTCGCACTGGTCGCGCCCGAGGCGGTGGCGCTGCCGTACGCCCGCGCGCACGGCCAGAGCCCGACGGTCGGTGGGCTGCTGCTCGCCAGCGTGCCACTGGGTGCGGCTCTGGGCGTGCTGGTGGTCAACCGCTGGTCCCCGCGGGAGCAGGTGCGCCGGCTGCTGCCGCTCGCGACGCTCGCACCGGTGCCGCTGCTCGCGCTGGCGGTCGACCCGCCGTGGCAGGTCGCGGCGGTGCTGTTCGCGCTCAGCGGGGCGTGCCAGGGGTACATGGTGCCGCTGATGGGCACGTTCACCCTGCTCGCGCCGGACGCCATGCGCGGGCGGCTGAACGGGCTCGCGGGCTCGGGGTTCGCCCTCGTCAGCATCGTGGCGCTGCTGCTGGTCGGGGCCGCGGCCGACCTGACCAGCCCGGCCCTCGCGGTGGTGCTCAGCGCCGGCGTCACGCTGCTCATGCTCGCCGCGCTCTGGCGCCGGTGGCCGCGTCGCGCCATCCAGGACGGCGCCGACCGCGCCTTCGGCTGAGACCCGCCCAGGTCACCCACGCCGACGCCGACCCCGTGGTCCGGGGGGGGGCACTCTGCTCCGTCCGACGCTGGTCCGCCGAGCCGGCCGGGTGACGGACAGATGAACACCCCACCAACAGTCGCGGAACGTCTGATGACGTCCCGGGAGGCGGCGGTTTCACGGATTGCCGTATGCGTCCGGACGAGCGGGGGTACTGTCCGAACACGGTCTGGATTCG
>JBBQGB010000027.1:0-43247 GCA_038322575.1 Actinomycetales bacterium
CCCCACCACCGGGGGGCTGGTGTCGATGGACTCCCGGTCCCGGTGCTTCCCACCGGCGCTGGCCGAGTTCATCCGCCTGCGTGACCGGGTCTGCCGCACCCCCTGGTGCGACGCACCGGTCCGGCACGTCGACCACGTCCGGGCACACGCCGACGGCGGGCCGACGTCGGCTGCGAACGCCCAAGGACTGTGCGAAGCCTGCAACCACGCCAAAGCAGCCCCCGGCTGGGACGCCACGACAGTGAGCGACACGCCAGCGCACACGGTCACCCTCACCACGCCGACCGGGGCGACGTACGACTCCACCGCACCACCAGCACCACGGCCGCAACCCCGAGGCCGACCCGTTCGCCACGACATCGAGGGCTCGTGGATCGAGTGGAGCCTCGAGGTGATGCTGCTCGAGCACACCAGCTGACCAGCCACCTTGATGACGCCGCAGCGAGAACTCAGGTCACGTCGGTGACCGCGCGGGACCTCGTGGCCGGGTCGCTGCGCACCTCATCGACCAGACGCGCCTGCCCGGTGCCGGCCTGCTTCGCGCGGTACATCGCGGCGTCCGCGCGGGCCAGCAGCGCCGAGCTGGTGTCCCCGTGCTCGGGGTAGACCGCGACGCCGACGCTGCCGCCGAGCCGGGCCTGGGCCGGGCCCACCGGGAACGGCCGGGCCAGGCTGGCCGCGACGTCGGTGGCGGCGCGCAGGGCGACCCGCCCGGCGTCCAGCGGGTCGAGCCCGGTGAGCAGGGCGACGAACTCGTCCCCGCCGTTGCGCGCCAGCAGGTCACCGGTGCGCAGCACGGCCCGGATGCGGTCGGCCACCTGCACCAGGACGCGGTCGCCGGCCGAGTGACCCAGGGTGTCGTTGACCGTCTTGAAGCCGTCCAGGTCCAGGAACAGCACCCCGACGGCGTGGCCGTCGTCGCGCGCCCGCTCCAGCGCCAGGTCCAGCCGGTCGAACAGCGCGGCCCGGTTGGCCAGGCCGGTGAGGCTGTCGCGGGTGGCCAGCTGGGCCAGGTTCTGCTCGGCGTCGACCCGGTCGGTGACGTCGTGCTGAAAGCCCAGGTAGTGGGTCGGTGCGGGCGGGCGCGTCCCGGGCTGGTGCAACCCCAGCACCGGCGACAGGTACAGCTCGTTCCACCAGGGGCTGCCGTCGCGCCGGTAGTTGCGGACGACGGTGCGGATCTCCTCGCCGCGCGCCACCGCGCGGCCGATCTCGGCGACGACCTGCGGGTCGGTGTCGGGGCCCTGCAGCAGCCGGCAGTTGCGCCCGAGCACCTCGGCCGCGGCGTACCCGGTCATCTGCGAGAACGCCTGGTTGACGTACACGACCGGCTGGTCCGGCGCCTGGACGTCGACGATGACGACCCCGCCGACACCCGCGTCGACCGCGCGGGCGAGCAGCGCCGAGAGCCCGCCCGGTGCCGGTTCGGCCTCGACCGGTGCGGCATCGGGCCGCAGACCGACCGCGGGGTCGGGCAGGGCGGGGTCGGGGCGCACCTGGACCACCGGCCGGGCCAGCGACTGCGCCGTCGGGGCGGGACGCTCGGGTCGGCCGAACGCCCACCCCTGGCCCAGGTCGACGCCCAGCTCGCGCGCGGCCGTCTCCTGCTCGGCGGTCTCGACGCACTCGGCCAGCACCAGGCCGCCGTAGGAGTGGGTGATGTCGACGATGGCCGACACGACCGCCGCGCCGACGGGGCCGGGCAGCGACTGCACCAGGTCCTTGTCGAGCTTGACGATGTCCGGGCGCAGCCGCACCAGCAGGTTGAGCGAGGAGTACCCGGCTCCCAGGTCGTCGATCGCCACCCGGCAGCTGCGCTCGCGGTAGTAGTCGAAGACCCGCTCGAGGTGGTCCAGGTCGTGGATCCGGTGCCCCTCGGTCACCTCGAACACCAGCTGGTCCAGCGGGACGCCGGCCTCCGCGGCCGCGATCTCGGTGGTGCGCAGGCACACCTCGGGTCGGTAGATCGAGGTGGGGACGAAGTTGATGAACAGCAGGGCGTCGCCCAGCCACGGGCCGGCGTCGCGCAGCGCGGTGGTGCGCCCGATCCGGTCGAGCAGGTGCGTCCAGCCGGCCGACTCGGCGGCCGGGAACAGCCGGTCGGGCATCACGACGTCACCGGCGGCGTCGCTGGCGCGCAGCAGCGCCTCGTACCCGACGGTCCGGCGGTCGGCCAGGTCGATGATCGGCTGGTAGGCGGAGTAGAACGAGCGCTGCTCGTCCTCGAACAGCGGCAGCAGGTCGGCGTGCAGCACCCGGGCGCCCGCCGCGGCCAGCGACGGCGCGGTCATGGCCTGGCTGAGCAGCACGAGGTCGGGTCGGCACGAGGGTTCCAGGACGATGCAGCGGACCTCGTCGGCCTCGACGCCGGTCAGCTCGGTGCGGGCGGCGGCGATGAACGTCGTCGGGTCGGCGGTGTCGACGCCGAGCAGGCCCGGCGCCAGCGGCTTGAGGCCCAGCCCGTGCCGACGGGCCAGGGAGCGCAAGGCCGCGACGGTGTGGTCGACGCGGGTGGCCAGCACCAGCCGGCCGGACGTCGGCGTGGTGCGCGCGGACGTGCACGTGCAGCCCACGCAGCCCTGGTTCATCCCCCACCCCTCTCGCGCGGCGCGCCGGTCGGCGCCCCCCAGAGGCCATCGGTGGGCTGACGCCCGACCTGAAGCCGCGGGCCGGCCCTCGGCCAGGTGGAGCGCTCAGCCCCCGACCAGCCGGCGCAGGGCGAGCAGCGCCAGGGGCGCGTAGGCCAGGACGACCGCGGTGGGGCCGCGGACGTCCAGGGTGGTCAGCGACCCGCCGTCCTGCAGGGCGACGACCGCGTGGTCCAGGTGCAGCCGCACGCCGGGCAGGCGCACCGGCCCGACCGGGGTCACGGTCCACGACCACGTGCGGGCGAGGTCGTCGACGTCGTCGACGGTGAACGCCACCGCCAGGCCCAGCGGGCTGCGGACGACCCCGCGCACGCCGGGCGCGAGCTCGTCCGCGTCGACCTCGACCCGGCGGATCTGGGGCGACCAGGTGGGCCACCGGTCGAAGAGCGCATAACGCTCCCAGACCAGGTCGGGGGCCAGCGGGCCCTGCGCGTGCAGGTGCACGCTCAGCGCAGGGTGACCTGGCGGCTGACGACGCCGGCCCGGGCGCGGCGCTCGTCGTGGGTCAGCGGCGCGTCGTCCGCGAGCGCCTCGCCCAGCCGGGTCGCGAAGGCTGCGGCCGGTGTCTCGACGGCGTCCGCCTCGGTGCCGGGGGCGAGGTCCCAGACCGGCACCAGCAGGCCGTGGGCGCGGAAGGCGCCGATGTAGCGGGTGCCCTCGCCCAGCGAGCTGGCACCGGCGGCGTGCAGCCGGGCGAGCGCGTTCAGCAGCACGTCCTCGTCCTGGGGCAGCACCCAGCGCAGGTGGGTGCGCTCGCCGATCCGGCACCAGTACGCGCCCTCGACGCCGGTCAGCCGGGCGGTGGGCACGACGGCGGCGTTGGCCTGCTCGAGCGAGGCCCGCACGTCGTCGGTGAGGGCGTCGGCACCCTCGACCCAGAAGTCGAAGCCGTCGTGCACCGTCACCTCGAACGGGGCGTCGGCGTCGACGAGGTCCTGCAGCCGCTCGCTGGGCGTGGCCCCGCTCAGCTCGGCCAGCTGCACCGGCGAGCCGGGCTCGGTCGCGAGCGCCCGCAGCAGCGCTCCGGCGACGTCGCGGCTGGCGTCGCCCGAGCCGCCGCCGGTCTGCAAGCCGACGAACACGCTGCCGTCGGTGCGGCGCAGCGCCGGCCAGGCCAGGGGCAGCACCGAGGCGACCGTGACCTGCTCGACCGCGGGGGTGTCGCCCTGCGCGGGACGCCGGTGGGCCGGGGCGAGCCGGACGGTCGCCGTCGCGGCGGGCACGACCTCGCGCAGCGCCACCCAGTCGACCTCGCCGGGCAGGCCGGCGAACGGACGGGCGACGGGCGCCACGGCCGCCGCCACCGCCGCGGCGCGACCGTGGCAGGCCTTGTACTTCTTGCCCGACCCGCACGGGCACGGCTCGCGCTGGCCGACGACGGGGACGTCGGTCGCCGTCAGGGTCGAGGTGGCGCGAGCGGGGGTGCGGCGTGCTGTCGTGGCCATGGCGGCAGAGCCTACGGCCGGCGCCGCCTCGAGGGACCGCCGAGGGTCACCCACACGGTGCGCCCACGGTCGTCGTCCAGCACGCCCCACTCGTGCGCCAGCGCGCGCACGATGCGCAGCCCGCGGCCGGACGTCGCGTAGGGGGCGGGGGTCTGCGGGCGCGGGACGGCGCCGCGACCGGCGTCGGTGACGTCGAGCTCGACGACACCGCCCTTGACCTGCCAGTGCACCCGCACCCGGCCGTCGGGCAGCGCGTCGGCGTGCCGCACGGCGTTGCCCAGCAGCTCGCTGACGACGATCTCGGCCTCGGCGACCACGTCGGTGGCCACCCCGATGCTGCGCAGGTCATCGGCCAGGGTGCGCCGGGTGGTCGGCACGGCGGCGAGGTGGTGGGCGACGCGCAGGGTGCGGTGGCGGGTGGGCTCGCGCGTGGACTCGCGCTGCGCCGTCTGCGTCATCCACCGCTCCTGGTCCCGTTCGTGCCGCCGGCCACCGGTGATGACCTGATGCGACATACCACCCTAACGCGCCGTGCTGGTGCTCACCAGGGGATCCGGCCCGCGGCCGAGCAGCCCCAGCACGTGCCGGGGGCGGTTGGTGATGATCGCGTCGACTCCCAGGTCGACGCACAGCTCGACGTCCGCGGTGCGGTCGACCGTCCACACGTGCACCCGGCGGCCGGCGGCCCGGACGCGGTCGACGTACCGCGGGTGCTTGCGCACGGTCTCGATGTCGAGCCCGACGGCGCTGACGCCGCGCGGCAGGGTGGCGTCGCGGTAGACCCGGCGCATCCGGTTCTCGATCAGCAGCACCAGCGGCACCTGCGGGGTCAGCTGGCGCATCCGGCCCAGGGCCAGCGGCGAGAACGACATCACCCGCACCGGGGGGGTCCTGCCGCGCTGGACGGCCGCCCAACCGTAGTCGTCCAGCACCGCCGCGAGCGCCCGCTCGACCTGGCCGGCGTACCGCGTGGGGTGCTTGGTCTCGATCGCGACCGTCACCGGCCGGTCGGCGTCGCGGACGGCGTCCAGCAGCCGGCGCAGGGTGAGCAGCCGACCGTCGTCGCGGTCCGGCTGCTCGGGGTCACCGGGGCGGGTGCTCCACGACGCCCAGTCCAGCCGCTCGAGCTCGGCCAGCTCGAGCGAGGACACCGGCCCGCGCCCGTTGGAGGTGCGGTTGACCCGCCGGTCGTGCACGCAGACGAGGTGGTTGTCGGCGGTGAGCCGCACGTCGCACTCCAGGGCGTCGGCGCCCAGGTCGATCGCCCGCAGGTACGCGCTGAGGGTGTGCTCGGGCTGCTCGGTGCTCGAGCCCCGGTGGGCGACCACCTCGGGCCCCGCCCCGCGCTGCGCCGCCACGGGTCCAAGCCTGGCACACCCGTCCCGACCGGGTCCGGACGACCGTGGTGTTTGGGCCGTTCCGGTGATGGACCGCTTTCACCCCCCGGATCCGCTTCTTGTGCGTCATGCTGGGGCCATTCGAAACCCGTGGGGGGGCCCATGCGCGAGGTGGTGCGGCCGGACGTCGACCTGACCGTGCACGCGGAGACCGACGACCGCGACCTGTCGTCGGCCTTCGAGCACGCCCCGATCGGCATGGCCATCGCCGAGCCGGACGGCCTGCTGCTGCGGGTCAACCCCGCCCTGGCCGCGCTGCTCGGGATGCCCGCCACGCGCCTGGTCGGCAGCACCCTGTTCGAGGTGACCCACCCGAACGACCTCGCCGTGGCGTCCGCGGCGTGCGACCGGCTGACGGACCAGGCCGGGCTCACGATCAGCTCACGCGTGCGGCTGCTCGGGCCGGGCGGCGAGCCGTTCCCCGCCGTCGTCAGCACCGCCAAGGTGCTCGACCGCGCCGGCCGCTGCCTGCACCTGGTGATGCACGTGCAGGACGTGACCGTCGAGCACGCGGCCATCGAGCGGCTGCGCCACGACTCCACCCGCGACCCCCTGACCGGGCTGGCCAACCGGGTCCTGATGATGAGCCTCCTGGACGCCGCGATCGAGCGGCACGACGAGGACGGCACCCCGGTCTCGGTGCTGTTCCTGGACCTGGACGGCTTCAAGCGGGTCAACGACACCCACGGCCACGGCGTGGGCGACGCCGTGCTCGTCTGCGTCGCCCGCGAGCTGACGGCGCAGGTGCGCCGTGCCGACACGGTCGCACGCCTGGGCGGCGACGAGTTCGTGCTCGTCTGCCCCGACACCGACGCGACCGCGGCCGCGGCCCTCGCCGCACGGATCGTCGCGGGCCTGGCCCGGCCGCCGGAGTCCGCCGACGGTGCCCCGCCCACGACGGTGACGGCGTCCATCGGCACCATCACGCTGGACGGCGGTGGCGCCACCACCGCCAGCGACCTGCTGCGCCTCGCCGACCGCGCCATGTACGACGTCAAGCGCGGGCGCCGCGCGAGCTGATCCGGCTCAGCCGTGTGCCCGCAGGTAACGCCCGAAGTGCGGCACCGTGAACGCGATCCGGCCGCGCTCGGCCGAGAACACCAGCCCCTTCTTCAGCAGGGCGTCACGCGCGGGTGACAGCGACTGGGGCTTGCGGGCCAGGTGCTCGGCGACCGCCGCCGTCGGCACGTGGTCGGCGGGGGATCCGGCGGGGGCGTCGACGTCCCCGAGCTCGTGCGCGACGTCCGCCATGGCCCGCAGGTACTCGCGCTCGCCCGGCGTGGCCCGCTCGTAGCGCGAGCCGAAGAACCCCACGGCCAGCTCGGCCTCGGCGATCGGCGCGGCCACCCGGACGTCGTCCGCGGTGACCGGCGAGCCGGTGGCGACGTCCCAGGCCGCCTTGCCGTACGCCTGGACGAAGTACGGGTAGCCGGCGGTGGCCTCGTACATCGCCGCCAGCGCGTCCGGCGTCCAGTCGGCGCCCTCGTCGCGGGCCGGCGCCTCGAGCGCGCGGTCGGCGGCGGCGCGGTCGAGCCGGTCGATGCGGGCGTAGCGGAACAGCCGCTCGCTGTAGGACTTGGACGCCGACAGCACGGCCGGCAGGTGCGGCAGGCCCGCGCCGACGACGATCAGCGGCAGCCGCTGCTGCGAGATCTCGTGGCACGCCGCGCACAGGGCCGAGACGTCGTCCGGGCCGATGTCCTGCATCTCGTCGATGAACACCGCGACCCCGCGTCCGGAGTCGGCGGCCAGCCCTGCGACGTCCGCCAGCAGCTCGACCAGGTCGATCTCGATGTCACCGCTGTCGGCGCGCCCGGTGACGGCCGGGACGTCGATGCCGGGCTGCCAGCGGTCGCGCAGCCTGCTGCCCGGATCGGCCTCGCGCAGCGCGAACGCCTTCAGGACGCCGAGCACGTGGTCGGTGTCCTCGCCGCGGGCGCCGAGCTCGCGCACTGCCAGGTGCAGCGCGGCCGACAGCTGGCGGCGCAGCGCGGTGTCGGGACGCGCCTCGAGCTTGCCGGTGCCCCACCCGCGGCGCACCGCGGCCGAGCGCAGCGCCCCCAGCAGCACGGTCTTGCCCACCCCGCGCAGACCCGTGAGCACCAGCGAGCGCTCGGGGCGGCCCTTGGCCACCCGCTCCAGCACGACGTCGAACGCGCTCAGCTCGCCGTCGCGGCCGGCCAGCTCGGGCGGGCGCTGGCCGGCGCCGGGGGCGTAGGGATTGCGCACCGGGTCCACGATCGGACTGTATCGGGCTCTCTAGCCCTCACCCCAGAGGCGCGCAGACACCCCGATCCGATCCAGCACTTGCTGCACTACTCGTCGCCGCCCGTGCGAGCGTGACGTCACTTGGCGCACAAAGTGCCGACGACGAGCGCACGCCGAGTGCGAACCCGGGGGTCAGGCGACGGACGGCGGGGCGCCGGTCTCGCTGACCATGGGCCGACCGGCGGCGGCCCAGGCCTGCATGCCGCCGGTCACGTTGACGGCGGGCACGCCCTGCTGCTGCAGCCACTGCACGGCCCGGCCCGAGCGGACGCCGGAGCGGCAGATCACGTACACCGGGTCGGACGCCGGCAGCTCGGCCAGCCGCGCCGGCAGCTGGGCGAGCGGCACGTGCACCGCGTCGGCGACGTGACCCACCACCCACTCCTCGGGCTCGCGGACGTCGACGATGCCGGCACCGGCCGGCAGCTGGTGGACGGTCGCGGCGGGCGGGTCGGCGGGGCGGGCGGGGTCGCTCATCCCGCCAGCCTGCCAGACCGCCGCACCCCCCGGACGCCGGACGGCGCACGCTGAGCCCGAGCAACCCGCCCCACCCTGGGTCCCGCCACCACGCCCCGCGGTCGTCGCGGGGGCGCCCCACTCCGGTCAGAACGGTGCAGGGGTCCCCCGCGACCGAGGGTTCTGGCGCCCGGGCTCAGCCGCGGGTGAGCTTCAGCTGCAGCAGCCGGGCCCGGTCGACCGTGGTGGTGGCCGTGGCGCCGGTCGCGGTCCGGGTCCAGCCCGGACCGACCTGCGCGGCCCAGCCCTTGGGTGCCACGACGGTGAGCTGCAGGCCGGGCGCGGTCAGCAGCGGCTGGGTGTCGGCGCGCACCTGCAGGCGCATCCCGTTCGCGCCGTCCGGCACCGCCGCCTTCGGAACGCGGTAGGTCCAGGTCAGCTCGGCGGTGTCGCCGGGGGCGATCTCGGTGATGGCGTCGGCCCACTGCCGGCCCGCGCCGTCCGTGCCCTTGTGCTGGGCCGACCCGGCGAGGAACCCGGGGCTGTTCGCCGTCGTCGGCTGCCCGGTGATCCGCGCGTTCGGCGGCATCAGGTTGATGACCAGCAGCGTGGCCCAGCGGGTGTAGTACCCGGTCTTGGGGTCGACGCCCCCGCCCAGGTACTCGGGGGTGTCGTTCTTGATCGAGACCGTACGGCGCACGGTGGCCGAACCGTCGGCGGCCAGGGTGAACGTCTCGCGCACCGTGCGCCGCTGGTAGGTGTCGACCTTGCTGGCGTTCAGGTTCTGGGTGTAGACCGCCGCGAGGTCGCCGGTCGGCTGGGCCGGGACGACGCCACCGGCCTTGGCGCCGAGCACGACCTTCTGCAGCGCGGGGTCACGGAAGTACATCTGCAGGTGCCGCCCGGGGACGGCCTCGCCGAGCGCCCGCGCCTTGCCGATCAGCCCACCACCCTGGGTCAGGCGCTGCAGCATGACCTGCATCAGCCGGTCGTTGCGGTCGTGCCGGGCCTGCTGGTCCAGGGGCGCGAGGTAGGCGTCGACGACGAGCTTCTGGGCGACGTTGTCGGCGGTCAGCTCGCCGTACTCGGGCGAGGTGATCGGGCCGGTCGCCTTCAGCAGGCTGCCGATCGCCTGGACGTCGAGGGCGATGACGCCGACGGGAGCCTGCCGGAAGCTGCCCGAGGCGCGCAGGAGCTGCTCGCCCGCGGTGCTGAAGTCGGGGTTGACGTTGGCGTTGACGAACCGTCGCTCACCGCGGCCGATCAGCCACGGGTCGCCCTTGGTCGGGGTGAACGTGTGCGGCTTGTTGCCCCCGGTCAGCAGCGAGGTCTGACCCTGGACCGGGATCGAGAGCCGGCCCTGGTCGAACTTCATGAACGCGACCGACAGCGGCGCCCCGCCCGAGGCGCGCGACTCGGCGGGGTTGAGCACCGTCACCAGGTACGTGCGCGGGCCGTCGGCGCCGACGGCGGCCGGCATCGCGGCGAGCAGCGGCCCCAGGCCCACCACCTGGGCGCGCAGGCTGGACACCTGGGCGAGGGCGGACTGCTTCTTGGTCAGCGCCTCGGCGCCGCGCGGCCCGGTGCCTGTCACCTGGTTGAGCTCGGCCTGCGCGGTGTCGAGCGCGCCGCCGAGCGCGGCGACCGACGTCCCGGCGCTGCGGATGGCGGGGATGCTGAAGACGTTGTCCTTGAACAGCTTGGAGTCCGCGCCGCTGAACTGCTCGTAGACGGTCAGCGCGTTGCCGCCCGCGGCGCTGAGGGTGCCGGCAGCGGCGAGCAGGTGGTCGAGGTCGCGGACGGTGCGCCCGACGTACGGGACGTACTTCGCGACGGCGAGCTGGCCGGTGTCGGCGGCGGCCGTGGCCCGCTCGATCGCCGCGGCCCCGGCGTCCAGGTGGGCCTTGGCCGCCGTGCTGTCACCGGCCTGCAGGGTCGTGCGGAACTGCGCCAGCTCACCCTGCGCGGTGCTGGCCTGCCCCTGGATGACCGGCACCGCCTTGAGCGTGCCGAGCCCCGCCCAGACCAGCAGGGCCGCCAGCGCCAGCACGAGCAGCGCCAGCACGAGCAGCCCGGTGCGCAGGCCGCGGCGGCGGCGCCTGGGCGTGCCGTGGCGGGCGGCTCCGGCGGGTGCCGAACGGACGGTGTCGGTCATGGGTCACTCCAACGTGGCTGGCGGTCAGCGCAGTGTAAGTGAGAGGTCTGAGAGGTCCCGCTACTTCAGCAGCCGCGACAGCCGCCGGTCGGCGAGCGGCTTGCCGCCGGTCTGGCAGGTCGGGCAGTACTGCAGGGCCGAGTCGGCGAAGCTCACCTCGCGCACCGTGTCGCCGCACACCGGGCACGGCTGCCCGGCCCGCGCGTGCACCCGCATGCCGGACCGCTTGGCGTCCTTCAGCTCGGACGCCGGCCGCCCCCAGGCCGCGACCACCGCGTCGGCGAGCACCGAGCGCAGGCTCGCGTACAGCCGGTCGACCTGCTCGTCGGTGAGCGTCGCCGCCAGCGCGTACGGCGAGAGCCGGGCCGCGTGCAGCACCTCGTCGCTGTAGGCGTTGCCCACCCCGGCCAGCACGGACTGCTGGCGCAGCACGCCCTTGACCTGGGTGCGCCGACCCGCGAGCACCGCGGCCAGCGCGGCCCGGTCGAACCCCGGGTCCAGCGGGTCGGGCCCGAGGCTGGCGATCGCCGGGACCTGCGCCGGGTCGCGGACGACGTGGACGGCCAGGCTCTTGCGGGTGCCGGCCTCGGTCAGGTCGAAACCGCCGCCGCCGGCCATCGCCACCCGCAGCGCGATCGGGCCCTTGCCCGGCCGGGCCACCCGGTCCGGCAGCGCGTCGGACCAGCGCAGCCACCCGGCCTTGGCCAGGTGGAACACCAGGTGCAGGCCGTCGACGTCCAGGTCGATCCACTTGCCGTGCCGCGAGACGCCGACGACGCCGAGCCCGGCCAGCGAGGCGGGCGGCGGGTCGTAGGTCTTCAGGACGCTGATCGCCGCGACGTCGACCCGCGCCACGACGTCGCCGACCAGCCGATCGCGCAGGAAGCCGACCAGCGCCTCGACCTCGGGCAGCTCGGGCACGCCACGAGTGTGCACCCGATCGGGTCGCCGGGGCGGGCACCACGACAGCGCGTCACCGCTGTCGCGACCCACGCCACTCGATCGGGCGATCTCGGCCGACCGTGCCGCGCCCGAAGGACAGGGGGTGCGCGCGGACGGCCGCTATGACCGCGACCGGAGTGAGGCGCTGGCAGCGGACGCACCATCAGCGGGCCACCGGGGTCGTCACCCCGGGGGTGCGTCAGGCGATGCGGGTCTCGTCACGGCGGTGAGTCGTTCCACGGGGTGCGCGTGAGCAGCACGCCCACCCACCAGCTCATCGCCACGACGGCCGCGACCAGCGTCCCCGCCACCCGCCAGCGCCAGTACCGGCTCATCGACCGCCCGAGGCTGGTGCCCCGCACGGCCATGCTGGCGAGCACGGCTCCGAGGGGCAGGTCGAGCAGCAGGAACCGCCACATGCTGGTGATCGGGCGGACGACGGCCAGCAGGTAGACGGGGTAGACCACGGCCCAGACCCGCAGCTCGGTGGACAGCCACGCGGCGTGCGGCCCGGCGACGACCGACACCAGGGCGGCGACGGCCCCCGCCAGCAGCAGCACCCCGAGCAGGCCGGCGTGGCCGTAGGCCCAGGTGATCCACGGCAGGAACGGACCGCGGCCCGGCTCCTGGCCCCAGACGGCCTGGGTCTGGAAGAACGCGGTGGGGACGCCGGTCGCGAGGCCCACGATGGCCGGCCACAGCAGCGTCGAGACCCCGGTGGCGGCGCCGAGCGCGGCGAGCCCGCGCCAGTCGCGTCGCGTCGGGGGGTGGGCGGACCGCCACCGGGCGACGGCGTGCCAGACGATGACCACCAGCAACGGGGCGGCCACCGCCCTGGTCAGCCCGAGCAGCAGCACCACCGGGACGGCGGCCAGGTAGTGCCGCCGGACCAGCAGCAGCAGCGCGGCGGCCAGCAGCAGCGCGGCCAGCGCCTCGGTGTAGGCCACCTGCAGCACGGCCGCCGGGGGCAGCAGGCACCAGGTGCCGACGGCCAGCACCCCCAGACGGCTGCGCGCCCGCCCGACGTGCGCCCCCGGCGCGCGGGCGACGAACAGGTGCCACAGCACCACCGACGCCGCCGCGCCCAGAGCCAGGTTGAGCACCGAGGCCGCGACCGAGAACGGCAGCCCCGTCGCCATCACGGCCTTGACCAGCCCGGGGAACAGCGGGAAGAACGCCCAGCTGTTGTAGTCGACCAGGCCCAGGTCGGTCGTCGGCAGCCCGTGCGGGTAGCCCCGCTCGACGATCTGGCGGTACCACTGCCCGTCCCAGATGACGGTCATGTCCAGGTAGTCCGGGTGCAGGTTGCCGACCCCGGCCGGGTTCTGCACCAGCCGGGCGGCCGCCTCGATGATCACCGCCGTGACCAGCCGGGACACGACGTACGCTCCGAGCGCCTGCTGCCAGGGCTTGGCTCCGAGCACGCCGGCCCACCACCGCGCCAGCGCCGGGTGCCCCTCGGACGCGCCGGCGCGGGGCTCGGCCGAGGGCGCCGGGTGCACGGCGAGGTCGGCCATCACCCCATGGTGACACCGGCCAGGGCGACCTACCCGTTCAGGTCAGGACAACTGCGGCACCAGGCGCTCGCGCAGGAACGCCACGACGGTCTCGTACGCGGCGACCGTGGGGTGGCCGGGCTCGTCCACGTAGTCGCTCGACAGCACCGAGTGCGCCCGCTTGGCGATGCCGTGGCTGTTGCCGGGGCTCGAGTCGATCTCGACGACCCGCCACCCGGCGCCGAGCGTCTCGGCCATGGCGGCGAACCGCTCGGCCGGCACCGCGCCGTCCGCGGTGAACCGCAGCCCGAGGGCGCACAGCCCCTCGTCGCGGGCCCGCCGGGCGAGCACCGCACGGTCGTCGTCCGACATGCCGACGTCGGCCCGGCGGGCTCGGCCGACCGGGAACGGCAGCGAGGGCTGGCTCGCGACCGGGGCCAGCACCGCGGGCTCGACGGCCGCGGCCAGGGCGAACCCGCCCGAGAAGCACATGCCGATGACGCCGACGCCGGGGCCGCCGACCTCGTCGTGCAGCGAGCGGGCCAGCGCCCGCACGTACTCGGCGACCGGCCGCGACGTGCGCAGCGCGAACGCCTTGAACTCGGCCGACACGCACACCTTCGGCACGGACGACGCGAGGTAGGCGCCCGACGTCGCCCGGCCCGGCGTCCCCACCAGCGAGGGCACGGCCACCGTGAAACCTGACGTAACCAGCCGCTCGGCCAGCGCCATCACCTCGGGCGTCATGCCCGGCAGCTCGGGCAGCAGCACGACACCGGGGCCAGAACCCTTGCGGTACACCGGGTGCGTGATGCCGGCGGCGGTGAACGGCTCGGACTGCCAACCTGCGAGGACGTCGGTCACCCGGCCAGCGTGGCACAGGGGCTGACGCGTTTCGGCGCAGCAGCGGTCGCGCCTCGACGCGACGATCCTCATCCGGCCCCGCACCACCGTCCGCACCGCCACCGCCACCGCCGCCGCCCTCGGTCTGCTGCTCGCCGGGGCTTCGGCCGCCGAGGCCGCGCCGACCCACAAGGGCACGACCGCCATCACGGGCGCGGTCGCCGGCACGGCCACCGTCGAAAGCGCCTGAGGCGCCGCGGCGGGGTCAGGGCCGCAGGACGGCCTTGACCCCGCTGGGCGCGAGGGCCGCGCCGAACCCGTCGAGCCCGTGGACGTCGGTGACGATCCCCTCGGTGCGCACCCGCCCGGTGCGCAGCGCGAGCAGCGCCCGGTCGAAGCAGTGCGTCTGGGCGAACGAGCCCTTGACGGTCAGCTCGCGCGAGAACAGCTCGTACGGCGAGAACGCCACCGTGTCGCTCTCGTCGGCCATCCCGTAGACCAGCACCGTGCCGCCGATGCGGGTCAGCGCGGTGCAGCGGGCCAGCACCTGGGCCGAGCCGGTCGCCTCGACCACGACGTCGTAGCCGGACGGCGCGAGCCGGGCCAGCGCCGCGAACCCCGGGTCGGGGTCGGTGCGGCTGAGCTGCACCGTCTCGTCCACGCCGAACGCCCGGGCCAGCTCGAGCTTGTGCGGCGACGGCGCGGCGACCGTGATCCGGGCCGCGCCGCCGTGCAGCAGCAGCTGGCTCAGCAGCAGCCCGGTCGGGCCGGCACCCAGCACCAGCACGTCGCTGCCCGGCCGCAGCGCCAGGACGTCGGCGCCGTGCATCGCGCAGGCCAGGGGCTCGGTCATCACCGCGACCATCGGGTCGAGGCCGTCCAGGGCGAAGCACTTGTCGGCGCCGACGGCGACCAGCTCGGCGAACCCGCCGGGCCCGGTGACGCCGAGGCTGTCGAAGCTGCGGCAGTACAGCGGCTGGTCGCGGCGGCAGTACTCGCAGTGGCCGCAGAGCCTGGTGTTGTCGGCGGCGACGACGTCGCCCACCGCGATCGGGCCCGGCACGTCCGGGCCGAGCTCGACCACCTCGCCGACGATCTCGTGGCCGGGCACCAGCGGGAACCTGGCCATGAACCCCCCGGCCAGCAGGTGCCGGTCGGTGCCGCACACGCCGGCCAGCACCGGGCGCAGCAGCACCTGCCCGGGGCCCGGCCGCGGGTCGGGCACGTCCTGGACCGCCCACCGGTGGGCCTGCTCGATCACGACGGCGCGCATGCGGGCAACCTAGCCCGCCACACCGACATGCGGTGGGCGACCGACGGGGCCGTGCCCGTGCTCGGTCGCGCGGACTGCGGCCCATCGCGCCTGTCGGTGTGGCGGCGAGTCAGCCGGCCAGCGCCCGGTGCACCCGGGCGAGCAGCTCGGGCGCGAGTGCCCGCGAGAAGGCCGACGTGACGTGCACGCCGTCCACCCGCACGACCTTCCCGCGCTGGACGGCGTCGCACCGGCCTCCGGGGCACAGCAGGTCGGTGATGCTGACCGTCGCCGCCACCCCCGGCCGCGCGGCGGCCAGCGACGCGAGCAGCGCGTCGAACCCCGCGACGTACCGGCCGCTGAACGGCAGGGCCGCCGCACCCGCCGGCCGCCCGGCGGCGACGTCGGGCCCGACCGAGCGGCCCGGCGGCGCGACGTCGACGAAGACCACCCGCGAACCTGCCGCGCCGACCTCGTCGACCAGGCCGAGGTACGCCGTCCGCAGCGCCCGGTCGTGCGCCGGGGTGCCGGGCGCGAGCCGACGTCCGTCGACGACCAGCGCCTGGTGGTGGGCCCAGAACTCGCTGACCACGACGACCGTCGGGCGGTAGCGCGCGAGGGCCGCCGCGATCGCCGGGCGTGCCTGCGCCGCACACACCTGCGCCGGACCGTCCGGGGCGCTCATGCCGTTCGGGACGACGATCAGCCCGGTGGCCGTGCACCGCTGCCAGGCCGCCTGCACCAGGCGGGTGCCGTCGCGGCGGGCCTGGTCGGCCAGGCCCGGCACGAGCGCGCGGGCGGTCGAGTCGCCGAGCACCATCGTGACCGGTCCGCTGCTGCCGCCCTGGACGCACGCGACCAGCCGGGTCGCGCTCTCACCGGGGCAGGGGGTGTCGGCCCGGTCGTCGAGCTGGCGCTGCAGCCCGCTCGGCAGCCGCGTGGCGAGCAGCGTCACGACCACGACCACCGCGACCGACCCGAGCGCACCTGCGGCGAGCCGGCTGCGCGAGCCGCCGACCCAGGGCACCCGGCGCTCAAGGACCTTCCGCTCGACCAGCACCCACGACGCGACGGACAGGCCCAGGGTCAGCCCGACCCGCAGCACCTGCGTCAGCCACCAGCCGAGTGACGGCCCCGGCGGCAGGGGCACCAGCACGAGCACCGGCCAGTGCCAGAGGTAGACGCCGTACGAGATCCGGCCCAGGGCCGCGGCCGGCGCCCACGACAGCGCCCGCGCGAGCCCGCCGTCCGGCCGCAGCTCGACGTCCGCGACGACGACGGCGGTGAGCACGGCGAACCCCAGCGCCCCGCCGCGGTAGTACAGCGGCGTCGTGTCGGTGGCGAGCGCCAGGGCCAGCAGCAGCGCCGCGAAGGCGACCGGACCGGCGTACCGCGGGAGGTGTCGTGCGCGCACCAGCAGCAGGGCCAGCAGCGCACCGACGAGCAGTTGCTGCACCCGCCCGTCGGTGCCGTAGTACGCCCGCGAGAGCGACGCGGCGTCGTACGCCCAGGCCATCGCCGCGGCCGACGCCACCACGAGCACGCCGGCGACCACCGCCAGCAGCCCGCGCCGCACCCGCAGGCAGCCCAGCACCACCAGCGGCCACAGCAGGTAGAACTGCTCCTCGATCGACAGCGACCAGGTGTGGCGCAGCGGCGAGGCCCCGGCGTACGCCGCGAAGTAGTCCTCGCCCGCCGCGACGAAGTGCCAGTTGGCCAGGTAGGCGAGGGTCCACAGCGCGTCGCCACGCCGCGCCGACCACGTCTCGGGCCGCACCGCCCACCAGGTCGCCAGCGCGACGACGACGAGCACGAGCAGCAGGGCCGGCAGCAGCCGGCGCACCCGCCGCACCCAGAACCCGACCAGGTCGATCCGGGCGCGCTCGCGGTGCTCGCGCAGCAGCAGCCCGGTGATCAGGTACCCCGAGAGCACGAAGAACAGGTCGACGCCGAGGAACCCGCCGCCCACCGCGCTGCCCGCCCCGCCGCCGAGGTGGTACGCGACGACCGCCGTCACGGCGACCGCGCGCAGGCCGTCGAGCGCGGCTCTGCGTCCCTGGTCGGCAGCCACCCCCAGACCGTACGGCGACCAGGACGTCGGCCCGTCCGCGAGCCTGCGCGAAGCGCCCACCGTGGACGTCCGGGTGGGCCTTTCGCGCAGGCTCGGTGCTCAGCCCGTCAGTGGTGGGCCTCGCGGTGGGCGCCGAGGAGGTCGAGCCCGAAGTCCGAGACCGGGTCGCGCCACACTGAGTGCGCGTGGTTGGCGCCGCGCTGGGTGTTGTCCCACTCCAGCAGCAGCCGCGGTCCCTGCACCCGGTAGTAGTGCGGCGCGCCCGGCTCGAGCGGCCCCGCCCAGGCGAGGTGCACCTGGTCGAGCTCGTCGTGCGTCGGGGCGACGGCGTCCGGCACCCGCCCGACGTACGTCTGCACCAGGCGGCGCAGCAGGTCGCGCTGCTCGGCGTCCAGCTCGCGGCCCGGCACCCCGCGCGGCTCGGCGGTGTACTCGACGGCGCGGTGCTCGGCCTCGCCGTAGCCCGCCGCCTCGTCGATGGCGTCGCTGAGCGCCTGCAGCCTGGCCTGCTCGCCGTCGTCGCCGAACCGCTCGGTGCGCCAGATCCCGGCCAGCGGGATCACCCGGTCGCCGGGTGTGACGACGGACCGGTTGGCCGTGACCAGGTCCGAGGGGGCCGTGGGCAGCAGGACGGCGCGTGCCGCGAGCTCGGGCGACAGCGACCGCACCAGGTCGCGGGCGAGGTCCTCGACCCTGGCCAGCGGCCGGTTGACCGCGCCCCCGAGCAGCGGTGAGACCGCCGGGTCGGCCCCTAGGAAGCACGGCGTGGTCGAGACCAGCTCGCCGTCGACGACCAGGTTGTTGAGCGAGACGTGGTGGCCACCGAAGCGCCAGCCCCACGCCCCGTGGTCGCCCGGGTCGCCGAAGACGCGCAGGTAGTACAGGCCCGGGTCGCGGCCGCGCTCGCGGTCGAAGCGCGTCACGAACCCCTCGGCGTGGTCGAGCACGTTCTCGAGGCCCATCACCGTGGCGATGGTGACGTACGCCGCGGGGGACAGTCCCGAGGCCACCAGCTTCATCGCGGCACGCTGCTGCCCCGGCCGCTGCTGGTGGACGGTCAGGCCGCCGTGGTCGGTGGGGGTGTAGAACCAGCGCCGCCGCTCGAGGTCGTCGGCGCCGTCCTGCGGGGCGCGGCCGACGGCGCTCGCCCGCTGCTCGCCGTCCAGTCCGTCCAGCCACGCCCGTGCCGCCTGCGCCATGGTCGCGGCGACAGCACGGCGGGCGGGGACGTCGTCGGCCAGCACGCGCGCAGAGTACCCATGCCTGCCCCCCATGGTGCAGCAGTGCGCCGCGACCTCATCTCAGCCTCGGCCCACCCCGCGGGTCGTTCTACCTGTACGAGAACTGGGAGTCGCCCGAGCAGCTGGACGCCCACCTGGCCGCGCCGCACCTGGTGGACTTCGCCGCGCGGCTGGGCGACCTGCTCGACGGCGACGGCCTGACCATCACCCGGCTGCGCCGGATCGCCTGACCGGCCACCGGCCACCGGCCACCGGCGACCGGCCCAGGTCGGGCCGGTCGCCGGCAGGGGCCGGTCGAGCTCAGTCGTCGTCGTCCGCCGCGGCGATCCGCTTGACGACGCCCGTGGTGCCGGCCAGCACACCCGTGGTGTTCCCGAGGACGTACAGCTCCCGGCGCGCGTCCTGCGCGAACCCGAACACCGCGATCCCCGGGTCGCTCAGTGCGCTCAACCGTGGACCCTTCCTGCCGTCGCGGCCGACGAACAGCCGGCCGAGGGGGCGCGCGAACCCACGCGAGTAGTCACCGAAGACGTACGCCCCGCGCAGGCCCTCGACCTCGTGACCGCGGTAGACGTAACCGCCGACGACGGCGATGCCCTGGCAGGCCGAGGCCGGGGCGCCGAACCCGCAGCGCACGCCGCCGGGGGCGGTGTGGTCGTACTCGAGCACCGGGTCGACCAGCCCGGCCGGGACGCCGGGCGAGGCGGCGGTGACGAACCCGTTGCCGGCGCCGTTGTCGTCGAAGAGGAACGAGCCCTCCTTCACCGGCCAGCCGTAGTTGCGGCCGGGCCGCACGACGTCGACCTCCTCGATGTCGTTCTGCCCCACGTCACCGGCGACCAGCTCACCCGTGCGGGCGTCGAACGAGAACCGGAACGGGTTGCGGAACCCGTAGGCCCAGATCTCGTCGGCCCCGGGGCGGCCGACGAACGGGTTGTCGGCAGGGACGCCGTACCGGCCGTTGGCTGCGTCGTGGCCGTGCGGGTCGATCCGCAGGATCTTGCCCAGCACGTTGCCGTCGGCCAGGCTCTGCGCGTTGCCACCGGGCACGTGCCCGGGGCCCTGGTCGTCCGCGGCGCCGCCGTCCCCGACCGAGACGTACAGCATGCCGTCGGGGCCGAAGGCGAGGTCACCGCCGTTGTGGTTGAACTGCGGCTTGTCGATGCGCATCAGCACCCGCCGGGACGCCGGGTCGACGGTCGCCGCTGTCCGGTGATCGCCGCTGTGGTCGTCCCCCCTGCGCTCCTCGCGTCGGTGATCACCGCGGACGCGCCACTCGGTGACGACCGCCTGTCCGCCGCCGGGGACGGTACCGGGCTGGGTCGTGAAGTCCGCTGCGGCGGTGGGGTCCTCGGACGTGAACGTGTAGAGCAGGCCGTCGTGCTCGAAGTCCGGGTCGAACGCCAGCCCGAGCAGCCCGCGCTCGTCGTACGGCAGGCCGGGGATGACCTTGGCGAGCGAGCTGACCAGCAGGCCCGACACGTCGGCCACCAGCCACTTCGGTGAGCGGCCGCGCACGTCGACCGCCCAGATGCGGCCGGCCTGGTCGGCGACGTACAGGTGGTCGCGGTCGCCGGGAGCGACGGCTGCCGCGACCGGGGCGACCAGACCGTCGGCGACGGTCTGCAGCGAGATGGCGGTCGGGTCCGGCGGGATCGGCGCCGGGATGGGGTCGGCCAGGGCGGTCGCGGCGGCCGCCGGCAGGGCGAGGGCGAGGACCGCGGCAGCGGCCAGGGGCAGGGAGTGCAGACGTCTCATGGGAGTTCCTCTGCTGGGCGCGCCACGTCGCGCGCGGGGATCCTGACACCCCCACCACGGCGACGCCGTCCCCGCGGTTCACCGGTCGGACGACGAAGCCCCCGACCTCGGTGAGGTCAGGGGCTGCGTCGTCCTGCGTGTCGGTGCGCGAGGGGGGATTTGAACCCCCACGCCCTTTCGGACACTGGCACCTGAAGCCAGCGCGTCTGCCATTCCGCCACTCGCGCGTGACCGCCGAAACCCCCTGATCAGGGCCCCAGAAGCCGTCGGCAAGGCTAGCACGCACGGGGCGGGCGACCCGCCGCCCGTTACGATCGTGGCGAACGGGACACCGCGGTCACCGACCGGCCGACCACGATGCAGCGACAGGAGGTGCCCATGGGCGTGATGGACCGCTTCGAGAAGGGCATCGAGCGCGCCGTCAACGGGGTCTTCGCCAAGGCCTTCAAGTCCGAGGTCCAGCCGGTCGAGATCGCGAGCGCGCTGCGCAAGGCCTGTGACGACCGCGCCGCCGTGATCAGCCGGGGGCGCACCCTGGTGCCCAACGCGTACGTCGTCGAGCTCGGCCCGACCGACCACGACCGGCTCGGTGAGTACGCCGACGCCCTCGGTGACGAGCTGGTCGCGAGCCTGCGCGAGCACGCGGACCGCCAGGGGTACGCCTTCGTGGGCCCGGTCACCGTCGAGCTGGAGCGCGCCGACGGGCTCGACACCGGGGTGTTCAGCGTCCGCACGGCGATCCTCAAGGGCGGGCACCCAGCCGCGCCCGTGCCGCGCGACCCCCAGACCGCCCCACCGCCGCCCCGGGCCGTCGCACCGTCCCCCGTCACGGCCGCCTCGCCCGGACGCCGCCCCTGGCTCGACATCGACGGGCACGCCTACCCCCTGGTCGGCTCGCTCACGGTGATCGGCCGCGGCGAGGAGGCCGACGTCGTCGTCGACGACCCGGGCGTCTCGCGCCGGCACGCCGAGATCCGCGTCACCAGCGACGGGCCGCACCTGGTGGCCACCGTCCGCGACCTCGGCTCGACCAACGGCACGCTGGTGGACGGCGACCGGATCGGCCGCGGCGAGCACGGCGAGGCCCTGCGCGAGGGGACGACGATCACCATCGGGCGCACCCGGGCGACCTACCGCGGGGGGCCGCGATGAGCGAGCTGACCGTCACCGTCGTCCGGCTCGGGCTGCTGGCCCTGCTGTGGGTCTTCGTCTTCTCCGTCGTGGGGGTGCTGCGCGGCGACCTGTTCGGCACCCGGGTGACCGCCCGGGCCGCCAGGCCCGCCCCGGCCCCCCGCCCGGCCCCGGTGCCCAAGCCCGCCGCGGCGGCCAAGGTGCCGGCGCCCGGCCGGCGCACCCCGCACACGGTGGTCGTCACCGAGGGGCCGCTGCGCGGGACGACGATCGCGCTGCGGCAGCAGTCCGTGCTGATCGGGCGCAACCCCGAGTCGACCCTGGTGCTGGACGACGACTACGCCTCGGGCCGGCACGCCCGGATCTTCCCCGAGGCCGGCGAGTGGTTCGTCGAGGACCTCGGCTCGACCAACGGCACCTTCGCCGGCCAGCAGCGGGTCTCGGGCCCGCAGCGCCTCACCGTCGGGTCGACGCTGAAGATCGGCACCACCGTCCTCGAGCTGCGCAGGTAGGGGCATGGCGATCGCGTTGCGCTACGCCGCCCGCTCCGACATCGGGCTCGGCCGGTACACGAACAACCAGGACTCCGGGTACGCCGGCCCGCACCTGCTCGTGATCGCCGACGGCATGGGCGGGCACGCCGGGGGCGACGTCGCCAGCTCGGTCACGGTCGGGCGGATGGTGGCGCTGGACGGCGAGTCCCACGGCGGCGACGCCCTGGCCCTGCTCGCCGCGACGTTGCGCGAGGCCAACACCGAGCTGCGCCGGCGCACCGCCGACGACCCAACCCTGGCGGGCATGGGCACCACCACGACCGCCCTGATGCGGTACGGCAACAAGCTCGCGCTGGCCCACATCGGCGACTCGCGCGCGTACCTGCTGCGCGGCGGCGAGCTCACCCGGATCACCCATGACCACTCGTTCGTCCAGAGCCTGATTGACGAGGGCCGGATCACGGCGGAGGAGGCCGAGCACCACCCGCAGCGCTCGGTCGTCACCCGCGTGCTCACCGGCGACCCGGACGACGAGCCCGACCTGTCGGTGCGCGAGGCGCGGGTCGGCGACCGGTACCTGATCTGCTCGGACGGGCTCACCGACGTCGTCCGCGACGCGACGATCAGCGAGACCCTGGCCGAGCACGCCGACCCCGCGGACGCCGCGGACGCGTTCGTCGCGATGGCGCTGCGCGGCGGGGGGCGCGACAACGTCACCTGCATCGTCGCCCACGTGGTCGACGTCGCCCGCGAGGCCGACGTCGGCACGACCACCCCGCAGGTCGTCGGGGCGGCGGCGGTGCACGGCACCGCGACGAGCAGCGCCGCGGCGAGCACCCCCGCCGCCAAGGCCGCCGCGCTCGAGCGCACGACGAACGCGGACGACGAGATCGCGTCCGACCCCGCGCTGGCCATCGCCCCGCCCGCGTCCAAGCGCCGCTGGGCGATGCGCTCGCTGCTGGCGGTGCTCGTCGCTGCGCTGCTGGCCGGCGGGGGCTACGCGGCGTACGCCTGGAGCCAGCACCAGTACTACGTCGGCGCCGACGGCACGCAGGTCGCGATCTTCCGTGGGCTGGCGCAGGACATCGGCCCCGTTCACCTGTCGGCCGTCTTCGAGCGCGCCGAGCTGCCGGTGGCCAGCCTGCCGCAGTACAGCCGCGAGCAGGTCGACCAGACGATCACCGCGGACGACCTCGCCGACGCCCGCGCGAAGGTCGCCGCCCTGCAGGCCGAGGCCGCCGGCTGCGCCACCGGCACCTGCACGGGCGCCGGCTGATGTCGACGATCACCACGCTGGCACCTCGCACCCGCCGCGGGGTCGAGCTGGTGCTGCTCGTCGCCGCCGTGGTCATCGTGCTGGTGGCCTACGCCAGCACGGGCCTGGCCACCACCGGCACGCTGCCGCCCAGCCTGCTCGCGTACGGCGGCGGACTGGTGCTGCTGACCGGCGCGGTGCACGTCACGCTGCGGTTGCGCGCGGCGTACGCCGACCCTGTGCTGCTGCCGATCGCCACCCTGCTCAACGGCCTGGGCCTGGTGATGATCCACCGGCTGGACGACGCCGAGAAGCGCACGACCGCCGACGCCTTCGCCCCCCGGCAGCTGGTCTGGATGGCCCTCGGGGTCGCCCTGGCGGTCACGATCCTGTGGGTGCTGCGCGACCACCGCCGGCTGCAGCGCTACACCTACACCGCGATGGCCGCCGGGCTGGTCCTGCTGCTGCTGCCGCTGCTGCCCCTGCTGGGCAAGAACATCAACGGCTCGCGCATCTGGATCGGGCTGGGCCCGCTGTCGTTCCAGCCCGGTGAGATCGCCAAGCTGTGCCTCGCGGTCTTCTTCGCCGGTTACCTCGTCCAGACCCGCGACGCGCTCAGCCTGGTCGGACGTCGGGTGCTGGGCCTGTCGCTGCCCCGCGCCCGCGACCTCGGGCCGATCATCGTCGCCTGGCTGGCCAGCCTCTCGGTCCTGGTGTTCGAGCGCGACCTCGGCTCCTCGCTGCTGTTCTTCGGGCTGTTCGTCGCGATGCTGTACGTCGCGACCGAGCGCAAGAGCTGGATCGCGATCGGCCTGGCGCTGTTCGTCGCCGGGTCCTACCTCGCCTACCTGCTGTTCGACCACGTGCAGTCGCGCGTGCTGCTGTGGCTGCACCCGTTCTCGAAGCAGGCGCTCGACACCAGCACCCAGCTGGTGCTCGGGCTGTTCGGCATGGCCAACGGCGGGCTGCTCGGCACCGGGCTCGGCCGCGGCCGACCCGACCTCACGCCGTACGCCGAGAGCGACTACATCGTGCCCTCGTTCGGCGAGGAGCTCGGGCTGTTCGGGCTGTTCGCCCTGCTGGTGCTCTACCTGGTGCTCGTCGAGCGCGGCCTGCGCACGGCGCTCGGGGTGCGCGACGGGTTCGGCAAGCTGCTCGCCACCGGCCTGGCGTTCACCGTGGCGCTGCAGTGCTTCGTGGTCGTCGGCGGGGTGACCCGGGTGATCCCGCTGACCGGCCTGACGATGCCGTTCCTGTCCTACGGCGGGTCCTCACTGGTGGCGAACTGGGCCATCATCGGCCTGCTGCTGCGGATCAGCGACCAGGCCCGGCGTCCGCCCCCCGCGGTCGAGCCGACGTCCTTCACCCAGACAGGTGACGCGGCGCTCACCCAGGTGGTGAAGCTGCGGTGAACGCCCCCATCCGCCGGCTGTCGGCCGTCGTCGCGCTGCTGTTCGCCTCGCTGCTGATCTCGAGCACGTCAATCTCGTTCGTGCAGGCAGCGTCGCTGCGCGACGAGCCCGGCAACCGGCGCACGCTGCTGGAGAACTACGCCCGCGAGCGCGGCCCGATCCTGGTGGCCGGGGCACCGGTGGCCCGCTCGACGGCGTCCCAGGACGAGCTGCGCTACCAGCGCCGCTACACCGACGGCCCGCTCTACGCCCCGCTCACCGGCTACTACTCGTTCGTGTACGGCGCCGGCAGCGGCGTCGAGCGCACCCAGGACTCCCTGCTGTCGGGGTCCTCCGACCAGCTGTTCTACCGCCGCATGGTCGACCTGGTGACCGGTCGGGCCCCGCAGGGCGCCTCGGTCGAGCTGACCGTCCTGCCGGCGGCCCAGCGTGCCGCGGACGCCGCGCTCGGCTCGCAGAAGGGGGCCGTGGTGGCCCTCGACCCGCGCACCGGGGCGATCCTGGCGCTGGTCAGCCACCCGACGTACGACCCGGACGTGCTGGCCGGGCACGACCTGGGGGCCGTGCAGAAGGCGTACCAGGGGCTGCTCGACGACCCGGACGACCCGCTGGTCGACCGCGCCCTCGCCGGCGACCTGTACCCACCGGGCTCGACGTTCAAGCTGGTGACCGCCGCCGCCGCGCTGTCCAGCGGCCGCTTCACCGAGACGACCGAGCTGCCGGGCCCGGCGCGCCTGGACCTGCCGCAGACCAGCGCGACGCTGCCCAACGACTTCGCGGGCGCGTGCGGGCCGAACGACCGGGTGACGCTGCTGCGGGCCCTGCAGATCTCGTGCAACACGGCGTTCGGCTCGCTCGGCATCACCCTCGGCGGTGACGCCGTCCGCGCCCAGGCCGCCAAGTTCGGGTTCGGCGAGCGGCTGCGGGTGCCGATGTCGGTCACCCCCAGCACCGTGCCCGCGGGCATGAACGCGCCGCAGGCCGCCCAGGCCGCGATCGGCCAGTTCGACGTCCGCGTCACCCCGCTGCAGATGGCCATGGTGAGCGCCGGCATCGCCAACGGCGGCACGGTGATGACGCCGTACGCCGTCAAGACGGTCCGCAGCCCAGACCTCAGCGTCATCGAGCAGGCCTCGCCGCAGGAGCTGTCGCAGGCCGTCACCCCCGAGGTCGCGGCCGCGCTGACCCGGATGATGCAGGCCGTCGTCACCGACGGCACCGGCACCCGCGCGCAGATCGCCGGCGTCGACGTCGCCGGCAAGAGCGGCACCGCCCAGCAGGGCAACGGCCAGCCGCCGCACGCCTGGTTCACCGCGTTCGCCCCCGCGCAGGACCCCCAGGTCGCCGTCGCCGTGGTCGTCGAGGACGGCGGCACCGCGGGCAGCGAGGCCGCCGGGGGCCGCGTGGCCGCGCCGATCGCCAAGGCCGTCATGCAGGCGGTGCTGCGCCGATGAGCCCCCTGAACCCCGCACCCGGGCTGCGGGTCGGTGACCGGTACGAGCTGACCTCGCGGATCGCCGGCGGCGGCATGGGTGAGGTCTGGGCCGCCCGCGACGACGTCCTCGGTCGCGACGTCGCGGTCAAGGTGCTGCGCGGCGAGCACGCCGACGACCCCGCGTTCCTCGCCCGGTTCCGCACCGAGGCGCGCCACGCGGCGTCCCTGTCGCACCCGGGCATCGCCTCGGTGTACGACTACGGCGAGGTCGACGGCGTCTCGTACCTGGTGATGGAGCTGGTGCCCGGCGAGCCGCTGTCGGCGCGCCTGGCCCGCGACGGCGCCCTCGCCGCCGCGGTCGCCGTCCCCCTGCTGCAGCAGGCGGCCACCGCCCTGCAGGCCGCGCACGCGGTCGGGCTCGTGCACCGCGACGTCAAGCCCGCGAACCTGCTCATCACCCCCGAGCAGCAGGTCAAGGTCACCGACTTCGGCATCGCCCGGCTCGGCGGCGACGACCCCGTCACCCGCACCGGCGAGGTGATGGGCACCGCGCAGTACCTCTCACCCGAGCAGGCCACGGGCCAGCAGGCCACCGCCGCGAGCGACGTGTACTCCCTCGGGGTGGTGGGGTACGAGATGCTCGCCGGACGCCGTCCGTTCGAGGCCGAGAGCCCCGTCGCGATCGCGATGGCCCACGTCTCGCGCGAGCCCGACCCGCTGCCGGCGTCGGTGCCCGCGCCGCTGGCCGCCGTCGTCCTCGCGGCCCTGGCCAAGGACCCCGCCGGCCGGCCCGCCGGCGCCGCCGCCTTCGGCGACGCGCTCGGCCGGGGGCTGCGCGGTGAGCACGCCGCCGCCGCGACCCAGCTGATCGCCGCACCGGTCGACCGCACCCAGGTGCTGCCGGTCGTCCCACCGGCGCCCGCCGCGGTCGCCCCGCCCTCCAGGGAGCGACCCCGCCGGCGCCGGCCCGGCGCCGCGCTGCTCCTTCTGCTCGTGCTGCTGGCCGGCGGCGCAGCGGTGTGGGCCCTGGCGCAGTCCGGCGGTGCGCCCGGCACCGCCGCGGCCGCGCCGACCACCGCCCGCACCTCGACCCGTCCCAGCACGACGCCGTCGGCCACCCGGTCCACCACGACCGCACCAGCGACGGCCACCGCGCCGTCCACACCGACACCCACACCCACACCGACACCGACCACGCCGGGCATCGCGCTGGATCCCGCGACGTACGTCGGGCAGCGCGCGTCCGACGTCGAGAAGGCCCTGGCGGACCTCGGTCTCGCGACGTCCACCCAGGACGTGGTGACCGACCAGGTGCCGGACGGAACCGTGGTGGCTCTGAGCCCCGCGGGCCCCTTCGCCGCCGGAGACACCGTGACCCTGCAGGTCGCGAAGGCGGCCAAGGGCAAGGGGGCCGGCAATGGCAACGGCAACAACGACAAGGGGGACTGATCGCGTGGCCACCCCCGTGACGACGACCACACCCGTGACGATGACCCCGGTGACGACGAAGGGTTCGACGTGAACGCCCCACCCCGCCTGCTCGGCGGACGCTACGAGGTCGGCGAGGTGCTCGGCCGCGGCGGCATGGCCGAGGTGCACCTGGGCCGCGACACCCGCCTCGGGCGCCAGGTCGCGATCAAGATGCTGCGCTCGGACCTGGCCCGCGACCCCTCGTTCCAGGCCCGCTTCAAGCGCGAGGCGCAGTCGGCCGCGTCCCTGAACCACCCCGCCGTGGTGGCCGTGTACGACAGTGGCGAGGAGCCCACCGACGACGGTGCCGGCGTCCCCGCGCCGTACATCGTCATGGAGTACGTCGAGGGCCGCACCCTGCGCGAGGTGCTCTCACGCGGGCGCACCGTGCCGTGGACCGAGGCGCTGCGGATCACCTCAGGCGTGCTGGCGGCGCTCGGGTACTCGCACCGGGCCGGCATCGTGCACCGCGACATCAAGCCCGCCAACGTCATGCTCACCCCCGACGGTGACGTCAAGGTGATGGACTTCGGCATCGCCCGGGCCATGGCCGACGCCTCGGCCACGATGACCCAGACCCAGGCCGTCATCGGCACCGCGCAGTACCTCTCACCCGAGCAGGCCCGCGGCGAGACGGTCGACGCGCGCAGCGACCTGTACTCGACCGGCTGCCTGCTCTACGAGCTGGTCACCGGACGCCCGCCGTTCGTGGCCGACTCGCCGGTGGCGGTGGCCTACCAGCACGTCGGCGAGGCCCCCCAGCCGCCGAGCGTGCACCACGCCGACGTCCCGCACGCGGTCGACGCGATCGTGGTCCACGCCCTGGTCAAGGACAAGAACGGGCGCTACCAGAGCGCCGAGGACTTCAAGGCCGACACCGATGCCGCTCTGGCCGGGCGGGCCGTCAGCCCGGCCGCCCTGGGCAGCTTCACGGCGCTGGCCGGCGGTGCGGGTGGGATCGCCGGCGCGGCCGCGACCGAGGCGATGTCGACCCAGGCCGTCGGACGCTCGGCCGAGGCCACCGCAGCGCTGGGCACGGTCGGCGCCGGCACCCAGCGGCTGTCGCCGGTCACCCCGCCCGGTGCCACCCGTTCGGTCGACGCCCTGCCGTCGCGGCGCGCCGCGGTCGCCGACGAGCGGCCGAGCCGGGCCGGCGTCTGGGTGCTGCTCGCCCTGTTGGCCGCAGCCCTGCTCGCCCTCGGCGTCCTGGTCCTGCCCAGCCTGCTGGGCGGCGGCACCGAGGCCAGGCCGAGCGTCCGGGTCGACGACGTCACGGGCCAGACCGAGACCGCCGCCACCGCGACCCTGCGGGGTCAGGGGCTGGTCGTCGCCCGGCTCGAGGACGTCAGCCCCGACGTCGAGGCCGGCAAGGTCATGCTGCAGAGCCCGGCCGCCGGCACCTCGCTGCCCACCGGCCGCACCGTCACGATCACGATCTCGACCGGCTCGGGCAGCGTGACGGTCCCCGACGTCACCGGCCAGACCCGCACCGACGCCCAGCGACTGCTCGAGGGTGAGCAGCTCAAGCTCGGCAAGGTGCTCACCGTCGACAGCCCCGGCACGGACGCCGGGCGAGTCGTCTCCAGCGACCCTGCGTCCGGCGCGTCCGCGGCTCCCGGCACGGCGGTGACCATCACCGTGTCCAGCGGGAAGGTCGCGGTGCCCAACGTGCTGGGTCAGACCCTCGCCGAGGCGTCCAAGACCCTCACCGACGCTGGGCTCGAGGTCGGCGCCACGACGTCCGCCGAGAGCACCCAGACCGAGGGCACGGTGATCGACCAGTCCGGGTCGGGCGCGTCGGTCAAGACCGGCACCAAGATCAGGCTCACCCTCGCCAAGGCGGTGCCAACCCCGACGCCCACCCCGACGCCCACACCCACCCCGACCGACACGGCCACCGTGCCCCCCGCACCGACCGACACCGGCACCCTCCCGCCCCCACCCGCCTGACCTGCCCCGCCCGACCGGCCCTGCCTGGCCCCGCCCCGCCCCGGACGTGATCACGGTGTGCACGCCGCGTGCTGCTCTGTGACGCGCCGCCGCCACGGTGGGCACGCGTCCGCGTGCTCCACGTGATCACGTCGGACGGCGGCCCGCGGGCTCGGTGGGGTGTCCGGCTAGGTGCGCACCAGGGGGGCCATGCCCTGCGACCGGGCGACCGCGCCCGGGTCACCGCAGCGGGCCAGCCAGTTGGCGAGCAGCCGGTGCCCGCCCTGGGTCAGCACCGACTCGGGGTGGAACTGCACCCCCTCGAGCGGCAGGTCGCGGTGCCGCACGGCCATCACGACCCCGCCCGCCGTGCGTCCGGTCACCTCGAGCTCGGGTGGCACCGTGCCCGGCTCGATGGTCAGGGAGTGGTAGCGCGTCGCGGTGAACGGTGCCGGCAACCCGGCCAGGACGCCGGCGCCGTCGTGCTCGACCAGGCTGGTCTTGCCGTGCAGCAGCTCGGGGGCACGGCCGACGACGGCGCCGAACGCGACGCCGAGGGCCTGGTGGCCGAGGCACACGCCGAGCATCGGCTGCGAGCGCTGGGCGCAGGCCTGGATCATGGCCACGGACACCCCGGCATCCTGCGGGGTGCCCGGGCCGGGTGAGATCAGCACCCCGTCGTACGCCGCCGCCTGGTCGGTGCTCACGGCGTCGTTGCGCACCACCTCGCAGGTGGCCCCGAGCTGGGTGAGGTACCCGACGATGGTGAAGACGAAGCTGTCGTAGTTGTCGACGACCAGGATCGCCGTCCCCCCCGTGCCGCTCACCGGCTCACCGTCCCGTCGTTGAAGGGCATCAGCGGGGCGAGCACCGGGAACCCCCAGATGAACAGCGCGGCGACGACCGCCAGCGCCAGCACCAGCGCGAGGACGGCTCGCACCGGCCAGGGTCCGGGCAGGTGGCGCCACAGCGTCGCGTACACGGTCAGCTCCTCGGGGTGGACGGCGCGGCCGCCGCGAGCACGGCCGGCAGGGTGCCGGCGCTCTTGGGCAGGGTCTGCGACAGGGCCGAGTAGACGACGTACCGCTCGCGGGCCGAGAACTCGGGGTGGCAGGCGGTCATCGTCATCATCGCCGTCGTGGGCGAGACCCCGGGGCGCTCGGGCACCGGCGCGACGACGTCGACCCGGTCCGGCGTGACGATGGTGCGGCCGACGACCCGGTAGACGTAGTACGTGGTGCGGGTCTCGACCACCACGGCGTCGCCGCGGCGCAGCTCGGCGATCTGGTTGAAGGGCCTGGCGTAGGTGACCCGGTGGCCGGCGACCGCGAAGTTGCCCACCTGGCCCGGCCCGACGCTGGTGTCGTAGTGCCCGACCCCCTCGTCCAGCACCGACAGTCCGGTGCCCTGCAGGATCGGGCGCACGTAGTCGCGGCCGAACCGCGGCACCCGGATCAGCGCGAACGCCCGGCCCATCGGGATCTGCGCGAGCGTCGCGCCCTTGCCGGGGTCCGCGACCGGGGCGACCGGAGCGCCCGCGGCGCCCTGCGCCTGCGGTCGCCAGGTCTGCTCGAGCTCGCGCGCGGTCTGCTCCTGGGCTCGCCCGGCCACCACGTCGGTCCACCACAGCTGCCAGGCCACGAACAGCAGCAGCAGCACGCCGAGGGTGATGCACAGCTCGCCGATCCCGTGGACGACGGCACGCAGCGCCCGCATCAGGGCCGGGCCGGCGTCATGGCTGGACCCTGGCGTAGCGCAGCTCGACGCTGCCGTCGTACCCGGGCATCGTCAGCGAGCGCTGGGCGCTGACGGCGTACCCCAGGCCGAGCGCGTCGACGTACTCGCGGTAGATCCTGAGCTGGGGTGAGCGCTCCAGGCCGCGGCGCAGCGCGGCCGGGTCGCCGACGGCGCGGATGACGTAGGGCGGGGAGTACACCCGGCCCTGCAGGATCAGGACGTTGCCGACGCAGCGCACGGCGCTGGTCGAGACCACCCGCTGGTCCATCAGCATCATCGCCTCGGCGCCGGCGGACCACAGCGCGTTGACCACCGCCTGCACGTCCTGCTGGTGCACGACGACGTCGTCGGGGGTGAACCCGTCCGGCAGCGACCCGCTGCGGTGCGCGTCGTCCAGCCGCACCGTCACCCCCGGCCCGGTCGCGGCGGCGGTGCCGGCGGCCGGTGCCAGGTCGCTCTGGCCTTCGGCGAGGCGGCGCACCAGCGACCCGGACGGCGTGGTCTGCACGGTGAGGGCCTGCACCTGCCGGCGCAGCGCGCTGACCTGCTGCTCCTGGACGTCGGCCCGGTGCTGCTGCTCGCGGATGACGTCGGCGGTGTCGGTGCGGCCGACCGAGCGCAGGTCGGTGCCGCGGGCGGTCTGGGCGCTGGTGGTGGCGAGCAGGCCGGCGACGGCGAAGACGACCGGCACCAGGGCGCCCCAGCGCGAGGGTCGGCGCAGTTGCAGCTGCGATCGCACGCGGTGCGGCACACTGGCCCAGAGCAGGCGCACTCCGGTCGGCACGGCACCCCTCCTGACCGGTTGGCTTGCGTCGTACGTACCCACGCTAGACGAACCCACGAGACGAGGAGTGACCCGTGCCCGAGTCGAGGGCCCGCAAGAAGGCCGGCTACACCCCGCCGCCGGTCAAGGCCAGTGGCCCACGGCAGAGCCCGCGGTGGTACGCCCCCGTGATGGTGGCCCTGTTCGTGGTGGGGCTGGCCTACATCGTGACGTTCTACGTCAGCGAGACGCGCTACCCGGTGCCGCAGCTGGGCCGGGCCAACATCCTGGTCGGCTTCGCGATCATCATGGCCGGGTTCGGGATGGCCACGCGCTGGCGCTGAATGACACCGGTGTGAGTCGGTCCCCAGGATGTGGAGAACTCTGTGGATAGACCGCCGGGCCGGCCGTCGTCAGCTTGAGGACGGCCAGCGCCACCAGCAGCACCAGCAGGCCCCCCAGCCCGACCAGCTGGATCAGCGACCGGTTCTGCCGCGGCGCGTTCGCGAGGACGGCGGCGGCGACCGCCCCGGTCACCAGCCCGCCGAGGTGGGCCTGCCAGGCGATGTTCAGCCCCGGGACGAAGCCGATCGCGGCGTTGACCGCGACGACGCCGACCAGGCCGCGGCTGTCCAGCCCCATCTTGCGGTTGACCACCACCAGCGCCCCGAACAGCCCGAACACGGCTCCGGACGCCCCGACGACCTGGGTGTACCAGGACGGTTGGGCCGGATCGGCCAGCACCAGGTAGCCCACCGACCCGCCGACCGCCGACAGCAGGTACAGCGCGGCGAAGCGGGCCCGGCCCAGCCGCTGCTCGAGGATCGGGCCGATCTGCCAGAGCACGATCATGTTGAACACGATGTGCAGCGGGAACCCGGGATCGTGCAGGAAGGCCCCGGTGACGAACCGCCAGGGCTCGCTGCTGGCCAGGACCGGGAAGAACGCGAGGCGGTTGGTGACGACGTCCCCGCCGGCCCGCTGCAGCACGAACACCAGGACGCAGCCCCCGATGATGAGCTGGGTGACCAGGGGGCGACCGGTGCCCGCCCGCCCGCCGAACGCCGTCCGCGCCTGGCGCTGGCCGGCCGCCTGCTCACGCACGCAGTCGACGCACTGGACGCCGACCGCGGCCGGCCGCTGGCAGTCCGGGCAGACCGGCCGCTCGCAGCGCTGGCACCGCACGTAGCTCACCCGGTCGGGGTGACGTGGGCACACCGGCTCAGCCGTGGCCGGCGCCGACGGTTGCGGGTCGACGCCGTCCACTGCTGCTCTCCTCCTGCTGGTACCGCTCGGGCTAGGGGTTGATGCTCACGCGCTCGATGACGACGGGCTCGACCGGCGCGTCACCGCGACCGGTCGCGACCGCGGCGATGGCGTCGACGACGTCGCGCCCGACCTGGTCGCTGACCTCGCCGAAGATCGTGTGCTTGCCGTTCAGGTGCGGGGTGGGGACGACGGTCACGAAGAACTGCGAGCCGTTGGTGCCGCTGCCGCCGCGCTTGCCGGCGTTGGCCATGGCGAGCAGGTACGGCTTGTTGAACACCAGGTCGGGGTGGATCTCGTCGTCGAACGTGTAGCCGGGGCCACCGGTTCCCGTGCCCTGGGGGCAGCCGCCCTGGATCATGAACCCGGGGATGATCCGGTGGAAGCCGAGTCCGTCGTAGAACGGCTCGGTCTTCGTCGTGCCGGTGCTCTCGTCCTTCCACTCCTTGGTGCCGTCGGCGAGGCCGACGAAGTTGGCCACCGTCTTGGGGGCGTGGTCGGGGAACATGGCGATGGTGATGTCGCCTTTGGTGGTGTGCAGGGTGACGTCCATGTTCCGATCCTCCCACGGCGGGCCCCCACCACCTCGTCCTGCACCGCGCGCGCGATCAGGGCAGGATGGGGGGCACGTCCGCCGGCCCGCCGGTGGCACCGATCGTGATCCACAGCCAGGGAGGCCCCGTGTTCACCAAGACCAGCCGATCAGACAAGGCCCGCGAGCAGGCGGCCGACGTCGCCAGCACCCTCGGTGAGACCTGGCGCGACAGGGTCGCCCCCACGGTGGGCGCCAAGGCTCGTGACGCCCGCGACTGGGCGGCGCCGCACGTCGAGCACGGCCGAAAGGCCGCGGCCCCCAAGGTCGAGGCCGCCGTCGACGCCGCCGCCGAGAAGGTCGCCCCCGTCGTCGACGCCGCCCGTGACCAGTTCGACCACTGGCTGCCCAAGGTGCTCGAGGCCGTGAGCGCGGCGGCCACCGCCGGCGCCGCTGCCGGTGCCACCGCTGGTGAGTACCGCTCGCGCAGCGGCGACGCGGTCGCGGTGCTCAAGGGCGACGCGATCGTCAAGCGCAAGCGCGGCCGGGTGCTGCGCAAGCTGCTGCTCCTGCCCGTGATCGGCGCTGCCGCGGCGGCGGCGTACGCCGTCGTCAAGAGCCGGGCGCCCAAGGACGACCCGTGGGCCGTGCCCACCGGCACCTACCCCGCGTACACCCCGCCGGCCCCCGCGGCCAGCGCGTCCTCGGCGTCCGCCGACCTCGGTAGCGGCACCGCCGCCACCGCCCTGGACACCGGCAGCACCGCCGAGGTGCCCGGTGTCACGATGGAGTCCACCGACGCGGACGCCCCCAACGGCCAGATCTGACCGCACCACCCCCGCACGCCCTGAACGGGGCAACGGCGCGTCATCCGTGACCCGCCCTTGCCCCGTTCTCGCATCCACGGGTGCGCCGTCAACCCAGCGTCGCGCCCTTGGCCAGGTTGCAGTTCAACGTCGACAGCGGTCTGGGTCGGTGGCAGTGGGGCTGGCCGCTGCTGACGGAATTCGCCGCCCGGTCCACGCCGTGGCCAGGGGCGGCAGCGCTGCGTCGCCCTTCCCCAGCTGGTGACGCACGGGGAGTGGGGTTCCGTTCGCGACGGTTCTGCACCGTCACCTGCGCCAAGCGCACCAATGTGGCGGCCCGCACTCAGCCGGCTCGGTCGGCGCACTGGGGTACGTCGCTCCCGTGGCGCGATCGTTTGCAGTCAGCGGCATGGACAACGTGCGGGCCACGACCCTGATCCATCACTTGTACGAGCACTCGACAGCCGTCGACAACACGATGCGCCACCGCTGGTCGCCCGCGTCGTGCACCGCGGAATGGTCGTCGACCGCGAGGTCTGACCTGTGCGTCGCGGTACGGCTCGGGTCAGCTGGCTGTCGCCTGCAACGCCTTGACCTCGTCGCGAGCAAGCTTGACGGCAGCAGCCTGGCGCGCGACAACCGTACGGAGGTCCGCCGACAGGTCCTTCTCCAGAGCGTCGTCGTACTCCGACACCGTGTGGTTCTCGCCCGAGACGGCAGCGTCGAGCACTCCGTCAGCACCCGAACCGGAGAGCGTGTCCTTCACGGCCATCCAGCCCCGGTGTGCCTTGGCGGCCAGTGACCCGGACTCCTGGACGTCGTCGCCGTACGCCGCCCCCAGGGCTTCCAGCTCGGCCGCGAACTCGGCTCGCTGCGCCGACAGCCGGCGAAGCGTCGTGGCCCACGCGGCCTGGTCGCTCGACTCGAGCTTGTCGGCAGCCTTCGCGAAGCCTGTCTCGCCATCTCTCAACGTCTCGACCAGGTCCTTGGTCACGGTCTTGTCGGTCGACATCCGGTCAGCTCCTTCGAGTCGGGTGGCGCGAGCTTCCGACGCTATCCGCACGGACCAGAACCCGCACGTTCACCGTCTGCGGCGTCAGCTCAGTCGGGCTTGCGGGCTATGACGTACAGCCGCTGGGTGCTCGCCGCGGGTGGAGAACGGCCCAAGCCCAGCACCGCGGCCCACCACGACGCGTGGGCCGGGCGCATCAGGGCGTCGGCTCCCGCCGCGTGGAGACAGGCCGTCACGTGGCCCGGCCCGCAACCCACGTCGATCGCGGGGTCGGTGCCGGCGTCCTCAGCGACCCGGTTGAGCAGCCCACGCTCGAACGGCAGATCGGCCAGCTCGTCACACAGTGCGTACCGAATGGCGCACGTAGATCACACCGTTGCGGAATCTTCGATGCTCGATCAGCTCGAGGTCGATTCGCAGGTCCTGCGGCAGTGCCGGCTTGCCACTGCCGACGGTGACGGGGCACAGGAGCAGCACGCACTCGTCGACCAGTCCGTACCGGAATGCCTCGGCCCCGATGGTGGCGCCGCCGATGCTCAGGTCCGAGCCGGAGTTCTCCTTGAGCTGTCGTACCGCCTCGGGCTGAAACTGGCGCTCGATGCTGGTCCGCGCAGTCGAGACTTCTGGCAGGGTCAAGGAGTAGACGATCTTGTCGGAGGCTCGCCAGATCTCGGCGTATTCGCGGACTACGGCAGGTTCGGTCGTCAACCAGTCGTCGCTGTCCCAGACGCGCATCGTCTCGTACATCCTGCGGCCGTACAGCGACGTGCCGATCTGCCGTTCGTGCTCGTTCCAGAACTCGTGTACTTCCTCGTCCGGCTCGGACCAGTCGAAGGCGCCGGTTTCGTCCTCGACGTAGCCGTCGAGTGACATGTTGGCTGCGTAGATCAGCTTGGCCATGCGTGCCTCCGTCCGGACCCGGCTACAGCATCGAACGTCACGGCGGCACCGGCAAGGGCTCGGGGGTGGGCCCGTCCCGGTGAGCCGGTCATGGGTGGCCCCGAAGACGACGACGTCGCCTGGCAACGACCCGCTGCTCCGCGACGTCTTCGGGCGCAAACCACAGACAGCGCAACCCAGGTGGTCGACGCTGACCGCCACTACCGTGTGGGCCGGAGCAGAGGCCCATCACACCGGACGGAGCGAGGATCATGACCCCACCTGGTGAGAAGTTGTCCGCGATGCAGGTCCGCGAAGCCGGTCTCGCCGACTGGCGGCAGCTCCTGGGCCGCATCAAGGCCCGGTTCCTGACCAGCGACTTCCAAACTGGGCTCGCCCTGGTCGACAAGATCGGGACCTCTGCCAATGCGGCCGACCACCACCCCGACATCGTCCTGACGTACTCCGACGTGATCGTCACACTTGCCAGTCATGACGTCCGCGGTATCACCAGCCGCGACGTGGATCTCGCACGCCAGATCAGCAACCATGCAGCAGAGCTCGGCATCGTCGCCTACACCGGTGGCCTGACCCAGCTGGAGCTCGGGCTCGACACCGCGCGCGGGTCACAGCTCGCACCTTTCTACGCGGCCCTGCTTGGCGGCACGGTCGAAGATGGCGAGCCGGTCGACGCCAGCGGCCAGGTGCCAACGGTGTGGTGGCAGGCACCGGACCCCCATGACCAAACAGCGGCGCTCCCCGAGCAGCCGTTCGAACAACGGTGGCACCTCGACGTGTGGGTTGCCCACGACGAGGGCGAAGGACGTCTTCAAGCAGTCTTGGACGCCGGCGGTCGCCTGGTCAGCGACCGCGCGGCGCCGGCGTACTGGGTCGTCGAGGACGCTGACGGCAACCGCTCCTGCATCTGCACACCCGGCGGTCGCTGAACCGCCCGAGACCCCGGATCAGAGCGAGAGGTGTGCGAGTGCCATGAAGCGACGTGCCGCTGCGCATGACGGGAGCAGCGATCCAACCTGTGGCCGGATTCAGTTTCTCTCATTCCACCGCGAGTGCGTCCGTGTCCTAGCCGACTACCGGACGCGGCCCCGGACTGGCTGGAGCAGTGCAGTGCGCCGCAGGACGACCCAGCCCCGGTGATGGTGGCGGACTGTTCTGACCGAACGCGGTCCGTGACGGCTCGTTGAGGCTCTGTGCCGGGTCAACATGGGGTTTGGCTTTCGGGGCGTGACGGAGGGGGGTGCCGGGGTGCTCAGAAGCGGCGAGCGGGATCCCGCCCACCTGCGCGCCAAGCGGTCAGCTCAGAACTCCGACATCTTGTCCCAGCCGTCGCGGTCCGCGGCGTCGATGTAGAGGATGTCGGGGCGCTCGGCGATGTACTGCTTCGCGTCTCCGTCGACCCCGTGCTGGAAGTGCTCGGAATTGACGTGCGCCTCGCCGGCCGCGGCGTCATCGAAGGCCTCGATCGTCAGGATCGTGTCGGGGTCGTCGACGCTGCGGTAGTGCTCGTACCACTTGTTGCCCGGCTCGGCGCGGGTCGCGTCGGTGTAGGCCTGGCTCGCCGCAAGGTAGGCGTCCGCGGTGCCGGGCTTGAGCTTCTTCTTGACGGTGATGTAGATCAAGGCTCTCCTCGCTCGGGTGGGGGTCGTCGCTCCGTCACCCGCCTGGAACTCCGGTGGGCGAGTGATCGGTTCACTCTCGCACGGTGATCAGGTTGTCACCTGGACGGCATCGCACGCCAGCTCACCCGTCGTGCGAAACCGAAGCTTCTCCGGGACCCGCCGCGACGCGCGGTCCCCCCGGACACGAACCCACAGCGTCCCCATCGGTCACCGACACGCTCCGCGTGCCCATCTGCTGCCGGCACGTCCGCTCCTCCTTGCTGAACACGTCATGCGCCGGCAGTTGGACTCGCGTCTGGTGGCCGGTGATAGCTGGGCGGCGCGCGCTGCTTGGGCGCCTGCACGTCCAGCTGCTGCGTACCGGAGCCGTCCTGGCAGATGGCGGAACCTCAGTTCTCAGCGGGGATGTCAGGCGGGACGCAGGTCCTCGGCGACCAGCACGAGCTCCTCGATCGCGAGCGCGGCCGACAACGCATCGAGCGTCGGGCCGGTCCAGCGGACGGGCCGCGCTTGCAGGAGCACGTAACGACGAGCCGGCTCGTGGCGGGCGTTCAGCACAGTGATCGTCACCCGACGCGGTTGGGGATCGCGGGCCCATTCGAGCAGCGCGCCGTCGCTGCTCACCCCGCGGCGCAGCGTCACCGTGGCGGCCGGGGTGGCCCCGGGTTCGAGCACCAGACCGGTCACCTCGCTGCAGGCGACGTTGATGTCGCCGAGATCGACCTCGAACGCGCTGGAGCCGAGCGGGTCTTCGTCCACACCGACGAGGCTATCCGTGCCCGGCCGGCAGGAGTACCTTCCTGACGCATGGCGTCACGCGACAACCCCTACGGCCGCTTCAACTTCATGGTCAAGCTCGGTGACACCGGTGGCGAGGACCAGATCGTCGGGGGGTTCTCAGAGGTCAGCAGCGCCTCGAGCGAAATCGTCTACGCCGAGTACCGCAACGGCAACGACAGAGAGAACCACGTCCGCAAGATCCCGACCCTGAACAAGACCGGTGACGTGACACTGCGGCGCGGCCTCATCGGCGACCTGCGCTTGTTCGCGTGGTTGCAGTCCACCCGGGACGGCGACGTCTCGCCCCAGACAGTCACGATCACCCTGCTGGACGAGGCCCGAAGGGCGGTGGCCGCTTGGGTGTTGCACGGGGCGCAGCCGAAGAAGTGGACCGCACCCTCGTTGTCGGCGACGGGCACGGACGTCGCGATCGAGGAGCTGGTCCTGGTCTGCGACCGACTCGACTTCACGTCCGCATGACCCGTTAGGTGCCTGGAAGGCACCTTCACCCATGGGCACGTCCGGATGCACGTGCCGCTGTCCGCGCGGTCCGACAGGCGGCGTCTCAGCCGTCAGATCGAACGGGCCCACGCGCCGTACAGAGGATCACGGCCCGGTCGCCGCTGGGTCCGCAACGCGGTCGTCACGACCTCGAAGCCGGCTTGCTCCAGGTAGGCACGCACGATCGCGACCCGTCCATCATCGTCGGTGGACAGCCACCCGCGAACCGCCTTGGTCGGGAAGCACCGGTTGCTGAAGGTGAGCACCACGACCCCACCAGGCCGTAGCACCCGTGCCGCCTCGCGCAGCACCTGAACCGGATGCACCAGGTAGTCGATCGACACGCAGCAGAGCACCGCGTCGAACGACGCGTCGTCGAACGGCAACCGCGGATCGATGTTGAGATCCTGGACGAGGACCTGGTCAGCCATCGGGTTCGCCTGCAGCTCGACGGCGTTCATGCCCAGCGCGACCAGGCCACCCCTCGGCTTGGTGGACAGGTGCGACACCCAGGACGACATCAGGTCCAGGACGCGTCCGTCCGGTACCTCCAGCTCGTCGTACAGCTCGCCGACCGCTGCGATCGCGCCGTCGTCGATATGGGTGACAAGACGCGGCGGCGCGTAGAAGTCGGCATCGTCGCCCGCGTCTTGCCGGTCGAAGAAGCCGGTCGGCCAGTGCTCGTCTGCCATTGCTGAATCCTGCCTCAGTCCCGCGCCCCAGTTCTGACCGCGGCCCCGCCGACCGATAGACCGATCAGTGGGGCTTCTTGAGGTGAGACCCCGTCGCACGGATGGACGCGGATGTTCCCCGACCGTCACCCCTTCGCAGGAGGGCCGGAGAACTACGCGGCCTACATGGAGGACGCCGCGGGGTTTGAGGTGGAGTTGGCGGCGGACGTGATGTGAGCAACGAGCGGAGGTCGCTCACGGGGTCGGCGCAGTACTCGCTGCGCAGGTCGGTCGCCCCGAACGGGGGCCGGTGACTAGTCGGCCGGCCACCAGGCCGGGAGGGGTTGGTCGTGGGCATCGTTGGATTGCTGGATGGCCGGGAGCCCGATTGGGGGCAGGACGTCGTAGGTGCTCTTGCCTGACTGGACCTGCGGGTACGTCGCCAGGTGCGCCCGGGCGGTGGTCTCGTCGGGGGCGTCGAGCAGGGAGTAGGCGTGGTGTAGGTGGGGTCCATGTAACCCTGGAGGATGACACCCCCTTCGTACAGGCGGCGTCCGTTGGCGATCTCGGCGTCCATGTCGTCGTCCTGATCGTTCTCCGCGGAGGATCCGGTGGACTTGCTGATCGCGAGAAAGCGCATGGGGTGTTCCTTCCCTGGTGTGTGGTTCGGCGGTGCGTGCACCCGTACCGCGAGGGCGTGTGAGCGCCCGGTGGTGACCTCGGGGGTCACGGCTATGGACGTTGCGTCGTGGCGCTGCCCTGCGGTTCTGACGAGCGCACCGGGCTGCGCGGTTCGGGTGCTGGCATCGACGCGGCCGTGGTCGGGTTCCTGCCCGCGAGGACGGTGTGGATGGCAGGCATGCACGCCGCGCCCTCGCCGACTCCGCTGCTGACCCGGTGGAGCCTGCGCGGACGTCGCCGACCGCGAACACGCCCGGCAGGTTGGTCTCGTACGCGCGGCCGGCGCCAACCGATGGGTCGTTCGTGACGATGAACCCGT
Source organism: Actinomycetales bacterium (assembly GCA_038322575.1). Taxonomy (GTDB): domain Bacteria; phylum Actinomycetota; class Actinomycetes; order Actinomycetales; family Angustibacteraceae; genus JACMOY01. Next base: position 40,686 of record JBBQGB010000027.1, read on the forward strand.
GTGGGTCGCGGTGCAGTGGCGCCGGGAGCCAGGCGGTGTCCGGTCGGGCCCCGATGAAGCTGAAGACCGCTGCGCTGGGAACGATCTCAGTGCGGCCAGATGAACGGTCGTTCAGGCTAACCGCAGTGAGCTGCCCGTCGCCATGCAGGGCAGTCACCTCGGAGTTTCGCAGCACGGTCACGTTCGGCAGGTCGCTGAGCTGGCGCACCAGGCAGCTGGACATCTTGGCCTCGAATGAGGATCCGCGAAGCACGATGATGACGGTGTGAGCGATGTCAGCGAGAAACACGGCGGCCTGCCCTGCGGAGTTCGCGCCGCCGATGACGTGGACGTCGCGGTCCTGCGCGGCGGCGGCAGCAGCGAGCGCGGAGCCGTAGAACAGCCCCTGGGATTCGAACTGCTCGGCGCGAGCGGCGGTCAGCCGACTCCACGCGACGCCGGTGGCGATCAGCACGGCTCGAGCCCGCGGTGTGCTGCCGTTGCTGAGCGAGACCTCGTAGCCACCGGCGGGCTACGGGTGCAGGGCGAGGACCTCGACCGGTCCGAAGGTGTGGGCGCCGAGACGGATGGCCTGGATGAAGGCGCGGGCAGCCAGTTGGGCTCCGGTCACCCCCAGCGGGAAGCCGACATAGTTCTCGATGCGGCTGCTCGTGCCGGCCTGCCCGCCCGGCGCTGTCCGCTCCAGAAGCAGGGTGCTGATGCCCTCGCTGGCTGCGTTGACGGCGGCGGCGAGCCCTGCCGGTCCGGCCCCGACGATGACGAGGTCATAGGCGTCCAGCGGTGGCGTGGCGGGCTCACCCAGGGCGACGGCGACCTGCAGTGGCGTCGGGTCGACCAGGACCTGCCCGTCACCGGTGAACAACACGGGCAGACCCGTGGCGTCCTGCGCCGGCAGCAGCGCCTGTGCCGCACGGGACGTGCTGCAGCTGGCGGATCTGTTCGACGATCCCTGGGTGGTCAGCGCGAGCCGCGACCCCGTCTACCAGGCGTTCGCCCTGGAAACCGCCGCCCGCGGCGGCAGCCCACCCCAGCGCGGACCGACCGTCGCCGGCATCGACGAGTACCTCGAAGCCGTCCTCGCTGGCCACGGAGTCGGCCTGGCACCGGCCTCCGCCGCCCGCTACTGCGCCCGGCCCGGCATCACCTACGTCCCCGTCACCGACGCCAGTCCCTCCGTCTGCGCCCTCACCTGGAGCAGCGACACCGAACCAGGACCACCCGCCCAGGCGATGATCAGCATCGTGCGGGCCCGGGTGGGCACGACATGACCAGCGCAGCGGCCCGGTCCCCGCTGGCGGTCGGCCGACGTCACGTCGCCTCGGCCGTCGCTCATCGGACGACACCCGTCGCCGAACCGGCAGGCGGGGAAGTGTGAGCCGCCCGGTGCTGGTCGTGGGCGCCAACGGCAACGTCGGCGGCGCCACCGTGCAGGCCTTGCGGCACCGCGGCATCCCGGTGCGCGCCGGCGTCACGAACCTGTCGCGCACGGCAGCCGAGCGTGGGGTCGAGGTGGTCGAGCTCGACGTGTTCCGGCCGGAGACCTTCGGCCGGGCCGTAGCGGGGATCGGCGGGTTGTTCCTGCTCCGGCCACCCCCGGTCTCGCGCGTGGGCCCGACGCTGAACGCGTTGGCTGACGCCGCCGTGGCGGCAGGGGTGGACCACATCGTGTTCTCCTCGGTGGCCGGTGCCGACACCAACCGGGTGGTCCCGCATCACCGGGTGGAGACCCACCTGCGTGAGCACGCGCCATCGTGGACGATCCTGCGCCCCGGGTTCTTCGCGCAGAACCTCGCCGACGCCTACCGCCGAGACATCGTCGAGGACGACCGGCTCTACCTGCCGGCCGGGGCCGGCCGGGTCGCGTTCATCGACACCCGCGACATCGGCGAGGTCGCCGCCGTCGTGTTCGCCGACCCGGGCACGCACCGGGCCCGCGGGTACACGCTCACTGGGCCAGACGCAGTCACCTTCGGTGACGTCGCGGCCGTCGTGACCAGCGCGGTTCATCGCCACATCCGGTACGAGCCGGCCACGATCCTGGGGTACGCCAACCACCTGCGACGCCAACAGCTACCGCTCGCCCAGATCGCCGTGCAGACGGTGCTGCACACCGGCCTGCGTCGTGGTGATGCGGAGCGGGTGTCCCCAGCACTCCACCATCTGTTGGGCCGCCCCGGACGCAGCATCAGGGACTACGTTGACGACCACGCCGCCATCTGGGGCCGGCCGTCCCCATGACCCGAGCTTGAGGTGACGCGCGCGCCACTCGAGTTCGAATGTGGAATCTCCAGACCACGACTCTGGCGTGAGTTTGTCCAGGTCGCGTCTGCAGAACCCGTGGTCGGCCCACTCCTCGCCCCAAAGGGCCTCTGACCTGCGGTGGAGCCAAGGGGACTCGAACCCCTAACCCCCTGCTTGCAAACTAGGGCGTGTCTCCCATGTTGAGCGTGGTTGGTAGGAGATGGTCGGTGCATGTCACGCGACCGGGTCCTGACCGATACGCAGTGGGCGCTGATCGAGCCGCTGCTGCCGAGCTCGAAAGGTAAGCGGAGCAGGCCCTTT
>JBBQGB010000028.1:0-43216 GCA_038322575.1 Actinomycetales bacterium
GGAACCGGGCGGGGGAGGGAACCGCGGGTCAGGCGGGCGGGGCCAGCCACAGCGGCCGGGGCTGGCGGCGCAGCCGGCCGGTGAAACGCGCAGGGTCGGCGGCCGCCCGCCGCTCCTGCACCCGGCGCGCCAGACCCGCCAGGTCGTTGCGGACCTCGGCCGTGCCCCAGCGCACCAGCTCGAGCCCGAGACCGCAGACGGCGTCCTGGCGGCGCTTCTCCTGATCCAGGGTGCGCTGCGCCCGGCGGACCAGCTCGTCCACGCTGGCGCCCGGGTCGGCCTGCGCGCCCAGCACCCCCAGCAGGTCGTACGTGACCCGACCGTCGGCCTCGGCCGCGGTGGCGTCGTCCCACAGCCCGTCCAGGCGCGCCACGAACCTGCCGCGGGCGTCGAGGACCTCGACCTGCGGCTCGGGCAGCGGCACGCCCTGCTCGTGCAGACCCACGAACGAGTACGACTCGATCCAGGTCTCGCGTCGCGGGTCGACCAGCTGCAGGGCGGCGACACCGCGGACGGCGTACGGCCAGGTCTGCTGCCACGCCAGCGCGGCGGCGACCTGCTCGTACGTCACCCGAGCGGTGCGCAGCGCGTGGTCGGCGACCGCAACCGCCTCTGGGGCGCGCACGTGCCGCAGGACGTCGGCCAGCGTGCGGGCCGGCGAGGTGACGGGCAGGCCTTCGCGCGTGGTGCGGTCGCCCGCGCGCAGGGTGGCCGCCTGGACGACGACGCCTCGGCGTGCGCGGGCGAGGGCACCGGGCGCCGCGGTCACCGTCGCCGGCCCCCAGCCGGTGAGCGGGCGGGGCCAGCCCAGCAGGCAGGCCGCGCTGAGGTGGCTGATGAGCACGTCGTCGGGCCGCGACAGGACGACGGCCCTGACCTCGATCTCGTGCCGGCCCCGGGCGTCGGCCGCGTCGTAGACCTCGGTGAGGCAGTGGACGCCTCGTCGCAGCGTCCGCCAGGCGCCGCGGTTGACCCGGCGCTCGACCTGGTGGCGGGTCAGCCCGGCGGCCAGGGCGTCGCGGCGGGTGAACACGAGGGGCAGGGCGGGGTCGGCCACCCCAGCACCGTGCCGTGGCGCGCCTGGCCGGCGCAGCGGCGTCCGGCCGATCTGTGCACGGTGGGACGACCGGCGAACCTGTGGACACGCACCCGTTCCTCCCCCCGACCGGGGACGAATGCCGCGAAACGGCAGGGGGACACCGGTCCGGGGGAGGAAAGCGGGTCCGGGGGAGGAAAGGGCGGACGCGAGCGGGGCGGGGGAGGAAGGGTGGCGGGGGAGGAAGGGGTCAGCCGAAGCGGCCGGAGATGTAGTCCTCGGTGGCGCGCTCGCTGGGGTTGCTGAAGATCCGCTGGGTGTCGTCCATCTCGATCAGCCGGCCGGGCTTGCCGGTGGCGGCGAGGTTGAAGAACGCGGTGCGGTCCGAGACCCGGCCGGCCTGCTGCATGTTGTGGGTGACGATGACGATCGTGTACCGGGCCTTGAGCTCGCCGATCAGGTCCTCGATGGCCAGCGTCGAGATCGGGTCCAGCGCCGAGCACGGCTCGTCCATCAGCAGCACCTGCGGCTCGACGGCGATCGCCCGGGCGATGCACAGCCGCTGCTGCTGGCCGCCCGAGAGCCCGGCGCCGGGCTTGTCCAGGCGGTCCTTCACCTCGTTCCAGAGGTTGGCGCCGCGCAGCGAGCGCTCGACGACCTCGGCGAGGGCCTTCTTGTTCTTCATCCCGTTCAGCCGCAGCCCGGACGCGACGTTGCCGAAGATCGACATCGTCGGGCACGGGTTGGGCCGCTGGAACACCCTGCCGACCGTCCGGCGGACGCCGACCGGGTCGACGTCCGCGGCGTACAGGTCCTGGTCGTCGAGCATGATCGAGCCCTCGACGCGGCCGCCGGGCGTGACCTCGTGCATCCGGTTCAGCGTGCGCAGGAAGGTCGACTTGCCGCAGCCGGAGGGGCCGATGAACGCGGTGACCGAGCGGGGCTCGACGGTCATCGTGATGTCCTCGACCGCCTTGAACGAGCCGTAGAAGGCGTTCAGGTCCTTGACGTCGATGCGCTTGGCCATGGCCTCGGTGGGTCCTTGTCTGCAGGGGGTGGTCAGGAGACCTTGGCGAACCGGGCGGTGACGCGGGCGGCGACGTTGAGCAGCAGCACGATCAGGATCAGGGTCAGCGCCGCCGACCAGACCCGGTCGAACGCCGGCTCGAGCGCCAGGTCGTTGCGGTTCTGGTTGATCATCGTCGGCAAGGTGGCCATGTTGCCACCGAACAGGTTCGACGAGATCGCGCTGTTGTAGGGGCCGAGGATCAGCAGCGGCGCGGTCTCGCCCATGACCCGGGCCAGGCCGAGCATGACGCCGGTGATGATGCCGGCCAGCGCGGTGGGCAGCACGATCCGCGCGACCGTCTTCCACTTCGGGACGCCCAGCGCGAGCGAGGCCTCGCGTAGCTCGTTCGGCACGAGCTTGAGCATCTCCTCGGTCGAGCGGACGATCACCGGCACCATGAGCAGCACCAGGGCCAGGCACACGGCGAACCCGACCCGCTGCAGGCCGAACGTCGTCACCCACATCGCGTAGATGAACAGGCCCGCGACGATCGAGGGGACGCCGGTGAGGATGTCGACCATGAAGCTGACGGTGCGCGCGAGCCGGCCGCGGCCGTACTCGACGAGGTAGATCGCCGTCAGGATCCCGATCGGCACCGAGATGACGGCCGTGACCGCGGCCTGCAGCAGGGTGCCGAGGATGGCGTGGTAGGCGCCGCCGCCGACCCGCCGGGTGGTGATGCCGCGCTGCGACAGCCCCCACCAGTCGGCGCCGGCGAGCAGGTGAGCGCCGCGGCTGACGACGACCCCGAGGATCCACAGCAGGGGGATGAGCGCGACGAGGAAGGCCAGCGTGACCAGCACCGTGGCGGCCACGTTCTTGGCGGCGCGACCCCCCGACACCTTGGTCAGCAGCAGCGGTGACGACGCGGACGGCCCGCGGACGTCGGTGGTCGCGGTCATTCGGTGAACTCCCTGCGCCGATTGATGATCGCTCGGGCGATGGCGTTGACGGCGAAGGTCAGGACGAACAGCACCAGCCCGGCCGAGATGAAGGCGCCGGTCTTGGCGGGGTTGCTGAACTCGCCGGAGTTGTTGGCGATCTTGGACGCGAAGGTCTCGCCGCCGTTGAAGAGCGACAGCGAGAACGCCGAGTCGGTGTTGAGACCGCTCACGATCAGGGTGATGGCGATGGTCTCGCCCAGCGCACGGCCCAGACCGAGCATCGAGCCGGAGATGACGCCGGGGCGCCCGTACGGCAGGACGGTCGTGCGGATCATCTCCCATCTCGTCGCCCCCAGGGCCAGCGCCGCCTCGCGGTGGACGTCGGGGGTCTGGGCGAAGACGTCCCGCGAGATCGCGGTGATGATCGGCAGGATCATGATGCCGACGACGATGCCCGCGACGAAGATGCTGCCGGCCACGCCGGTGTCGGTCTTGGCCAGCAGCGGGATGAAACCCAGGTGGTTCTGCAGGAACGTGCCGATCCCGCCGACCTTGCCGGCGAAGACCGACAGCCCCCACAGGCCGTAGATCACCGAGGGCACCGCGGCCAGCAGGTCGATCAGGTACGCCGCGGGGCCGGCCAGGCGCCGCGGCGCGTACTGGGTGATGAACAGGGCCACGCCGACCGCGAACGGCACGGCCAGCAGCATCGCCATCACCGCGATGGCGACCGTGCTGTAGAGCAGCTGGGCGATGCCGAAGCGCAGGTTCTGGGTGTCGTCGACGTTCCACTCGCGCGAGGTCAGGAAGTTGGCCTTGTCGGCGAGCAGCGAGGGCAGCGCCTGGCTGAGCAGGAACACCGCGAGCAGCGTCACCATCGCGATGACGATCACGCCCGAGCCGGCGGCAGCGCCCTTGAAGACGCGGTCACCGACCCGACCCGTGCCGGCGGTGGTCGTGGACGAGGGCTCCCCGCCGGCGCCAGGGGCGCGGACCCCGGTCACTGCTGACATCGGCTCCCTCTCGTCAGGTCGATCATCGATCACGGTACTTCCACGTGGCACGAACGAACGCGCCCCGCCCGAGGCAGGGCCTCGAGCGGGGCGCGTCCTTGCGAAGCCCTCGGATCAGGACAGGGCGTCGACGGCCGTCGTCACCTTGGCCTGGATCTCGGCCGGCAGCGGCGCGTAGCCGATGTCGGCCAGCGCGGTCTGCACCTCGCTGGAGGAGAAGTGCTTCAGGAACCCCTTGATGGCGGTGCCCTTGGCGGCGTCCTTGTTCTTGGAGCAGACGACCTCGTAGGTCACCAGGACGATCGGGTACGCGCCGGCGGCCTTGGTGGCGTAGTCGAGCTTGAGCTTCAGGTCGTTGCCGGTGCCTGCGACGGTCGCGGCTGCGACGGCCTTGCCCGCCGACTCGCCGGTCAGCTCGACCGGGCCCGAGCCGTTGTCGACCTGCGCGTAGCTGAGCTTGTTGTCCTTGGCGAAGGACAGCTCGACGTAGGTGATGCCACCGTCGGTCTTGGCGACGCTGTCGGCCACGCCAGCAGAGCCGTCGCGGCCCTCACCGGTGCCCGCCCACTTCTTGGACGGCTCGGCGGTCCAGGCGCCGCCCGCTGCCGCCTTGAGGTACTTCTCGAAGTTCTCGGTGGTGCCGGACTCGCCGGTGCGGAAGAAGACCTTGATCGCGGTCGCCGGCAGCGTCGTCCCCGCGTTGATCTTGGCGATCGACGGGTCGTTCCAGGTCTTGACCTTGCCGGTGAAGATGTTCGCCATCACCTCGGGAGTGAGGACCAGCTTGTCGACACCCTTGACGTTGAACGGCACCGAGATGGGGCCGGTCACCATCGGGATGTTCCACGCCGGCGAGCCGCAGGTGGCGTCGGCGGCGGACTGCTGGACGACGCCGTCGACGGCCTCGGTCTTCAGCGCCGAGTCCGACCCGGCCCAGTCGGTCTGGTCGGCGATGAGCTGCTTGATGCCGGTGCCCGAGCCCGTCGGGTTGTAGTTGATCGTCACGCCGGAGCACACCGAGCTGTACGACGAGATGGCTTCCTCGATCGCGTTCTTCTGGGCCGAGGAGCCCTCGGCCTTCAGGTCGCCGGTGCCGCAGTCGGACGCGGCCGGGGTGGTGGCCGAACCCGAGGTGGTGCCGGTGCCGGGGTCGGCGTTGGTCGTGTTGTCAGACCCGCACGCCGTCAGGGCGAGGGCACCGACGAGGGCGACGCCGGTGAGGCGTCCGAGTCGCGTGAAAGTCACTGTTGCAGTCTCCCGTGCAGGCAGGTGAGGCGGCGGACGCCGCGTCCTGCCCGACGTTAGGCAGCGCGGGTGAAGCGTTGGCTGGCGATGGGTGAACGCAGGGTGAACGGCGTCCGTCGAGATGGCCAACCCCGGACGTACCGCGCGTGAGCGAGAGGTGGACTTCCAGCTCACCGGCCCCGGCTCGCTGCTCAGCGACTGGCCGCGGGTGCTGACCCTCATGGTGATCACGGCGGTGGCGCTCGCCGTGATCCTGCTCTGATGACCCGGCCGGGGGAACCTGGCACAGGGGCGTCGGGTGCCGGGCCACCTGCTGGCCCTCGCCCCGCGCAGCGAGCGGCTGAGCACCCGGGTCGAGCAGGAGGCGACGCGGGTGTCGACCGGAGCGAGGACCAGCATCGACCTCGAGACCGACGTCCTGTTCGCCGTGAGCTCCGCGACCCTGTCGCCCAAGGCCGGTCGCTCGCTCGACAGCGTGACGCGGCTGCTCAAGGGCCAGCCCGGTCGCCGGCTCGGCGTCCACGGCCACACCGACTCGACGGCGTCCGACGCCTGCAACCTGACCCTGTCCCAGCAGCGCGCCTCAGCCGTCGAGGCGGCGCTCGCCTCGCGGCTGGGTGCGGGCTGGACCTCCACCGTGCAGGGGTACGGCGAGTCCCGGCCGCTGGTTCCCGAGCAGACGTCCAGCGGTGCGCTCGACCCGGGCGCGCGGGCACTGAACCGTCGGGTCGAGATCCGGATCCTGAGCTGACCGCCGCTGCGGCCGGACGTCTCGGGCCCCCAGTTGGGCCCACGGGCCCTTCATCTGGGCCGGATCCGTCGCGATGATCCTGCCCATGGGGGCGAGAGCGCGGCTGCGGGCGGGACACGACCGGGGCCAGGTCGCGAGCGAGTACCTCGGGGTCATCGTCGTCGTGGTGGCCATCGTGCTCGTCCTCGTCACGGTGTCCACCGGGTTCGGCCGGCAGGTCGGCCAGGGCGTCCTCGCCGCCATCTGCCGCATCACCGGCGGCAGCTGCTCGACCGAGCCGGTCGACCTGGAGGCCAGGCTGCCCGACTGCGAGGTCTACAGCGAGGACTACACGGTCAAGGGTGAGGCCACCGTCTTCAGCGTCAACCTCGGGGCCAACGGCAAGCTCGCCCTGCGGAAGGTCATCGACGCGGCCGGCGCGACGACCTTCCTGGTCGACCAGCAGGTCGGCGCCGACCTCGGTGCCCACATCATGTTCGGCGAGGAGGGCAAGTTCGGCATCGGCGAGGGCCTGGCGGCCGAGGCCAAGGCCGGCCTGACCGGGTCGGGGTCTCGCACCTACGCGTTCGACAGCGAGCAGGCCGCCCGTGACTTCATGCTGGCCAGTGCCGAGGAGCCCGGGAAGCAGGCCGTGAAGTCCGCCGTGCCGGTCGGCGGGGGCCTGGTCAAGTGGGGCCTGGACAAGATCACCGGCACCAAGTACGAGCCCCCGGCCGCCGGGGTGAAGGAGTACCTCGTCGAGACCGGTACGAAGTACAGCGCGGGGGCGTCGGCTGAGGCCGGCATCGGCGGTGCCGAGGTCGGCGCCGAGGGGTTGCAGGTGCTCGGCGTCAAGGTCGAGCCGGGCAGCGGTGGCACGCCGGACAAGCAGACGATCTACGTCAAGGCCAACCAGGCCCTGCTGGGCTCGCTCGAGATCCTCTCGCAGGGCCCGAGCGGCAAGCTCGAGGGTGAGGGCGTCGTCGGGATCACCCTGCAGGACGGTCGTGCCGTCGCCGCCTCGGTCGACGTGGCGGGGCAGGTGAAGAGCTCGTTCCTGGCCGGGTCCGACACCGGTGACATCCCCCTCGGCAAGTCCCTGCCCAAGGGATCGGGGTCACTGGGGGTCTCGTCGGCGGCCACCAAGCAGGGCAAGGTGTCGCTCAACCTCGACCTGACCGACCCCGCGAACCGCACGGCCTTCGCCGACGCGCTGAACAGCGTCGGGCTGCCCGTCATGCCGCACGCCGGCACGCCGGGCTACCAGGATCCCGTCCGGGCCGGTGCGGCGCTGGTCGACCGCTTCCGCAGCAGCGGGCCCGCGGGGGGTGCCTCGCTGACGGCGCAGGCGTACGACGGGTCCGAGAGCTCGTTCGAGGTGGGCTTCTTCGCGGGCGACCTGCTGACCTTCGGTGCCGGCGGTGAGGTCGGCACGAGCAGCAAGGCGCTGACCACGAGCCTCTACTACGATCCCTCACGCGGCATGGTGCCGTGGAAGAGGTGCGGTCTATGAGGCTCGGCCACGTCCTGTCCATCGCGTCGGGGGTGCTCCTGGTGACCGGTTCGGCATCGTGCAGCGGCGGGACGCCGGACGCCGCGGCCCCCTCGTCCAGCGCCTCCACCCCGTCCACCAGCCTGTCGAGCCCGTCGGCGTCGACCGGGTCAGGTGCCGGCGGCGAGACGGTCACCGAGGGGCCGGCGACGTTCACGCTCGGCACCGGTGTGACGTTCGTCGACGCCGTGGCCGAGACCCCAGCCCCGGCCACGCGGGTCCGTCGCTGGACGTGGGCGCCCGCGGGCGGGAGCACGCAGTGCACCGTCGTGGTGAACGTCCAGGGCGGCTTCACGGGTGACTTCCCGCAGGCCCAGCGCGTGGTGTTCAAGGCGCGGATCGAGGCCCAGGGCGGGCAGGTGCTGGTCAACGACGCCGGGCAGGGCCCGCCGGGCACCAGGGCCGGGCTGCTGCAGCACAGCACGACACCGAACCTCGGCACCAACCGCGACACCACCGTGTCGACCTGGACCCGGTCCTACGTCACCGCTGGCGGCACCTACGTCGAGCTGGCGGCGGCGTCCAGTGCCGAGCACGAGACCACCTGCCAGACCGAGGCCATCGCGGCCTCGCTCGGGTGGACCGGCGCCGAGGCCGCCGGCCCGGCGGGCGGGGGAGCCTGATGGCCGGGCTGCGCGAGGAGTGGACCCCGGACGTCGAGCGTCGGCCCGGTCGCGGCGACTACGTCGTGGGCGCCGTCGCCTCGGTCGTGACCCAGCTGGTGGCGCTGGTCGTCCTGCTGCTCGTCGTCGGCGTGGTCGGGCTCGGCATCGCGGGCACCAGCGGTGACGCCGACGTGTCCGGCGCACGCCGAGCGGTCATCCTCGTGCTCGGCGCGCTGGCCGTCACCGCCGCCACGCTGGCGGGCTCGTGGGTCGGGGCGTGGGTCCTGATGCGGCGGGGGGTGGGCGAGGCGGGCGCGCGGCGGGTCGCCGCGGTGCTGGCGGGGGTGGTCGGGCTGCTGCTGCTGGTCGCCGACGCCGGCGACAAGACGGCGCTGCAGTGGGTCGCCGGCCTGCTGGCCACCGCGGCGGGTGCCGTCCTGGGCGCCCGGTCCGCCCCGCGCACGGACGACGGACACCACTGACGACGGTGGCCGCACCGGCGGGCCGCGGCGTGCTCGTCGCCCTCGCGGTGGCCGGGGTGGTGCTGCTCGCCGGCGTCGTCGCGTTCGGCCTGGTCGTCAAGCACCTGGTCAGCCCGTCGCGTCCGGACGCTGCCGCGGTCGCGACCGTCGACGCGACGATGCGCCTCGACCCGGTGGCCGGCGGCACCGCCGTCCGGCTCAGCCTCGTCCCGACGCCGGACAGCGCGACGACCCGGCTGCGGCTGGACGCGCTCACCGTCGACCGCCAGTACGTCGTCGCCGGCGATGGCGGGCCCGGCGCCACCCGTGCCGCCATCCGGCTCGAGGGGCTGCGGGCCGACGGCCGGGCCGTGCGCCGGGGGCAGGACGGCTACGGCCCGATCGCCGTCGGCCCGGCGGGCGTGGCGCTCACGTTCACCGTGCCGGCGGTCGGCGAACGGCGCGTCCTGCTGCCGCTGAACCTCGGTGACCGCGTGCGCGTGCGCGACCTGCGGGTCGAGGCGGCACCCGGCCTGATCACCAGCTGCCTGCGGCTGACCGGCTACGACGGGTCGAGCCGGTACGACGTGATGACCCGGTGCGACCCGACGCCACCGCTGCGACCGACCACCACCTGGCCGGCCGACCCCAGCCGGCAGGGGGTCGTCCGCCTCGAGCTGGGCCAGGGGTGAGGCCCCTGGCTAGGCGAGGGGGCCGTCGGCCTCGTCGCGCAGGCGCAGCCGGCTGCCGGGGCGCACGCCCCACTGCGCGAGCCGTCCCGGCTCGGTCTCGACGACCCAGCGAGTGCGGGGGCGCCACAGGCCGAGGCGCCGGCGTGGCATGTGCACCACGGCCGTGACCTCACCGTCGCGCCGCACGAACGCCACGTCGATGGCGAACCGCATGCCGAACGTGTGCAGCGAGGACGCGGGCTCCAGCACCAGGCCGGTCTCGATGCCGTCGCGGCCCAGCAGCCCGCGCGAGCGCTCGCCGAAGCTGCGGGCGCGCTCGACCAGCGCCGCGTCGGTGCCATCGACGACGAGGGTGGCACGATGCATGGGGGTCTCCACTTCGAGGATCGGCGTGCGGCGCGGTCGCGCCCTACGATGCTGGGGTCCGGGTACCCGTGCTGCGACCGGTGCAGCCGGGGCGGGCTCGACGCGAGGGGGCCGCGTGGCTGACGTCATCGCCGTGACCGGGATGCTCGGGGGGCCGGGGCTGCTGGCCCTGGACGCCGCGGCCGTGGGCCGGGCGAGGCCGACGACCGACCCGTGGCTCGACGTCCTGGCCGCGGCGGTGGAGGAGGGCGACGTGCTCGTCCTCGCGCGCGGCGCCGAGGCACACGCGGTCCGTCGGCGTCTGGCCCGGGTGCAAACCCTGCTGGCCACCGAGCGGATCGCACTGGTGTCCGTGCCGCTCGCGCCGCTGGCCGCCGGCGTCCTCGCCGACGCCGTGGCGCGGGCCGTGGCCGCGGGCGCCCTCGTCCCCGCGCAGGTGCCCGCCGCCGTGGCGCACGCCGCGGGCAGCTGCCTCGACCTCGGTGTCGTGGCGACGGTGGCCCGGATCGACGTCCCCGAGGTCGGCGTGTGGCACCAGCTGCGCTCGTACCTGCCGTGGACCAGCCGGTTCGTGGTGCGGGTCGCACCGACCGCGGGGCTGGGTCACCTGGCTGCCAAGGACGGCGAGGTGCGCGGGCTCGACCTCACCCTGCCCGGCGAGCAGGAGCTGAGGGCGGTCACGGCCGGGGTCGAGCTGCCACCCGCCCTGCAGCAGCTGCTGGACGCGACCGGGGTGAGCGCGGCCGACCTGGGCCGGCCCGAGATCGGCCCCCTGCTGCGTGCCGCCTGGGCGCAGGACGGCGCCACCGAGCTCGTCGTCCGGCCGGCCAGCGACCAGGGGTGGCTGGGTCTGGGCGCCGAGCCGACGGCGCTGACGACGTGCACCTGGTGCGGCCGGTCGCGGGTCGGCACCTCGTGCCTGTTCTGCGGCGAGTGGGACGCGCGCGAGGACCGGGCGGCGCTCGACCAGCGGGTCTGACACGGGCTCAGTCGACGATCTCGACCCGGAAGCTCTGCTCAGCTAGCTGTACGGGGTCGATTGCCGAGAGCGCGTCGGCGACCTCGGGGGGCAGCGAGCCGGCGCCGGCTGACAGCAGCGGCCCGAGCAGGGCGCCCCAGCCCAGACCCACTCCGAGCCCCAGCCCGTCGCTGCACCCGGTCGGGCCCTCGCCGAGCTGGGTCGCGGCGCCGTCCACCAGCCGCGCCGCGACCAGGGCGGTGGCGGCCGACAGCGGCTGGTCCAGGCTGCTCGCCTGCGGGCAGCGGTCGAAGCGCACCCGCACCCCGCTGTGGACGCTGACCCGGGTGTCGCCGTTTCCGGTCACCGGGCCGTCCGACAGCTCACCCGAGGGGGCGCGCAGGTCGACCCGGACGGTGGCGCGACCGGTCTGGTCGACGGCGACGTCGCTGCAGGGCAGCGCGGGCGTGTCGTGCCGGTTCGCCGTCCAGTTGCGGTTCGCGGCGAGGCACGCCGTGCCGAGACCGGAGGCGCCCACCGACGACAGCACCCCCCGCAGGGGGGTCGGGAACCCCGCGATCGCCGCCAGCACAGCCTGCCGACGCAGCTGGCTGCCCGCGGCCACGGCACCGGCGTCCGCCGCGGTCTGGGTCTGGGTGCGCTGGTCGGCGACCTCGCCGACCTGACCCCAGGCGAACCCGAGGAAGACGATGAACGCGACAGCGAGCAGCAGGGCCGGGAAGACCTGGCCCTCCTGCTCGCTGCGCAAACGCGCGATCACCGTCGTGGGCACCTGCTCGAGGTGGTTGCGGTCGACCTACTTGTTGCCCGCGATGTCGCTGATCTTGGTGGTGATGGCCGAGCCGATGGTGCCACCGATGTCGGTCTTGGCCAGCGCCGCGATGAGGATGGCCACGATGACGACGATGCCGAGGTACTCCGCGGCGGTCTGGCCCCGGTCCTCCTGCATCCGGTCGCGCAGGCGTGCGCCGAGGACGGTGAGGGTGGCGGCGAGAAACGGCATGTCAGGCTCCCTGTGGCTGCGGTGATCGCCGGGTCCCCGGCTGATGACGAGAGCGACACTACGGACGGCTGCTGCCCCGGCCGAGGGCCTGCGGACCCAACCCTGGGCCCAATCACGGCCGGCCCGCGGGGCTGGTGGAGGGGTCCTCGGTGCCCACCCAGCGGGCGATCGCCTGGGCCCGGGTGGTCACCGTCATCTTGGCGAAGATGCGGTTGAGGTGGTTCTTCACGGTCTTGACCGACAGGAACAGCCGCGCCGCGATCTCGGGGTTGGTGAGCCCGGCGCTGACCAACGCCATGACCTCGACCTCGCGCTCGGACAGGCCGTACCGCGCGGCCTCGGCGGCGGTCACCGCCGGCCGCTCGGGGGCCACGAGCGAGCGCTGCACCGCGCGTCCGGCGACCGCCGACAGCACCGACTCGCCGCGGGCCGCCGCCGCGACCGAGGACGCCAGCGACGAGGGGTCGAACTGGCCGTAGACGAGGTAGCCAACGGCCCCCGCCCGCAGCGCGGTCACGATGGTCTCGTCGTCCTCGGTCTGGGTCAGCATCAGCACCCGGGTCAGGGCCGCCAGGGTCGCCAGCACGTCCAGGCCGCTGACGCCGGGCATCCGCACGTCCAGCAGCACCACGTCCGGCCGGTGCCGGGTCACCTGCTCGAGCGCCTGCTGGCCATCCCCGGCCTCGGCGACGACGTCGATCGTGCCGGCCGCCTCGAGCAGCTGCACCAGGCCCATCCGCACGACCGGGTTGTCGTCGACGACCACGACGCGCAGCGACGCGGGGACAGCCGCGTCGTCCACGGGTGAGCTGGTCACGAGGCCACCGTGGACGCAGCGCGCTCGGTGACGTCGGCGGTGAGCGGCACCAGCAGCCGCACCCGCGTCCCCTCACCCGGGTTGCTGCTGACGGACAGCGTTCCGCCCACCCGCGCCGCCCGCTCGCTCATGCCCGCCAGCCCGAAGTGCCCGGCGCGCAGCAGGTCGGCCGACCGCGACGTCTCGAAGCCGGGGCCGTTGTCGGCCACCGTCACCTCCAGCAGGTCCGGCGCGCAGCGGATCTCGACCATCGCGCTCGCGTCGGCGGCGTGCTTGTGAACGTTGTGCAGCGCCTCGGCGACGATTGCCACGACCTCGGTGCGGGCTGCGGCGGGGACGGGCTCGTCGTGCAGGGCGGGGTCCAGGTGCACGGCGATGTCCAGGTGCGGGCACTGCTCGATCGCGCGCCACACCCCCACCGTCAGCGACTCGCCCGCGGTGCGCGTCGCGTGGATCAGCGCCCTGGCCTGGACGGCGCTCGCGTCGACCATCCGGGCCAGCTTGCGCAGCGCACCGGCGGCCTCGTCCGGCGCCAGCCGACCGGTGGCGAGACGGCTCGCGTCGGCCTGCGCCGACATCGCGACACCGTGCAGCGACTTGCTCAGACCGTCGTGCAGCTCGCGTGCCAGGTGCAGCCGCGCGGCGGCTGCGGCCTCGGCGGCGTCCAGCTCGACGATGCGTGCCGCGTCGGCCTCCTGCCGGTCGAGCAGGACGCTGAGCGCGTGCCCGGCGGCGGCCGCCAGCGCGGGCAGGGACAGCAGCAGGACGTCGGCGCCGGGGCCCCCGCCCCGCATCGACGAGGCGGCTACGACCGACACCGTCAGCACCGCCGCGGTGCTGGCGGCCGCTGGGGCCGAGTACATCAGACCGGCCAGCACGCCCGATCCCATGCCGTACAGGACGATCGGGCTGCGCGGCCCGATGCCGATCACGAGCGCGGCGGCCACCGCGGTGTCGAGCGCCAGGTAGACGCCGCGGCGGCTCGGCGCCACCAGCCCGGGTCGGTGGGCCCACCGGTGCAGGCCGAACCACGAGCCGGCGAAGGCGATGGTCAGCAGGGCCGCGGTGTCGCGCAGCACGCCGGCGTCGGCGGCCGCGAACGCGCTCAGGCCGACGGCCGCGACGCGCAGCACCTGCACCCACTGGCAGACCCGACCGCGGGCGCTCAGCAGGACCGCCGCGGTCGCCCGCGACGTGGGCGTCACAGCTGGCCCAGGTCGAAGCCCGAGCCGAGGTAGAGCGCGACGACCACCAGCAGGACGACGCCCGGAACCATGATCATCGTGATGATCAGGCTGACCCGGGGGGTGGCCCGGGCGGCCCGACGTCGGGCGTTCTGCGAGAACTCGCGCCGCATGTCTCCCGACAGCTGCTGCAGCGTGTCGCTGAGCGGGGCGCCGAGCTCCTCGGCCTGCAGGATCGCGGTGACGAACATCGCCATCGTCTTGGCGCCGGGGTTGCGGTCGCGCAGGGCCGAGAACGCCTCGCGCCGGCTGACGCCGTAGTCGAGCTGGCGCAGGGTCAGCTGGGTCTCCTCGCTCAGCGCGCCCCTCGCCGTCCGCACGACCCGGCCCAGCGCCGGACGAAAGCTCACGCCGGCGCTGACGGTGACGGCGAGCAGGTCGAGGAAGTCGGGCAGCTCGGCCTCGATCTGCTGCTGGCGGATCTGGATGCGGCTGTACAGCTGCACCTCCGGGATGGCCGCGACGAGCAGCCCCAGCAGCCCGGTCAGCGGCGAGCCCTGCAGCCCGAAGTAGAGCAGCACGACGAGCCCGGCGAGGCCGAAGGTGGCCTGGCGGCCGGCGAACCGGGTGACGGTCATCCCGCCCGGTGAGCCGGCGACCTCCAGCCGGCGGCGGATCCTCGAGCGCCACGTCGGCCCCAGAGCCGACACGGCGATCGGCCCGAGGCGGGAGTCCAGCCCTGCGAGCAGTCGCGGTAGCAGCGCCGTCGGTCGGCCCGTCGCGGCCGCGAGGTCGAGGCCGTCCAGCGAGGTCTGCGGCTGGCTGCGGGCCATCCGCAGGCCGCGCAGCGCGAGGACGTAGCAGGCGAGCGCGCAGACGGCGACCAGCAGGGCCGTCACCTCAGACGTCGATCCGCGTGGCGCGACGCACGAGGAAGAAACCCAGCGCATACAGGGTGAACGCGGTCGCGAGGGCGGCCTGGCCGACCAGCTCGCGGGTCATCCGGTCGAGCACGCCGGGCGAGATGACGTTGAGCACCAGCAGCGACCCCACGCCCATGACGATGACGACGTAGCTGGTGAAGACCGCACCCGAGAGCATGGTGCGCAGCTCGCGCCGCAGGTCCTTACGGGCCTCGAGGGTCTCGGAGATGCCGCGCAGCGCCGTCACGATCGCCCCGCCCGAGCGCGACTGGATCACCAGGGTGTGGGTCAGTAGCGACAGCTCGCGGTGGGCAGACGCTCCTCGAGCTCGACCAGCGCGTCCTCGATCGAGCGGCCGACGGCCAGCTGCTCACCGAGGAACCGCAGCTCGCCCCGCGAGGGCTCGTCGACGTCCTCGGCCGTCATCTCGATCGCCGAGCGCAGCGCCAGACCCGCCGAGGTGGCGTTGGACAACACCCGGGCGACCTCGGGCAGCTGGGCCACGAACTGCTCGGTGCGCTGGCGCTGGCGGCGGGTGAAGTAGGCCAGCGCGAGGCGGACGGCGGCGGCCGCGGCGAGCAGGGCGGCCACCGGCGCGACGAACGGCGAGACGGCGACGAACGAGACCAGTCCGATGGCAAAGAGCCCGACCGCGACGTCGACGACGCGCCAGTCCAGTCCGGCGCGGTCGATCCGGCCGCGAAGGGCGCGCCCGACCCGAGTGCGCCGCAGGCGGACGTCGAGGCGGGCGCCCGCACGCCCCGCACGCCCCTCGATGACGTCCAGCGCCGTGCGGTCGCGCAGGGCCTCGCGCTCGGCGGCGCCTCGCAGGTAGACCCGCAGCCCCACCAGGGCCAGGGCCAGCACCGCCACGGTGAGCAGCAGCAGGGGCTGCATCAGCCCTCCCCGGAGGACGGCGCCTGCAGCAGGGCGTGCGGCTGGAACGCCGCCGGGACGGCCTCACCGGCGAGGAACAGCCGGCGCGCCATCGTCTCGGGCAGGGCGAACCGGATGGCGCGGCCGGTGACGGCCGAGCGGTCGGGCAGCACGGCGTCGGGCTCGAAGCGGATCAGCGGCTGCAGGGCGAACGGCTCGTGCCGGGTCGAGACGACGGCGGCCACCTCGGCGATCCGCCGCGATCCGTCGTGGTAGCGGGCCAGGTGCACGATCAGGTCGATGGCGTTGTTGATCTGGTCGCGCACGACCGTGAAGGGCAGCTCGATCTCGCTCATGCTGGCGAGGGTCTCGAGTCGCGCGACCGCGTCCTCGGCGGAGTTCGCGTGCACGGTGGCCAGCGAGCCCTCGTGGCCGGTGTTCATCGCCTGCAGCATGTCGAGCGTCTCGCCGCCGCGGACCTCACCGACGATGATCCGGTCGGGCCGCATGCGCAGCGAGTTGCGCACCAGGTCGCGGATGCTGACCTGCCCCTTGCCCTCGACGTTGGCTGGGCGCGACTCCAGGCTGATGACGTGCTCCTGCTGCAGCCGCAGCTCGGCGGCGTCCTCGATGGTGATGATGCGCTCGCTGCCCGGGATGAACCCCGACAGCGCGTTGAGCATCGTGGTCTTGCCGGTGCCGGTCCCGCCCGAGATCATCACGCTCAGCCGGCTGCGGACGGCGGCGGCGAGCAGCAGGGCGCAGTCGTGGTCGACGGCGCCCATCGCCACGAGCTCCTCCATCCGCAGCGGCTTGGGGAACCGGCGGATCGTCAGCGTGGGCCCGGACAGCGCCAGCGGGGGGATCACGACGTTGACGCGCTCGCCGGTCGGCAGTCGCGCGTCGACCATCGGCGAGGACTCGTCGACCCGGCGGTTCACCTGCGACACGATCCGGTCGATGGTCTGGTACAGCTGCTCCTCGCTGGCGAACCCGACAGGCACGCGCTCCAGGCGGCCGCGTCGCTCGACCCACACGTCGTCCGGCCCGTTGACCATGATCTCGGTGACCGAGTCGTCGGCGAGCAGCGGCTCGAGGACACCGAGCCCCAGCGCGTCGTCGATGACGCGACGGATCAGCTGCGCGCTCTCGACGGCGCTGAGCAGCGGACCGTCGCGGCGCAGGATGCGGCTCAGGACGCGTTCGAGGCGGGCGCGGCGCTGGTTCTGGTCGAGCACCGACATCTCGCCGAGGTCGATCTCGTCCAGGAGGCGGCGGCGGTAGCGCTCGACGTTCTGCTCGAAGCGCCGGGCCGCGCCGTTCGCGTGCTCGTCGTCGGGCGAGGGTGCCCGCATGTCGCGCAGCCCCACGGCTCAGCGCTCCGTCCGGGGGAACCAGGCTGCCCGAGTGATGACGTAGTCCGGCACGAGGGGCAGCACCTTGGGTCCGCGGGTGCGCACGGTGACCCGCGCGTCGAGCGGTGTCGGGCCGACGACGGTGATGTCGTCGCGCAGCCATCCCGGGACGGCGGCGGCGGCCGCGTCGTCGGCGGACCCTCCCTGGCTCGTCGCGCGCGCAGCGGCGCGGGCCGCAGCCGAGGTGGAGTTGGCTGCCGCGTAGGCGAACGTCAGCTGCAGCGCGGCGAGCAGCGCCACCCCGAGCAGCGGCAGGATGCCCAGGAACTCCAGGCTGGCGCTGCCCCGGTCGCCGCGGCTCATCGCCGGCCCTCGAAGCGCATCTGCGACCGACCCTCGACGTCGCGGACGCCGTCCAGGAACCCGTCGAGCGAGGAGAAGAGCAGCGGTGCCCGCACCGACACGGTGACGGCGGAGTTCGGGTTCGCGTACCGCGGGTCGTCGCCACCGCCGAATCCGTTGCGGCCGTTGACCTTCACCTCGGCACCGGGGCGCCACGAGGCGGGCAGCGAGGTCAGTGCCGCGCTCTCGATGTCGGCGAAGTCCTTCTCCGGGCTGACCGCCACGCGGGCGGCCGTGTTTGCGGCGTGCCCCGCAGCGATGTGGGAGTAGCCGATCAGGCCCCCCTGCAGCAGCAGCAGCAGCGTGAGGGCCACGACGAAGAAGATCCCGACGAATTCGACCGCCACCTGCCCGCCGTCCGCGTTGGGTCGGGCGCGGCCCCGCCGGCGTCTGGTCGCCGCGGGGGCCTGCGCCGTCACGAGGCCGAGCTCGACGGCCAGGTCGGCGTACCCGCGGCGCACCCCCTGGTCGGTGACGCGAGCCGGGTCGCCGGTGTTGACCGCCGGCTCGAAGGCCGCGAAGGCGGCCGGCAGCGACGCCGTGAGCATCGGCGCCCTGACCAGCTTGCGCGCCAGCTCGGGCTGGATCTCGGACTTGCGGGACGAGCGGTTCAGCACCAGGCGCACGTCCTCCTCCTTGCGCAGCTGCAGCGTCTCCCACAGCTGGACGAGGCGGCGGGCACCTCGCATGCTCGGGATGTCGGGGGTGATGACGACGACCGCGTCGTCGGCCATCTCGGCCGCGATGGCCGCCGCCGTCGTGGGTGCCGAGCCGGCGTCGACGATCACCACGTCGAAGTAGGACTTCGCCGCCCCGAGCAGGTTGCGCGCCATCTGCGCGTCCACCTCCTCGGCGCGCTCGGGTGCCTTGGGGGCGAGCAGCACGCTCAGCCGGTCGTCGTAGCGGTAGAGGACGTCGTCCAGCGCCCGCCCGGTGATCTCGTCCTTGATGTCAACCAGGTCGGTGATGTCGCGACGGTGGGTGATGTCGAGGTAGGTGCCGACGTCCCCGGTGAGCAGGTCGAGGTCGATCAGCGCCGTCCGCCTCCGCCCGGCCGCGGCCAGCAGCGCGAGCCGCACGGCCACGGTGGTCGTGCCCACGCCGCCCTTGCTGCCGGCGACGGTGACCAGCTGCCCGGTGCCGACGCTCTGCACGGCCTCGCCGCTGATGTGGTGGCGCACGGTGGCCGACCACGAGGCGGCGTTGTCGAGGCGGCTCGCGACGTCCTCGACGCCCAGGGGAAGGGTGAGGAAGCCGCGCAGGCCGGCTTCCATGCCGAGGCGCAGCACCTCGGGGTCGTTGCTGCGGGCGAGCAGCAGCACGGCCACGAAAGGGTGCTGGCGGGTCAGCTGGCGGGCCAGGTCGAGCGCCGGCACCGGGCCGAGGGCCTGGTCGAGCACCACGATGTCCGCCCGGTCACCGCTCAGCGCGTCGTGCACGGCCTGGCTGGACGTCGGGCGCGCGGCGACGACGTACCCGCCGACCTCGCCGATCGCCGACTCCAGCAGCGCCACGATCTCGCGGTCAGCCGACGCGATGACGACGCTCGAGGTCACTTCGCCTTCACCTTCGCCTTGGTGGTGGGGGCGGCCGCCGGCGCGGTCGGCAGCACCTGCTCGCTGCGCAGCACCGAGTCCCGTGCTGGGACGTCGGACCTGGTGCCCGGTGCGACCCTGGCCAGACGCACCTTGGTGGCGAAGCTCTCGGCGTACGCCAGCGACAGGCTGTCGCGCACGGTGAGCGCGAACGTGACCGGCACCACCTGTTGTGGCTCGAAGCTGGCGGCGCTGTTGGAGTCCGGCTGGCCGGCCCGCAGCTCGCCGATGTCGAGGACGCGGGCGTTCTGCACCAGGATCCGCGACTCGTTGCCGCTGTCGCGCTCGCCGAAGGTGGCGTAGATGTCGACCAGGTCGCCGGCGTTCACCTTGCCGGCGACGCCGGTCTCGGCGTCGATGAGGATCGCCAGCTCGCGCTCGCCGGGCTTGAGCTCGGGCGGTGCCTGCAGCATGCCCTCCTGCAGCACCGAGCCCTTGACCACGGCCTCCTTGGTCACCAGGCCCTGGCCGTCGTCGAAGGAGGTGAGGGCGGCCGCGGGCAGCCACTTGCGGGGGATCTCGACCGGTCGCAGCACCTGCGCGTCGACGGCGCCGTACGGCGCGACGTCCGCGGTGAACTGGTAGACGGTCGCCATCGGCCCGACCTGCTTGCTGATCTGGTCGACGTAGCTGAACACGGCGGCGAAGACGGCCACCGCCCCGACGGCCGCGAGCAGCATCAGCAGCGCCCCGCGTCGTTGGCGAGGGTTCACCCGCCCACGCCCACGGTGTCAGCGGCTCGCACGAAACCCACCCCCACGACTGGTACCCCCCGGACACGTGCCGGCGCGAGCATATCCACGTCCTCAGGCCGAATCCGCGCGTGGCGCCCAAACAGGTCAGACATCAGCGGACCGCGCGTGGAGTCTCACGCACAGTGATCGGGATCAGGGTGGATCGGGGACCTTGATACGGTTCGCGGACACATCGGTACGTCGTCGGCGGGGGAGCACGTGACACCAGGTGGTCGAGCGCGGCGCGGTCGTGCCGTGCTGACGGCGGGGGTCCTGCTGGCGCTCGCGGGGTGCAGCGGTGGCCAGAGCGGGTCGCCGGCGCCGACGACGGGCGGTACGTCGGGCCCGCCCGGGACGGCCTCGACGCCGTCCGGCACCACCTCGCCCGGCCCGACGGCCACCGGACCGGCACCGGTCGCGACGCTGACGTCGGGCGCGCTCGCGCTGTCGGCCTCGGACGGCTCGGCGGTCCCACAGGTGCAGATCGCGGTGCTGCCGCTGCTGCGGACCCCGGAAGGGGTGCTGCTCACCCTGGACGTCACACCGCAGCAGCCGATCCGGGCCGGCACGCTGTTGTGCGCCGGGCTATCGTGCGACGACCTGGCCGCGGTCAACCTCGTCGACACCGTCAACCTGCTGCGCTACGCACCGCTGCAGACCGGCGAGAACGAATCGGGCACGGTTGCCACGAGCGCCTTCCCGAACCGGATCGAGGCCGGCACGACCTACCGGATGGGCGCCTGGTTCCCGCTGCCGAAGGGGCAGCCGGCGAGCCTCGCGGTCACCCTGGGGCCGGCCGGCGTGGTGCCCGGGGTCCCGGTCAGCGAGGGGACGCCCACCGCCGGCCTCGAGCTCGCCCCGGCCGTCGGCACCTCGGGTGCCGAGCCCTCGGCCACGCCCTCCGCCGCGACGGCCGGCCCCCAGGTCGAGCCCATCCAGCAGCTGCCTGCCGCGCCCACCGGCGCGCCGATCCCCCTGGTCGCCCCGGTCGGCGGCGGGACGGTCGTCGAGGCCAAGGGCAGCGTGTCACTGCCGGCCGACGTGCTGTTCGCCTTCGACTCGGCCAAGCTGACGCCGAAGGCCACCGGTGAGCTGGCCAAGGCGGCCGCGATCGTGCGGGCCAAGGCCGACCTGTCGGCCCCGGTGCTGGTCATCGGCCACACCGACGCCAAGGGCACGGACGCCTACAACGCCAGGCTGTCGGCAAGCCGGGCCGCGAGCGCCACGACGGCCCTGCGCCGGTTGGTCAAGGGCGCGACGTTCCAGCCGAGCGGGCGCGGGGCGAGCGACCCGGTCGCTCCCGACGTCAAGAACGGCAAGGACAACCCGGCCGGTCGGGCGCTGAACCGCCGGGTCGAGCTCGCCTACCGGCCCAAGCCGCTCGTCCAGGCCCCCCGCACGGGCGAGGCCGGGGCCCCGGCCGCCCCGGCGGCCGACGTCCAGCCGGTGCAGACGGTGCAGGCCGACGTGAAGGCGTCCAGCGTCGGGGTGACGCCGATGACGGCGAAGGTCTACCCGGTGCGACGCGACGGCTCGCTGGCGCTCGTCCAGGTGGACGCGACCATCGGCGGCACCAGCGACGCGGTCGGCGCTGACTACTTCGCGCTGCTCGTCGGTGGCGACGGCCTGGACGCCTGGTCGCTGGCCGTCCCCCGCACCGGAGCGACCTACGGCGTGGCGCACGACGTGACCACGTCGACGAAGAAGGTCGACATCGCCAGCGCGTTCGACGTCTCGACCCAGACCACCGGGTACCGCGTTGGGCGGGTGCACCGGCTGTTCGCCTACACGGCGCTGCCGCCGGCCGGAGTCACCAGCGTCGACGTCGACCTCGGTCAGCTCGGCGTCGTCAAGAACGTTCCGGTGCAGGGCTGAGCGGTCAGCGCGTGTCGTGCCGCTCGACGGCCACGACCACCGCGTCGGGCCCGCGGCCGCTGACGTGCGCGACGAGCACCTCACCCTTGACCAGGCCCGGCCCGGCCGACTCGCGCAGCGCCTGCGCCACCGCTTCGTCGCTGGCGCGGTCGGCCAGCGTGCCGAGCAGGGTCGGCAGCACGGGCCGGTGCGAGCAAACGGCGGTCGCCACACCCTTGTCGAGGATGGTCGTGATGATCGCGACGGCAGTCGCCGGGTCGTCCTCGAACCCCTCCTCCGACAGCCCGTCGCGCAGCCGCAGTCGTGCGCAGGCACTGCGGGAGTAGGGCTCGAAGGTCGCCGCGCAGCGGGCGGACGGTGACGACACGAGCTGGCGGACGCCGTACGCCGCGAGCACCGGCACGAGCGCGTCGGCGCGGGTGCTGCCGACCTCGTTCAGCGGGCGCTCCTGGTCCGAGTGCTTCCACCGGCTGCGTGGCACGGACTTCGCGTGGCGCACCACCGCCAGCGGCCAGGTCGCGAGCTGGTCGCGCGCGTCGGCGTCCGCGAGCGCTGCCAGCTGCTCGCGGTCGCGCTGGTAGTCCAGGCGGCGGGCCGCCTCGTCGACGCCCAGCCAGGCGACCTCGTCGACCTCGTCGTCCGTGGTGCGGACCCCGCCGGCCAGGGCGCGGGCGGCCCAGTAGCGCACCACCTTGGGGCGGGTGCCACCGTTGGTGCCGACCGCGTAGGTGGCCGGCGGCAGGGGCAGGCCGATGGTGACCTGCAGCCCGGTCTCTTCGCGCACCTCGCGCACGCAGGCCCCCGCCCACGACTCGCCGGGGTCGAGCTTGCCCTTCGGCCACGACCAGTCGGCGTACTTCGGGCGGTGCACGAGGGCGACCTCGAGCCGGTCGTCTCGGCGCCACAGCAGGGCTCCCGCCGCGCGCACCGACCCGGTCTCGACGGCCGGCTCGGTCACCGTCGGCGAGCCTTGCGCCGCAGGCGCTGCCGCTGGTCGGCGACGGCGGTCTGCAGGTCGACGAGCGGCTCGCCGTCCGCGTCGCGGTAGTGGCGCGTCCACGCGCCGCTCGCCGCCAGGTGCCAGGACGCCGTGCCGTCGTCCATGGCCAGGTCGAGCAGCGCCTGCAGCTCGGCCACGTGCTGGGGGTCGCCCAGGCGCACGAGCGCCTCGACCCGGCGGTCGAGGTTGCGGTGCATCATGTCGGCGCTGCCGATCCAGCAGGTCGGGTCGCCGCCGCCCTCGAAGGCGAAGATCCGCGAGTGCTCCAGGAACCGGCCGAGCACGCTGCGCACGCGGATCGTCTCGGACAGGCCCGGCAGCCCCGGCCTGATGGCGCAGATGCCGCGCACGACGACGTCGACCGGCACCCCCGCGATCGAGGCGCGGTACAGGCTGTCGATCAGCGCCTCGTCGACGATCGAGTTGACCTTGATCCGGATCGACGCCGGCCGCCCGGCCTCGTGGTGGGCCACCTCGTTCTCGATCTGCTCGATCAACCCGCTGCGCAGCGAGCGGGGCGCCACCAGCAGCCGCTTGAAGCGGGTGCGCGGGGCGTAGCCGCTCAGCTGGTTGAACAGCCGGGTGAGGTCCTCGCCGATCTTGGGGTCGCAGGTGAGCAGCCCGAGGTCCTCGTAGAGCCGGGCCGTCTTGGGGTTGTAGTTGCCGGTTCCGATGTGGCAGTAGCGCCGCAGCCCGTCGGGCTCCTGCCGGACGACCAGCGACAGCTTGCAGTGCGTCTTAAGCCCGACGATCCCGTACACGACGTGGACGCCGGCCTGCTCGAGCTTTCGGGCCCAGCTGATGTTGGCCTGCTCGTCGAAGCGGGCCTTCAGCTCGACGATCGCCAGCACCTGCTTGCCCGCCTCGGCGGCGTCAATCAGGGCGTCGACGATGGGGGAGTCACCGCTGGTGCGGTAGAGCGTCTGCTTGATCGCGAGCACCCGCGGGTCGGCGGCGGCCTGCTCGAGGAACGCCTGCACGCTGGTCGAGAACGAGTCGTAGGGGTGGTGCAGCAGCACGTCGCGGGTGCGGACGGCGGCGAGGATGTCGCCGGGCTTGCTCGTCTCCACCCCCTCGGTGAGGTCGCTGTGGGTCGTGGCGACGAACGAGGGGAACTTCAGCTCGCTGCGCGAGAGGTCGGCCACCAGGTTCAGGCCGCGCAGGTCCAGCGGCGCGGGCAGCTGGTAGACCTCCGCGGCCGCGACGCCGAGCTCGCGCACGAGCAGGTCGAGCACGTGGTCGTCGATGTCCTCGGCGACCTCCAGGCGCACCGGCGGCCCGAACCGGCGCCGCATGAGCTCCTTCTCCAGCGCCTGCAGCAGGTTCTCGGCGTCGTCCTCCTCGACCTCGAGGTCCTCGTTGCGGGTCACCCGGAAGGTGTGCGACTGCAGCACCTCCATGCCGGGGAACAGCTGGTCGAGGTGCGCCGCGATGATGTCCTCGAGCGGCACGAAGCGCGTCTTGTACGGGTCGGCGGCGGTGGGGTCGACCGCGGTCGCCGCGCCGTCGACGTCGGCGACGGCGACGAACCGGGGCAGCAGCGGCGGCACCTTCACGCGGGCGAAGTGCTCCTTGCCGGTCTTGGTGTTGCGGACGACGACGGCCAGGTTGAGCGAGAGCCCGCTGATGTAGGGGAACGGGTGCGCCGGGTCGACCGCCAGCGGCGTTAGCACCGGGAACACCTGGTCGCGGAACATCTCCTGCAGGCGCTCCTGCTCCGGCGGGGCCAGCTCGTCCCAGCGCACGACGGTGATGCCGGCGTCGGCCAGGCGCGGGCGCACGTCGACGTGGAACAGCCTGGCGTGCCGCTCCATCAGCTGGTGGGCGAGCGTCGACAGGTGGTCGAGCACCTCGCGTGGCTCGATGCCGGACGCCGAGCGCACCGCGAGCCCGGCCGCGATCCGGCGCTTGAGGCCGGCGACGCGCACCATGAAGAACTCGTCGAGGTTGCTGGCGAAGATCGCGAGGAACCGGGCGCGCTCGAGCAGCGGGACGTCGACGTCCTCGGCGAGCTCGAGCACCCGCTCGTTGAAGCGCAGCCAGCTGATCTCGCGGTCGAGGAACCGGTCGTCGGCCAGCGGCGGGCCGGTCGGCTCGTCGTCCGCCGGCGCCGGTAGGAACCGGCCGTCGGGTCCGCGGCGGCTGGTCGGCTGGAAGGTCACGCTCGTCATGGGCCCGATGGTGTCACCGGCGGGTGGACTTCGGGTAGCGCGGCGGAGCGGCGGGGGCGCGCGAACATCGCGTCGACGTCCCAGCGGGTGAAGCCGAGCGAGGTGTACGTGCGGATCGCGGCGGTGTTGTCGGCGTCGACGTAGAGCATGGCCTGGGGCAGGCCGAGCTGGCGCAGGTGGCGCAGGCCGGCCAGGGTCAGGGCCCGCCCGAGGTGGCGCCCCTGGTGGCCCGGCGCGACGCCGACCACGTAGACCTCGCCGATCGGGTCGTGGCCGTGGCCCTCGTGGGCGTGCGGTCCGGCCACGAGCGGGCCGTCGTGGTCGCCCCCGTGCACCTTCATCCAGTGGAAGCCGGCCATCGTGCCGTCCGGGGCGTCGAGCACGAGGAACCCGGTGGGGTCGAACCACGGCTCGGCCATCCGCAGGTGCAGGTCGTCGGCGTCCCACGACCCCTGCTCGGGGTGGTGGGCGAAGGCCGCGGCGTTCACGGCCAGCCAGCTCTCGTCGTCCGCGCCGGGGGCGAAGGTGCGCAGGGCGTACCCGGCCGGCAGGTCGACGACGGGCAGCGGGGCGTACAGCGAGCGGCGCATCTGCCACAGCTCGCGGGCCCGCTCGTAGCCCAGCGACGCGGCCATCGCCCGGGCGCCGACGAGCTGGCCGTGGGCCCACAACCGCAGCCGGTGGTCGGGCGAGGCCTGCTCGAGGCTGTGCACGAGCAGTCGGCCGACGCCGTGGCGGCGCAGTTGGGGGTGGACGACGATCTCGGCGCTGGACCCCTCGACCGCGTCGGTCGGGTCCAGGTGGGCGTAGGCGGCGAGGCGCTCGGGCTCGCCGTCGCCGTGCGCGAACACCAGCAGGTGGCGGGCCAGGCCCTCGCCGCCGTACCGCAGGTGCAGCATCACGTGCTCGGACAGCGGGTGCAGGCCGTCGGCCTCCGTGGCCGCCTCGACCAGGCGCGTGACGGCGTCCAGGTCGGTGGCGCCGAGCCGGTCGGTGGTCTCCACCCGGGCGTCGAGCGTGGCGGCCATGCGCCGCAGCCTACGGGGGCGCACGGCGCGCCCGGGTGGGGCCGTGCACCGGCCGGCTCACGACCACAGCGACAGGCGCGACGCCGACCGCCTGGGCGGCGCCGTGCTCAGCCCGGACGGGCCGGGCGGCTATCGCATGTTGGTGTGGCGGTCTCAGACGTCGACGCTGTCGCGGACGTCGACGCTGCCGCGGCTGGGCGGGACGAACCGGTAGCCGACGTTGCGGACGGTACCGATCTGCTGCTCGAACTCGGGGCCGAGCTTGGCCCGCAGCCGGCGGACGTGGACGTCGACGGTGCGGGTGCCGCCGTAGTAGTCGTAGCCCCAGACCTCCTGCAGCAGCTGGGCCCGGGTGAACACGCGTCCGGGGTGCTGGGCGAGGTACTTGAGCAGCTCGAACTCCTTGTACGTGAGGTCGAGCGAGCGGCCCCGCACGCGGGCCGAGTAGGTGGTCTCGTCGATGACGACGTCACCGGCGCGGATCTCGGGCGCGAGCCCCTCGTCGGTCTCGTCGGCGGCCAGCGACCGTCCGATGGCCAGGCGCAGCCGGGCCTCGACCTCGGCCGGGCCCGCGGTCACCAGCACGACGTCGTCGACGCCCCACTCGGCCGTCACGGCCGCCAGGCCGCCCTCGGTGACCACGAGCAGCAGCGGGGCCGAGACGCCGGTCGTGCGCAGCAGCCGGCACAGCGACCGCGACGGGGCCAGCTCGCGGCGCGCGTCGACGAGGACGACGTCGGTGGGCGGGGTCTCGACCAGGGCCGACGCCTCGGCCGGCAGCACGCGCACCTGGTGCCCGAGCAGCCCGAGAGCGGGCAGCACCTCGGCGCTCGGGGTGAGGTCGTTGGTCAGCAGCAGCAGTCTGGCCATGGTGTGCCCCGTCCGTTCGGCTGGAGAGCCGGGGGCCACGCGGTGCGATCCGTCCGCGCGTCCGCGACCCTGGGGTCGGGCGGCGGTGGCCGACACGTGACGATAGCGTCGGTGATACCGGTCTGTGACCCCCCTGACCGGATGCTGAGACACCTGCCGGACACCTTCCGGCAACGAGGAGTTCGCGTGGCAGTCGTGACCGTCCGCTACTGGGCCGGAGCCCGGGCCGCCGCCGGCCGGGACGACGAGAGCGTCACCGCCGGCTCCGCCCACGAGCTGGTCGCCTCGCTGGCTGCCCGGACGCCGGCCCTGGCCCCGGTGCTCGAGCTCAGCTCGCTGCTGGTCGACGGGCTCGTCGTCCGTGACGACGTGGTGCTGGCCGACGGCCAGGTGGTCGAGGTGCTCCCACCCTTCGCTGGCGGCTGACCGGGGCCGCCGTCGGTGGCAGGATGACCGGGTGAGCAGCCCCGTCGAGCCCCCGTCGACGGCCGTGGTGCCGGCGCTGCCGCACGTGCCCACCGGCCGGGTGCGCTGGTGGACCGCAGCCTTGACGCTCGCGGTGGCCGGGGTGCTGTGCCTCGCCGCGTACGTCGGCACCGGGCTGCTCGTGCCGGCCGGCGTGCTCGCCGTCGCGGTGCTCGCCTGGGGGTGGCCGGCGCTGCTCGCCCTGCCCAGCCCGCGGGGCACCACCGCGGTCGTCGCCGGGGGTGGTGCCCTCACCGTGGTGGCCGTCGGCCTCGCGCGCGAGGAACCCCTGCTGCAGTGGCTCTCCCTCGCCGTGGCCGCCGCGGTGGTGGCCGAGTTCGCCCACCAGCTCGGCCGCCGCGACGGGCGACCGCGGGCGGTCGAG
Organism: Actinomycetales bacterium; assembly: GCA_038322575.1. Taxonomy (GTDB): domain Bacteria; phylum Actinomycetota; class Actinomycetes; order Actinomycetales; family Angustibacteraceae; genus JACMOY01. The sequence goes on from JBBQGB010000028.1 coordinate 27,316, forward strand.
TCCTCCACCGGCGTTCTGGTCGGGGTGACCCTGGCAGCCTCGCTGAGCACCGTCCTGGCCCTGCCGCTGACCCCGAACGAGGCCGCCGGGGTCGTGGTGGCCCTCGCGCCCGTGGCTCTGGCGCTGTCGCTGCAGCTGCTGCCGTTCCCCGCCCGCATCAGTGCCGCGATCGGTACCCTCGCCGCCCTGCTGGTGGGGGCGCTGCTGGGCGGGCTGCTCGACGGGCCCACGCTGCCCGCCGGGGCGGTCTCGGGTGTCCTCGGGGCCGTCGTCGCGCTGATGGTGCACCGCCTGCTGTCGGTCCAGCCGGCGGCCGGCTGGGCCCCGGGCTGGCTCGCGCTGGCGGTGGCCCCGCTCGCGTCGTCCGGCGTGGTGGCCTACGTCGTGCTCCGACTGCTGGCCGGCTGACGTGCCGCCGGGTCGGGTGCTGGTGGTCTGCACGGGCAACATCTGCCGCTCGCCCCTGGCCGAGCGGCTCCTGCAGGCCCGGCTCGGCGCTGCCGGTGTCGAGCCGTCCGACGTGGTGGTCGCCTCGGCGGGCACGCACGCCGTCATCGCTCACCCCATGGACGAGGTGGCCGCCGACGAGCTCGCCCGCGCCGGTGGCGACCCTGCCGGCCACGTCGCCCGTCAGCTGACGTCGCAGGTGGTCGCCTCGGCGGATCTGATCGTGACGGCGACGCTGGCCCACCGCTCGCAGGTCGTCACCGTGCACCCGCCGGCCCTGCGGTACGCGTTCGGGCTGCTCGAGCTGGCGCGGCTGCTCGAGGGGGCCGACCTGTCGGCGCTGCCGCCGTCCCCGGGCGACCGCGTTCGCGGGCTCGCCCGCATCGCCGGCGGACGGCGGGGTCTGGCGATGGCGCCCGACCCGCGTCACGAGGACGTCGTCGACCCGTACCGGCGTCCTGCCCGGGTCTACGCCGACGCCACCGCGCAGATCCTGCCCGGGGTCGACGCTCTGGTCCGGGCGATCGTCGGGCCCGGCTAAGGTCACGGGGATGCCCGCCTCGGTCCGCGACGCCCCCAGCCGAGGTGCGCACCGTCGGCAGCGCGTGTGCGAGGTCCGCGGCTGGACGGGCCTCGTCGGTGTCCGATCATGACGTCCGGTCCGCGCGTCCTGATGGTGACGAACGAGTCGGTGGCAGGCTCGGAGGCCGGGTTCCGGGATGCCCTCGACCGCCTGGTCGCCGCCGCTGAGATCGGCGCCTGGGCGGCCGCGGAGCCGCGGGCCTGGTTGCAGCAGGGGGAGGACTGGCCGGAGGTGGTGGCGCGCACGGCGCAGGCCGCTCGCGATCTGGGCCCGGACATCGTGCTCGTGCTGTCACCGGGTGGCTGTCCGTGGCGGCCGGACGACGTCTCGACCCTGCTCGCCGCGGCGGGGTCGGGCGCCGACGTCCTGTACTGGGAGGGGGACGCCTGGGGCGGCCGGAAGCGCGCCAACGCCGCGATGGACGCCTGGGCAGCGCGGGCGCGCACGGTGTTCTCGGTGGCCGGGGGCAGCCAGGCCCGGCGACTGGTGCGCGGGGGCGCCGCCGACGTCCGCCTGGTGCTGCAGACGTACTGCCAGGTGCAGTACCGCGAGGCCCTCACGTGGTCGGCCGAGCGCGAGCCCGGCGGCGACCGGGTCGACGTGTTGTGTATCGGCAACTCGGCGGTGCGCCGGTGGTGGATCCCCCCGGGCGTCCCGGGGGCCCGGCAGCGCCGCCGGGTCGTCACCGACCTGCAGCGCGAGCCGTTGATCTCGTTCGGGGTCAACGGTCGCGGCTGGAGCGGTCCGACGGCGCTGGGGGCACTGCCGTACGGCCAACAGGTCACCGCCATGCGGCGCTCGCTGGTCACCGTCAACTGGGACCACTTCCCGACGTTGCCGAGCTACAGCTCCGATCGGCTTCCCATCTCGATGCTGGCAGGCCGGGTGCACGTGACGACGCGGCACCCGGCGACCCCGTGGCTGCCCGGCGAGGCTGAAGGGCTCGTCCTGGTCGAGCGGCCGGACGACGTCCGACCCGCGGTGCGACGCCTGGTGCGGGCGCCGGCCGCGGACCTGATCGACCTCGGCCGCCGCGCCCACGCGTGGGTGCTCGGGCGGTGCAGCGACGTCGAGGCGATGCGTCACATGCTGTCCTCGGTGGCCGAGCAGGTCGCCCCGCCGCCCGCCGACCCGTGGGCCGCGCTGCCCGCGCTCGTCTGATCGCCGGACCGGTCGATACCTCGTGACCACCGTCAGTGGGCGGACCGTCGCCGTCAGGGGGGCCGGGTGGACGCTGGCGACGGCGCTGGTCGGCATCGGGGCCCAGGCCGTCTTCGTCGCCGTCTCGGGACGCCTGCTGACCCCCGCCGCGTTCGGTGTCTTCACGGCGGCCAGCCTGGGACTGCGACTCGTCAGCTACTTCGCCCAGGGCGGTGTCGTCCAGGCGCTGGTCCAACGCGACGAGCTGACCGAGCAGCACCTGCGTGCCGCCGGGTTGGTGGGCCTCTCGCTCGCCCTGGTCGCGGCGGCGCTGACCGGTGCCCTGGCCCACCCCGTCGCCCGGCTGATCGGGGTGCCCGGCGCGGCCGCGCCGATGGCCGCCCTGGGGGGCGCCTTCCTGCTCTCGGCGCTGGGTGCGCAAGCCGCGGCCCTGCTGCGACGCGCGCTGCGCTTTCGGGCCATCGCCCTGACCGAGGGGCTCGCGTACTGCCTCGCCTTCCTCGGCTGCGGCATCCCGGCCATGATCGCCGGCTGGGGCACCTGGAGCCTCGTGGTCGCGGCCCTGGCGCAGCCGTTGCTGACGACCCTGATGCAGACGGTCGCCGTCCGCCGGCTCCCCCGCTTCGGTCACGAGCCCGCGCAGGCCCGTCAGCTGCTGCGCTTCGGTGGGCTGGTGTCGGTCATCGGGTTCCTCGAGTTCCTCTCCGGCAGCGTCGACACCACCGCTGTCGCCCGCTTCGCCGGGCCGGCCGGCCTCGGGCAGTACGGGCGCGCGGCGTCCCTGGTCGGGGTGGGGCTCAACGCCTTCACCACGGCGACGTCCAAGGTGCTGAGCCCGCTGATGGCGCGAGCCTCGGAGCACCAGCAGGCCGGGCGCATGACCCTGGCCGCCACCCGACTGGTGCTGCTGCCGTTCTGCGTCGGCATCGCCGTGGCCTTCCCGCTGAGCGACGACGCGGTGCGACTGGTCCTCGGGCCGGGTTGGGACGGCACCGCGCGGGTGCTGCCGTGGTACGCCGTGGGTGCGGTCATGGACCTGTCGTGCCACTTCATGGCGGTGTCGTTCGAGGCGCGCGGGTTGCTGCGGGCCAAGCTGCGTCTGCAGCTGCAGCAGCTGGTCGTGGTGTTGCTGGTCGTCGTCACGACCGCCGTCGTGACCCGCTCACCCGCGGCCGTGGCGGCCTCGTGGGCGGGGGCCGAGGCGTGGCGCTTCGCGCGCTACGCGCTGGCGTCGCGCCACCAGCTCGGACAGCCGCTTCGCCCGCTGATCGCCGGCCTGGGTGAGGGGGTGCTCGTCGCCCTCGCCGTGTACGCCGGCGTCGTCGTGGTTGTCCGGGCGCTGGACGGCGCGGGCCCGCTCCCTCGGGTCCTGGCCGGTGTCGCGGTGGCCGGCGTCATCCCGCTGTCCTACGCTCTCGCGGCGCGCCGGGCGCCGTGGCCCGTGCTCGTCCGGAGTCTGGGCCGCGGAGCGAGGTCGTGAGCCGGTTGGGTCGGATCGCCGTCCTCATGACCTGCCACAACCGGGCCGACACGACCCGGCGCTGCCTGGTCTCGCTGGCCGGCCAACGGCTGGGTGAGGACCGCACGATGCAGGTGCTGCTCAACGACGACGGGTCGACCGACGGCACCGCCGACGTGGCCGGCGAGTTCGGGCAGGTCAGCGTGCTGCGCGGAAGCGGGCACGACTACTGGGCAGGTGGGATGCGTCGAGCCTGGGCGGCCGCGGACCGCACGGACGCCGACGCCTACGTCCTGCTGAACGACGACGTCGTCCTCGACGACGACGCCGTCGAGACCCTCATCGGTCTGCTCGAGGGGGATCAGGACGCCATCTGGGGCGCGGCTGTCCGTGACCCGGCCACGGGCACCCCCAGCTATGGGGGGCATCGGGCCGGTCGGTGGTGGCGCCCGATGCGATCGACCCGGGTCGCCCCCGGCGACCGGGCGCAGGAGTGCGACTTCCTGAACGGCAACGTCCTGGTCGTCGCTCGGCCACTGGCCGCGGCGCTGGGCGGGCTCGATCCCGCCTTCGCGCACGGCATGGCCGACTTCGACCTGACGTGGCGGGCCCGCAAGGCCGGCCACGGGGTCCGGCTGGCACCTGGCACCTGGGGCTCCTGCGCGCCCAACTCACCCGACGGCACGTGGCGCGACACCTCGCTGTCGCGACGGGACCGGCTGGCCCGGTTGCGGCGGCCCACGGGTCTGCCCCCGCGGGCCTGGTGGACCTACTGCCGCCGCCACGGCGGCGTGGCTGCCCCCTACGAGTTCGCCGCCCCGTACCTGAGGCTCGTGCTCGGCAGGTAGCCACCGTCGGGCCCGGACTCAGGACTCGGGGACGTGCACCGCGAGGACCCTCGGGTCAGGCGGGTCGGCGCCTCACCCGCCTGGCCACCTCGTGCTCGAGCCGGCGCCGGACGCCGGGCAGGATCCCCAGCGTCCGGGCGGCACGGACGCGCCACGCCTGTGGTCCGTCGGTCCAGAACCACCCGGTCCGGTCGAGAGCCGCTCGATGCAGCGCCACCAGACCACGGTCCTTCTCGGCGGGGACGTGCCACAGCGCGAGGGACAGGTCGTCGACCAGGGTGTTGCGGTAGCGACGGGCCGTCCAGATGCGACGCACCCCCTCGAGGTCGGCGAACGGCACCACGCGTGCCGCCGCGGTCATCAGGTGCTCCTCGGTCTTGAACCACGGCGTGCGACCCGCATGGTGGCGGCCGAGTGCGAAGTCATAGGCCTCGTCCATCGTCAGCGTCAGCTCCTCATGTCGCGCGGACGGGACCCAGAGCGCCTCACCCCCGTAGTACCGGGCGGGGTGCACGATCCGTTCGCCGAACAGCTCGGCGTGCAGAGCCCCCGCCTGCGTCAGGGTGAGACCGTTCACCTCGCGGTCCGCGGGGTAGTCGATGCGGTGCGCAGCCACGGTCCCCGCCGGCCACGTGGGCAGCGGCCGGGCGACGGCGCAGTCCGGGTCGATGACCAGGACGTCACCGCGACATCGCGCTGAGCTCAGGACGTCGAGCAGGTACAGGGAGGCGCCGAAGCGTGGCGTCAGCCCGGGCGGGGGGCGGTGGTCGAACGGGACGAGGTCGACCTCCACCGCGATGGCGTCGAGAGCGGCTGCCGTCTCAGGCGGTGGCGGTGTCGTGGTGGCGAGGAACAGCGGGGTGTGCGGGTTCCACCTGCGCGCGGACGACAGCACGGCCACGATGCTCCGGTAGTACGTCGTCGCGGGGTCGCGCCTGCCGCGGAGGTTGTACGCGTCCGCGTTCGTCCCGGGAGTGAAGGCCACACCGACCTGCACCATGTCGGCAGAGGCTACCCCGGCCACGTGGGCCGACGGGCGGGCCGCGCATCGGCTCCCGGGGCCGTTTCGCCGTCCCTGCGGGTCCTGGAGCTCAGGCGCGAGTGGACTGCCGGACGTCGCGACGTCGACCTGGCGCCTTCGCGGCGGGCTTGGCGCGCTCCGCGGGGGCGTAGCCGTATGCGTAGTAGCCGGAGGCGTCGGCGCCCTTGGTGGGCAGCAGGTTCACCAGCACACCGAGAACGCGGGCGTCCACGCTGTGCAGGGTCTCCATGCCTCGGGCGAGCTGGTCGCGGTTGATCTTGCCGCTGCCCGCGACGACCAGAGCCCCACCGGCGAGACGGCTGACGACGGCGGCATCGGTGACCGACAGCAACGGGGGGGTGTCGACGATGACGTAGTCGAAGCGTGCCTCGAGCTCACGCAGGACGACGGTCATCGCCTGCGACCCGAGCAGCTCGCTGGGGTTGGGGGGTTGGGGGCCACAGGCGAGGACGTTCAGCCGGAACTTGCCCCAGGGCTGCAGCGCGTCCTTGAGCTCGAGCTGGTGGATGAGCACGTTGGTCAGACCCACCGCGTGCTCCACCCCCATGTACCCGGCCAGCTTCGGCCGGCGCAGGTCGGCGTCGACGAGGGCCACGGAGGCCCCGGCTGCGGCCAGGGTGATCGCCAGGTTGGCGGCGGTGGTGCTCTTGCCCTCACCCGGGACGGACGAGGTCACCACGATCGACCGCGGGCGGTTCGCCAGGTCGACGAACTGCAGGTTGGTGCGCAGCACCCTGAAAGCCTCGGCGCGGGGGCTGTGCTGATCGCCGTGCACGACGAGGGGGCGCGTGGGGGTGTCCGGGTCGAAGGCGATGCCGCCGAGCACCGGGGCGTTGGTGACCGACCGCACGTCGCCCTCGTTCTTCACCGTGGTGTCGAGGGACTCGCGCAGCACGGCGACGCCGACGCCCAGGGCGAGCCCCACCAACAGCCCCAGGGCGAGGTTGAGCTTGACGCGCGGAGTCACGGGCGCGGTCGGCAGCTCGGCCGGCTGCACGACGCTGATGCGGACCGGGGTCACGCCGGCGCCGGCCGGCTTCTCGAGCTCGGCGATCACCAGACCGAACTGCTTGCCCACGGCGTTGGCGATGCTCTGCGCGCGGGCGGGATCGGAGCTCTGGACGGACACGTTGATCAGCACGGTGTCGATCGGCGCCTCGGCGGTGATCGAGCCGCGCAGCTTCGACGTCGTCGTCGGCAGTCCGAGGCCGTCGATGACGGGTTGCAGGACGCGCGGGCTGGTGATGATGTCGGCGTACGACTTGACCCGCTCCTGGGTGAAGTTGTTGCCCTGCTGGAGCTGGCTGGCGTCCGCCCCGCTCTGGGTCGAGACGAAGAGCTGCGTCACGGCGCGGTACTGGCGCTGGGTGGCGAGGGTGCTGGCGGTGGCCCCGGCGAGGCACAGCAACGTGATCAGGGCGACGACGAGCCATCGCTTGCGCAGCGCCTTGGCGTAGCCGCGAAGGTCCACCGGCGATCAGTCTCCTTGTCGCGACACGAGTCCCGCCCCGTTGGGCAGGGTCATCGTCGCACGATGACCGGTCCGATCCGAGCGATGGCACACTTGCGCCCCATGACGCGTCGCCGGTCGTCCGACGGCGCCGCTCGCTCGTGCTCCCCCCGCGGTGCCGACACGTGAGGATCGTGCTCGCGGGGCCGACGTCGCTCGACCTGCTGCCTGGCGCTTCCTCCCGCTCGCCCCGCTCACGGGGCTACCCGTTCCCGATGTCGGCGTGGCTGGCGACCGAGTACCTGGCGCGTGGACACCACGTCACGGTCGTCACGACCGGCACCGACATCCTCGAACCGGAACGACACGACGCCGGCCAGCTGTCGGTCGTCGTCCTTCCGTCAAGACCCCGGGCCCGTGACCGCGCGCTGGACTTCTTCGCAGCGGAGCGTCGGGCGATCGCCCGCGAGATCGTGGCGGCCGAACCGGACGTCACGCACGCCCACTGGAGCTACGAGTTCGCCCTCGCAGCGATCCACAGCGGTTGCCCGACCGTGGTCACGGTGCACGACTGGGCTCCCCAGATCCTGCGCTACATGACGGACCCCTACCGGTTCTTCCGGCTGCTGATGCAGGTGGCCTGCCTCGCCCGCCACCGCCGGGTGACGCTCACCGCTCCCTCGAGGTACGTCGCCGACCGCATCAGCCGCACCTACCGACGACCATGCGTGGTCGTCCCGAACGGGGTGCGACGTGGGTCGATGGTCATGCAGCGGCCAGGGCCGCCGGCCCCCCGCGCGCCTCGGGTGGGCCTGCTGAACGCAGGCGACTCGGGGTTCAAGAACGTGCGCACGGTGCTGATGGCCTGGCCGTTGGTGCTTGCCGCCGTCCCGGCGGCGCGGTTGCTCGTCGCCGGGCAGGGCTTCTCGGACCAGTCAGCGATCGCCGGGTGGGCACGTGGGCGCGGGTTGGACGCCGGCGTGACGTTCCAGGGCCAGATCGCTGGGACCCAGGTCGCCTCCTGGTTCGCGGGGCTCGACGTCTTCGTGCACCCGAGCCTGGAGGAGTCGTTCGGCATGGTTCTGGTCGAGGCGATGGACGCCGGGGTGCCGCTGATCGCCAGTCGTCGAGCGGGCGCAGTGGCCGACACCGTCGGGGACGCGGGTCGACTCGTCGACGACGCCAGGGACGCCGACGCGTGGAGCTCGTCGATCATCGACCTGTTGTCCTCGGCACAGGACCGGTCAGAGCTGGCCCGGCTGGGCCGGAGCAGGACGAGGGTCTTCGACATCAGCACCGTGGCTGACACCTACCTCCAGCTGCTCGGTGAGGTGGCGCGTCGACGTTGACGGCGACGACCCCTGACGCGGGGCAGGGACCGACTGCGGGCCGTCCCAGACCGGGGGGTGCCCGAGGAACCGTCTGATCCCCTGAGCGAAGGTGTACGCCATCGCCTCGGTGGACTGCGGAGTCTGGTGTGTGGGGTCGGGCGGCTTCGCCGCACCGACGGGCAGGTCGAGCAGCTCGAGCATGGCCCGGGCGAGGGTCTGGGCGTCGGGGTCGACCTCGAAGACGTCCGTGCCCGCGACCAGGTAGGCGAACTCCGGGGCGTGGACCGCGCCCTTGCACGTGAGCAGGGGAAGCTGCATCGTCAGGGCGTCGACGGCCACGAGCCCGATCCGTCCGGGAACGACGATGCCGGTGCACGTCGCCGCGATGGCCGCCTTGACCTTGGCGTCCGCGCGCCCGACGTAGGTGATGCCCGGCGTGGTCCGCGTCGCGGTCTGGACCAGATCCCGTTGCGGCCCGTCGCCGGCGATGACCAGCTGCGCCCGTGGGTTGCCGGCGACCGCAACCCGCCAGGCGTTCAAGAGCAGCTCGATGTTCTTGCTGCTGTCGAGAGCGCCGATGAAGGCCACGGCCGGTGCGTGGTGGGCGATGCCGAGCAGGTCGTACGAGTCCTCGATCCGGTGCCACCGGGTCTTCTCGATGGCCTGACCCAGCGTCGTGGTGTCGATGGTGTTGTTGACCACGGTCGTGCGGGCTCGCGGGTACCCCATGTCGACCACGGCCTCACGACCGTCAGCGGTGTACGCGAAGAACCAGCCGGCACGCAAGGTCAGGTGCCGCAGGATGGCCTGGCCGAGGGGGCCCGCCTGGCTCACCGTGTCGGACCCGTGCCCGTGCAGGGCGACCTTGTGCCGCCACCGACGAGCCAGCAGCAGGGCGTACACGTCGAGGTTTCGGCGTGCCTGCTCGACGATGACGAGGTCCGCCGTCTCGATCAGCTGCAGGGGCAGCGCCCGGAACGTCAGCCTCTTGCCCAGCACCGCCAGCTCGAGCTGGGGCACGTGCAGGTCCTTCTGAGCAGTCGTCGCGTCTCCGCGGGGCGTCGCACCCGGCCCCGGGTGCCCGGCCGCCACGGTGAGATGGATGTTGGTCAGCTCCAGCTCGGTGCGCAGCGCGCGGAAGAAGGAGTCCCGGTACTCGGGGACGTACTCCTGCAGGATCAGCACCCGGGCCGGCGGCGGCGGCTGGCGGTCGGCGGGGCTGGGCCGGGACGTCGTGGCCGATCGGCCGGCCGCCCGCCTCTCCCTCATGCGACCACGCCAGCAACCGGTAGCGGCTCACGCTGGGTCAGGCGAGCAGCGGGAGTGCCGACCTCGGGGGCGGCGAGCGCGGCACCGTTCATCACCGCGATCGCCACGAGCGGAGCCAGCTCGAACGGGAAGGCGTAGGCGGTCGAGTACACGGCGAACAGCGCGACCCAGCCGACCGCGACCTGGGCACTGGGCGGACGTCGACGGCGGGCCAGGGCTGAGCCCACCACGACCAGGACCGCGATGAGACCGACGAGTCCGGAGCGGCCGAACGTCTGGACGTACGCGTTGTGTGGCTGGTACGTCTCGACCCGGCCGAGCACCGATCGCTCCCACCCCGAGCCGTACGGCCGGCCGAGAAGGACGTCCGACAGGCCGGCGTCCAGGGAGCGACGGACCAGGAGCGCGGCGCTGGCGGTGCGGTCCCCGCCCGTCCCTGAGGACAGCGACGCTGTTGCGGCCGACCGAGCCAGGGTCGCCGTGAGGGTGTCTCCCCAGGCGGGCAGGAGCAACAGGGGCGCCAGGAGGGCTGAGGCCCACAGCACGACCAGCGTGGCCTTGACGACCCGTGCCGCCGCGAGTCGCGGCAGGAGCAGCAGGCCCCCGGCGAGGGTCGCCACCCACACCGAGCGGTGCTGCGTCAGGACCACGACGGCGGCGAAGCAGGCGGCCGCCGCCCCGAACCTCGAGCCCCGCCCGGTCGCCCAGTCGTAGCCGGCGATGAGAGCTGCTGCCCCGACCAGCGCGGCCTGGCTCGACACCAGAGGCCGGGTGGTCACCATCTGCCCGTCGACCAGGACGAGGTCGTTGGCGTTGCCCAACCCCTGCGTGATCACTCTGCCGGCCGCCAGGACCACCAGGGCACCCGCGGTGAAGTACAGCCATCGGCGGACCGCGGCCACCGCATTGACCGCGTCCAGGCTCAGGACGTACGCAGTCAGCGTGAGCAGCGCGAGCAACGGCCGCAGCTCCAGCACGGCCCGGGTGCCGAACGTCCCGAAGCCGGCCCCGAACGACACGGCAGACGCCAGGACCAGCACCACGGCAGCGAGTCGGCTGCCACGGAGGTTGTTGCTGAGGTGTCCTATCCCGAGCGCGGCCGCGACTGCCGCCAGGGCGAGGACGACGTCGACGGGCAGCACGGCGCGACCGGCGAGTGTCGCCAGGGGCGTGGCCCCGGTCTTCGGGGTGAGCACGATGACGGCCGACAGCGGGAGCAGCACCACCCAGGGTTGTGATCGCGCCCAGATGGCCAGCAGTGCCAGCGCGACCAGTGGGCCGACCGCCGCGAGCAGCAGGAGGGGGCCGGTCGAGGGGAGGGCGTACCCGACCCCGACCGCGACGACCCCCGAGGCCGTCAGGAACGCAGGTGTCCCGGCGTGCGCGCGTGCGGCAAACGGGTTCATCTCCGTGAGCGCTTCGCTACGCATGGTTACATGATGCCCGCTCGCAGGCCCTTCTGGACTGGTTTTGCTGCAGATCGCGTCAGGACGCGATGTCCACCGAACGGCTCAGCCGCGCTCGGCCCCCTCGAGCGCCACCCGACCCTCGCTACCATCGACGCATGAGCGCGCTCGAGATCGTCTACTACGCCCTGCTGGTGGTCTCGGCCCTGGTGATCGGCTGGTTCTCGGTGTTCGTCGTCTACCGCCTGTTCCGCGGCCAGCGCTGACGCCGTGCAGCTCGACGCCGACCTGCCCAGCGCGCTGGTCCCGCTGGCCTTCCTGATCGGCCGCTGGGAGGGCGCCGGAGTCGTCGGCTACCCGAGCATCGAGTCGGCGAACTTCGGCCAGGAGGTCGAGTTCTGGCACGACGGCCGGCCCTTCCTGCACTACCGCAGCCAGGCCTGGCTGCTGGACGACGAAGGTCAGCAGGTGCGCCCGCTGGCCAGTGAGGTCGGGTTCTGGCGTCCCGGCCCGGACGGCGACCTCGAGGTGCTGCTCTCGCACCCCACCGGCATCGTCGAGATCTACGTCGGCACGGTCGACGGCCCGCGCATCACGCTGCAGACCGACGTGGTCGCCCGCACGACCTCGGCGAAGGAGTACACCGCGGCCACGCGCTTGTACGGGCTGGTCGACAGCGACCTGATGTGGGTCATGGACATGGCGGCGGTCGGGCAGACGCTGCAGTCGCACGTCTCGGGCCAGCTGAAGCGAGCTGGCTGAGGCATCGACCCCCGGTAGCCGCTCTGGTACCGTTCGTAGTGTTGTTGGGCGTCGTCGACCACCTCCGGTGCGTGTCGGCGTCGCGGGGTCGGTGGGGCCCCCGTCGTGTGATCCGGTCGCAGGGGGCCCTTGCAGATGTTCCGTCGCTCGTTGGTGCTGGTGGTGGCTGCGCTGTTCGTCGCCGCCCTGGCCATGGTGCCTGAGCTGGCGAACCCCGCGTCCGGCGCGCCAACGTTGACGCGCAGCGGTCAGGTGTTCCCGACCAGCATGAACGCCGGCGGAACGACCCGTTTCTGCGGGGCCGGTTTCGCCGCCGGGGCGGCAGTCGACGTCCTCGTGGGCGGCGAGTCCGCCCAGAGCACCCGGGCCGCCGACAACGGCACGTTCTGCGTGGGGCTGCGGGCCAGTGACAGCGCCCAGGGCCCCACCGAGCTGCTCGCACTCGGTCGCACCCCTGAGGGCGGCGTGCTGCAGGTCGCTGGCGGTGTGGCCGTGGCCCAGTCGGTCGACTCGCTTCGGCCCGTCGCCCTGCCCTCGGTCGGCCCGCTGTCCAGCTCGGACTCCCCGCTGGTGCTCGAGCTGTGGGCGGCGTTCGCCGTCGTCGGGGTGGGTGCCGGCCTGGTCCTGATCGCCGCCCAGCGCCGTCGCGCACCTGCACTGCTCCCACGCGACGACCGGACGGAATGACGTCGACCACCCAGGCGCTGACCCGGGTATGACCGACCTCGCTGCGCCAGCCCTGCTCAGCCCGCTGCTTCAGCGCCCCGGTGCCGTGGCGGGGGCCGGCGTGGACGCGCCGGTGGCCTGGCACTACGGCGACCCCGTGCGCGAGCAGCGGTTGCTGGTCGAGGGCCTGGCGGCGGTCGACCTCTCGCACCGCAGCGTCGTCACCGTCACCGGCGCAGACCGTCTGAGCTGGCTGCACTCCATCAGCACCCAGCTGCTCACCGGGCTCGCTCCGCGCACCTCGGCCGAGACGCTCGTCCTGTCACCCAAGGGTCACATCGAGCACGCCCTGCACGTCGTCGACGACGGCGAGACCGCCTGGCTCACCGGCGAGCCCGGCACCGGGCCCGCGCTCACCCTCTGGCTGCGCAGCATGCAGTTCATGCTGCGCGTCGAGACCACCGACCGCACCTGCGAGTTCGCGGTCGTCGGTGAGCCGGTCGCGAGCGAGGGGACCGACGCCGAGCCGCCGGCGTGGCGCGACCCGTGGCCCGCCGTGGCCGCCGGCAGCGTGTCGTACGCCGAGGTCGACGACGCCCACCACCCGGGCGCTGAGCGCGCCTGGCGCGAGGTCATCGTGCCGCGAGTCGACCTGACGGGCTTCGTCGGCGACCGGCCGCTCGCCGGGACGTGGGCCGCCGAGGCGCTGCGGATCGCCGCCTGGCGCCCACGGCTGGGTTTCGAGACCGACCACCGCACCATCCCGCACGAGGTCGACTGGCTGCGCACCGCCGTCCACCTGACCAAGGGCTGCTACCGCGGCCAGGAGACGGTCGCCCGGGTGCACAACCTGGGCCGGCCCCCGCGCCGCCTGGTGATGCTGCACCTGGACGGGTCGGGGCACCTGCTGCCCACGGCCGGGTCCGACGTCCTGGACGGCGAGCGCAGGGTCGGCCACCTGACGTCCGCGGCCCGGCACCACGAGCTGGGACCGATCGCGCTCGCGCTCGTCAAGCGCAACCTGGCGACCGACGCCGTCCTGACCGTCGACGGTGTCGGCGCAGCCCAGGAGGTCGTCGTCCGTCCCTGATCAACCCCCTGGCGGCACGGTGACCGCGGGTAGGGTGTCGGGAACGAAGGGTGGTGGTCATGAGCCAGGCACCGGTCATCGACGACCCCGGGTCTGCCCGCCAGGTGGTCGGTCAGAGCGACGAGGGTGCTCGCTGGGCCGGACGATACGCCGAACGCCTCCAGGTGACCGACCTGCTGGTGGTCGGCTGGGCCGTCGCGGGCGCCTACCTGTGGCGGCTCGGTCTGCTTCCCGGTGCCGGGCTCGAGCTGCAGCCCCTGACCGAGCCCGACAGCGGCCGCAAGTACTTGTTGCTCTCGGCCCTGCTGACGGTCGGCTGGATGGTCTCGCTCGCGCTGAACCGCTCGCGCGACCACCGCGTCGTGGGCCTGGGCCCGGACGAGTACAAGCGGGTGATGTCGTCCAGCTTCCAGCTGTTCGGCGTCGTCGCGATCCTGGCGTACGTGTCCAAGTACGACCTGGCCCGCGGGTACGTCGCGGTGGCCTTCCCGCTCGGCATCGTCGGGCTGCTGCTGTCACGCTGGATGTGGCGCCAGTGGCTGCACGCCGTGCGCCGCAAGGGCGGGTGGAGTGCCAGGGTCGTCGCGGTCGGTGGCGCCGATCACGTGCGCGCGGTCGTCGCCGAGCTCGACCGGGCGCACTTCGCCGGCTACCACGTGGTGGGGGTGTGCGTGCCGCCCGGATCACCCGAGGTGCGCAGCAGCTTCGGCCCCCTGCCGGTCATCGGTGGCCTGCACGACGTGGCGTCGGCCGTGGCGCTCGTCGGCGCCGAGGCCGTCGTGGTCACGGCAGCACCCTCGTTCGGCCCGACGTCGCTGCGGCGGCTGGCTTGGGCGCTGGAGGGCAGCGGGGTCGAGCTGATCGTGGCCCCCTCGCTCACCGACATCGCCGGCCCACGGATCCACAGCCGACCGGTCGCCGGACTGCCGCTGCTGCACGTGGAGTCCCCGCAGTACGAGGGCCCGTTGCGCCTGGTCAAGGACGTGGTCGAGCGGCTGGCAGCCCTCGTCGGGCTGGCGCTGCTGTCGCCGGTGTTCGCCGTCATCGCGGTGATGATCTGGACCAGCAGCAAAGGGCCGGTCTTCTACCGTCAGGAGCGGGTCGGCAAGGACAGCCGCACCTTCCAGATGACCAAGTTCCGGTCGATGGTGCCGGGCGCGCACCTGATGCTCACTCCGTTGGCCGAGGCCACCGACGGCAACGAGGTCCTGTTCAAGATGCGGGACGACCCGCGCGTCACCCGGGTCGGCAAGTTCCTGCGCCGCTACAGCATCGACGAGCTGCCCCAGCTGCTCGACGTCCTGCGCGGCGACATGAGCCTGGTCGGGCCCCGGCCGCCGCTGCCCACCGAGGTCGCGAAGTACGGCGCGGACGTGCACCGCCGACTGCTCGTCAAGCCGGGGATGACGGGCCTGTGGCAGGTCAGCGGCCGCAGCGACCTGTCGTGGGAGGACAGCGTCCGCCTTGACCTCTACTACGTCGAGAACTGGTCGCTCACCCAGGACCTGATGATCCTGTGGAAGACCGCTCGGGCCGTCGTGCACGGCGGCGGGGCGTACTGACCCGGATAGCATGCACCGATCCCGGGACCAATCGGGCGTCGAGGTCGGTGAGGCAGGTGGGCTCGGTGGGCGAGGTGGTCGATCCGGGCACGGTGCTGGTGATCGTGCCGACGTACAACGAGCTGGAGAACCTGCCGCTGATTCTGGGGCGGGTGCGGGCGGCGGTGCCGTTGGCGCACGTGCTGGTGGTCGATGACGGGTCGCCGGACGGTACGGGGGTGCTGGCGGACCGGATCGCGGCGGGTGATGCCCAGGTGCAGGTGCTGCACCGCAGCGTGAAGCAGGGGTTGGGTGCGGCGTACCTGGAGGCGTTCGGGTGGGGGCTGGAGCGGGGTTACGGGGTGCTGGTGGAGATGGATGCGGATGGGTCGCACTTTCCTGAGCAGCTGCCGGTGCTGCTGGACGCGTTGGTGGATGCGGATCTGGTGCTGGGGTCGCGGTGGGTGCGTGGTGGGCGGGTGGTGAACTGGCCGGTGCACCGGCAGGTGCTCAGTCGTGGGGGTAACACGTACACCCGGTTGGTGCTGGGGGTGCCGATCCGGGATGTGACGGGGGGGTATCGGGCGTTTCGGCGTGCGGCGTTGGAGCGGTTGGATCTGGCGGACGTGGCGTCGCAGGGGTACTGCTTCCAGGTGGATCTGGCGTGGCGGGCGGTGCGGCGGGGTCTGCGGGTGGTGGAGGTGCCGATCACGTTCGTGGAGCGTGAGGTGGGGGTGAGCAAGATGAGTGGGGCGATCGTGCGGGAGTCGTTGTGGCGGGTGTCGGTGTGGGGGGCGGCGCACCGGGCGGCCCAGGTGCGAGCGGCACTGCGGCGCCGACGTCCGG
>JBBQGB010000029.1:0-43206 GCA_038322575.1 Actinomycetales bacterium
GGAGGAAGGGGGTCAGGCGGGCGGGGGCAGCGGGATGGTCTGACCCGCGGCGTACCCCTCGCGGCCGTCGTGGGTCAGCAGCCAGGCCGACTGCCGGCCGCGGACCGTCCACCCCGCGCCGTCCCAGACGGTGGCGGTGTCCTCGTCGACGCCGACCACGGTGATGTGGTCGGGGGCGCTGGCCAGCCAGTCGACCAGCCGGTCGGGCAGCCGGCCGGCGAACCGGTCGAAGTGCGGCAGCACCTCGACGCCGGGCACCAGCCCGAGACCGGGCGGCGCGGTCCGCCAGGGCGTGCGGATCGGCGCGACCCGCCCACCCATGGCCATCGCGCCCGCGCTGCACCCGGCGAGCGCCGCACCAGCGCGCCAGGCCGCCTCGATCGCCGCCCACACCCGCGTGCCGTGCAGGGTCTCGGCGAGGAACCCCGGGTTGCCGCCCGAGAGGTAGACCAGACCGGCGCCCTCGACCAGCGACGCCAGCCCCTCGTCGTCCGCGCTGACCCGGTCGACGACCGGGACGACGACCTGCTCGACGCCCAGCCGCTCGGCCGCGCCCTGGCCGAGGCGGTGCCAGCGCTCGATCGAGTGCTGACCCTCGGGCGCGGCGGCGGTCGCCAGCTGGACGTAGCGCGGTGGGCGGCCCGCGATCAGGGCGCCCTCGATCTCGCTCATGACCGGCAGGTACTCGCCGCTGCCCACCAGTGCCAGGGGTCCGCTCATGGCCAGATCCTGCCTCACACCAGGCCGCGGCGGGCCAGCACCGGCAGGACGTCGCCACGCACCGCCCGCACCATGTCCAGCGCACGGCGGTGCTCGGCCACGTCGTGCACCCGGAACACCCGGGCCCCGGCCAGCGCGCAGATGACGTTGACCGCGAGCGTGGCCTCCAGTCGCTGCTGCTTGGCCAGGTCGAGGGCCTCGCCGATGAAGTCCTTGCGCGAGGTGGCGACCAGCACCGGGTGGCCGATCGCGACCACCTCGGCGAGCCGGCGGGTGACCTCCAGCGAGTGGTAGGTGTTCTTGCCGAAGTCGTGGGTCGGGTCGACGATCACCCGCTCGGGCGGCAGGCCGGCGTCCACCGCGTGCCCGGCGAGCGCGCGCAGCCGCCGGACGACGTCGGCCACCACGTCGTCGTACTCCACGCGGAACGGGTCGGTGCGCGGCGCGAGGCCCGGCGTGTGGCTGCAGACGTACGTCGCCCCCGTGGCGGCCGCGACCTCGATGATCCGCGGGTCGTGGGCCGACCAGGTGTCGTTGACGACGTCGGGCCGGACCTCGGCCGCCACCTCGGCGCGCCAGGTGTCGACGCTGAGCAGCAGACCGGGGTGGGTCGAGCGGGCGTACTCGACCGCGGGCAGCACCCGGCGCAGCTCCTCGGCGACCCCGACGTCCTCACCGTGGCCGGCGCGCACCCCGCCGATGTCGAGCAGGTCAGCGCCCTGCTCGACGACCTCGTCGATCCGCGCGAACGCCGCCGCGTCCTCGAAGTGCCGGCCGCCGTCCAGGAAGGAGTCCCGGGTGCGGTTCAGGATCGCCATGACGACCAGGTCGGTGGGCCCGAACACGCGGTCGCGGATCAGCAGGTCGGTCACGGGGTGCTCGCGACGGCAGCGAGCTCGACCTCGACGGCGTCCAGCGCCTGCGTGACGTCGCTGGTGCGCAGCAGGTGCGCGAGCGCGGGCGGACGCACAAAACCCCTGTCCCGCAACGAGATCGCCAGGTCGACCAGGGGAAGCAGGTCGTCCCAGGGGTCGAGCAGGACCACCGGTTTGCGGTGCATCCCCAGCGACCGGGCGGTCCACACCTCCATCAGCTCCTCGATGGTGCCGATCCCCCCGGGCAGCGTCACGAACGCGTCGGCGCGGGCGTCCATCAGGCCCTTGCGGGCCCGCATGTCCGGGACGACGAGCAGCTCGTCGGCCTCGTCGTCCGCCACCTCCAGGCCCACCAGCGCCTGCGGGATCACCCCGACCGTGTGCGCTCCCCCGGCCCGGGCCGCCCGGGCGACGGCCCCCATCATCGACACCCGGCCGCCGCCGCTGACCAGGCTGTGGCCGCGGGCCGCGAGCGCCGTCCCCAGCTCGGTCGCCAGGTCGACGTACCTCGGGTCGATGCCCTCGCTGGACGCGCAGTACACGCAGATGGCCGCCATGGCCGGTCAGCATGCCAAACGCTGCGTACGCTTCCCGCGTGAGTGAGCGCTTGGCCAGGCCCTGGTACGCCGCGACCGCCCTGTGCGTGCTCGTCGGCGTCGTCGTCCAGCTCGCGGTGTCGGCGGCCAGCCCCGAGTTCTTCGGGGGCAGCGCGCTCGGCCGCAGCCTGAACGTGTTCGCGTTCTTCACGATCCAGTCCAACCTGATCGTGGGGGTCACCAGCCTGCTGCTCGTCATCGACCCGCGCCGCACCTCCCGGTTCTTCGCCGTGGCACGGCTGACCGGTCTGGTCGCGATCACGGTGACGTTCCTCGTCTTCCACGTCGCGCTCAGCCGGCTGCTCGACCTCGACAGCTGGACGCAGGTCGCCAACCAGCTGCAGCACACCGTCGTCCCCGCGCTCACGGTGGTCGGCTGGTTCGCGTTCGGGCCGCGCGGGCTGACGTCGGCGCGGGTGACCCGGCTGACCGTCGTCTTCCCGCTGGCGTGGATGCTCTTCACGGCCGTGCGCGGGCCGCTGGCCTCGGACTGGTACCCGTACCCGTTCGTCGACGTCGCCGTGCTGGGCTACCCGAGGGTGGCCGTCAACGCCCTGTGGGTGGCCCTGCTGTTCGTGGCGCTCGCCGCCGGTGCCACCGCGGTCGACCGCCGGCTCAGCCGGTAGCGGCCTGCACCTGGTCGACGACGAGGCACGCGGTCAGCGACCGCACCAGGTCGGGGACGTCGGCCTCGGCCAGCCGCACCGTGCCGACACAGCGCTCGTGGTCCCAGATCGACAGCACGACGCGGCCGGCCTCGGGGTGCGAGCTGATCCGCAGCGCCCGGCCCGCGACGTCGCGACCGAGCATCACGCTGCCCCGCGCGGGCGACGGCGATACGGCCATGGCGCAGTGTGGCCCGCGGCGGCACCCGGCGTAAAGAGCGGGGTGCCTCAGACCACCGGCCCGTTGGCGTCGACGATCACTTGGACGGCGTACTCCGGGTCGTCGGTGACGGTCAGCAGGTCGAGGTCGCGCTGCCAGATCGTCCCCTCCTCCAGCGGCGCGCTGCCCAGCCAGTCGACCAGCCCGCGCCAGTAGGCCGAGCCCAGCAGGACGATCGGGAACGAGGTGACCTTGTGGGTCTGCACCAGCGTCATCGCCTCGAACAGCTCGTCGAAGGTGCCGAACCCGCCCGGCAGCACGATGAACCCCTCGGCGTACTTGACGAACATCGTCTTGCGGGCGAAGAAGTACCGGAAGTTCACGCCCAGGTCGACGTACTCGTTCAGCCCCTGCTCGAACGGCAGCTCGATGCCCAGGCCCACCGACACCCCGCCGGCCTCGCACGCGCCCTTGTTCGCGGCCTCCATGACCCCCGGCCCGCCACCGGTGATGACCGCGTACCCGGCCTTCGCCAGCAGCCGGCCCACCTCGGTGCCCAGGGCGTACGACGGGTGGTCGGGTCGGGTGCGCGCCGACCCGAAGACGCTCACGGCCCGGCCGAGCTCGGCCAGCGCGCCGAAGCCCTCGACGAACTCGCTCTGGATCCGCAGCACCCGCCACGGGTCGCTGTGCAGCCACTCGTGGTTGTTCGGCCCGTCCAGCAGCCGCTGGTCGGTCGTGCTGTCGGGCACCAGGTCGCCGCGCAGGGTGACCGGGCCCTTGTGGCGCTCGGGGGTGTTGCGGGATCGGTGGGTCTGCGTCATGCGCCCATCCTCGCCGGTGCCGCGATCAGCTGGTCAACCAGGCGCGCAGCCGCTCCTCGCACTCGACCACCTGCGCCGCCCGGGTGTGCTCGGTGTCGCTGTGCGCGGTGAGCGGGTCACCGGGTCCGTAGTTCACGGCGGGCACCCCGAGCTCGCTGAACCGCGCGACGTCCGTCCAGCCGTACTTGGGCTGCGGTGGCAGCCCGATCAGCGCCACGAACTGCTGCGCGGCGGGCCGGTCCAGCCCCGGGCGAGCACCGCCGGCCGAGTCGCTGACCGTCACCTCGTACCCGGTGAACAGCTCGCGCAGGTGGCGCTCGGCGTCCGCGACGCTCTTGCTGGGCGCGAAGCGGTAGTTGACGGTGACCACGCAGCGGTCGGGGATCACGTTGCCCGCGACCCCGCCGTTGATGCGGACCGCGTTCAGGCTCTCGCGGAACACCAGCCCCTCGACCTCGACGTCCTGCGTCTCGTACGCCGTCAGCCGGCCCAGCAGCACCGCGGCCTCGTGGATCGCGTTGCGCCCCATCCACGCCCGGGCCGAGTGCGCAGCCACGCCCCGGGTGGTCACCTCGACCCGGATCGTGCCGTTGCAGCCGCCCTCGACCGCCGCGGACGTCGGCTCGAGGAGCACCGCGAACCCGGCGTCCAGCCAGTCGGGGTGCCGCCGGGCGATGCGGCCGAGCCCGTTGCGCTCGGACTCGACCTCCTCGTTGTCGTAGAACACGTACGTGACGTCACGGGTGGGCTCGGCGACCCCGGCCGCGAGCGCCAGCTGGACGGCGACCCCGCCTTTCATGTCGGCGGTCCCCCGCCCGTGCACGACCAGGTCGGCACCCTCGCCGGTGACGCGGGTCGGCAGGTTGGGCGACGCGGCCAGCGGGACGGTGTCGATGTGCCCGGCGAGCACCACCCGCTCGGCCCGGCCGAGGTGGGTGCGGGCGACCACGGCGTCGCCGTCCCGCAGCACCTCCAGGTGGGCGTGCGGTCGCAGGGCCGCCTCGATCGCGTCGGCCAGCGGCCCCTCGGCGCCGCTCACCGACTCGATGTCGCACAGCGCGCGGGTCAGGGTGACGACGTCCTGGCGCAGGTCGAGGCTCGGCATGCCCCGACCCTAGGCTGAACCCATGACCGACCAGCGAACCGCATGGGGCCACGGGCTCGTCACCAGCACCGAGGCCGGGCAGGTCCTGGACGCCTGGTACCCCGACCCGCGGCTGGGCCCGGCACCCCAGGCGGACGGCCCGTACGACGTCCCCGCCGACCTGGCCTCGCTCGAGGGGATCGACCCGGCGCGCGGCGTCCGGCTGCGGGTGGTGCGCACCGTCATCGACCTGGACGCCGCCCCCGCCGACCCCGCGGACGCGTACCTGCGGCTGCACCTGCTCTCGCACCGGCTGGTGGCACCGCACGGGCAGAACCTCGACGGGCTGTTCGGGGTGCTGGCGAACGTGGTCTGGACCAGCGTCGGACCGTGCCCGGTCGAGGACTTCGAGGCGACCCGGATGCGGCTGATGGCCGCGCACGGCCGGGTGCAGGTCTTCGGCGTCGACAAGTTCCCGCGGATGACCGACTACGTCGTGCCGACCGGTGTGCGGATCGCGGACGCCGACCGCGTGCGCCTGGGCGCACATCTCGCTCCCGGCACCACCGTGATGCACGAGGGTTTCGTGAACTTCAACGCCGGCACCCTCGGCACCTCGATGATCGAGGGGCGCGTCGTCGCGGGCGTGGTGGTCGGCGACGGGTCCGACATCGGCGGCGGGGCCTCGATCATGGGCACGCTGTCCGGCGGCGGCACCGCCGTGGTCTCGATCGGCGAGCGGTGCCTGCTCGGGGCCAACGCCGGTCTCGGCATCAGCCTCGGCGACGACTGCGTGGTCGAGGCGGGCCTGTACGTCACGGCCGGCACCAAGGTGACCGTCGCGGACGGCCCCGACGCCGGCGCCGTGGTCAAGGCGCGCGAGCTGTCCGGGCGCGACAACCTGCTGCTGCGCCGCAACTCCGTCACCGGCACCGTCGAGGTGGTGGGCCGCCCGGGCACGACGGTCGAGCTCAACGCCGTCCTGCACGCCAACTGAGCGTGCGTCCGTCGCGACGCCGGCTCCTGGTGCGCCGGGCCGTCGCTGCGCTGCTGGCTGTGGGGCTCGTCGTGGCGCTGGTGGTCGCGGTGCGCCGCGCGCTGCAGCCCGCGCCGGCCGTGGCCTGCGCCGCCACCGTCGACGGCCGCACCGTGACGCTGACCCCCGAGCAGATGGGCAACGCCGGCGTCATCGCCGGGGTGGCCGTGCGCCGGGGGCTGCCCGCGCGGGCCATCACCATCGCCCTCGCCACCGCTCTGCAGGAGTCCAAGCTCGTCAACGTCCGCTACGGAGACCGCGACTCGCTCGGCCTGTTCCAGCAGCGCCCCTCGCAGGGTTGGGGCACCAGGGCCCAGGTGCTCGACCCGGTGCACGCAGCGGGCGCCTTCTACGACGTGCTCGTGAAGGTCGACGGCTACCGCACCCGGCCGGTCACCCAGGTGGCGCAACAGGTGCAGCGCAGCGGGTTCCCCGAGGCCTACGCCCAGCACGAGGACGAGGCCCGCGTGCTGGCGTCGGCGCTGTCGGGCAGCTCGCCCGCTGCCCTGGTGTGCGTGCTCGACCCCGGACGCCGGGCCGTCGGCCGCCCCGGGCTGCCCGCGCTGCGGGCGGCGCTGGCCCACGAGCAGCCCGCGGGGGCCACCCGGCTGCTCACCTCGGGCGTGCGGATGGCTCCGGCCCAGCCGTGGGCGGCAGCGCAGTGGGCCGTCGCCCGCTCCGACCAGCTCGGCGTCTCACGGGTGTACGTCGGCGCCCGGCTCTGGTCTCGGGCCCACGCCGAGCGCGGGTGGACCACCGTCAGCGGCTCCGGCGTCCGGCCCGGAGAGGTCGTCGTCATGCTCACCGACGCCGCCCCGGGCTCCTAGCGGGGGGCTCGCTCCTGGGGGCCCAGAAGGACGGCCCGCCGGGCCGCTCCGGCCGCGAGACTGCACGACACGCCCACCGGACGGCGACCGGTGGGCGTGTCGTGCAGTCTCGGCGAGCGGGCTCCTGATCAGCCGTCAGCGCGCGTCGGGGGCCACGTAGTCGCGCGCGGTGGCGCCGACGTACAGCTGGCGCGGGCGACCGATCTTGGTCTCGGGGTCCTCCATCATCTCGCGCCACTGGGCGATCCAGCCGGGCAGCCGGCCGATCGCGAACAGCACCGTGAACATCCGGGTCGGGAAGCCCATCGCCTTGTAGATCAGGCCGGTGTAGAAGTCGACGTTCGGGTACAGCTGACGCGAGACGAAGTAGTCGTCGGCGAGCGCGATCTCCTCCAGCCGCAGGGCGATCTCGAGCATCTCGTCGTAGACGCCGAGCTTGCTGAGCACCTCGTCCGCGGTCTTCTTCACGATGGCGGCGCGCGGGTCGTAGTTCTTGTAGACGCGGTGGCCGAAACCCATCAGCCGCACGCCCTGCTCCTTGTTCTTCACCCGCTTCACGAACGTGTCGACGTCGTCGCCGCTGGTGCGGATCTGGTCGAGCATGTCGAGCACCGCCGAGTTCGCCCCACCGTGCAGGGGACCCGAGAGCGCGTGGATGCCCGCCGAGACGGACGCGAACAGGTTGGCCTGGCCCGAGCCGACCAGCCGCACCGTCGACGTCGAGCAGTTCTGCTCGTGGTCGGCGTGCAGGATGAACAGCTGGTCGAGCGCCTTGGCCATCACCGGGTCGACCTCGTACGGCTCGGCCGGGAACCCGAAGGTCATCCGCAGGAAGTTCTCGACCAGACCCTGGCTGTTGTCGGGGTACAGGAACGGCTGCCCGACGCTCTTCTTGTACGCGTACGCGGCGATGGTGGGCAGCTTGGCCAGCAGCCGCACCGTCGACAGCTCGATCTGGCTCTGGTCGCGGATGCTGAGGCTGTCCTGGTAGAAGGTCGACAGCGCGCTGACAGCGCTGGACAGCACCGGCATCGGGTGGGCGT
Organism: Actinomycetales bacterium; assembly: GCA_038322575.1. Lineage (GTDB taxonomy): Bacteria > Actinomycetota > Actinomycetes > Actinomycetales > Angustibacteraceae > JACMOY01. The sequence continues at coordinate 7,831 of JBBQGB010000029.1, forward strand.
CGCGCGGGAAGCCGTCGAAGAACCGGCGCAGGTCCTCGTGCAGCATCGTGTGCCGGCTGATCACCCGGGTGAAGGTCGCGAGCTCGTCCGGGGTCGGCAGCTCGCCGTAGATGAGCAGGTACGACGTCTCGAGGAAGGTCGAGCTCTCCGCCAGCTGCTCGATCGGGTACCCGCGGTAGCGCAGGATGCCCGCGTCACCGTCGATGTAGGTGATCTGCGAGCGGCACGAGGCGGTGTTCACGAAGCCGGGGTCGAGCGTGACGTGCCCGGTCTCCTTCAGCAGGCCCGAGATGTCGTACGCGTCGGTGCCCTCGGTGGCCTCGGCTCCCTGCAGGGTCAGCGTGCCGCCAGGGTGCTGCAGCGTCGCGTCCTCGGCCATCTGGGGCTCCTTCGTGGGGGGTCTGCCCAGCGGGTCTCGCGCGGGCGGGTCGAGTCGGGGCCGACGCTACCCGCCTGCGCGGCGCCGTGACCACTTCGGGCCTATCGGGCGGCCTCGCCCAGCCGCTGGACGGCGGCGTCGATCCGCTCGTCGGTGGCGGTCAGGGCCACCCGCACGTGCCGGGCACCCGCGACGCCGTAGAACGAGCCGGGAGCCACCAGGATGCCCAGGGCCGCGAGGTGGTCGACGGTGGTGCCCGCCGGCTCGTCGGCGGTCGCCCACAGGTACAGGCCGGCCTGGCTGTGGTCGACGCGCAGGCCGTGGGCCTCGAGCGCGGGCAGCAGGGCCGCTCGCCGGGCGGCGTACCGCCGCTTCTGGACCGCGACGTGCTCGTCGTCGCTGACCGCGGCGATCATGGCCTGCTGCACCGGCCAGGGCACGATCATCCCGGCGTGCTTGCGGATCGCGAGCAGCCGGGCCACCAGGGCGGGGTCGCCGGCCACGAAGGCGGCGCGGTACCCGGCCATGCTGGACTGCTTGCTCAGGGAGTAGACCGCCAGCAGACCCTCGTGCGACCCGCCGCAGACCGCGGGGTCGAGGATGCTGGGCACTGGCTGACCGTCCCAGCCCAGCTCGGCATAGCACTCGTCACTGGCGACGACGGCGCCGCGCGATCGCGCCCACGCCACGACCTTGGCCAGGTGCTCGACGGGCAGCACCCGACCGGTCGGGTTGGACGGTGAGTTCACCCACACCAGGCCCACGCGCCCCGGCCCGACCTGGGTGGTCGCATCGGCCGCAACCGGTGTGGCAGAGGCGATCCGGGCGCCCACGTCGTACGTCGGGTACGCGACCTCGGGGTGCACGACGACGTCGCCGGCACCCAGCCCGAGCAGGGTCGGCAGCCACGCGACGAGCTCCTTGGAGCCGATCGTGGGCAGGACGCCGTCCGGGTCGAGTGCGGGAACACCGCGTCGGCGCGCGAACCACGCCGCGACCGCCTCGCGCAGCGCCGGTGTCCCCCAGGTCTGCGGGTACCCGCCGGCGTCCGAGGCCTCGCGCAGCGCCCGCTGGACGACGTCCGGAGTGGGGTCGACCGGGGTGCCGACGGAAAGGTCGACGATGCCGTCCGGGTGGCTGCGCGCCACCGCCCCTGCCGCCGCCAGGGTGTCCCAGGGGAAGTCGGGGAGCCGGATCAGTGCTCCTGCGGGGGCAGCGCCGAGATGATCGGGTGGTCCTTGGGGATCACGCCGAGCTTGGCAGCGCCGCCGGGCGAGCCGAGGTCGTCGAAGAACTCCACGTTGGCCGTGTAGTACTCCTTCCACTGCTCGGGGGTGTCGTCCTCGTAGTAGATGGCCTCGACGGGGCACACCGGCTCGCAGGCGCCGCAGTCGACGCACTCGTCGGGGTGGATGTACAGCGACCGCTCACCCTCGTAGATGCAGTCGACGGGGCACTCCTCGATGCACGCCTTGTCCTTGAGGTCGACACAGGGCTGGGCGATGACGTACGTCACGTGCGAGTCCTCCTCGTGCGGCCGGCGCCGTCGGCGCCAGGGGGTCGACATCTAGTATCGCGGACGAACCAGATCGCCACACCAGGGAGGGTGCGTGTCCGGCCGGGTCGCGCTGCGGGTGGGCCCCGAGCACGTGGGGTCGCGCGTGGTGCTGCGGCGTCGGGCCCCCGGCGGCCGGTACGTCGACCTGCTGGGTGAGCTGCTCTCGTGGGGTGAGGGCGTGGCCCGGGTGCGCACCCGGGCAGGTGAGGCGAGCGTGCCGCTGGACCAGGTGATCGCGGGCCGCCCCGTCCCGCCGCCGCCCACCCGCCGCGGTCTCGCGCACCTGGCCCTGGGCCTGGCAGCCCTCGAGGACGTGGCCGCCGACGGCTGGCGCCCGTTCGAGCTGGACTGGCTGGGCGGCCAGGGCACCGGCTGGCGGCTGCGGGCGGCCGGGGGGTTCACCGGCCGCGCCAACTCGGCGCTGACGACTGGTGACCCGCGAACCCCTGTGCCACAGGCGATCGAGGCGGTCGAGGCGTGGTACGTCGAGCGCGGGCTGACGCCGCGCTTCGCGGTGACCTGGCCGCTGGACTCCCCCGCGCGCGGCGGCGACCTGGACGTCGCGCTCGCAGCGCGCGGCTACCTGCTCGACACCCCGACGCTGGTGATGACCGCTGCGACCCGCGAGCTCGCCGCGGCTGCGCTGCGGCCGGGTTCGGTGCCCCCCGGCCCGCACGTCGCGCTCGACGACGAGCCGGACCAGCGCTGGCTCGGGGTCTACCGCTACCGCGGCGCGCCCCTGCCGGACGTCGCGCGCCGGGTGCTGCTGTCGGCCCCGACCCAGGTGTTCGTGTCGGTGCGCGAGGGTGAGCGCACCGTGGCGGTCGGCCGGGGTGCGTCGTCCCGGGGATGGACCGGGGTGACGGCCATGCAGGTCGAGGACTCGCACCGCGGGCGGGGTCTGGGACGTGAGGTGCTCGGGGCACTGGCCGGGTGGGCGCTCGAGCGGGGTGACCGTTCCGCGTACCTGCAGGTGGCCGAGGCCAACGAGGCGGCCCTGCGGTTGTACGCCTCGGTCGGGTTCGTCCCCCACCACGGCTACCACTACCGGGTGGGGCCCGCGCTTGCCACCTAAGGTGAGCCTAACCTAACATCGCGCCGTGCTCCCGACGGCTCCGTCCACCGACCGCCGGGTCGCGTTCGCCAGCGACCTGGCCGTGCACGGTGACCGGGTCGCACTCGTGACGGACGACGAGCAGCTGACCTACCGCGACCTCGCCGACCGGGTGGCGCGGACCGTGCAGGAGTGGGACGGCCCCCGCCGGCTGGTCCTGCTGGACGCCCACAACAGCGTCCCCTCCGTCGTCACCTACCTCGCGGCACTGGCCGGGGGGCACCCGGTGCTGCTGGTCGGTGGTCACCGGCAGCAGGACACCGTGAGCTCGCTGGTGGCCACGTACCGACCCGACCTGGTCGTGGGCGCCCGCTCGGGCGTCGCGCCCCGGTCCGACCCACGTCCCGACCCGCGGCCCGACCTCGCCCTGCACCCCGACCTCGCCCTGCTGCTGAGCACCTCGGGGTCGACCGGCTCGCCCCGGCTGGTGCGCCTGTCGCACCAGAACCTGCAGAGCAACGCCGCCGCGATCGCGCACTACCTCGACGTCCGGGCGACCGACCGCGCGGTGACCACCCTGCCGATGCACTACTGCTACGGGCTGTCTGTCATCAACAGCCACCTGCTGGCCGGGGCAGCCGTGGTGCTGACCGACCGCTCGGTCCTGGACCCCGGCCTCTGGGACCTGGTCGAGCGGCACCGGGTCTCGACGTTCGCCGGGGTCCCCCACACCTTCGAGCTGCTGGACCGCTCGGGGTTCGAGCAGCGGCACCTGCCCCACCTGAGGTACGTCACCCAGGCTGGAGGGCGGATGCCTCCAGCGCAGGTGACCCGGTGGGCGGAGGTCGGACGACGGCGCGGCTTCGACCTGTTCGTCATGTACGGGCAGACCGAGGCCACCGCCCGGATGGCCTACCTGCCGCCGGATCGGGCCCGCTCGCACCCGCACACCATCGGGCGTCCGATCCCCGGCGGGTCGTTCACGCTGCGGCCCGTCCCGCAGGAGGCGGGCAGCGAGGACGTCGGCGAGCTGGTGTACTCCGGACCCGGCGTGATGCTCGGCTACGCCACCTGCCGGGCGGATCTGTCCCGCGGCGCGGACGTCGACGACCTGGCCACCGGCGACCTGGCCAGGCGCACCGCCGACGGCTCGTTCGAGGTCCTGGGCCGACGCTCACGCGTCGCCAAGGTGTTCGGGCTGCGCCTGGACCTGGACCACGTCGAGGCCGGGCTGGCCGAGGCGGGCGTCACCGCGTGGTGCGTCGACGTCGACGACGCACTCGTGGTCGCCACCGAGACCCGGACCGACGTCGAGCGGGTGCAGCGCGAGACCGCTCGGCGGTGCGGGCTACCCATCAGCGCCGTCCGCGTCCACCGGGTGCCGCAGCTTCCCCGACGGTCCAACGGCAAGCCCGACCACGGTGCCGTCCGCGCCCTGGACCAGCTCGACACCCGGCCCGCGAAGCCCCCGGCGCCGACGGACGGCGACCTGGTCGCCCTGTTCGCCGAGCTGCTCGACCGTCCCCTGGCCACCGCAGACAGCACCTTCGTGTCCCTGGGCGGCGACTCCCTGTCCTACGTCGAGGTGTCGGTGCGGCTCGAGGAGCTGCTCGGCCAGCTGCCGCCGAGCTGGCACACCACCCGCATCGCCGACCTCGCGGTGGCCGTCCCGGACGCGAGCGCCCGCCCCGGGCGGCCGGTCGAGACCGGCATCGTCCTGCGCGCCGTCGCGATCGTTCTGGTCGTGGGCACCCACATCGGGTTCTTCCACCTGCTCGGCGGGGCCCACGTCCTGCTCGCCGTCGCCGGGTTCAACCTGGCACGGTTCCACCTCACCGACGACCCGGCCCCGGTGCGGCTGCGCCGCGGGCTGCGCAGCCTGTCGCGGATCGCGACCCCCAGCGTCCTGCTGATCGGCGTCGCCGCCGCTCTGACCGGCCTGTACGGGCTGCGGGACGTCCTGCTCGTCGACGGCCTGCTCGGCAGGACGTCGGCCGGCCGGTTCTGGTTCGTCGAGACCCTGCTGTACCTGCTGGTGGGTGTCCTGGCCCTGCTCGCGGTCCCGGCGGTCCACCGGCTCGAACGCCGGTTCAGCTTCGCCGTCCCCGTGACCCTGGTGCTCGCCGGCTCGCTGCCCCGCCTGCAGCTGTCCGCGGCCGAGCCCACGCCGATGCGCCTGTACAGCGCCCACCTGGTGCTGTGGCTGTTCGCGCTCGGCTGGGCCGCCGCCAGGGCGACCACCGCGCGACGGCGGGTCGTCGTCACCGCCCTGGCGCTGGTGCTGGTGCCAGGGTTCTCGGGCAGCGCGACCCGCGAGGCGGTCGTGCTCGTCGGCCTGGGCCTGCTGGTGTGGCGGCCGGCGCTGCGGGTCCCGCCCGTGCTCGTGCGCGTCACGACGACCCTCGCGGCGTCCTCGCTGTACATCTACCTCGTCCACTGGCACGTCTACCCGGCCCTGCAACCCCACTCCCCCGCACTGGCGCTGGTCGCCTCGCTCGCAGCCGGCAGCGCCTACTGGTGGGTGTTCACCCGGGCCGTGCTCGCCGCCTCCCGGGTCCTGCGGCGCGTACCCCTGGCGCCCGCCGGCAGGCCCCGGGTCCTCAGCCGCAGATCACGTGGTCCTCGGGGATGTACCGGGTCGAGAACCGCTCGGTGCGCACCGTCGTGCCGCCGCGCTTGAAGATGCGGCTGACGCTGACGTCGAAGCCGACGCTGGCCGCTTGCGGCACGCACCCCGGCGACGCGTCGCGGATCGTCCTGGGCTGACGGACGTTGGTGCGCGGGCCCTTCGTGGCCTCGACGTCCCAGACCTTCGTGCCGTAGAAGCTGACCGTGATCGTGCGCTCGGCGACGGCGGTGCTGATGAGGATGCCGTGGCCCGAGTCGTTGCGGAAGGTCTGGTCGACGGTCGGGAACGACACGGTCGCCTCGCGGCCCTCGGGGTAGCGCGAGATGTAGAACGAGTGCGGCTTGTGGGTCACGGTGTCCAGGCCGGCGAAGAACACCGCGTTGAACAGCGTCGTCGACACCTGCGATACGCCGCCGCCGTAGTCCTTGGTGAGCCGGCCGCCGTCGATGACCGGCGCCTGCTGGTAGCCCTTGCCCGGGGTCCGCCGGCCCAGCGCGGCGTTCAGGCTGAACACCTCGCCCGGACGCACCAGGATGCCGTTCAGGGTGCGCGCCGCGATCCGGATGTTGTTGGTGCGCGGCGGGTTCACCGGGAACCGGGTGGTGAAGGTCGACACCTGCATGGTGACGCCCAACGCCTTCGCCTTCGCCGTGCTCAGCTCGGGTTCGACGACCGCGGGCGCCACCTTCGCGGTGCGCTCCGGCGTGGCCAGCGCGGCGGTGACCGACGTGGTCAGGGCAGCGGGGTCGACCCGCCGGCCGACGACGCCGGGCACCACGGTGGGGGTCGAGCCGCGCAGCACGATCCGGGCGTCCACCGGATCCTTCTGCAGCCCCGGGTCGATGCCTCGCACGACCTTCTCGAGCAGCGCACCGTCCACCTTCAGGCCCGGCACGCCCGCCGTCACTGCGGTCGACAGCGCCGGGACCAGGCGGCTCACCGGTACCGTCACCGTGCGCGTGCCGACCACCACCTTCAGCGGGCCGGACGCCGCGGGGCGGGCGACGTCGTCATAGAACCGTTGCAGCACAGCCGGATCAGTGACCGGTGAGCTCGCGGCGAACGGTACGTCGAGGGCGTCATCGGTGAGCCAGCGGTCGGCGAGCAGCCGTCCGACGGTGCGCTGGTCGACGACCCGCCCGGGTTGACCGGCGCGCAGCACAGCACCGTCGGCGGTGAAGTCGACGGCGCCCTGCACCAGCGGCTGGTCCAGGATCGCCGCCGCGGCCCGCACCCGGGTCGCGAGCACGGCGTCGTCGCGGGCGGTCACCACGGGGACGTCGCGGCCGCCGCCGCGGACGTGCCGCAGCAGCGAGCGGGGGTCAAGGCTGAAGCCGACGAGCGGGTCCAGGGTGGCGGGGACGTCGATGCCCAGGCCGGCCGACGACGGCAGCACCGGGGTGCTGGCCGGCCCGGCGGTCAGCGTGACCGGCCGGTCGGCGCGCGGGCCGAGCTGGGCCCGCACCCGCTGTGCGGCGTCGGCCCGGCGCAGACCCCCGACGTCCACCCCCTGCACCTGCACACCCCGCGCGACGCGCTCACCGGCCCACACGGCGACCGCGACGTACGCCCCGGCGAGCAGGACGAGCGTGACGAGCAGTGCCGCCAACCGCCTCACGCCAGCCTGCCGTAGGCGCCGCGGTAGTAGGTCAGCGCCGCCGCGTCGTGCTCGACCAGGTCGACGGCGAGCACCTCGCCGACGACGATGCTGTGGTCACCGCCGGCGTACAGGTCGGTGGTGCGGCACTCCAGCGTCGCCAGGGACTGCTCGAGCAGCGCGGTGCCGGTGAGCGGGCCGCTGCGGTGCGGGACGCGGTCGAGCTGGCCGTGCAGGGGACGACCGCGGGTGGCCAGCCAGGTCGCGACCGCGCGCGCCGAGTCGTCCAGCACGTTGACCGACCAGAGACCGGCCGCCTCGATCGCGTCGTGGAACCTCGCCTCGCGCTCGACGCAGACCAGCACCAGGGCGGGCTCGAGCGAGACGGACGTGAACGCGTTCGCGGTCATCGCGTGGTCGATGCCCGCGTGCTGGGTGGTGACGATCGTGACGCCCGTGGCGAACCGGCCCATCGCGCGGCGGAACACCCCGGCGTCCAGGGGCAGGTCACCGACCGACGCCGCGCTCACCGGGCCACCACCTGCGCGGGTGAGCCCAGGGTCGAGCGCAGGGGCAGGGCCACGGCCAGGCCGAGCACCGCCGTCCCGCCGAGCAGGAACGCCCAGCCGCGCACGTCGCCGGGCACCAGCACGTCTCCCTCGCGGCGGCGCGAGCTGGCGACGGTGACGACGGCGAACCACCCGAGGGCCAGCGCCGCCCCGCCCCATCGGGTGCGTGCCCCCGCCTGCACGGCCACCGCGAGCGCACCGAGCAGCAGCACCGCGAGCAGGACGCCGACCGGTAACCGCGCCGTCCCGACGACCAGCTGCTGGGCGCAGCTGCCGAGCACCCCGGCGACCGCCCCGGCCAGCAGGCCCGCCCCGAGGCGGGGCAGCACGGACGCGGTCACCGGCTCAGACTACGCGGGGCCGCTCGCCGGTGAGGTCGATGACCTGCTGGGACGACCGGGCGTCGTGGGCGGCGCGGGCCACCTCGAGCACGTCGGTGATCTCGTGCCCGATCAGCTCGTGGCGCTCGACGAGCGCGTCGCGCAGCGCCGCCACGAGGTGCCGGTTGGCGCCCATCAGCCCGCGGACGGTGGTCTTCTGCCGCTGCAGCAGGTCCTCGACCATCTCGCGCCCCTGACCGTCGCCGAGCACCCGCCCGACCAGGCCCGAGTCCGAGAACGACGAGCCCTGCACCGCGGCGAAGGACACCAGCGTGTCGACCATGCCGGCCGCCCCGACCATCTGGGCAGCGACCGTCGTGGCGTACTGCAGGTCGCCGCTCGGGCCGGTCGAGATGTCGTCGAAGAAGATCTCCTCGGCCACCTGGCCGCCGAACGCGATCTGGATCAGGGCCTCCATCTCGGTCTTGGACCGGGTGTAGACGTCGGCCGGGTCACCGTGCGAGAGCAGGCCGAGCGCGTCGCGGCGCTTGATGATCGTCAGCACCTCGAGCCGGCGGTGCGGCGCCACCAGCCAGGCCATCGTGGCGTGGCCGGCTTCGTGCGTGGCGATCAACCGCTGCTCGTGTTGGGTGTAGGCCACCGGCTGGCCCAGGCCGACCTCGGTGATCAGCCGGGCGTGCTCGACGTCGGCCCAGGTCATCGCCGACCGGCCGGCCTCCAGGGCGCGCACCAGCGCCTCGTCCAGCAGCCCCTCGATCATCGCCGGGCTGTACCCCTGGGTGATGGCGGCGAGCGCGTCGCGGCGCTCGTCCCCCGTGACCCCCACGGCCAGGTCGGTGCCGTGGGCCTTGCGGGCCAGGAAGTGGTCGATGACCTGGCGGCGCCCGCTCTTACCCGGCAGCTCGAACGACAGGCGCTGGTCGAACCGACCCGGCCGCAGCAGCGCCGGATCGAGCCGCTGGGCGGTGTTGGTCGAGGCGAGCAGCATGATGTTGGCCTGGGTGATCACCGGCCCGCGCAGCCGCCGGTGGGCCGGCAGCAGCAGGTTGACGGCGTCGACCAGCGCGCCGTGCACGCGCTGGCCGGGCGTGGGCTGGTCGAACGACTGCATCTGCACCAGCAGCTCGTTGACCGTCATCTGCGAGTCGCCGCCCCCGGTGAACCCCGTGTGCACCGGCGCGAGGTCGGTGCCCGTGGCACCGGAGCCGAGGCTCGGCAGGCCGGTGAGCCCGCCGCAGCCGAGCAGCGCCCCGGACGTCGGCGCCGCCGCGGACGTCATGGCCGTCCCCGGGCGCTGCAGGGCGATCGCGTCGAACTCGTCGATGAAGCCGATGGCCCCGCCGTACTGGCGGGCGGCCTTGCGCAGCGCGCGGAAGAACGCCCGCACCTTCTTCTGCGAGGCGCCCTGCAGTCCGGACTGGAACGAGGTGGCGGTCGCCATCAGGAACGGCACGCCGGCCTCCTTGGCAAGCGCCTTGGCGGTGTGGGTCTTGCCGGTGCCCGGCCCGCCCTCGAACAGCACGCCGCGGCGCGGGCGCCCGCCCATCTCGGTGGCGAAGGTCTTGTGGGCCAGGAACAGGTTGAGGGTGCGCACCACCTCGGCCTTGACCACGTCGATCCCGACCACGTCGTCCAGACCCACCGCGATCTGCTCGGGGCGGAATACGGTGTGCGGCGAGCGGCCCTGGCCCACCATCGACCCCACCATGACGAGCATGAGCAGCAGGAAGAAGCCGCCGCTCATCAGGTACAGCGGGTCGACGGAGGGCAGGGTCGGCAGGCCGACCGGCGATCCGCTCAGCAGCCGCACCCACATCCAGACCAGGACGGCGCCGAGCACCACGGCGATCCGGCCCAGGCGGCGCTGCCGGGTGCGCTCGCGGGCGGCGCCGACGTCCGCACCGCGCAGGGGGGTGGCGTCCCCCACCTGCTGCAGCAGTGAGCCGGCGGTCGGTTCGATGGGGTGGGACGACGGCACGGTGTCCTCCAGCAGGCACGGGTGGTGGGCGCGGTGGCCCGGTCCCACCTTCGTCCACGGACGACCGGTTCGCCCCCTCACTCACCCGCTCGCCACACCTTCGCCACGCTGGGTCCGCCGCGACCACGCTGGGTGACCGTGCAGCGCTCAGGCGAGCAGGTCGCCCTCGCGCCCCCCGTCACCGGCGGGGCCGAGCCGGCCGGCCACCAGCTCGAACCCCTCCGTCGCGCGGACGGCCTGGGCCACGCCGTCCGACAGCGCCAGCACCTGACCCTCGACGCGCACCTGGGTGGCGTGCGCGCGCAGCGCGGCGAGCTTGCGCCCCAGCTGCGCGCGGGCGTCGACCGCCGTGGTGACGAGCACGTCGTCGGCGACCACCGGTGGCCACGGGTCGTCCAGCGCCCGCACCGTCATGGACGCCGGGTGGTCGGCCTGCAGGGCCGCGCGCTCGCGCTCGGCCCACGAGCGCGGGGTGCGCACCCAGTAGACCTTGGCCACCGGCGCCCCCTGGACGCCGGCCAGAGCGACCGCGCGCATGGTCACCCGGTGGGCCTGCACGTGGTCGGGGTGGCCGTACCCGCCGGCGGGGTCGTAGGTGACGACGGCCCGCGGCCGCACCTGGGCGATCACCTCGACCAGCGCCGCCGCCGCCTCGTCGACGTCGGCGAGCGCGAACGAGCGCGGGTCGGCGTCCGGGGCGACGCCGGCGATGCCCGGACGCACCCAGACCATCCCCGAGTCGCGCCAGCGACCGCCGGCGAGCAGCCGGTGGTCGGTGACGCCCAGCTCGGCCATGGCCGCCGCGAGCTCGCCGCGCCGGTGCTCACCGACCTGGTCCGGCGTCAGGTGGGCGAGCCCGGGCACCATGACCTCGCCGAGCTGGCCGAGCGTGCAGGTCACCAGCGTGACCCGCGCACCCGCCGCGGCGTAGTGGGCGAGTGTCGCGCCCATGGTGAGGGTCTCGTCGTCCGGGTGCGCGTGCACCGCCAGCACCCCGCCGACGCCCCCCGAACCCCGCACTTGCTGCACTACTCGACGTGGGTCCCGCAGGGGTTCGGACACTTAGTGAGGCAAGTGCGGGGAGTCGGACACGTCGGTGTCGGTGGCGGCGGCGGAGCGGGTGTGCGGTGTCGGGACGGCGACGCTGACGGCCTCCATCGGGAAGTGGCACGCGACGGTGTGGCCGGTGGCCAGCTCGCGCAGCACCGGGACCTCGGTGGCGCAGCGGTCCTGAGCCTTGAAGCACCGGGTGCGGAACACGCAGCCGGACGGCGGGTTGCTGGGCGAGGGCAGGTCGCCGGTCAGCAGGATGCGGGCCCGGTGCTTCTCGACGTCGGGGTCCGGGGTGGGCACGGCCGACAGCAGCGCCGTCGTGTAGGGGTGGCGCGGCATCAGGTAGAGGTCGTCGGCCGAGGCCGACTCGACCAGGTGCCCGAGATACATGACCGCGACCCGGTCCGAGATGTGCCGGACGACGGACAGGTCGTGCGCGATGACGATGTACGAGAGCCCGAACTCGTCCTGAATGTCCTCGAGCAGGTTGACGACCTGCGCCTGGATCGACACGTCCAGGGCCGAGACCGGCTCGTCGGCGACGATCACCTTGGGCCGCAGCACGACGGCGCGGGCGATGCCGACGCGCTGGCGCTGACCGCCCGAGAACTCGTTCGGGTACCGGTTGTAGTGCTCGGGGTTGAGGCCGACGCGCTCCATGATGTCCTGCACGGCGGACTTGACCCCCCCGGGCGGGGTGACGCCCTGGACGTCGAACGGCGCCCCGATGATCGTGCCGACCGTGTGCCGGGGGTTCAGCGAGTTGTACGGGTCCTGGAAGATCATCTGCATCTCGCGCCGCAGCGGCACCATCTGGCGCCGCGAGAGGCCGGTGATGTCGCGCCCCTCGAACTCGATCCGCCCACCGGTCGGCTCGAGCAGCTTGAGCATCGCGCGGCCCGCCGTGGACTTGCCGCAGCCGCTCTCGCCCACCAGCCCGAGGGTCTCGCGCTCGCTGACCTCGACCGACACCCCGTCGACGGCCTTGACGTCGCCGACGTGACGGCGCAGCAGGCCCTTGGTGATCGGGAAGTACTTCTGCAGGTCGGTGACTCTCAGGATCGGGTCGCTCACGCGCCCTCCTTCAACGGGCTGGTGACGGTCATGACGTTCAGCCGCTCGGTGCCGAGCCGCTCACGCTCGTGGGCGCTCAGGTGGCACCTGATCGAGTGGCCTCCGGCGACCTCGTCCAGGGGTGGGCGAGTGGTCTCGCACAGGTCGCCGTCGACGAACTGGTGGTACTGGCAGCGCGGCCGGAAAACGCACCCGGCCGGCAGGTTGATCAGCGACGGTGGGCTGCCGGGGATCGGGTCCAGGCGCGCCGTGCGCAGGTCGTCCAGGCGCGGCAGCGAGCTGAGCAGCCCCCACGTGTAGGGCATCTGCGGGCGGTAGAAGATGTCGCGCACCGTGCCGCGCTCGACCACCCGTCCGCCATACATGACCGCCACGGTGTCGGCGGTCTCGGCGACCACCCCGAGGTCGTGGGTGATCAGGACGATGGCGGTGCCGAACTCGCGCTGCAGGGTCTTGAGCAGGTCGATGATCTGAGCCTGCACCGTCACGTCGAGAGCGGTCGTGGGCTCGTCGGCGATGATCAGGTCGGGGTCGTTCATCAGCGCCATGGCGATCATCACCCGCTGCCGCATACCCCCCGACAGCTGGTGGGGGTACTCCCCCGCCCGCTTCGCGGCGTTGGGGATGCCGACCTTGTCGAGCATCTCGACGGCCTTGGTGCGCGCGTCGGACTTGTTCAGGTCGCTGTGCACCTGCAGCGCCTCGACCAGCTGCTTGCCGATGGTGAAGAACGGGTGCAGCGACGAGAGCGGGTCCTGGAAGATCATCGCCATCCGCTTGCCGCGCAGCTCGCGCAGCCGCGAGTCCGACGACCCGACGATCTCGTCGTCGCCGAGCCGGATGGACCCGGTGATCTTCGTGGTGCGCCGGTTGTGCAGGCCCATGATCGACGCGCTCGTGACGCTCTTGCCGGAGCCGGACTCACCGACGATGGCGATCGTCTCGCCCTTGTCGACGCCGAACGAGACCCCGTCGACGGCCTGGACCACGCCGTCCTCGGTGGTGAAGCTGACCTTCAGGTCCTCGACCTCGAGGAACCGGCTCATCCCAGCCTCACTCTCGGGTCGATGACGGCGTACAACAGGTCGACCACCAGGTTCGCGACGACGATGAACGCGGCGACCACGAGCACCGTAGCCGTCATCAGCGGCAGGTCGGACTGCAGCACCGCGTCCAGCGACAGCTTGCCCAGACCCGGCAGACCGAACACCTGCTCGGTGATGACCGCACCGCCGAGCAGGGCCGACAGGTCCAGGCCGGCGGCGGTGACGATCGGGGTCAGGCCGGCGCGCAGCCCGTGCTTGCCCACGACGACGCGCTCGGTCAGGCCCTTGGCGCGGGCAGTGCGGATGAAGTCCTCGCCCATGGTGTCGAGCATCTGGTTGCGGGTCAGCCGGGCGTACAGGGCGGCGTACAGCACCGCCAGGGTGATCCACGGCAGGATGAACGAGCGCAGCCACGCGGCCGGGTCGGACGCGAACGGCGTATAGGCCGGGTAGGCCATCAGGTTGAACTTGAAGATGACGAAGTAGAGCAGCACCAGCCCGATGAAGAACGAGGGGAACGAGTAGCCGACCAGGGCCAGCGACATCGAGATGCGGTCCTGCCACTTGCCTCGTCTGAGGGCGGCCAGGATGCCTGTCGCGACACCGGCGACCATCCACAGGACGAACGCACCGACGGCCTCGACCGCGGTGACGGGCAGGCGGTCCTTGATCAGGTCGGTGACGTTGGCGCCGCGGAAGAACGAGTACCCCAGGCACGGGGCGGGGCACTCGAAGGTCTGTGAACCCGACCCGTACGTCCGCCCGGCGACGATGCCCTTCATGAACGCGCCGTATTGGACGTAGATCGGCTTGTCGTACCCGAGCCGGATCTCGTTCTGCCGGATGACCTGCGGGGTGCACTGCTTGCCGCAGGTCAGCGCAGCCGGGTTGCTCGGCAGGGCCGCGAAGAGCAGGAACACGATGATGCTCAGCGCGATCAGCAGCAAGAACATCGCGACGACGCGACGGACGATGTAGGTGCCCACGGCAGCCTCCGGTCTGGAGCAGGGGGGTCGGCAGTCGGGGTGGCAGCCCGGCCGACGGCCCGGGGCGGGTGGGTTGCACCCGCCCCGGGCCGGGTGAACGGTGGGACGTCTAGCTCAGCGTGAGACTACTTCTTGACGTACAGGTCCGAGTAGCTCCAGGAACCGTAGGGTGCCCAGATGTAGACCTTGCCGCCCTCACCGCTCGCCGAGGCGACCTTGGAGCCGGCCAGACGCTGCTCGCGACCGAAGCGGGTGGGCAGGACCCACGCGTTCTGCATCGCGGTCTTGTTCAGCTCCTTCCACGCCGCGCCCTGCTTGGCGCGGTCGGTCTCGGCCTTGGCCGCGTCGGACTTGGCGGTGAAGTCCTTGTCGTCCGCGTGCGTCAGGTCGAAGCCACCGGCGGTGGTGAACAGCTCGGGGATGACGGTCGAGGCGTTGGACCAGTCCGGGCCCCAGCCCGCAGCGGCCAGCTCGTTCTCCTTGTCGGCACCCGCGAGCACGGTGGCGTAGTACTTGCCGGGCTCGATGCCGTTCAGCGTCAGCTTGATGCCGGCCTTGGCCAGCGAGGACTGCAGCGCGGCGGCTGACTTGTCGCTGTCCGGGTTCTTGCCGTAGTCGTAGGTCAGCGCCGGCATCGGCGCACCGGACTCGGCGATCAGCTTCTTGGCCAGGTCGGGGTTGCCCGTGTCGGGCACCTTGTCGCCCAGAAGCGAGTCCCACAGGCCGGACGGCGCGTAGTCCGCCGCCAGGTTCGGCTTGATGACGCCGTCGGCCAGGTCACCGGCGTACGAGCCACCGGCGATGGTCAGCAGCTGCGCGCGGTCGGCTGCGGCCAGGATCGCCTGACGGTGCTTGAGGTTCGGCACCTTCTTGACGTTGATGGCGATGTACCGGACGTAGGGGTCGAACTCGTTGACCCGACGGTCCTTGAAGCGCGGGTCGTTGAAGACCGTGGTGAGCGAGGCCGTCGTCAGGCTGTCGATCGAGATCGCGCTCTGGTCGGGGCCGGCGTCGGCCTGCATGCGCTGGTCGATGACGCTGTTGTCCAGCGAGAACTTGTAGACGATCTTGTCCGGGAAGTCCTTGCGGTAGGTGTCGTTCGCCGCGCTCCAGTTGGGGTTGCGGTCGAGCACCAGCTGCTGGCCCTTGGTGTACTCGGTGATCTTGTAGGGGCCGCTCGAGACGGGCTTGTCGTCGTACTTCTCACCCTTGTCCTGGGCCTTGGGCACCGGGCTGAAGGCGGTCAGGGTCGTCGTGTAGTTGAAGTCACCGGCCGGCTTGGCCAGGTGGAAGGTGACCGTCTTGTTGTCGCTCGAGCACTCGAGCGCCTTGTCGAACGAGGCGGTGTCGTTCTTCGCCGTCTCGTAGGGGCCCTTGTAGGTCGAGTTGCCGTCGGCGTCCTTGGGGATGTCGAGCAGGCTGATCGCGTACGTCGGACCGTCGGTGATGACGGTCTGCGCGAAGGTGCGCGAGACGCCGTACTTGACGTCGGCGCAGGTGATCGGCGAGCCGTCCTCGAACTTCGAGCCGTCCTTCAGCGTGAAGGCCCAGGTCTTGCCGCCGTCGGTGGGCGTGCCCGTGTCGGTCGCGAGGTCGGGGACCACCTGACCGGCCTCGGTGCCGTCCCTGCTCACCTTGTAGGCGGTCAGCGTGCGCGTGAGGTAGGCGTTGGCGAAGGCCAGGTCCTCACCGGTGTAGTTGCGCTGGGGGTCCAGGTGGGCGATCTGCTCGAGGTTGGAGAGGAACGTCAGCGTCCCACCCCGGGTGCCCTCGGCGCCGGAGCCCGCTGAGCCGCCCGACGTCGGACTGCCGCCACCGCTACTGCCGCCGCCGCATGCAGCCAGCGCGAGCGCGCCTGCCGAGGCGAGGGCGACGTAGCGAAGACCGGTCTTGGTCTTGCCCATGTCGTTTCCTCCTGATCGTGAACCGAGGCCGGTGACCTCGCTTCGCTCGGCCCCCGCGTTGCGGGGTACCGCCCCCGGCGAAGAGCCGGGAAGTGTGGGTGGGTGGGGCGGTGCTACGCGCGGCCGGCCCGGGGGTCCAGCGCGTCGCGGACGGAGTCACCCAGCAGGTTGAAGGCCAGCACGGTGATGAACAGCGCCAGCCCGGGGATGAACAGGTACAGCGGGTCGACGGTGTAGAAGAGCACCGAGTCCGAGAGCATCCGGCCCCACGTCGGGGTGGGCTCGCCGACGCCGACGCCGAGGAACGACAGCGCCGCCTCGGCCGAGATGTAGCTGGGCAGCAGCAGCGTCGCGTAGATCGTGATCGGCACCCACAGGTTGGGCAGGATCTCCTTGATCATGATCCGGCTGGTCGTGGCCCCCATCGACACCGCCGCCTCGACGAACTCGCGCTCGCGCAGACCCAGCACCTGGCCGCGGATGATGCGGGCGAGGTAGGGCCAGCCGAACAGGCTGAACAGCGCGATGATGAACGTGATCCGGGCCGGGTTGCCGACGAGACCGAACCGGTCGTCGAGCACCTGCACGACGATCGGGCTCAGCGAGATCAGCAGGATCAGCGTCGGGAAGCACAGGATCAGGTCCATCAGCTGGCCGAGCGCGGCGTCGACCCGACCGCCCGAGTACCCGGCGATGATCCCGATCGCGACCCCGAGGATGACGGTGAACAGCGTGCCGAGCCCGGCCACGAGCAGCGAGATGCGGGCGCCGTAGAGCAGCCGGGCCGTGATGTCGCGGCCGGTCAGGGGCTCGATGCCGAACGGGTGGTCAGCGTCGATGCCACTGTTCAGCGGGCCGTGCTTGGGAAGCCCGCCGTCGCCGATCAGGGAGCTGAGGTCGTCGGGGAACCCGGTGGTCAGGCCCAGCGCCTTGGTGATCAGCGGTGCGCCGACGGCGAGCAGGACCACGACGATGATGACGATGAGGCTGGCCAGGCCGACCTTGTCGTGCCTCAGCCGGCCCCAGGCGATCTGCGACGGGGAGCGCCCGGCGATCCCGGGAGCTCCTACGGTGACGTGCGCCTCCTGCTCAGCAGCCTGCGACGCGATCGACATCTCGACGTAGAGCCTCTCGTCCGCGGGCTGGTTGCCCGAATCGAGTGGACTCTATGTCAGTCCGGTGCCCCGCAGGCAAAACCGGCCGCTGACGTTGCTCAATCGTGACCGCCAGGCACCTGTCGGGGTCACGCGCGACGGGCGCGTCCCGCCGTCCGCTGCCGCTCCTGGCCGTTCAGGACCACCTTGCGGATGCGGACGGCGTCCGGCGTGACCTCGACGCACTCGTCGTCTCGGCAGAACTCCAGCGACTGCTCCAGCGAGAGCTTGCGGGCCGGCACCAGGCGCTCGAGCTCGTCGGCGTTGGACCGCACGTTCGTCATCTTCTTCTCGCGGCAGATGTTGACGTCCATGTCGTCGGCGCGGCTGTTCTCGCCGACGACCATGCCCTCGTAGACCTCGGTGGTCGGGTCGAGGAACATCGTCCCGCGCTCCTGCAGGTTGGCCATCGCGTAGCCCGTCGCCACACCGCTGCGGTCGGCGACCATCGAGCCGGACGGGCGGGTGCGCAGCTCGCCGAACCACGGCTCGTACTTCTCGAAGACCTGGTGGGCGATGCCCGTGCCGCGGGTCTCGGTGAGGAACTCGGTGCGGAAGCCGATCAGGCCGCGCGAGGGCACCAGGAACTCCATCCGGATCCACCCGGTGCCGTGGTTCACCATCTGCTCCATCCGTCCCTTGCGGACGGCGAGCAGCTGGGTGATCGCCCCGAGGTACTCCTCGGGCGAGTCGACGGTCAACCGCTCGACCGGCTCGTGCACCTTGCCGTTCACCTCGCGGGTGACGACCTGGGGCTTGCCGACGGTCAGCTCGAAGCCCTCGCGCTTCATCTGCTCGACGAGGATCGCGAGGGCCAGCTCACCGCGACCCTGGACCTCCCAGGTGTCGGGGCGCTCGGTGTTCAGCACCCGCATCGACACGTTGCCGACCAGCTCGCGGTCGAGCCGGTCCTTGACCAGGCGGGCGG
The DNA here is from genome assembly GCA_038322575.1 of Actinomycetales bacterium. GTDB lineage: Bacteria > Actinomycetota > Actinomycetes > Actinomycetales > Angustibacteraceae > JACMOY01. The sequence goes on from JBBQGB010000029.1 coordinate 26,081, forward strand.
TGACCTTGGTGCCCTTGGAGCGGCCGGCCAGCGGCGAGGTGTTGGTGCCGATGGTCATCGAGATGGCCGGCTCGTCGACGGTGATCAGCGGCAGCGGGCGCGGGTCGTCCGGGTCGGCCAGCGTCTCGCCGATGGTGATCTCGGGGATGCCGGCGATGGCGATGATGTCGCCCGGGCCGGCCTGCTCGGCGGTGACCCGCTCGAGCGCCTCGGTCATCAGCAGCTCGGTGATCTTGACCCGCTGCTGGGTGCCGTCGTGGCGGCACCACGTGACCTGCTGACCCTTGCGCACGGTGCCCTGGTGCACGCGGCACAGGGCGATCCGGCCGAGGAACGGCGAGGCGTCCAGGTTGGTGACGTGCGCCTGGAACGGGTGCTCGTCGTCGTAGACCGGCGCCGGCACGGACTCCAGGATGGTGCGGAACAGCGGCTCGAGGTCGGTCTCGTCGGGCATGCCGCCGTCGACCGGCCGGGTCAGCGACGCGCGACCGGCGCGGGCCGATGCGTAGACGATGGGGAACTCGATCTGGTGCTCCTCGGCGTCCAGGTCGAGGAACAGCTCGTAGGTCTCGTCGACGACCTCGGCGATCCGCGCGTCCGGCCGGTCGACCTTGTTGACCACCAGGATCACCGGAAGCTTGGCCTCGAGCGCCTTGCGCAGGACGAAGCGGGTCTGCGGCAGCGGCCCCTCACTCGCGTCGATCAGCAGGCACACCGCGTCGACCATCGACAGTCCGCGCTCGACCTCGCCGCCGAAGTCGGCGTGGCCGGGGGTGTCGATGATGTTGATGGTCACCCCGCCCTCGGGGGCCGCCGGGCCGGTGTAGCGCACGCCGGTGTTCTTGGCGAGGATCGTGATGCCCTTCTCGCGCTCGAGGTCGCCGGAGTCCATGGCGCGCTCGTCCACGTGCTGGTGGGCGCCGAAGGCGCCGGACTGCCAGAGCATGGCGTCGACGAGGGTGGTCTTGCCGTGGTCGACGTGGGCGACGATCGCGACGTTACGGATGTCGTCGCGGGTGCGGGTGGGCATGGCGAGGCCTTCGATCGAGGGGTGGGAGCGGACCTCAGTCTACGGTGCGTGCGGCGCGGCCCCGGTCACGAGCGCGTCAGCAGCGCCCGGACGACGGGGACGTCGCCCGGCAGCCACGCCACGTCGAGCCACTCCCCCGGGCCCAGCCAGCGCAGACCGTCGTGGTCCTGCAGCGGCCGCGGGGCGCCGCGCTCGATCGTCGCGAGCCACACGCGCAGCCGCAGGTCCGGCGTCAGCGGCCAGGCGCCGGCGTCCGGTCCGGTGACCTCGCCGCCGAGCCCGACACCGACGCCGAGCTCCTCCGCCAGCTCACGGTGCAAGGCCTGCTGGGGCGTCTCGCCCCCCTCGACCTTGCCGCCGGGCAGCTCCCAACTGCCCGCCAGCGCGGCGGGAGCGCTGCGCCGGGCGGCGAGCAGCCGGGTCGGACGGTGGAGGTCGTCGACGATCGCGGCGCCGACGACGAGGATCACGCCCCCATGGTGCCGGGTGCTGCAACGGTGCTGGGTGAGGCGAGCCTGTCCTTCGTGGCGGTGCCGGACGTCGGACCGTACCGTTGGCGTGTGAGCAGCGACCTCGAGCAGACCCACTCCGCCGCCGAGCGGGAGCACGCCGAGGGGATGACCTCACGGCTGAACTGGTTGCGGGCCGGCGTCCTGGGCGCGAACGACGGCATCGTGTCGACCGCCGGGCTGGTGGTCGGCGTGGCCGGAGCGACCAGCGACCGGGCCGTGATCCTCACTGCCGGCGTCGCGGGCCTGGTCGCCGGGGCCCTGTCGATGGCCACCGGCGAGTACGTGTCGGTGAGCACCCAGCGCGACACCGAGCGGGCGCTGCTCGAGAAGGAGCGCCGCGAGCTCGAGGAGATGCCCGAGGAGGAGCTGGCCGAGCTGGCCGCGATCTACCGCGGCAAGGGGCTGTCGGCCGAGCTGGCCCAGCAGGTCGCCGAGGAGCTCACCGAGCGGGACGCCTTCGCCGCCCACGTCGACGCCGAGCTCGGCATCGACCCCGACGACCTGACCAACCCGTGGCACGCGGCGCTGGCCTCGGCCATCGCGTTCACGGTCGGGGCCCTGCTGCCGCTGCTCGCGATCGAGCTGCCGCCGCCGTCCGCCCGGGTGCCGGTGACGTTCGTCTCGGTGCTCGTCGCCCTCGCCCTCACCGGCTGGATCAGCGCGCGGCTGGGGTCGGCCGGCGTCGCCAGGGCGTTGCGGCGCAACGTGTTCGGTGGTGCTCTGGCGATGGCCGTCACCTACGGCATCGGCCTGCTGGTGGGCAGCGTCGGCCTCTAGTCCCCCACCGGGGCGGCCCTCACCAGCGCGGCCGCGGCCACAGCGTGACGCGCAGCGCGCCGACGTCGTCGCCCGGCGTCGCGTCCCACGTGGCGAACGACACCTGGCTGGTGCGGCCGGGGACGATCCGGTAGCGGTACACGTGGGCGGGATCGCAGCCGGCCTTCAACGGCACCAGGTCGAGCCCGTCGGCGTGCAGGTCGTACCCGTCGACGAACGGGTGCAGCGGGTCGAAGCTGCGCACCGCCCGCCACGACCCGTCCGCGCCGCGCGTGCACTCGGCGTCCGCCTCGACCCCGTCACCGGCCGACCAGGTGCCGGCGACCTCCGCGGTGTACTCGCGTCCCGCCTCGAGCACCCCGACCGTGCGGCCGCCGTCCGCGGCGTCGACGCTCACCACCTCGGTGCCCGTGAGCCGGGCGCCGCTCGCAGCGGCCGGGGGCGCGGCCGGCTCGGCTGCGACGTCCGGCAGCACCGTCGTGTACTCGCTGACGTCGGCCCCCGCGGCGAGCACCCGCAGCTCGAGCGGGCCGTCGCCGTCCGACCGGGACAGGTCGCTGACGGCCACGTGCAGGACCCCGGACCGCGCCGGGGTGTAGTCCCAGACGTAGACGTGCTCCTCGGCGTCGCACCGGCCGCCGCTGCGCGAGCGCCAGCCCGCGACGCCGTCGACGGTGAGCTCGCGCGACGTCGCGGTGGCCCCGGACCACGACGCGCTGCGCACGTTCCACCCGCAGGCGGCGTCCGCCACCTGCGACCCCGCTCCGTGCGTGTACCACCCGGTCGCGAGCAACCGGTAGGTGCGGCCGGCCGCCAGGGCGAACGAGGTGGTCAGACCGTCCGGGGTCGCGGGGACAACGAGCAGGACAGCCGGGTTGCGCGCCTGGTCCAGGACGGGGGGCCGGACCGGTGTCGGCTCGGGGGCGGGTCGGGGGGCGGGCTCCGACGCGGGCTGTGGTGCGGGCTTGGGTGCCGGACGCGGTGCGGGCTCAGGCGCCGGCTTGGGTTCCGGCTTGGGTGCTGGACGCGGTGCGGGCTCAGGCGCCGGCTGGGGTGCGGGCTTGGGTTGCGGCTTGGGTGCTGGACGCGGTGCGGGCTGGGGTGCCGGACGGGGTGCCGGCTGGGGTGCCGGCTGGGGTTCGGGCGTGGGCTTGGACGCCGCGGGCGGCACCACCTGGCCGGTCACCGACCCGTCCCAGAACGAGGTGCGGCCCAGGGCGCCGGACCAGCTCAGCGACACGTGCACGTGGTCGCGGTGGCGCAAGGTGGTGCCGCACGCGGCGAGCGAGACGCCGCGGCAGCCCGGGTGCACGTACGGGCGGGGCACGAAGTGGCTGGTCGCCGAGTAGATCCGGTCGTCCCAGATGAGGTACATCAGGCCCATCCGCCGGGCGATCGCGGCGTGGTTGCCGTGAGGGTCCGTGGCGCGCACCAAGGCGACGAACGACTCGGCCTCGGCCCGCTCGTGCGGGTCGGCGACGCTGACCCGCCAGTCGAAGGCGCGCCCCTCCTTGTGCTCGCTGCGCCCGCCGACGCTGCAACCACGGACGATCCCGGACGTCCCGGTGCCGGCGTACCGCGCGGTCAGCCACCGCTGCAGCAGCACGGTGCCCTGCTTGGGCGACGGCGAGCAGGTGGTCTGGCCCTGGTAGGGCGCGTAGTCCTCGATCTGCGACCCGAAGCTGGGCAGGGCGCCCGGCGACGTGGCGGCCCCGGCCGGGCTGAGGGCCCCGGGCAGCACGGTCGTCGACAGCACCGCGAGCAGCGCCGTCAGCCATGCCGACGCCAGCGCCCTTCGGCGTGCGGACGATCGGGGCCAGCGCATGCGGGGTCTCCGGACTCTGTCGGGGTTGCGCCCGTGGCATCGGCTCACCGACGGCGCGACCTGAGCGCTAACCTGCGTCCGAGGGTCGAACCGCACCACCCGGCGAGGCCTTCGTGCGCGCGACCCCGAGCTGCCAGCGCTCCCCCGCGGGGGTTCACCTGTTCCACCCCGGCCAGGTGCGCACGGGTGAGCACGTCGCCACCCTCGACCCCCCGCGCGCCTACTGGGCCGGCTGCGCGGTCTGCGGGGTCACCGTCGACCTCGCGGCGCCCGCCCGCGAGCGCGCCGGGCCCCGGCCGGACGGCGGGTCGGCGCCGCGGGTGGCACCATGATCTTCAGCCCCGCAGTCAGCGACAGCGCTGGCCGGACGCCGCACCCCGGCGTCCGCGGGGCAGCCCTGTCGCCTTCCTGAGGAGAACAACCACGTGACCACGACCGTGAGCGCCTACGCCGCACCGTCCGCCAAGGCACCGTTCGAGAAGATCCAGATCACCCGACGTGACCTGGCCCCCACCGACGTCCGGATCGACATCAAGTTCGCCGGCATCTGCCACTCCGACATCCACACCGTCCGCGACGAGTGGGGCGCCGCGAGCTACCCGCTCGTCCCGGGCCACGAGATCGCCGGCCTCGTCGCCGAGGTCGGCTCGGCCGTGACCAAGTACAAGGTCGGCGACCGGGTGGGCGTCGGCTGCATGGTCGACTCCTGCCGCGAGTGCGTGAACTGCAAGGCCGGCGAGGAGCAGTACTGCCTCGCGGGCAACGTCGGCACCTACGGCTCGATGGTCGACGGTGAGGTCACCCAGGGCGGCTACTCGCAGGCGGTCGTCGTCGACGAGGCGTTCGTCCTCGGCATCCCCGAGGGCATCGAGCTGGACGTCGCCGCGCCGCTGCTGTGCGCCGGCATCACCCTGTACTCCCCCCTGAAGCACTGGGGTGCCGGCCCCGGCAAGCGGGTGGCCATCATCGGCCTCGGCGGCCTCGGCCACATGGGCGTCAAGATCGCGCACGCCCTGGGCGCCGAGGTGACTGTGCTGTCGCAGTCGCTGAAGAAGCAGGAGGACGGCCTGCGCCTCGGTGCCGACCACTTCTTCGCGACCAGCGACCCCGCGACCTTCGAGCAGCTCGCCGGCTCGTTCGACCTGATCGTCAACACGGTCTCGGCCGACCTCGACATGGACGCCTACCTGGGCCTGCTCGCCCTGGACGGCACCCTCGTGCAGGTCGGCGCGCCCGAGAAGCCGATGCCGGTCGCGGCGTTCTCGCTGATCCCCAACCGGCGCAGCCTGGCCGGCTCGATGATCGGCGGCATCGCCCAGACCCAGGAGATGCTCGACTTCTGCGCGCAGCACGGCCTGGGGTCGGAGATCGAGGTCATCTCGGCCGACCAGATCGACGAGGCCTACGAGCGCGTCGTGGCCAGCGACGTCCGCTACCGCTTCGTCATCGACGTGGCCACCATCGCCTGACCCGCCTCGCTCCGATGACGGGCCCGTCCCCCTCGGGGGTCGGGCCCGTCGTCCGTGGCGGACGTCCCCCGCCGGCCGCTGCGGGCCCCCGCGTGGATCAGCCAGGCCGCCCCGAGCGCGATCAGCACGTCCCCGACGCTGAAGACGTTCGCCAGTGGCAGCCACGACGGGGTGGCAAACACGTCCCCCAGCCAGGGCAGGATCGGGTGCGCGAGCGGTCCGGAGTTGGTGAAGCCGCCCTCGGGGCTGATGCCGACCGCCGCCAGCGCGCTGGGCGAGGCCGGCAGCGTGCCCCCGTTCAGGGCGATGGTGACCCCGTTGCAGGCGGCACCGAGCCCCAGCAGCCACAGCCCGCTCACCCGCCGGTTCAGCCACAGGAACGCGCCGGCGACGACGTAGCTGAGCACGTGCACCACCACGCTGACCTCGCGGGCCACCCCGGGCACCTCGACGATGACCACCTGAGCGGCCAGCGCGAGCGGCAGCAACCACGCGTGACGCCACGGCAGCCCGGCCAGATGGCGCAGCCTGCCTCCGCTCAACCTCGTGGTGCACATCGCCACGACCACACACGCCAGGACCAGCACGCGAACCTCCTTAGGTGGTGGGTGCCCCGACCACGGGCAGCCACGCGGGAACGACCGGCACACGTTCGACCGTCGCCTGGGTGCGCTCCACCCGCAGCAGGTCATCGATCCCGGGCCGGTCCACCGGCCGGCTGAACAGGTACCCCTGCAGCAGGTCGCACCCCATCGACTGCAGGTGCTCGGCCACCGCGGTGGTCTCGACCCCCTCGGCGACCACGGTGAGGCCCAGGTTGTGGCCCAGGTCGATGATCGACCGGACCAGCACGTCGTCGTTGCGTCCGGACGCCATCCCCATGACGAAGCTCCGGTCGATCTTCAGCTCGTCGACGTCCAGCTGCTGCAGCAGGACCAGGGAGGAGTAGCCCGTACCGAAGTCGTCGATCGACAGCTGCACGCCCATCGTCCGCAGCTCGCGCAGGATCGTGCGCGCAGCGCGAGGGTCGGCCATCAGGCTGCCCTCGGTGACCTCGATCGTCAGGGCCGAGGCCGGCGCCCCGGAGGCGCGCAGAAGCTCTGCCACGTGCTCGGGCAGACCCAGGTCCGACAGCTGGCGGGCCGACACGTTGACCGACACCCGCATCGGCGAGCCCTCGCGCTGCCAGTGCGCGACGGCCGCGAGCGCCTCGCCAAGGACGAAGGTCGTGATCGGGGCGATGAGGCCGGCGCTCTCGGCCAGGTCGATGAACGTCGCCGGCCCGAGCCTGCCCTCGGTGGGGTGGTCCCACCTCACCAGCGCCTCCACCGACACCACGCGACCCGTGGCCGTCTCGATCTGGGGCTGGTAGAGCACGACCAGGCGGTGCGACTCGATGGCCTCGTGCAGCTGGGGCAGCAGGCGCACCCGCTCGGTGGACGCCGTCATGGTGTCGTGCCGGTACACGCTGGCGCGGGCGCGCTCCTGCTTGGACTCGTACAACGCGATGTCCGCCTGCTTCAGCACCGAGTGCACGTTGTCGATCAGGCCCGCCTCGGTGGAGGTGATCCCGATGCTCGCCTGCACCGACAGCCGGGTCCCTTGGACGTCGACCGGGAGTGAGAAGTCCCGCAGCAGGCGCTCGGCGCAGCCCCACGCCTCGTGCTCGGGCCGCTGGGTGACCAGGAGGACGGCGAACTCGTCCCCACCCAGTCGAGCGACCGCGGCCTGGTCGCCGTAGCACCGGACCGCCTCGGTGATCCGCTTCGCGACGACGCAGAGCAGCTCGTCGCCGACATGGTGACCCAGGGCGTCGTTGACGTCCTTGAAGTAGTCCAGGTCCAGCATCAGCACCGCCAGGCCCGGCGACGCCGGCGACGCCAGGGCCTGCTCGACCCGCAGGCGGAACAGCTCGCGGTTGGCCAGGCCGGTGAGGGGGTCGTGCAGCGACTGCTGCTCCCGCAGCACCGCGAAGTGCGCTGCCCGACCGACCGACAGGATCGGCAGCACCAGCAGCGGCAGCATGAGCACCGACTCCTTGAGCAGCAGCGCCGAGATCGGGGCCAGTCCCACCAGCACCCCGGAGGTCTGCAGCGTGAACCGGGTGTCCTCGGTCAGGACCTTGCGCACCGGCACCCCGCGGGACAGGGCGATGACGACCCCCACCAGCACGTCGTTCACCAGGACGAACGTGGCGCCGGCGGCCAGCGCCGGCAGCAGGTGGTGGCCGTCGAACGGGGTCAGGCCCTCGAGCACGGGGGTCGAGGTGGTCAGGCTGTAGGCCCAGCGGGCGAGCACCAGGCTGACCGAGTACTGACCGACGTTGAACAGCATCTGCACCGGTCGCAGGCGGTTCACCAGGTCGTCGATCAGGACGGCGACCGCCATCGCGCCCAGCGCGAACGACAGCGGCCCGAGAACGACCAGGGCGACGACGAAGATGGTCGAGATGGTGATCGGTGTGACGGTGTCGTCCCCCCGTGGCACGGGGATGGCGCGCAGCTCACCGACGATGAGCGCGCCGGCCAGCACGAGCAGCGGCAGTGGGTGCGCCGCGAGCGCGGCGAACGGCGGGTCGAGGACGAGGACGGTGGCCATCAGCCCCAGACCGGACAGCCCGACCCCGAGCGCGTAGGCGGTCAACGCCGTCGTCCGTCGCGCCGGGGCCTTCGTGGACGGCGCCGGCGTTCCCGGTGGGCCGTCGTCGATCGGCGCGGAGGCGGTCATGGCGAGGGGGTCAGTGGGCCACCGGGGGCGGCGATCCGCCGCCCCCGGCGTTCACTACTTGTTCCACTTGACCCCGGCGCCGACCACGGCGACGAGACTGGCGATCGTGCCCGCGGACACGACGACCTGCGCCACGACCTTGCTGGACGTCCACTTCGTCATGTGCTCTCCCTCAGTTGTGGGCGGAGCGATTCACCGCCCCTGACCCATCTCGGCACGCGCACCCCGAACCTGAAGCCCGACCCCCCTCCGGCAGGGGGTGCGTGGTCGCTGAAGCACCTCGACTGGGCAGCTGACGGCCTCTTCTGCTGTGGTGGGGGGATGCACACGCCCGTGACGTCGCAGCAGGTGCCGGACCCGGCCCTGGAGCACACCATCGACACGTTCGTCCACACGCTGGGGGCCGGCTCGCTCTCGGAGTTCGCTCTGACCCCGCTCGACACCGTCGCCGTGCCGGTCTGGGCCACCTGGTGGACCGGCGACGGCAGCGCGACGGGTGGCATCGGCTACGGCCTGACCGAGCAGCGCGCCCGGGTCGGCGCGCTCGGCGAGTGCGTCGAGCACGTCTGCGCCTGGCGGGCGCTGCGCACCGCGGCTCGGCGCAGCGGGTCGTACGCCGGGCTGGTCGCCGCGCTCGGACCCGACGCCGTCGTCGATCCCCGGCTGCTCGGCCTGCCCGCAGGTGTCGACCTCACCGACGAGCGAGTGCTGCAGTGGCTGCCGATGCGCCGGCTGCGGGACGAGGCGCAGGTGTGGGTGCCGGCGGAGTTCGTGGCCAGCTCGGCCGACGAGCTGCCGGGCGCGGCGCCGCCGGACGGCTGGCTCACGGTGCCCGTCTCGAACGGCCTGGGTGCGGGCAGCAGCCTGGACCAGGCGGTCGCCCACGCCGTGCTCGAGGTGCTGCAGCGCGACGGCAACGGCCTGACCTTCCGCGCCCTGGACCAGGGGACGGTGATCGACCTGGCCGGCGTCACCGACCCGGTCACCCTGTCGGCTCTCGACCGGCTGCGGGCCGCCGGCGTCCAGGTGCTGCCCAAGCTGGCGTCGACCGAGTTCGGGCTGGCCAACGTGTACGTCGTGGGCGCGGCACCAGGCGACGACATCCTGTCCGCGACGGCGTGCGGCGAGGCGGTGCACCCCGACCGCGAGGTGGCGCTGCGCAAGGCGGTCCTGGAGTTCGCCAACGCCCGCGCCCGCAAGCAGTTCATGCATGGGCCGCTCGACCGGGTGCTCGAGGTCGCCCCGGACGACTACCCGGCCGTGATCGCTGCGATGGACCCTGAGCTCGAGGAGCGGCGGGTGCTGTGCGCGATGGTCGACTGGCTCGGACAGCCCCGCCGGACGTGGCGACCGATGGTCGAGGCGACCGTGCTGTCACGGCGCTCGGTCGTCGCGTTCACGGACCTGCCCACCGCGGGTGCGACAAGCGGGTCGGCCTTGCTGCAGGACGTCCTGGGCCGTCTGGGCGTCCAGGGGTACGACGTCCTGGTGGCCGACTTCTCACCCCCGGGCGGCGACGTGCACGCGGTGAAGGTGGTGGTCCCCGGGCTCGAGGTCGAGACCGTGGCCTACGCCCGGATCGGTGAGCGCAACGCCCGGCGGCTGGTCGAGCAGGGCCGCGACGACCTGGTGCGGGTCGGCGCGCAGCCACCCGGCTGGTCGCGCATCCACCTGACGGCGGACGGCGAGGGTCGCCTCGGTGGGCCCGCCTGGCTCGATCGCGCCGCCCTGGAGGCGGTGGCTAACGGTCTGCTGCCGCTGTACCGCGAGCCCAGCCGGCACACCGCCCAGAAGGTGCTCGCGGCCGCACAGACTCCTCAGTCGGCGATTCGCTCGTAGGCGGTGTTGCTGACGGCGTAACGGATCCCGGCGTCCAGCAGCGCGCGGCCCGCCACCGAGCCGGGGTCGAACGGCGTGCCGTACAGGAAGGCGAAGGCCGGCGGACGTCGTCCGGTCGCCTCGGTGATCCGACGCACCGGCGCGAGCACCTCGCGCTCGACGTCCTCGGCGGTCACGATGTGCCGCGCCTGCGCGTGGTTCGCGGTGTGCGCAGCCACGACGTGGTGGCGCGAGATCAGCTCGAGGTCGTCCCAGCTCATCGCGACCGACGCCTGACTGCGCTCCTCGTCCATCAGGACGATGTCGTGCGCGTCCGCGTAGGCGACCTGCTCGTCCGGCTCGACCGACAAGAACGCGGTGGGCGGGAAGAACCACGCCGTCAGGCCCAGCTCGGCGCAGATCGGCCCGGCTACGGTGGCGTTGTTGAGGTAGCCGTCGTAGAAGACCGGGATGAACCCCGGCCGCGACCTGCCCCAACGGCCGGTCTCGAAGAGCCGGTCGAGGTCCTCGGGCAGCACGGGGTCGTGCCGCTCGGCGTACCACGCGAGCTCGGCGCGCAGGGTCGCCCGCTCGCTGTGCGGGGTGTTGTGCCAGTTGACGACCCGCAGGAAGGCCCCCGAGGCGAACGCCTTCCGCTGGGACGCGGCGGTCAGGATGCTCACTCCGGGGCCTGCGGCCGCGCCCGCAGGTGCTGGTCGGCCAGCACCACGAGGACGTCGATCAGGGCTGCGGCACCGGTGGGGTCGTCGTCCAGCTCGACGACGTCGTCAGTGACCTCGAGACCCTGCTCGTAGTGGTCGAAGAGCCTGGCGAGCAGCTCGCCCTCGGCGCTGCCGAGCGGGTCGTGGACGAGCAGGGAACGTCCCGGTCGCGAGTCGTGCAGCGCCACGAACATCGCGATGCCCTCTCGCTCCAGCACGCGCTGGTGACAGGCGCGTGACACCTCAGGGACGTCGTCTGCCGGCGGGTCGGTGAGCTCGGCGGCCGGGCCGGTCACCATCACTTGATCCCCGTCCGGGCGACGCCCTCGACGAAGTAGCGCTGGAAGACCCCGAACACGAGCAGCACGGGCAGGATCGACAGGAACGACATCGCGAGCAGCGGCCCGAAGTTCGTCGAGAACTGCGCGATGAGGAACTGCAGGCCGACCGGCAGCGTGTACGAGCTGGAGTCGGTGAGGACGATCAGCGGCCAGATGAACTCGTTCCAGCGCCACATGAAGGTGAAGATCACCAGGACGGCGATCAGCGGGCGGGCCAGCGGCAGGACGATCGCGTAGAAGGTCCGCAGGTGCCCGGCGCCGTCGCAACGGGCGGCCTCGAGCAGCTCGTCCGGGATGCCCAGGAAGAACTGGCGTGCCATGAACAACCCGAAGGCCTCGGCCAGCCGCGGGATGATCACACCCCAGGTGCTGTTGAGCAGCCCCAGGTCGATCACGATCTGGAACTGCGGGATCATGATCACCTGCACCGGCACCATGAGCGTCGACAGGATCAGCAGGAACAGGACGTTGCGGAACGGGAACCGCAGCTTGGCGAAGGCGTAGCCGGCGCACAGGTTGATGACGACGGTCAGGAACACCGAGACGACGGCGATGACGACCGAGTTCGTCAGCCAGCGGGCGAACGGGTACGCACGCCACGGGTCGACGTAGTTCTGCCACAACCACTGCTTGGGCCACAGCCGGACGGGCAGGGTCGCGAGCTCGTCGACCCCGGCCACCGACGTCCGCAGCATCCAGTAGATCGGGAACATCAGCAGCAGGACGCACCCGGTCGCCGCGACGACCCGCACCCGGGTCACCCGTCGGGACTGCGGGAGACCGTCGTTGCCCGCTCCGCCGGCACCAACGGGTTCGGCGGCCTCGGCCGCCACGGTGACGGCCAGTGACCCACTCATGAGCCGGCCCCGATCCTCGGCTCGCTGCTGACCCGGCTCATGCCTCGTCCCTCCGGCGCGACAGGCGCCACTGCGCGATCGTGAACAGGAGCACGATGACGTAGATGATCACGCCGATCGCTGCCGCGTAGCCCTGACGGCGCTGGTTGAACCCCTGGTCGTAGGCGTACTGGACGAGGAACGTGGTGGCGGTGCCGGGCCCACCCCGCGTCATGACGTAGACGACGTCGAACACCTGGAACGACAGGATGATCGAGTACACGACGAGGAAGAACGTCGTGGGGCCCAGCAGCGGCCAGGTGATGTGCGCGAAGCGCTTCCACCCCCGCGCACCGTCGACGGCCGCGGCCTCGTACAGCTCACGCGGGATCCCCTGCAGACCGGCCAGGTAGATGACCATCCCGAACCCGACGCCCTGCCAGGTCGTCACGACGATGATCGAGGCCAGGGCCGCCACACCGTTGCCCTGCCAGTCGATGGCCGGCAGTCCGACGCTGTCGAGCAGCTGGTTGACCAGACCGATCAGGGGGTCGAACAGGCGCAGGAAGATCACCCCCGAGGCCACCCCCGAGATGACCACCGGGACGTAGAACAGGGCCCTGAACAGACCACGAGCCGGCATCGCCCGGTTCAGCAGCAGCGCCCCACCCAGACCCAGGACGATCCCGAGCGGTACCGACACCGCCGTGAACAGCACGGTGTTGAGCAGCGCCTTCCAGAACGTCGTGTCGTGCAGGATCTCGGAGTAGTTGTCGGCCCCGATGAACTGCATCGTCCCGAAGCCGCGGTACTTGTGCAGCGAGTACCACGCGGTGAGCACCAGCGGGACGAACATGAAGACCACGAACACCAGCAGCGCCGGGGTGGCCAGGATGACACCCGCCCAGGCCTCCGCCCTCGACCCGGCCCGGCGCACCGGCCCCCGCACCGGACGGCGCACCGAACCACGGACGGTCGGGCTCGTGCTGACCGCCATGTCCTACGCCTTCAGTGCCTTCTCGATCGCGGTGGTCAACGCGCTGACGACCGAGTCGGTGGTGGCCGACGGGTCGGACAGGTACTGGTCCATGTTGTCGACCAGTGCCTGGTTGATCCCGGGGAACGCCGGGACCGTGGACACCTTCACCAGTCCGGGGGGCATGGTCGTGGCCTGCTTCTGGAACACCGGCATCAGGTCGGGACGCACGGCGTACTTCAGCTCGGCGTCGACGAGGTCGGTGCGCACCGGCAGGACGGTGTTCTCCTCGCAGAACGTGGCCATGTTCTCCTTGGTGACCAGGAACTTCGCGAACTCGGCCGCCACGTCCTTGTTCTTGGCCTGCTCGGTGACCACTACGCCGTTGCCACCGAGGTCCGTGGCCGCCGCGGCGTCCTTCATCAGGTACGTGACCCCCCACTCGAACTTCGTGCCGATCGTCGACTCGAGCGAGGGGATCAGGAAGTCACCGGTCTGGATCATCGAGATCTTCTGGGTCGGGAAGATCTCGTCGGGGTACGTCGGCCGCTTCACCAGGACGCTGGGGGCGTGCAGACCCTTGGTGTAGAGGCTCTTGGTGAACTCCAGCGCCTTGCGCGCCTCAGGGGTGTCCAGCGTGACTTTCTGGAGCGAGTCGTCCAGCACCGAACCGCCCGCCTGGTAGACGGTGTTGAAGAAGCGGTAGGCACCGAAGAGCTGGTAGTTGAAGGCGAAGGGCGCGGCGCCCGTGTCAGCCGCCTTGAGCTTCTCGAGAACCGCGACGAACTCGTCCCAGGTCCACGCCGACTCCAGCGAGTCGGGGACGTCGGTGATGCCGGCCGCCGCGAAGTGCTTCTTGTTGTAGGCCAGCGCGGACGTGTCCGTGTGGTGCGGGACTCCGGCGGGCTTGCCGTCCGTGCCCATCGCCGCCCACAGCGCCGGCAGGAACGCGTCACCGAAACCCGGCTCGAGGTAGTCGCTCAGGTCAGCGAGCGCACCGCTGTCGGCGTACCCCTTGACGTCGGTGTACGACACGCGGAACAAGTCAGGTGCCTGGTTCGCCTGCAGGCGTCGGTCGATGACGGTGCGGATCTGGTCGTACGGCAGCACCTCGATCTTCACGTCCGCGCCCCGTGCGGCCTTGAAGTCGGCTGCCAGCTTTTTGAACGTCGCGACCTCGGTGTCGGAGCCCCACGTCGTCAGCGTCGCCGTGCCCGTCAGCGGTCCCGTCGCCACGGCCGTCTTGCTCCCCGCCGTCCCCCCACTGGTGGATCCCGAGCCACACGCCGCCAGACCCACCCCGATCCCTGCCGCACCGAGCACCTTCAGCACCGACCGACGGTCAAGATCCACCATCACGAGACCTTTCACAGCAAGGCGCCCCGCCGCCCGGGTGCACCTGCCCAACCTAGGCATCCGGCGGGTGGCCAGCAATACCGTGCAACGAGATGCGATCCGGTCCCGACGCCACACCAGATTGCGGGAGCTGGCCACCTCGAGGGTCACCGTGGTCGTGGGCTGGCGTACCGCCGGCAGGCCGATCAGCACCTGCCGCTGCGTGCTGGCTGCCCGCAGGTTGACCGTGGTGAACAGCCTGCCGCCAAGGTAGACCCCGACCGTTCCGCAGGTGGGGCACCGGGTGGCCACCAGCCCGAGCTTGCTGGCCCTACGCCGCCGCACGAACATGCACTCCTCGCCGCGTGCGGCTGGGGCCGTGCTCAGTCCGCGTGCCCGGCGACCGTTCCGCCTGTCGTTCGGGCCTGACCGAGCATCGACTCGATGGCCGCCACCCCTCATGTCTGGTGTCATCCGCCCTCCTCGATCCTGGTGACATCCGCCGTGGCGTCGGGTGCTCGGCGACGAGGTCAGCGTCAGCTCGTCGAGCTCATGAGCCGGCACCCGGCCACGACCGTCCCCGATCGGTGATGATGAGGCGATGACGACCTATTCAGGCACGGAGCTCGAAGGGGCGACCTTCGTCAAGGCGAGCCTCAAGGGCGCCACCTTGCGAAACTGCGACGTCAGCGGGGTCACGATGCGCGGCGTCGACCTGAACGGACTCGACATCGACAGCCACGACCTGTCCTTCGGCAGCCTGTTCGTCAACGGGGTCGACGTCGTCCCGCTCGTGGAGGCCGAGCTCAACCGGCAGTTCCCCGGTCGCGAGCTGCAGAAGGCGCAGACGCCCGAGGGTCTGCGCGAGGGCTGGGTCGCCGTCCAGGCCGCCTGGCAGACGACGGTGGCGGACACGCCGCTCGAGCTGGTGGACGCCCACGTCGAGGACGAGTGGTCCTTGGCACAGACCCTGCGGCACCTCGTCCTGGCGACCGATGCCTGGCTCCGCCGCGGGATCCTGAGGATGGAGCAGCCGTTCCACGAGATCGGCCTGATGTTCACCGGTGCCGGCGAGATGGGCATCGACGTGTCGATCTTCCAGGTGGACCCGCCGACCTTCGAGACGATCCTCGAGGTGCGTGCCGAGCGACAGCGGCTGGTGACCGACTTCCTGGCCACAGTCACGGCAGACCAGCTGGCCGAGCAACGCGAGGACCCGTGGGGCGAGGGTGACTGGCATCCCAGCGTCGGTGACTGCCTGCGCGTGATCCTGGAGGAGGAGTGGGCGCACCTGCGCTACATCCGAAGGGATCTGGCCCGCCTGCGTTGAGCCGAGGAGCCTTCGCATGTAGCGGCGCAGCGGTCTCGGCTGGCTTCATGCGGACTGCTCGCGGACCGCTGAGTCATGGTGAGATCCCTCTGGCGAGAGCGGCGGCGAACAGCGTCCGGGCGACCTGCTCGGCCTTCGTCGTCGCCGCCTCGCCCACCGGCCTCGCCTCGTAGCGGTCCTGGTTGCGAGCGCGTCGCAGGCGGTCGAACTCTCGCGCTGCCCGTTCCGCGGGCGGCTTGTCGAAGACCGCACGCAGATAGCGGCCGAGCGCCTCGTGCTGGCCGGGCCCGTTGATCGTCCGGAAGCCGTACGCCGCCAGCAGCACCTCTCCCGTGTCATGACAGGCGTCGTAGGCGATGCCGTATCTGACGACGACGCTGGTGAGCAGCGGCAACTGGTTCAGGCGCTCCTCGGCCTGACGCAGGAACGAGGTCGCACGCGCGAGGTCTGCGGGCACGACATCGAGACGTCGCGCCTCGAGCAAGGCGAGGACCGTCGCCTGCTGGAAATGCGTGAGCGGGGTCAGCGCCACGGCAGCGCCCCGATCACCGCGACCACCGGTCCGCTGCGCACGTTGTCCAGGAACCCGGAGGGTGCGGCGAACTCCTCAGGGGTGAGGATCGTCGGGTTCACGGGACGGTGCACCGCCGTTTCGACCCGGGCGCACGCCTCGTAGACCGCGTCCACGTCGGGCTCACCGAGCACCATGACGTCGATGTCGTGCGGTGCCGGACCGGTATCCCCGAGCATCCGTGCGGCGAAGGAACCGTAGAGGAAGGCCGACTCGATCCGATCGATGCGGGCAAACTCCTCGGCCAGGATCACGACTGGGCCGGTCGCGACCGTGAGGATTTCGCGCAAGGGGCTCACCAGCGGGCTTTCGTCGTTAGCGCGGATCAGCCTCGTGCGGCCCACCTGTCGCTCGCTCAGGATGCCGGCGTTCACCAGGCGTGCGACCTCGCGGTGCGCGGTCGGGTAAGCCAGGCCAGCCTGCTCGGCCAGCTCGGTGACGCTCAGTTCCTCGCCAGTGAGCACTAAGGTCGAGAGCAGGCGCGCCTGACCGTCCGACCGAAAGATCGGAGCGAGGAGTGGCGCCTCAGTTCTCATATAGCTGAGGTTATCCTCCACTTTATTGATAGTCAATGGTCACTCTCGCCTCGGCTGGCGAGCGACTGAAGATCCGCCACGCGCATCGTCAGCCCCTGTCACCACGGCCGTCATCTTTGGGGCCGCCGTTGGCGCTGACGGACCAAGTGTCGGCGGCTTAGGGCCAACCGGACGGCTGCTACCCGCGGCCGGGCAGCGCCTCAGCCAAGCCCAACTCGCGTAGCCCAGTCACCGAACGTCAAGGTCACGGATCTCACGAGGAAGCGCGTCGACGACACCCCCAGGGTCCTTCGTCGAAATGAACAGCAGGGACCAGGGTGA
>JBBQGB010000030.1:0-40269 GCA_038322575.1 Actinomycetales bacterium
GGCGTCGAGGCCGGCGCCGGCGACCTGCCGGGCCAGGCTCGCGGGCACCACCCCGTACCCCTGCACGAGCGCGGTGCCGTCTGCAGCTTCAGAAGTTCCACCGTCGCCGAGCAGGACCTCATCGGAGACCACCACGTTCACCGTCACCGGCACCCGCGGCGCGCTGCCGTCGGGCTGGCCGAGGAGGCGGGTGGCCAGGGTGTCGGCCATCACCTGACCCCGACCCCGCTCATCACCCCCAGAGCGGGCGGTGTCGGCGGCGCGGGTCAGCTCGGCGAACACCCCCACCCCGGTCACCACCGGCAACAACGCGGTCAGGTAGGTCATGGCGTCCGGGGCCGGGCGCAACGACACCGACCGCTCACCCTCGGCCCGCCGGCGGCGGGCCACCACCGACGCCGGGTCGAGCCGGTAGGCCCGGCGGCGCAGCTCACCGACCAGCTCACGCTCACCCCACCGCGCCCACACCTCGGGCGCGTCACCGAGTTCTTGGTCGACCACGGCCCGGTGCTCCCGGGACAGGCACGCCGTCTCGCGGGCCACCACGGTGGCCCGCCACTCACTGACCGAACCCGCCCGCAGAGCGTTCAGGGTGCACGGCAGCTCACGGGTCAGGACCCGGGCCAGGCCCAGGTGCCGCTCACCTCGGTGGTGGGACTCCCGCCGCGCCAACGCCACCTGCAACCCCACCCCCAACCCCTGCCGATCGGCCGGAACCCCCACCGCAGCATGAGCGGCGCGCACCGAGGCATCCAGCGCCGCCGCGGCCACCACCTGCGCACCCTCGACCCGGCACTTCAGCGTCTCCAGCTCACCCAGCAACGCGACCAGGTCGACCTCACGCACCCGAGAGGCGTCGAAGTCGCAAAGGTCAGCGCCGAGCCGGGCGACCCGCTGGCGCAGCGCCGAGGTCGCGTCTGTCATTGTCTCGTACACGTGTTCTATTCTATCCGATGTCGGGGGGCCTGACAAGACCCCACTCCGAGACCGGCGACGACCTCGGCCACCCCCCGCAGACACACCTCCAGTTGCCTGGGCCGAGCCGGATCGCCATGCTCGCGCCATGCCCACCCACCCCACGCCGCCTGCCACCGACCAACCGGGCCGAACCGAGCTCGAAACCTTCCTCGACGAGCACCGGCGGGCGTTGGACGACGCGCTGGACGGGCTCAGCGAGGATCAGGCCCGCCGGTCGCTGGTACGCAGCCGGACGACGTTGCTGGGTCTGGTCAAGCACGCCACCTTCGTCGAGCAGGTGTGGTTCGACCAGGCCGTGACGGGCCGGTCGCGGGCCGAGATCGGCATTCCCGAGACACCGGACGAGTCCTTCGTCTTGGCCGCCGACGACACGATCGCCTCCGTCGTGCTGGCCCACCGTGAGGCGTGCACAGCGTCCCGTCGGGCGACGTCGTCCCTGCGGCTGGACGACACCGTCGGCGGCAACCGGCGCGGGCCGCTCCCCCTGCGCTGGATCTACCTGCACGTGCTGCGCGAGCTCGCGCAGCACTGCGGGCACGCCGACATCCTGCGCGAGCAGATCCTGGACGAGCAGCGCGACTGACCGGCACGCTCCTCAACCGGTCAGCGGCGGCAGCCCGCGCGACGTGCGGATCACCGCGACGATCTGGCCCATGAGCTCGGTCAGGCCGGCGTCCTTCGGCGTGAACACCGCGGCCACCCCCAGCGCCCGCAGGGCCGCCTCGTCCGCCGGCGGGATGATGCCGCCGAGCACGACCGGCACGTCGCCGGCGCCCGCGGCGCGCAGTCCGTCCAGCACCGCCGGCACGACCTGCAGGTGCGAGCCCGAGAGCACCGACAACCCGACGCAGTGGACGTCCTCGGCCACGGCGGCAGCCACGATCTGCGCGGGGGTCAGCCTGATGCCCTGGTACACGACCTCGAAACCGGCGTCGCGGGCCCGCACCGCGACCTGCTCGGCGCCGTTGGAGTGCCCGTCCAGTCCCGGCTTGCCGATCAGCAGCCGCAGCCGGCCCCCGAGCTCGTCACCCGTGCGACGCACCAGGTCGCGCACCTGCGCCAGGGCGCGGCCGGCGTCCTCGCCCAGCCCGGACGACGCCCCCACCGTCCCGCTCACCCCGGTCGGCGCGCGGTACTCACCGAACACCCCGCGCAGCGCCTGCGCCCACTCCCCCGTCGTGACGCCGGCCCGGGCGCAGGCCAACGTCGACGTCATCAGGTTGGCGCTACCGGAAGCGTCAGAAACTAGGTGCCGCAACGCTTCGGACGCCTGCGCGCGGCGCTCGGGGTCGGCGTCACGGTCGTCGCGCCACTGCTTCACCGCGTCGACGGCCTGCTGCTCGACGCGCGGATCGACCAGCTGGACCGCTGCTCCGAGGTCGGCGGTGAGCGGGCTGGGTTCGGTGGTCTCGAACCGGTTCACCCCGACGACGACGTCCAGACCTGCCTCGATCCGCTGACGCCGCAACGAGTGCGAGGCCACGAGGGCGGACTTCATGTACCCGGACTCGATCGCGGCGACGGCACCGCCGACGTCCTGCACCCGCTGCATCTCGGCCTTGGCGCCCTCGATGATCTGGGCCACCTTGGCCGCCACGACGACACTGCCCTCGAACAGGTCGTCGTGCTCGAGCAGGTCGGACTCGAACGCGAGCACCTGCTGCATCCGCAGCGACCACTGCTGGTCCCAGGGTCGGGGCAGGCCCAGCGCCTCGTTCCACGCCGGCAGCTGCACCGCCCGCGCCCGGGCGTCCTTCGACAGCGTCACGGCGAGCATCTCGAGCACGATGCGCTGCACGTTGTTCTCCGGCTGCGCCTCGGTCAGGCCGAGCGAGTTCACCTGCACGCCGTACCGGAAGCGCCGCGCGGCGGGGTCCTGGATCCCGTAGCGCTCGAGGGTCAGCTCGTCCCAGAGCTGGGTGAAGGCGCGCACCTTGCACATCTCCTCGACGAACCGCACCCCCGCGTTGACGAAGAACGAGACCCGCGCGACGACGTCCGGGAACCGCTCGGCGGGCACCTGACCGCTGTCCCGCACCGCATCCAGCACCGCGATCGCCGTCGACAGCGCGTACGCGACCTCCTGCACCGGCGTCGCGCCTGCCTCCTGCAGGTGGTAGCTGCAGACGTTGATCGGGTTCCACCGCGGCATCGCCGTGACCGTGTACGCGATCATGTCGGTGATCAGTCGCAGGCTCGGCGCAGGTGCGAAGACGTACGTCCCGCGTGAGAGGTACTCCTTGATGATGTCGTTCTGGGTGGTGCCGGCCAGCTCGCGGACGACGGCAGCCGGGTCCTCGCCCGCAGCCAGCGCCTGCTCCTCGGCCACGACCTGGTAGAGCGCGAGCAGCCACATCGCGGTGGCGTTGATCGTCATCGAGGTGTTCATCTGCTGCAGCGGGATCCGGTCGAACAGCGCCCGGACGTCGCCCACGTGCGCGATCGGCACCCCGACCTTGCCGACCTCACCGCGGGCGAGCTCGTGGTCGGGGTCGTAGCCGGTCTGGGTCGGCAGGTCGAAGGCGACGGACAGGCCGGTCTGGCCCTTGCCGAGGTTCGTGCGGAACAGCGCGTTGGACGCCGTGGCGCTGGAGTGCCCGGCGTAGGTGCGCATGACCCAGGGACGGTCTCGGGGCGTCTGCTGCAGGGGCACGGTGGACCTCCTCGTCCTGCTCCGCACCGTACCTTCGACTCCCCGCGGCGCGGCAGTCCCGAGCGGCGTGAGCGTCGTCACCCCCGACGTCAGACCGGGGTGTCCAGCAGCTCTCGCAGGTTGGCGTCCACGGCGTCCAGGTAGGTCTGCTCGAAGCCGAAGAGACCGAAGTGGCCGGCGATGCTCGACAGCACCCGCAGCTCGCTGCCGGGCACCATGGCCTGCTCGAAGGCGCAGTCGCGCACCGGGAAGAACATGTCCTCGTCGATCGGCATCACGTAGGTCTTGGCGGTGATCCGCCCGAGGGCCTCGGCCAGGTCGCCGCCGGTCAGTCGTGCGACGTCGCCCCGCTGCCACTTCCAGGCCATGGTGAGCAGCGCGTTCGGGTCCATCTGCGCGAAGACGCCCTCCATG
The DNA here is from genome assembly GCA_038322575.1 of Actinomycetales bacterium. Taxonomy (GTDB): domain Bacteria; phylum Actinomycetota; class Actinomycetes; order Actinomycetales; family Angustibacteraceae; genus JACMOY01. Next base: position 4,046 of record JBBQGB010000030.1, read on the forward strand.
AACCCGGTCTGGAACTCCTCGAGGCTGCCGAACCTGACGTCGCCGACGACGATGGTGCGCCAGAACTCGGTCTTCCAAAACTCGGTCGACAGGCCCATGACGGACCAGATGCCCGCGTGCCGCCGCAGCCCCGCGGCGACGTCGGTGTTCGAGGCGTACTCGCCGCCGGCCAGCCCGGGGTCGGAGGTGATGGCGTCGATCAGCGACTGGACGTAGAGGACGTCGTGCGGGGTGTTCTGCGCCGTGCCGGCGATGGGCGCCGCGCGCAGCACCTGGTCGGGGTAGCGGACCGCCCACTCGTAGGTCTGCTGAGCCCCCATCGAGCCACCGACGACGAGCGCGAGACGCTCGATCCCGAACAGGTCCCCCAGCAGCTGGCGCTGAGCCCGGACGTCGTCCCCGATCCGCACCTTCGGGAACCTCGACATCGCCACGTCGCCGTCGGTGTTGTGCGGCGACGTCGAGAGCCCGTTGCCGATCTGGTTGACGACGACGATGAACCACCGGCTCGGGTCCAGAGCGCGTCCCTCGCCGATGTAGACCTGCTCCCAGGTCTGGTGCGTCCCCGAGAACCAGGTCGGGATCAGGATCGCGTTGTCCTTGGCCTCGTTGAGCTCACCGTAGGTGGCGTAGGCCAGCTGCAGGTCGGGGATCGTGCCGCCCTCTTCGAGCTCGAACCCACCGAGCGAGTGCAGCTTGTACGCACCTTGCACCTGCGGGGTGTAGAAGTCGTTGCGCAGCAACGGGATCCTCCTCGTCGAGGGCCGGTCGTGACGTCGCCGGCTCGCTTGGCGTATCCCACCACGTCGACCGGCCGTTGTCGACGATCCTCAGCCCGGCTCGGCGAGGCCGGCCGTGCCGATCCGGGTGAACCCGATCCGCTCGTAGACCCGCGCGACGTCGTCGTCCTGGGCCGACAGGAACACCGTCGTCAGGCCGCGCTCGACCGCCAGCCCGGCCAGCCGCGCGGTTACGGCGCCGGCCAGCCCGCGGCGGCGCACTGCGGGCAGCGTCGCCACACCCACGATCTCGGCGACGCCCAGGGCGTGCTGGTACCCGCCGACGGCGACCGGCCCGAGCGCCGGATCGTCCGCCACCACGCGCGCGGCCGACCCGTCGGCGAGCGCCACGCGCAGCCCCTGGATCCGCGCCGGGTCACTGGCAAGCGCGGCCGCGTCGCGCTCGGCCGCGCCGGCCGGCCCCACCCGCGTGCCGTGCCCGGCGCCGAAACCGACGTGCGCCACGGCCTCGCACACGGCCAGGTCGGGCTCGTCGCCGGACAGGACCCGCACGGTCGCGGCGACGTCCGTCGTGACGGGCGCACCCGACAGCACGAGCAGCGGGCAGTGCCGGACGACGAGCCCGGCCGCCTGCGCCGCCCCGGCCAGGCTCGGGCAGAGGTCCTCGACCCACTCCAGCGCCTGCGGGACGCCCAGCTCGACCTGGCGACGGCGAACCGCGGCTACGTCGTCCGCGGTGACCGGTCCGGCCCCCGGGCTCGGCCGCGCGTAGAACGGCCAGCCCACGCCCGCACGGACGAACAGCGTCAGCGGCCCCACCTGCTCGGGTCGGGCACCCGTGCGCGGAAGGGCGTCGTAGCAGGCCTCGATGCGCTGCAGCACAGCCGCCTCAGCCCAGCAGCTCGTCGACGTAGCACCAGCGCCACGCCTCGTGCGGCTCGAAGCTGCGCATCACCGGGTGCCCGGTCTCGGCGTGGTGGGCGGCGGCGTGACGCTGCTGCGAGGAGTCGCAGCACCCCACCCGGCCGCAGGTCAGGCACAGTCGCAGGTGCACCCAGGTGGTGCCTTCCTCCAGGCACCCCTCACACCCCTGCGGCGTGCGCGGGCGAACGCCGACCGGGGCCTCACGCAGGTGGTCGCACCCGGCGTCGCCGCTCGCAGCGGTCAGGTCGTGGCTGAGTCGCTCGGTCTGCACCTCGGTGCGGTCCAGCAGCGACTCCTCGATGTCGACCACCGCCTGGACCGAGCGCAGGACCTCGTTGTCGAACCGGCCCTCGTCGCGAGCCCGGACGACGGCGAGCCGCTCGGCGTCGAGCATCGCCAGCCGCAGCCGCACGTACGCCGCGGTGGGCGGCTCGTACTCGCTGGTGGCCCGACCGAGGCGCTCCCACGCGACGTCGGCGCGCCGGCGCGAGCGCTCGGTCAGCTGGTCGACGACGTCCTGCGGGTCGTTCTGCGAGCGCTCGGCCTGCAGCCGGGCCTCGCCGGCGGACGCGACCTCCGTCAGCAGCGCGGCGCGCTGCAGCGCGTCCTCGGCGGCGTCCGGGGCCGGCAACCCCATCCGGCTCACCAGCGCCGGCAGGGTCAGGCCCTGCAGCGCGAGCGTGCCCACGACGACGACGAAGGCGGCCAGCAGCAGCACCCCGCGCTGCGGCGTCGACTCGGGCAGGGAGAAGGCCGCGGCCAGCGTGACCACGCCGCGCATGCCCGCCCACGACACGACCGTGGCGTACGGCCAGCTCCACGCCTCGACGTCGAACCGCCGGGCCAGCAGGCGGAAGACCACCACGGCCGCGAAGATGTAGACGGGACGGGCGACCAGCACCGCCAGCAGCACCAGCGCGCAGACCAGCGCGAGCCGCCCGTCATCCACCTGCGCTCGGGCCTGGTTCAGCACGAAGGGCAGCTGCAGGCCGATCAGCAGGAAGACGCTGTTCTCCAGCAGGAACTGCACGGTGCGCCAGTTGCTCGCCTCGGCCAGCCGCGAGGCGCCGGACTGCAGCAGGTGCGACCTGTGGGCCAGCACCACGCCGGTCAGCACCACCGCCAGGACGCCGGAGCCGTGCACCGTCTCGGCGGCCAGGTAGGCGACGAAGGGAGCCAGCAGCGACAGCACGGTGTCGATGACCGGGCTGTCGACCATCCGCCGCACCCGGGCGAACACCACCGCCACGACCAGCCCGGTGAGCAGACCCCCCAGTGCCGCCAGTGCGAAGTCACGCACGACCACCAGCAGCGACACGCTGGCGGCCATGGCCAGGCGTGCGGAGTTGAGCGCGACGAGGGCGGTCGCGTCGTTGAGCAGGCTCTCGCCCTCGAGCAGCGAGACCAGCCGGCGGGGCATCCCCACGCGGCGCGCCACCGCGGTCGCCGCGACGGCGTCCGGCGGGGCGACGACCGCTCCGAGGGCGAACGCCGCGGCGAGGGTGAAGCCGCCGGGCACCACCGCGTACGCGACCAGGGCGACCACGACGGTCGAGAAGACGACCAACCCGACCGACAGCAGGACGATGGCGCGCCGGTCGGCGCGGATGTCGACCAGCGAGGTGCGGATCGACGTGGCGTACAGCAGCGGCGGGAGCAGCCCGACCAGCACGAGCTCGGGATCCAGCCGCACGTCGGGGACGAACGGCAGGTAGGCCCCGACGACGCCGACCAGCACGAGCACCAGCGGCGCAGACACACCGACCCGGCCGGCGAGTCCCGCCACGAGCGTCACGACGACGACCAACGACACCATCGCAAGAGCCAGATGCACCCGCCCATCATGGCTGGGGGCGGCTCGACGTGGGTGGTGCGTCCTCAGGCCGAGACGGGCGCCTCGCGGCGCACCAGCACCCGGTGCAGCCGGGTGTGCCGGATCAACCGCTCGAGCCGACCCGGGACGCCGACCAGCACCAGGCGTCGACCGGCCGACCGGGCCCGGCGGTGGGCTCCGAGGAGCACACCGAGGCCGGCGGCGTCGTGCAGCTCGACCTCGTCCAGGTGCACGACCAGGTCGCCGACGCCCACATCGACGGCGCGGTGCAGCGCGTCGCGCACGTGGCCGACGGACGCGACGTCCACCCGGCCGCGGATGACCAGCTCGGCACCGGCGACCACCTCGCCGACCTCGGCACCGCGGCTGGAGGCGTCCTGGCGCCCGGCGCCGGTCAGGTCGATCATGGTCCCCCCTCTCGCCGCGAACCCCCTGGCGTGCGGCGTGCACCTAGGATGCCCACAGACACGGGCGCGCACATCGCGGCTCGTTCACGATCTGGTCTCGATCCGGTCTCGATCGGCCACCTCGCACCGTGAGCGACGGTTCGGTCGTGGGCCGGGCGACCGCGCCGCGGGTGGCGCTGGCCGACCATCACCCACACACTGGCGCGGTGGCGTCCTGGGGCAGCTACTCCGCCTTCTACGGTCCGATCATCGCCGTCGCGGCGGTGGTCGTGCTGGTGCTGCTGCTGCGCTGGACCTTCAGCCGGGGCAGCTCGGTCGTCTCGCGCCCGGCCCGCGTCGGTGCCGAGGACGAGTACGGCCTGCTCGTACCGGTCGCCTCGCCGGCCACCTTCGTCGAGGCCGAGCTGATCCGGGCCCGGCTGGTCGGCGTGGGCATCCGCGCCACCTTGGCACCCACGACGGGCGGTCCGCGCGTCATGGTGTTCCCGCAGGAGGAGCGCGTGGCTCGCGCCGTCCTGCGGGGCGCGTCCTAGACCCGGCCCGCACCCAGGGGCACGGTCGGCAGGTCCCCGACGGGCTCGGTCACGACGTCGGCACCCAGCGCCCGCAGGTCGGCCGCGTAGTCGACATACCCGCGGCGCACGTGGTCGACGCCCTCGACCGTGGTGACTCCGTCGGCGACCAGCCCCGCCAGCACCAGGGCAGCGGCGGCCCGGATGTCGCTGCCCACCACGGGTGCCGCCGACAGCCGCTCGACGCCGCGCACGAGCGCGTGGTGCCCGTCGACGCGGACGTCGGCCCCGAGGCGGCCCAGCTCGGCCGCGGTGTGGAACCGGGCCTCGAACATGTTCTCGGTGACCATCGCGGCGCCGGTGGCGACGGCGTCCAGCACCAGGGCGAACGGCTGCAGGTCGGTGGGGAACCCCGGGTAGGGAAGCGTGGCGACGTCGATCGCGCGCGGCCGACGCGGGCCGACGACCCGCAGGGCCGCCGGCTCGGGCGTCACCGTCGCGCCGGCCGATCGCAGCGAGTCCACGACGATCCCCAGGTGCTCGGGGTCGACGCCGCGCACCAGCACGTCGCCACCGGTGAGGGCGGCGGCGAACGCGAACGTGCCGGCCGCGATCCGGTCGCCGACGACGCGGTGCTCCACCGGGCGCAGCGCGCTCACGCCCGTGACCACGATGGTCGAGCTGCCGGCGCCCTCGATGCCGGCGCCCATGGCCTGCAGCATCATCGCGAGGTCGACGATCTCCGGTTCGCGGGCGGCGTTGTCGACGATCGTGGTGCCGCGGGCCAGCACCGCGGCCATCAGCACGTTCTCGGTGGCACCGACGGAGGGGAACTCCAGCTCGATCGGGGCACCCACCAGGCCGTCCGGAGCCTCGGCCACCAGGTAGCCGTGGTCGACGTGCACCCTGGCGCCGAGGGAGCGCAGACCCGCGGCGTGCAGGTCGAGCCCCCGCGAGCCGATGGCGTCGCCGCCGGGCACCGCCACGTCGGCCAGGCCGCAGCGCACGGTGAGCGGGCCGAGGACGCTGATCGAGGCGCGCATCGCCCGCACCAGCTCGTAGTCGGCCCGGTGGCCCAGCCGCTCAGGGACGCCGATGACCACCCGGCCGGCGGCGGCGTCGTGCTCGACCGCGCAGCCCAGCCGGCGCAGCAGCTCGGCCATGATGCCCACGTCGACGATGTCGGGGACGTTGACCAGGACGCTCTCACCGACGGCCAGCAAGGCGGCCGCCATCAGCTTGAGCGCGCTGTTCTTGGCGCCGACGACGCGGACCTCGCCCAGCAGCGGGCCACCACCGACCACCCTGAACCTGTCCACGAGGCGAAAGGCTACTGTCGTGCCATGGTCGTCCTCTCCCAGATCTACACCCGTACCGGCGACGACGGCAGCACCTCGCTCGGTGACATGTCCCGCACGCACAAGACCGACCCGCGGCTGGTCGCCTACGCCGACGTGGACGAGGCGAACAGCGCCATCGGCGTCGCCGTGACCTGCGGCGACCTGCCGGCCGACGTCGTCGCGACGCTGACCCGGCTGCAGAACGACCTGTTCGACGTCGGCGCCGACCTGTGCACCCCGCTGGCCCCGACGTACGACCACCCGCCACTGCGCGTGCACGCCGCGTGGATCGACGAGCTCGAGCAGGCGTGCGACCGGTTCGGCGAGCCGCTGGAGACGCTGCGCTCGTTCGTGCTGCCGGGCGGTACGCCGGGCAGCGCCTACCTGCACGTCGCGCGCACGGTGACGCGCCGGGCCGAGCGGGCCACCTGGGCGGCCATCGAGGCCTACGGGACGGACGACGAGGGCGGCGTCAACCCGCTGACGGCGCGGTACCTGAACCGGCTGTCCGACCTGCTGTTCGTGCTGGGCCGCTGCGCCAACCACGACCGCGGCGGCGACGTCCTGTGGGTGCCCGGCGGCGGGCGCGAGCCCATCCCGCAGTGAGCTGAACCGGGCGGGTCAGGCGACCGAGACGTTCTGTCCCGGGGGCGCGGACTCCAGCCAGGACGCGAACCCGGTGTAGGACTGGTCGCTCATCGCCAGCTCGAGCGGCCCGTGCTCGTCGGCGCAGCGCACGATGACCGACCCGGCCATGACCGCGAAGGCCTCGGGGCCGCGCGGCTGACGGCGTTCCCTCACGTGCACGTCGCCGCGGCGCAGCACCCGCTTCGGGCGCCACGACAGGTCGAAGACCCGGAACCACTCGATCCGGTCGGCCTCGTACCGGGCCAGCCCCAGCACCCAGCCCTTGCCCAGCGCGTTCGTCGAGGTGCGCAGCGAGCACTCGAACGTGCCGGTGTAGCGGGACAGGAACCGGCGCCGCGCGATGAAGACCGCGATGAGCACCACCAGCAGGGCGACGAGCGCGCCGACGACCTCGAGCGGGATCAGGAGGCCGTTCACGCCGGTGCTGCGATCAGCCGGCGTGCTCGGAGCCGACGTTCGCCGTCTCGGCGACGATCGTCACGCGGTCGTGGTCGACCGACAGGAACCCGCCGTCGACGGTGGCCACCACGTCGGCCCCCTCGCCCGCGATCCGGATCTCGCCCTCGACGAGCACCCCGAGCAGGGGTGCGTGGCCGGTGAGGATGCCGATCTCGCCGTCCGCGGTCCTGGCGATGACGCGCGCGGCGTCACCGCTCCAGACCTTGCGGTCGGCGGCGACCAGCTCGACCTTGAGCGTCACGGGCGTCCTCCGGGTCGTCGATGCACCGCGCGGACGGCGGTGCGGCAGGTGGTCAGGACAGGGTACTAGGTCAGTGCGGTGCCGCCGTACGACCCCACCAGCGCCCGGGCGACGGCCGCGGCGTCGGCGTCGCGCACGTCCCTGGGGGTGGCCGGCAGCAGGTCGTCCCACAGCGCGAGGCAGGTCCCACGCAGCTGCGCGAACCCCTCGGGGCGGGCGAAGAAGAACAGGTGCAGGTGCGCTCCCCCGTCGCCCCACTTGCTCACGTGCACCCGCGCGACGTGCGGCAGGCCCTCGACCGCCCGGGCGACGTGCACCGTCAGCACCCCCAGCTGCGCCGCCAGGTCGTCGGGCAGGTCGCTGAGGTCGTAGTGCGCCAGATCTCGGCCTCGCTGCCGTTGCGGACGTCGGCCCGGGTGCACGCCTCGAACGGACGACCGCCCTCACCCCGGCGCGGCGGCTCGGGCAGCTCGGGGGGCAGCAGCGGGACGGTGCGCAGCCCGTCCGGCTCGAACGGGAAGATCTCCCAGCCGGTCATGCCGGACGGCGGAAGCCGGCCCTCGTCGTCCGCGGCGCGCAAGGCGTGGGCGTAGAACTCCTGCGGCGACAAGGGCATGGGCGCGACCCTACCCACGCGGCGACGCCGAGGGACCACGAACGGGGCACCGCAGGAGTCCTGCGTGCCCCGTTCGTGGTGTGTCGGTGAGGTCAGAGCGACTTCTGGATGCGCTCCTGGTTGCGCTCGACGTCCTCGAGCCCGCCGCACATGAAGAAGGCCTGCTCGGCGACGTGGTCGTAGTCACCGTCGGCGATCTTGGTGAACGCGTCGATGGTCTCGTCCAGCGGCACCGTCGAGCCCTCGATGCCGGTGAACTGCTTGGCCACGTAGGTGTTCTGCGACAGGAACCGCTGGATGCGCCGCGCGCGCGAGACCAGCGTCTTGTCCTCCTCGGACAGCTCGTCGACGCCGAGGATCGCGATGATGTCCTGCAGCTCCTTGTTGCGCTGCAGGATCTGCTTGACGCGCACCGCGGTGTTGTAGTGCTCGGCCGAGATGTACCGCGGGTCCAGGATCCGCGAGGTCGACGTCAGCGGGTCGACGGCGGGGTAGATGCCGAGCGAGGCGATGTCGCGCGAGAGCTCGGTGGTGGCGTCCAGGTGGGCGAACGTCGTCGCCGGGGCCGGGTCGGTGTAGTCGTCGGCCGGCACGTAGATCGCCTGCATCGAGGTGATCGAGTGGCCCCGGGTCGAGGTGATTCGCTCCTGCAGCACGCCCATCTCGTCGGCGAGGGTGGGCTGGTACCCGACGGCGGACGGCATGCGGCCGAGCAGCGTCGAGACCTCCGAACCCGCCTGGGTGAACCGGAAGATGTTGTCGATGAACAGCAGCACGTCCTGGTTCTGGACGTCGCGGAAGTACTCGGCCATGGTCAGCGCCGACAGCGCCACCCGCAGCCGGGTGCCCGGCGGCTCGTCCATCTGGCCGAAGACCAGGGCGGTCTGGCCGATGACGTCGGACTCGGTCATCTCCTCGATCAGGTCGTTGCCCTCGCGGGTGCGCTCGCCGACCCCGGCGAACACCGAGACGCCGTCGTGGTCGCGGGCGACGCGGGCGATCATCTCCTGGATCAGGACGGTCTTGCCGACGCCGGCGCCGCCGAACAGGCCGATCTTGCCGCCGAGCACGTACGGCGTCAGCAGGTCGATGACCTTGATGCCGGTCTGGAACATCTCGGTCTTGGACTCGAGCTGGTCGAAGGCCGGGGCCTTGCGGTGGATCGGCCAGCGCTCGGTGACCTCGAGGGTCTCGCCCTCCTTGAGGTTCAGGCAGTCGCCGGTCGCGTTGAAGACGTGGCCCTTGGTGACGTCACCGACCGGCACCGAGATGCCCTTGCCGGTGTCGCGCACCGCGGACCCGCGGACGAGGCCGTCGGTGGGCTTCATGGCGATGGCGCGGATCAGGTTGTCGCCGATGTGCTGGGCGACCTCCAGGACCAGGGTGCGGGCCTCGCCGGCCAGCTCGAAGTCGATCTCGAGGGCGTTGTAGATCTCGGGCATGGCGTCGGCCGGGAACTCGATGTCGACGACGGGGCCGATGACCCGGGCGATGCGTCCCACACCGGCAGAGCCGGTCTCGGCAGCGTTCTCGGTGGCAGTCGCGGTCATGGTCTGTCTCTCTCTCAGCTCTCGGCCCCGGCGGAGGCCAGCGCGTCGGCTCCGCCGACGATCTCGCTGATCTCCTGGGTGATCTCGGACTGGCGGGCCTGGTTGGCCAGCCGGGTGTACAGGCGGATGAGGTCCTGCGCGTTGTCGGACGCCGACTTCATCGCCCGCTGACGAGCGGCGTGCTCGCTGGCCGCGGCCTGCAGCAACGCGTTGTAGATGCGGCTGCCGATGTACTTGGGCAGCAGCGCGTCGAAGACGGCCTCGGCGTTGGGCTCGAACTCGTACAGCGGCAGGACGTCGTCCGGCTCGGGCGCCTCGGCACCCTCGACGACCTCCAGGGGCAGCAGCCGCAGGTCGTCCGGCTCCTGCGTGACCATGTTGACGAACCGGGTGTAGACGACGTGGATCTCGTCGACCCCGCCCTCGTCGGACCCCTTGAGGAACGCCTCGACGAGCACCTCGCCGATCTCGCGGGCGTGCGAGTACTGCGGGGCCTCGCTGAAGCCGATCCACTCCTGCTCGACGGGCCGGCGGCGGAACCGGTAGAACGCCGAGCCCTTGCGGCCGACGACGTACGGCACCGGCTCGATCCCGCGCTGCCGCAGCCGCTCGCTGAGCCGCTCGGCCTCCTTGGCGACGTTGGAGGAGTAGGCCCCCGCCATTCCCCGGTCGCTGGTGACGACCAGCACCGCGGCCCGCTTGACCTCGGCCTTCTCGGTGATCAGCGGGTGCTCGGTGTTGGAGAACGTCGCGACCGCCGAGACGGCCCGGGTGATGGCCCGGGCGTACGGCGTCGACGCCGCGACCGCCGCGCGCGAGCGCGAGATCCGGGACGTCGCGATGAGCTCCATCGCGCTAAAGATCTTCTTCATCGACGTGGTGGAGTTGATCCGCTGTCGGTAGACCCGCTGCTGTGCGCCCATCGGGTCAGCCGCGCTTCTGTCGGACGATCTGCTCCTGGGCGACGTCGGCGTCCTCGAGCGGCGTCGACTCCTCGTGACCGGGCTCGACGCTGTCGCGACCTGCCGAGCCGAAGCCCTTCTTGAACTCGTCGACCTCGCCCTTGAGCGTGGTCTCGGTGTCCTCCTCGAACTTGCCGGTCTCGCGGATCGTCGTCAGCACCTGGCTCGAGCGCCGCAGGTGGGCGAGCAGCTCGGCCTCGAAGCGCCGGACGTCGGGCACCGCGATGTCGTCGAGCTGGCCGGTGGTGCCCAACCAGATCGAGACGACCTGGTCCTCGACCGGGAACGGCGAGTACTGGCCCTGCTTGAGCAGCTCCATCAGCCGCTGGCCGCGCGAGAGCTGCTGCCGCGAGGCGGCGTCCAGGTCGGAGGCGAACATCGCGAACGCCTCGAGGGCGCGGAACTGCGCGAGGTCGATCTTCAACCGGCCCGACACCGACTTCATCGCCTTGATCTGCGCCGCACCACCCACCCGCGACACCGACACGCCGACGTTCACGGCCGGGCGCTGGTTGGCGTTGAACAGGTCGGACTCGAGGAAGATCTGACCGTCGGTGATCGAGATGACGTTGGTCGGGATGTACGCCGACACGTCGTTGGCCTTGGTCTCGATGATCGGCAGGCCGGTCATCGAGCCGCTGCCGAGCTTGTCGGACAGCTTGGCGCACCGCTCGAGCAGCCGCGAGTGCAGGTAGAACACGTCGCCGGGGTAGGCCTCGCGGCCCGGCGGACGACGCAGCAGCAGCGACACGGCGCGGTAGGCCTCGGCCTGCTTGGACAGGTCGTCGAACACGATCAGGACGTGCTTGCCCTGGTACATCCAGTGCTGGCCCAGGGCCGAGCCGGTGTAGGGCGCGAGGTACTTGAAGCCGGCCGGGTCGGACGCCGGCGCCGCGACGATGGTGGTGTACTCCAGGGCCCCGGCCTCCTCCAGCGCGCCGCGGACGGCGGCGATGGTCGAGCCCTTCTGGCCGATCGCCACGTAGATGCAGCGCACCTGCTTGGTCGGGTCGCCGGTCGCCCAGAACTGCTTCTGGTTGATGATCGTGTCGATCGCGACGGCGGTCTTGCCGACCTGACGGTCACCGATGATGAGCTGGCGCTGGCCGCGGCCGATCGGCGTCATCGCGTCGATGGCCTTGATGCCGGTCTGCAGCGGCTCGTGCACCGACTTGCGGTCGATGACCGACGCCGCCTGGGTCTCCAGGGCGCGGCGGTCGTCGGCCTCGATGTCGCCGAGGCCGTCGATCGGGGTGCCGAGCGGGTCGACGACCCGGCCGAGGAAGTTGTCGCCGACCGGCACCGAGAGGATCTCGCCGGTGCGGCTGACCTCCTGGCCCTCCTCGATGCCCGAGAACTCACCGAGGACGACGACGCCGATCTCGCGCACGTCCAGGTTCAGCGCCAGGCCCAGGGTGCCGTCGGCGAAGCGCAGCAGCTCGTTGGCCATGACCGAGGGCAGACCCTCGACGCGGGCGATGCCGTCGCCGGCCTCGGTGACGCGACCGACCTCGTCGCGCGAGGCCGCTCCCGGCTCGTAGGACCGGACGAAACCGTCCAGTGCGTCCCGGATCTCGTCCGGACGGATCGTGAGCTCCGTCATCGCTGTCCCTGCTCTCTCGTGGCTGCTCTGGGCTGTGCTCTGGTCGTTCTGGTCGACAAGGTCGTGCTGGTCGGGAAGGACATGGTCAGCGCGCCAGGCGCCGGCGGGCGTCGTCCAGGCGGCGGGCGATGGTGCCGTCGAGCACCTCGTCGCCGATCTCGACCTTGATGCCACCGATGACGTCGGGGTCGACGTCGATGTTCAGGTGGACGTCGCGCCCGTACTGGCGCTGCAGCGCCGCGGCCAGGCGGTCGCGCTGGGCCGTCTCGAGCGGCAGGGCGACGACGACGTGCGCGACGAGCTGCTCGCGGGCCTTGGCGGCGATCTCGCCGTACGTGGTCAGCACCGCGTCCAGCCGCAGCCCGCGGCCCGCGAGGACCGCCTGCCGGGCCAGGCGCAGCGTGGCCGGCGCGACCTTGGTCTCGAGCAGCGCCGAGACCAACGCGGCCTTGCGCTCGCCGGACGCCGTGCGGTCGGTGAGCGCGGCGCGCAGCCCGGGGTCGCCGTCGACGGTGCGGCGGAACCGGAACAGCTCGTCCTCGACCCGGTCGAGCTCGCCGCGCTCCTGGGCGGAGGAGACCTCGGCCGTGACGGCCAGCAGCTCGACGGCGTCGGCGAGGTCGCGCGAGCGTGCCCACCGCGAGCGGGCCAGGCCGGCCACCAGGTCGACGACCGAGCCCTCGACCTTGCCCTGCAGCAGCCGGACGACGAGCCCGGCCTTGGCCTCACCGTCGCGCGAGGGGTCGGTCAGCGCCCGCCGCAGCGAGGCGCTGGAGTCCAGCACCCCGGTGACGGCGAACAGCGCGTCGCCGACCGCGGCGCGGTCGGTGCCCGTCGTGCCCAGCAGCGTCTGCAGGCGCTCCTGGGCCGAGAGCAGCGAGCCCCGGCTGGTGCCCCGCATCAGGCCTCCAGCTCAGCCAGGAACCGCTCGACGGTGCGACGCTGACGCGCCTCGTCCTCGAGCGACTCGCCCACGACCCGTGATGCCAGGTCGGTGGCCAGGCGCCCCACCTCGTGCCGCAGCGAGACGACCGCCTGCTGGCGCTCGGCCTCGATCTGCGCGGTGGCCTGGTCGTGGATGCGCTGGGCCTCGGTCTGCGCCTGGGTGCGCATCTCGGCCAGGATCTGGGCGCCCTCGGCGCGCGCGTCCTCGCGGATGCGCACCGCCTCGCCCCGTGCCTCGGCCAGGGCCGCCCGGTACTCCTCGAGCGCGGCCTGCGCCTCGGCCTGGGCCTGGTCGGCCTGCTCGATCTGGCCCTCGATGGCGGCGGTGCGCTCGGCGTACATCGCCTCCAGCCGCGGCACCACCTTCTTCGCCACGACGTAGTACAGGATCGCGATGGCGACGAACCCGAAGATCAGCTCACCGGGGTGAGGGATGATCGGGTACGTCGACTCCCAGTCGATCGCCTGGATCGCGGTGTGCGGCACGGGTTCTCCTCGTGGCTCAGGTCAGGGGTCGGGAGAGCTCGTTCAGCCCTTGAAGACGAACGCCAGCGCCAGACCGAAGATGGCCAGCGCCTCGGCGAGCGCGAAGCCCAGGAAGGCGATCGGCTGCAGCATGCCCCGGGCCTCGGGCTGACGGGCGACCCCGTTGATGTAGGCGGCGAAGATCAGACCGACACCGACGCCGGGGCCGATGGCGGACAGGCCGTAGCCGAGGATCGCGATGTCACCGGTCATGTTCATTCCATTCTCTGCGGTGTCTTCCCAGGACGGGCGCCCCGGGAAAGGGGGAAAGTCAGTGCTCGTCGGCGACGGCGCCGGCGATGTAGAGGGCGGCGAGCAGCGTGAAGATGTACGCCTGCAGCACCTGCACCAGGATCTCGAAGACCGTCATCACGAAGCCCATGCCGAGGGCGCCGACGCCGGCGATCTTGAGCCCGCCGGCGCCGTGCAGCAGCAGGTACTCGCCGCCGCCGATGAACAGCACCAGCAGCAGGTGGCCGGCGAACATGTTGCCGAACAGCCGCAGGGCGAGCGTGACCGGCCGGGTGAACAGGTCGGTGATCAGCTCGAGCAGGAAGATCGGGATCATCAGCCCGATCGACAGCCCCGCCGGGATGATCGACTTGAAGTACCCGACGAAGCCGTGCTTGCGGAACCCGACCGCGTGGTAGACCGCGAACACGACCAGCGCCAGGGCCGCGGGGAAGCCGATGCGGCTCATCGTCGGGAACTGCACGACCGGGATCACGCTGAACAGGTTGTTCAGCAGGATCAGCACGAACATCGTGAACAGCAGCGGGACGAACTTCAGGAAGTCGTGGCTGCCGATGATGTCGCGGCCCAACCCGTTGCGCACCAGGCCGTACGCCGACTCGGTGGCGAACTGGCCCTTGCTCGGGACGACCGTCAGCTTCTTGGTGCCGGCCAGCAGCAACCAGGACAAGATCGCCACCGACAGCATGATGACGATGCTGGCGCGGGTTATGGCGAACGCGCCGCTGCCGATCAGGGGCTGCCAGAAGTCCGCGACCCCCGGGGTCTCGTACGTCGAGCCCTCGGCGGCCAGAGCCACGATGCTCACTTGATCTCCTCGGACGTCGGTGCGGTGCTCGAACAGCGGGTGGTCGGTCGGGTTCCCGCCCAGATCAACGTGAACCGTAGCGGAACCAGATCAGGTAGACCGACAGCGCCATCCCGCCCACGATGCCCAGCGGCAGCAGGAAGGAGGTGCCCAGCCAGTGGTCGAGCAGCCACCCGGCACCGCCGTACAGCAGCGGCCCGGACAGCAGGTAGGCGAACGCCCGCCACGCCTGGTCCGCCTCGCGCGTCGACGTCGGCACCTCGCCGGGTCGGGGACGCGGTGCGGGGGGTTCCTGGCTCATGACGGGCCTCACCGTAGCAGCGGCTGAGGGCCGGATCGGGCGTCGTCACACCAGCACCCGCAGCCGCGTGAAGGCCCGCATCTCGAACCCCAGCCAGACGATCGTGCACGCCACGACGGTCAGCCCCAGGGCCGTGCCGGACAACCACGACGCGTCACGCAGCAACACCATCGCGACGCCGAGCGCCAGGATCTTGGCGGTGTAGGTGGCGAGCACGACCGCCATCACCGTGGTCGGGGCCAGGTGCGCGGTGCGGCGCATGACGAGCAGGCTCAGCGAGAAGAAGACGACCACCAGGGCGGCGCCCAGCGCCGCGGACCAGGCCTCGCGGGCCCCGATGAAGGCGCAGCCGACGACCGCGACGACGGCGACGACGACGGTCGGCAGCACGGAACCGCGCAGCATGGCGTCGAACGACGCGCTCGGCGCCGGGTCGGTGCGGTCGTCCTGGGCCATCGCGGGGGCCTGCCTCTCGGCGGCTCGGGGGTGGTCGGTCGGGCGGTGTCGGGCGGGTGTCGGTCGGTGTCAGCCTAGGGTCTGCGGTCCGGTCACGCTCCGGTCAAGAGCGGCCCGGCATCCGGTCAAGCAGTGTGCTCCAGTGCGCTTGTGAACGTTATCACAAGCGCCCGACAGCCTTGGCCGCGCGCGAACCCGTCGCCGTGAGCGCGAGCGCCAGCGTCAGCAGCGCCACGGTCACGACCAGCGCCAGCACGACCGGCATCAGCGCGAAGGCAGCGGCCCCCCAGGCGACCAGCGCGGTCCACAGGTACAGGACCACGACGGCGCCGGTGTGGCTGTGCCCGAGTGACAGCAGCTGGTGGTGCAGGTGCTCGGCGTCCGGGTGCCAGGGACGGCGCCCGGCCCGGGTGCGCCGTACGACGGCCAGCACGAGGTCGAGCAGCGGCACGACGAGCACCGCGACCGGCATCAGCACGGGGAACAGGTACAGCAGGTAGCCCGGCAGCCGGCCGGCCGCCCCGGCGCTGACCGCCGAGGGGTCGACGTTGCCGATCAGCGAGATGGTGGCCGCCGACAGCAGCAGACCGAGCAGCATCGAACCGCTGTCGCCCATGAAGATGCGGGCCGGGTTGAAGTTGTGCGGCAGGAACCCCACGCAGCAGCCGATCAGCGCGACCGCCACGAGCGAGGCCACGGAGAACACGCCCTGGGCCGAGTAGTCCTTGGAGATGCTGTACGAGTAGGCGAAGAAGCCGATCGCGGCGATACCCACGATGCCCGCCGCCAGGCCGTCCAGACCGTCGACGAAGTTCACCGCGTTCATCGTCACGACCACCAGCAGCACCGTGATGGTGACCATCACCGGCGTCGGCAGGTAGGTGACGCCGAACACCGGCAGCGACAGCAGCTGCACCCCCTGGGCGGCCATCACCCCGGCGGCCAGCACCTGGCCGGCCAGCTTGGTGATCGCGTCCAGGCCCCAGATGTCGTCGGCGACCCCGAGCAGGCACACCAGCCCGCCGCCGATCAGCACCGCCCGCAGGTCGCTGGAGACGGCCGAGACCTGCGAGAGGAAGGGCAGGTGGGCGGCCACGAGCAGCGCCGCGGCGAAGCCGGCGAACATCGCCGTGCCGCCCAGGCGCGGGGTGGGGACGTCGTGGACGTCGCGCTCGCGCACCGCCGTCAGGGCGCCGGCGCGGATCGCGAGGGTGCGCACCAGGGGGGTCAGCAGGTACGTCACCGCTGCGGCGAACAGCAGGACGAACAGGTACTCACGCACCGCAGGCCCTCCCCCGCTTCGGCGGGGTCACCGGCCGGTCAGCCCCGCGGGTAGGCCGGGAAGGCACCGACGAGCTGGCCCACCGCCGCGCGGACCTCGCGGGCCACCGGGTGGTCGGGGTCGCCGTCCGAGCTCTTCACCGCGCGCCCGATCAGGGCACCGATCTCGGTCATCTGCTCGGTGCCCATGCCCTGGGTGGTCACCGACGGGCTGCCGACCCGGATGCCGGACGCGACGCTCGGCGGCTGCGGGTCGTTCGGGATGGCGTTCTTGTTCAGGACGATCCCGGCCGCGTCGCAGCGGGCTTCGGCGTCCTTGCCCGTGACGCCGGTGCCGCCGAGGTCGAGCAGCGCGAGGTGGGTGTCGGTGCCACCGGTCACCGGGCGCATGCCCTGCTCGGCCAGGGACGCGGCCAGCGCCTGCGCGTTGGCGATGACGTCACGGGTGTACTGCTGGTACTGCGGCGTCAGGCACTCCCTGAGGTTGACGGCCTTGGCCGCCACAGCGTGCATCAGCGGGCCGCCCTGCATCATCGGGAACGCGGCCTTGTCGATCCTGGCGGCGTGCTCGGCCTTGCAGACGATCATCCCGCCGCGCGGGCCGCGCAGGACCTTGTGGGTCGTGAACGTGACGACGTCGGCGAACGGCACCGGGCTCGGGATCGCCTTGCCGGCGACCAGACCGATGAAGTGCGCGGCGTCGACCATCAGGATCGCCCCGACCTCGTCGGCGATCTCGCGGAACGCCGCGAAGTCGATCAGCCGCGGGATCGCCGAGCCGCCGCAGATGATCATCCGCGGCCGGTGCTCGCGGGCCAGGGCGCGCACCTGGTCGTAGTCGATGTTCTCGGTGGCCGGGTCGACGCCGTAGTGGACGGCGTTGAACCACTTGCCGCTGAAGCTGACCTTCGCGCCGTGCGTGAGGTGTCCGCCGTGCGGCAGGCTCATCGCGAGGATGGTGTCGCCGGGGCTGCAGAACGCGCCGTACGCCGCGAGGTTGGCGTTCGCGCCCGAGTGCGGCTGGAGGTTGGCGTGCTCGGCGCCGAACAGCTCCTTGGCCCGGGCGATGCCGATCTCCTCGGCCTTGTCGACCTCGGAGCAGCCGCCGTAGTAGCGCTTGCCCGGGTAGCCCTCGGCGTACTTGTTGGACAGCGTCGAACCCAGCGCGGCCAGCACCGCGGGCGAGGTGAAGTTCTCGCTGGCGATCAGCTGCAGCCCGCTGCGCAGGCGGTCGAGCTCGCTGAGCAGCACGCCCGCGATCTCGGGGTCCTCGTGCTGCAGGGCGTCGAAGTCCGGTCCCCAGAAGGTGTCGCTCATGGGCTCGCTCTCGCTGGTCGAACGCTGATGGCGGTCCAACTCTAGGCCCTGGCCCATCAGCCTCCCCTACGGCGTCGCGGGCGCCGCGAGGTCGGGGACGACGTCCCGCAGCCGCTCCAGCGACAGCGCCCCGAGCCGCAGCACGCGCGGCACCCCGCTCGTCACGTCGACGATCGTCGAGGCGAGCGTCGCACCGCTGGGGCCGCCGTCGAGGTAGACCGAGACCGCCTCACCGAGCTGGGTCAGCGCCTCGTCGCACGTCGTCGCGGGCGGCGACCCGGTGCGGTTGGCGCTGGTGACGGCCAGCGGGCCGGTGAGCTCGAGCAGCGCGAGCGCGGTGCGGTTCAGGGGCATCCGCAGGGCGACCGTGCCGCCGGTGTCACCGAGGTCCCACTGCAGGGACGGCTGGGCCCGGCAGACCAGCGTCAGCGGCCCGGGCCAGAACGCGGCGACCAGCTCGCGCGCGTCTGCGGACAGGTCGGTGGCCAGGCCGTCGAGGGTGCGGACGCCGGGCACCAGCACCGGCGGCGGCATGCTGCGACCGCGGCCCTTGGCGGCCAGCACCCGGGCGACCGCCGCCGCGTCGAAGGCGTCGGCGCCGACCCCGTACACGGTGTCGGTGGGCAGCACCACCACCTCACCGCGCTGCACGGCGTCCGCGGCCAGGCGGGCTCCCGCCGTCCGGCCTTCGTCGGATCGGGCGTCGATGCGTCTCACGGCGCCGATCCTGCCACTGCCCGGCTCAGGCGCGGCGCGCGGTGACGAAGCGCGGGCGCCCGGTGAGGTCGGCGTGCCCCTGCGCGTCGACCCACTGGCCCGACGTCGCGAGCGCACGCAGCAGCGCCGGCTGCTGGACGTCGGCGTGCTCGACCACCAGCAGCCCGCCGGACCGCAGCAGCCGAGCCGCCGCCACGACCACCTGGCGCGGCACGGCCAGGCCGTCCGGTCCCCCGCCGTACAGCGCCACCTCGGGGTCGTGGTCGCGCACCTCGGGGTCGACCGGCACCTGGCCCGGCGGCACGTACGGCGGGTTGCTGACCACGACGTCGACCGTGCCGTCCAGGTCGGCGAACGCGGTGGCCGCATCGCCGAGGCGCAGGTCGATACCGGGGGCGAGCCGGGCGACGTTGCGGGCAGCCCAGGCGTGCGCCTCGGGCGACAGCTCGACCGCCCGGACGTCGGCGCCGGGCACCTCGGTCGCCACGGCCAGGGCGATGGCCCCCGAGCCGGTGCACAGGTCGAGCACCAGCGGCGGGTGGCCATCGGCAACGACCCGGCGCGCCTCGACCACGACCGGCTCGGCCACCGACTCGGTCTCGGGGCGCGGGACGAAGACCCCGGGGCCGACGTCCAGCACCAGGTCGCGGAACGGCGCGGTGCCGACCAGGTGCTGCAGCGGCACCCGGCGGGCCCGTTCGTCCACGAGGTCGGCGAACGTCGCGCCGAGCTCGACGTCGTCACCGCGGGCGGCAGCGGTCGCGACCTGCGCCCGGGTCAGGCCCAGCACGTGGGCCGCGAGCGACTCGGCGTCGTGGCGCGCGCTCGGCACGCCTGCCTCGGTGAGCCGGGCGGTCGCCGTCCGCAGCGCCGCACCGAGGTCGCTCAAGAGTCGCCCATCGCCGCCAGCTGGGCCGACTCGTCGGCGTCCACCGCGGAGTCGACCACGGCGTCCAGGTCACCGTCGAGCACCGCGTCCAGGTTGTAGGACTTGTAGCCGGTGCGGTGGTCGTTGATCCGGTTCTCGGCGTAGTTGTAGGTGCGGATCCGCTCGGAGCGGTCGACGCTGCGCACCTGGCTGCGGCGCGCGGCGGAGGCCTCGGCGTCCGCCTGCTCCTGCGCCAGGGCGTGCAGCCGGGCGCGCAGGATGCGCATCGCCTGCTCGCGGTTCTGCAGCTGGGACTTCTCGTTCTGGCACGACACGACGGTGCCGGTCGGCAGGTGGGTGATGCGCACCGCCGAGTCCGTCGTGTTGACGCTCTGGCCGCCGGGGCCAGACGAGCGGAACACGTCGATCCGCAGGTCGTTCGGGCCGATCTCGAGCGCGACCTCCTCGTCGGGCTCGGGCATCACCAGCACGCCCGCGGCCGAGGTGTGGATCCGGCCCTGCGACTCGGTCACCGGCACCCGCTGCACCCGGTGCACGCCACCCTCGTACTTCAGCCGCGACCAGACCCCGTGGCCGGGGGCGGGCGTCCCGCGCGACTTCAGCGCGATCGACACGTCCTTGTAGCCGCCGAGGTCGGACTCGGTCGAGTCCAGCACCTGGGTGCTCCAGCCGTGCCGCTCGGCGAAGCGCAGGTACATGCGCACCAGGTCGGCCGCGAACAGCGCGGACTCCTCGCCGCCCTCGCCGGCCTTGACCTCCATGATCACGTCGCGGTCGTCGTCGGGGTCGCGGGGCACGAGCAGCCGGCGCAGCGTCTCGGCCGCGGCGTCGCTGGCCGCCTGCAGCGCGGGCAGCTCGTCGCGGAACGAGGAGTCGTCAGCGGCCAGCTCGGTCGCGGTCTCGACGTCGGCCGCGGCGGCCTGCCACGCGGCGTACGCGGCCACGACCGGGGTCAGCTCGGCGTACCGGCGGCCCAGCCGGCGGGCCAGTCCCGGGTCGGCGTGCACCCCGGGGTCGGCGAGCTGGTCCTCGAGCTCGGCATGCTCGACGACGAGCGCGGCTGCGGCGTCCAGCACGGGGGCTCCTTGGGCGGTGGGGGGCGCAGACGACGATGCCGGTGCCCCCGTGAGGGTGCACCGGCATCGTCCGTGGGGCTACTTGCTGGCGGCGTCGGCCTTCTTGCCGTAGCGCGCGTTGAACCGGGCGACGCGACCGCCCGTGTCCATCAGCTTCTGCTTGCCGGTGTAGAACGGGTGGCACTGGCTGCACACGTCGGCGTTGATCTTGCCGCTCTTCTCGGTGCTGCGGGTGGTGAAGTGCGCACCGCAGGTGCAGGTGACGTCGGTCTCGACGTACGCGGGGTGGATGTCCTTCTTCACGGCTTCTCCTCGGGTCGACGGCCGCCGGGTCGTCACGGCGCGGGTGCGCGGACGTGAACCGGAGCCAGCGGTCCAGTGTGCCAGACACCGGTGCCCAGCACGGACCGCCGTCGTCAACCCCCGCCTTCCCCCACCCATTCCCCCGCCCGCCCCGCCCCCAGGCAGCACTTGCCTCACAAACTGACACCACTGCCGATCGGGAAGGGGCAAGTAGTGCAGCAAGTGCGGGATGGGGGGGTCAGACGCGGACGGCGGAGCCGGCGCGGGTGCTCGCGTGCCGCTCGGCGTCCAGCAGGGGCAGCGTCACGGTGAAGGTCGTGCCGCGCCCCTCTGCCGAGTCGACCTCGACCCGGCCGTCGTGCGCGTCGACGAGGCTGCCGACGATCGCGAGGCCGAGCCCGGTGCCCGGGATCTGCCGGCTGGTGGCGTTGGAGGCACGGAAGAACCGGGTGAACAGCCGGTCGACCTCGGGCGCCGGGATGCCGATGCCGGTGTCCTGCACCCGCAGCACCAGCTCGTGGTCCTGGACGGCGACCGACACCGTCACGAGGCCACCGACCGGGGTGAACTTGATGGCGTTGCCGATCAGGTTGAGCAGCACCCGGTCCAGCTGCGCCGGGTCGCCGAGCACCATCCCCTCCTCGCGCGTGGGGATGACGTCGACCCGCACCCGCCCCGCCTCGGCCATCGGGCGCAGGGTCGTCACCACCTGCTCGACCAGGCCGGCGACCTGCACCGGCATCCGCTCGCTGCGCACCGCGCCGGACTCGACCCGCGAGATCATCAGGACGTCCTCGATCAGGTCGCGCAGCCGCTGGGTGTTGCGCCCCACGATCTCGAGCATGTTCTGCTGCATGGGTTGCACCGGTCCGGCGTCGCCGTCGCGCATCATCTCGACGTAGCCCGCGATGCTCGTCAGCGGGGTCCGCAGCTCGTGGCTGATGGTGCTGAGGAAGTCGGACTTGGTGCGGTCGAGCTCGCGCAGCTGGCCCAGGATCGCGCCCTGCTGCTCGAACAGCCGGGCGTGGTGCACCGTGCGGCCCATGTCGGCAGCAACGGCCTCGACCAGGCTGACCTGCGCCGTCGTCCAGTCGTGGCCGCCGTCGCGCACGCCCACCGTGATCGTGCCCACGACCTCGGGGCCCGCCACCAGCGGGGTGACCAGCGCGGCGTTCACGCCCTCCAGGCGCGGGTCGATGCCGTTGCGCAGCTCGGCGGCGCCGGTCGTCCCGGCATCCAGGGTGACGCTCTGCAGCTGGGGCCCGAACGACTCCAACCACGCCTGCCAGTCCGTGGTGCTGAGCCCCTGGTCCATCGGCAGCTCGGCCGTGCCAGGGCTGGTCCACTGGGCCGCCACGGGTCCGGCACGGCCCTCGAGGGCGAAGCGCACGTGCACCCGGTCGACGCCGAGCAGCGGGCCGATGCCGTTCACGACCTCGTCGGCGACGGCGTCCGCGTGCAGGTGCTCCCGCATCCGCCGGTCCAGGTCGCGGGCCAGCTGGCGCACCTTCGCGCGCGCCTGGTCCTCGGCCCGCAACCGCCCACTGTGCACGGCCAGGACGTTGACGCTCTCGCTGACGGCGCGCACCTCGGCGGGCCCCTCGACCACGGCGCGAGCCTGCAGGTCGCCCGCGGCCAGCCGGTGCAGCACCTCGCGCAACCGCACGAGCGGGGGGCGCAGCGAGCGGACGGCGCCTACCCCGATCACCAGCGCAGCGAGCACCCCCAGCACGGCGCTCACCGCGAGCAGCACCAGCCCGGTGCGCTGGTGGCGCACAGCGGCCGCACCCGCCGTGGCGATGGCGTCGTCGTTGAGGACGGTCAGCCGGTCGTTGTCGGCCTTGAAGCCGTTCAGCACCTGTCGTGAGGCGCGGTAGGCAGCCGGCTGCAGCCCGAGCGCGCGGTTGCCCGCGTCGATCGGCGTGGCGTGCTCGCGGTGCCAGCGCTGCACCGCCGCGTCCTGCGCGTCCAGCAGGCGGCACGCCCCGGGCTCGACCCCGCAGAACCGGCGCGCCGAGGCGAGCACCACCGGGTAGCGCGCCCAGCTCGTCCGGTAGTCGCGGCGCAGGGCCGCGTCCCCGGTGATGACGTAGCCGCGCAGGTTGCCCGAGGCGTCCACCACGACGCTGCGCAGCATGGAGTTGTTCTGCTGCAACGGAATCCGTCGGGTGGACAGCTCGGTGACCGACGCCGTCGCCCGACTCGTGACCACCAGGCCGATGGCGGCGACCGCGACGATGACCAGCCCGAGCAGGACGAACGAGGCCGTCAACCGCACGCTGACGGACGACGCCGACGACCGGCCGCGCCCCGGCGACCCCGCGCTCCCTGACGGGCGGGTCGCACCGATCCCGGTCACGGTCGAGACCCCACGGGCTGGGAAGCCGCAGCCGGACCGCCGAACCCCTCACGCGACATCGTCCCCCACTCCACGCGGGCGCCCTTCAGCTCGGCCCACAGCCCCTGCAGCCGCCAGACCGCGGTGAGCTGTCGGTAACCCAGGTTCTCGATGAACGCGCACCCGACGGCGAGAGCCAGGTCGCGCCAGCGGCGGTACCGGTGGAACGAGAACTCCTCGAGCGCGAGCGAGGCGATCGACAGCAGGATCCCGTACGCGAGCGCGACGGCGACGAACAGCACGGCGAACGACAGGTTCACCGCGCCGACGAGGAACCCCAGCGCCGCAGCCGAGACGCCGACGACCTCGACGACGGGCGCCAGCAGCTCGAAGACGAAGTAGTAGGGCAGGGTGAGCAGCCCGATCCGGCCGTACCGAGGGTTGAGCATCATCGACCTGTTGCGCCACAGCGTCTGCGCGAGTCCGCGGTGCCAGCGGCGTCGTTGGTTCGCCAGCACCTTCAGGGACGTCGGCACCTCGGTCCACGCCACGGGTTCGGCGACGAACACGACGCGGTAGGGCCGCTGGGTCCGACGCATGTGACCGTGGATGCGGATCACCAGGTCGGCGTCCTCACCGATGCACCCGTGCGCCATGCCGCCCACCTCCAGCAGGACGTCGCGGCGAAAGAGCCCGAACGCCCCGCTGATGATCGCCAGCGCACCCAGCCGCGACCAGCCCGATCGTCCCATCAGGAACGCGCGCAGGTACTCGACGACCTGGATGCGCGGCAACCACGTCCGCGGCATCCGGACCTCGACGATGCGACCGCCCGAGACCGTGCAACCGTTGGCCGCGCGAACGACCCCCCCGGTCGCGACGACGCGCTCCGGGTCGTCCGCGAACGGCTTGCTCACGGTCATCAGGGCGTCGGGGTCGAGCACCGAGTCCGCGTCCACCATGCACACCAGCGGGTAGCGCGCGACGTTGATGCCGGTGTTGAGCGCGTCGGCCTTGCCGCCGTTCTCCTTGCGCACCACCACCAGCGGCAGGGCGCTGCGCGGGACGCTGACCGAGACCAGCGCGCCCACGACCGGGACGTCGGGCGTCACCACCCGGGGCACCTCGACCAGGTCGAACGCCTCGACGAGCCGCGCGAAGGTGTCGTCGGTCGAGCCGTCGTCCACGACGAGGATCTCGAACTCCGGGTAGCGCAGCGACAGCATCGCCCGCACCGCGTCGACGATGCCCGGCCCCTCGTCGTGGGCCGGGACGATGACCGACACGGGCAGCGTCAAGGGGCTGGCGTAGGCCTCGTCGTACCCCGCGAACGGCAACCGGCGCAGGTGGCGGGCGAACTCCAGCGAGGCGAGCGCGAGCAGCACCAGGTAGCCGCTGTTCAGCGCCAGGAAGTAGCCGAGCACGAACCAGTCGAAGCCGGTGAGGAACGCCACGGCCGCGTCCGTGACCACGTGCGGGATCACCCGACCACCCCGGTGACCACCGGCAGGCGGACGTCGCCGACCGCGGCGTCCGCCCGCAGGGCCACGACCCGACCTGAGCGCACGTCGATCTCGGCGAGCACCTCGGCGGCGTACGGCGCTCCCGGCGTGGCGCCGGCGGCCGTGCGCCGCAGCGCCGGGAGGGCGCGGTCGCCGAGCCGGCCCAGCGCCCGGGCGGCGTTGGCGGCCACCCGGTGCACGGGGTCGTCCAGCAGCCGGGCGAGCAGCTCGATCGCGATGGGGCCACCGACCTCGCCTACCGCGCGGGCGGCCACCGCCCGAAGGGCCGGGTGGCGGTCGGGGCCGGTGCAGCGCTCGAGCACGGGCAGCGCCGAGGGCACCCCGATCCGGCCCAGGGCCCTGGCGCTGCGGATGCGGACGTCGAGCTCGGGGTCGTCCTCGGCGGCGCTCGCGAGGACGGTGGCCGCCGAGGTGACACCGAGCAGACCGAGGATCTCGGCGCTGACCGCCCGCGACGTGGTCTTGTCCGAGCGCAGCCCCCGCATCAGCTCGGGGGCGGCACCCGGTCCCAGACGCGCCAGGCTGCGGGCGGCGATCCGCAGCGGGACCGCCCGCGGACCGCTCGCCGCCGCAAGCAGGGCCCGCGCCGACTTGGGGTCGCCGATCTCACCCAGCGCCCGGGCGGCGACGATGCGCACCTCGGCGTCGTGGTCACGCAGCGCCAGACGCTCCAGGTCCCGGCGGGGTGCGTGCTCACCGAGCAGGCCGAGCAGCTCGGCCGCCCGCGCCCGGCCGACCGCGCCGGGACGCGTCAACCGGCGGTTCAGCCGGGTGATGGTGCCGCGCTCGTGCAGGAGGTTGACCAGCACCGCCCGCGAGTCGCCGCGCAGCTTGCGGACCATCGAGATGATGTGTGGCTCGAGCGCCGACCAGGCGCGCGCGTCGGCACCCAGGATCCGCGCCGTGGCCGTGGCGTCGGCCCGCTCGTCCATCACCAGGGCGATCAGCAGCGGCCGGAACGGCTCGACCAGGGCAAGGTCACGCCGCCCCGCGTGCTGACGCAGTCCGCGCTGCACGATGATGGCCGCGGCCAGCGCCAGGCCGAGGGCGACCAGCGCCAGCCCGGCGAGCAGGAACGCGGTGTAGACGGTCACGACGCACGGCGGCCCAGCACTGCCTGGACGCGACTGAGCAGCTCACGCGGGCTGAAGGGCTTGACGATGTAGTCGTCGGCGCCGAGGGCGAAACCCGCGGCCACGTCCTGCTCCTGCGCCTTGGCGGTCAGCAGGATGACGCGGGTGCCCCCCACCTCGGGGTGCGCCCGCACCGCGCGCAGCACGTCCGTGCCGCTGAGGCCGGGCATCATCACGTCGAGCACGGCCACGTCCGGGCGGTGGGCGATCACCTGGGCGAGCGCGTCGGTGCCGTCGCTGGCCGTGACGACGTCGTAGCCCGCGGCCTGCAGCTTGAAGCTGACCAGCTCGCGGATGTCGCGGTCGTCGTCCGCCACGAGCACCGAGGTCACGTCCCACTCCCACCGCGTACGCCGCCTGGTGCGGCTGTGCCTTCATGTGGTCGGCAGCGTCGCCGCCGGACTTGAGGCGGCGGCCCGGCGTCCGCGCTGACGCCCACGGGGAGTGGGGCGCGAACGGGGCACCCGGCCAGTGGCCGGGTGCCCCGTTCGTCGCAGCCGCGGGTGCCCGCGGACGCCGGTCGCTCAGTCCTCGTCGCGCTTGCCGGGGACGGGGGTGGTCTTCTGCACCTGCATGAGGAACTCGGTGTTGCTCTTGGTCGACTTCATCTTGTCCAGCAGCAGCTCCAGCGCCTGCTGGGAGTCCAGCGCGGTGAGCACCCGCCGCAGCTTCCAGGCGACCTGAAGCTCCTCGCGGCCCAGCAGGATCTCTTCACGGCGCGTGCCCGAGGGGTTGACGTCGACGGCCGGGAAGATGCGCTTCTCGGACAACCGGCGGTCCAGGCGCAGCTCCATGTTGCCGGTGCCCTTGAACTCCTCGAAGATCACCTCGTCCATCTTCGACCCCGTGTCGACCAGGGCCGTGGCCAGGATCGTCAGCGACCCGCCGTTCTCGATGTTGCGCGCCGCGCCGAAGAACCGCTTGGGCGGGTACAGCGCGCTGGAGTCGACGCCGCCGGACATGATCCGGCCGCTGGCCGGTGCCGCGAGGTTGTACGCGCGACCCAGCCGGGTGATCGAGTCGAGCAGGACCACGACGTCGTGGCCCATCTCGACCAGCCGCTTGGCCCGCTCGATGGCCAGCTCGGCGACCGTCGTGTGGTCGTCCGCGGGGCGGTCGAACGTCGAGGCGATGACCTCACCCTTCACCGCCCGCTGCATGTCGGTGACCTCCTCGGGCCGCTCGTCGACGAGCACGACCATGAGGTGGACCTCGGGGTTGTTGATCGAGATCGCGTTGGCGATCGCCTGCAGGATCAGCGTCTTGCCCGCCTTGGCGGGGCTGACGATCAGGCCGCGCTGGCCCTTGCCGATCGGGGTGATCAGGTCGATGATCCGGGTCGTCAGGATGCCCGGCTCGGTCTCGAGCCGCAGCCGCTCCTGCGGGTAGAGCGGCGTGAGCTTGCCGAACTCCACGCGCGAGCGCGACTGCTCGGGGGTCATCCCGTTGATGGTGTCCAGGCGCACCAGGGAGTTGAACTTGCTGCGCATGCCCTGTCCCTGGGGCAGCTGCTCGCCCTCGCGGGGCTGGCGCACCGCACCGGTGACGGCGTCACCCTTGCGCAGGCCGTTCTTCTTCACCTGGCTCAGCGAGACGTAGATGTCGCCCGGGCCGGGCAGGTAGCCCGAGGTCCGCACGAACGCGTAGCTGTCCAGCACGTCGACGATCCCCGCCACGGGCAGCAGCACGTCGTCGTCCGACACCTCGACCGGCTCGTCGCCGCCCTGGGCCAGGGGCAGGTCGCTGCCCCGGCCACGACGCTTGCGGTCGCGGTAGCGCCCGCGACGGCGACGGCCGGTGCCGTCGTCCTCGTCGTCCGGGTACCGGTTGGTGTCGGACCGGTTCGTGTCGGGCCGGTTCGCGCTGTCTGGGCGGTTCGTGCTGTCCGACCGAGCCGCCGGCGCGCTGTCACCACGGTTGTCCGGGCGGTTGTCACCACGGTTGTCCGGGCGGTTGTCGCCACGGTTGTCCGGACGGCTGTCGGTGCGGTTGCCACGGTTGTCGGGGCGCTGGCGGTCCCCGCGAGCGGGGCGCTCGCGCGGCGGACGCTCGCCGCCCTGCTGCTCGCCCGACTGACCGTTCTCACGCGTGTCCTGACGGCTCTCGGTGCTCGCAGCCGGAGCGGTGCTCGCAGCCGGCGCGGTGCTCGCAGCCGGCGGGGTGCTGGCCGGCTCGGGGGCCGCCGCCGTCGGCGTGGTCGCCACGGTGCCGGCGCGCTCGAGCCCCGCGAGGACGGCGACCTCGGCCGCGACGTCCTGCGCCCGAGAGGCGCGAGCGGGGGCCGCGGTGCCCCCCGAGCTGGTGTGGGCGGCGGTGCCGCCCGAGCGGCGGGTGCCGATGGCGGCGACCAGGTCGCTCTTGCGCATCTTGCCCGTGCCGCTGATCCCGAGCTCGGCCGCGATGGCCTGCAGCTCGGGCAGTCGCTTGGTGCTCAGCCCGGAGGCCGAGCGGGTCGAGCCGTTCGCGTCGGCGGCTGCCGGCGTGGTGACTCGATCGGTGGTGTCTGTCACGAAGGATCCTTCCCCCTCGTCGCGCCGCGGCAACGGTGGCCGGGGCGGGGTTCGACGCCTGGCACGACGTGCCGAGGCGTGGGCTGCCACGCTGGTGGGGAGGACTCGACCGCGGTCGTCGGACGACTGCAGGTGGTCGGACCGGCCCCCGCCCGGGTCGTGCTGCCCCCGGGCCGATTGTGGCGGTGCGTGCGCGGCTGCTGGGTAGCGAAGGCACCCTGCTGAACCTGCGCGCTCGCTGAGACTAACACCATCGACCGCGCCAGTCTTCCGTCTCCGGTCAGCGCGTCGACGGTCCGGTCGACGGGGACGACGGCGCGAGCACGGTCACCCGGGCCGGCTCCCGGCGCACGCGCGACGCCAGCAGCTGCCACGGGCGGTCGGTGGCGGTGGTGAACGGTGCCAGGGCGGCGAGGTCCGCTGCGCGGTTCGCGGTGGTCGAGAGCACCAGCACCGCGGGTCCCGCGCCCGACACCACCGCCGCCAGGCCCTGCTCCCTCAGCCGCTCGACGGCGGCCAACGTCGCCGGCATGGCGGCCCTGCGGTGGTGCTGGTGCAGCCGGTCGCTCGTGGCGGAGTGCAGCAGCGTCGGGTCGGTGGTGAGCGCGTGCACGAGCAGCGCCGAGCGCGCGAGGTTGTGGGCGGCGTCCGCGTGCGTGACGCTGGCGGGCAGCACCGACCGGGCGTGGTGCGTCGCGAGGCGCCCGGACGGCAGCAGCAGCAGGGGCACCACGTCCGGGTGCACGTCCAGCCGCACCGCCCGCGGGCCCGCCTCGTCCAGCCAGGCGATGGTCGCGCCGCCGAGCAGCGCCGCGGCGGCGTTGTCGGGGTGTCCCTCGATCGTCGTGGCCGAGGCGAGGGCCGCGTCGGGCCAGGTCCCGGTCGAGCCGGTGAGCGCCCGTGCGAGCAGCACCCCCGCCACGACCGCGGCGGCCGAGGAGCCCAGCCCCCGCCCGTGGGGCACCGCGTTCACGCAGCGCAGGTGCAGGCCGACCGGCCGGGGCCGGCCGAGGTCGTCCAGCGTCGCGAGCAGGCTGCGCACGACGAGGTGCTGCTCGTCGTCCGGCAGCTCTCCCGCGCCCTCGCCGCTGACCTCGACGACGACACCGGGCCGGGGCAGGACGGTCGCGGTGACCTCGTCGACCAGGTCCAGGGCCAGGCCCAGGCTGTCGAAGCCCGGCCCGAGGTTGGCGCTGGTCGCGGCAACCTCGACCAGCGCCGAGCCCGTCGGCCCGCCACGGGCCCCGCCGCGCGACCCGGCGGCGGTCATCAGCCCTGCAGGCCCAGGGCCCCGGCGGCGGTCACCGCGTCGACGGGCACCCGCACCGGGACGACGTCCGCGCCGTCCGCGGTGCGCAGCGCCCACTGCGGGTCCTTCAGCCCGTGCCCGGTGACGGTGCAGACCACGGTCAGCCCGCGGGGCAGCCCACCCGCGGCGTGCACCTGCAGCAGGCCGGCTACCCCCGACGCCGACGCCGGCTCGACGAAGACGCCCTCGCGGCTGGACAGCCAGCGGTGGGCGGCCAGGATCTCGGCGTCGCTGACGGCCGCGATGCGGCCCCCGCTGTCGTCCCGGGCGCGCAGGGCCTGCTGCCACGACGCGGGGTTGCCGATGCGGATGGCCGTGGCGATGGTGTCGGGCTGGTCGACCGGGTGCCCCAGGACGATCGGGGCCGCGCCCTCGGCCTGGAACCCCCACATCGCGGGCGTCCGCGACGCCGGTCCGGGTCGCTGCGCGTCGGAGGTGTACTCGCAGTAGCCCTTCCAGTAGGCCGTGATGTTTCCGGCGTTGCCGACGGGCAGGCAGTGGACGTCGGGGGCGTCACCGAGCGCGTCGACGACCTCGAACGCCG
The DNA here is from genome assembly GCA_038322575.1 of Actinomycetales bacterium. Lineage (GTDB taxonomy): Bacteria > Actinomycetota > Actinomycetes > Actinomycetales > Angustibacteraceae > JACMOY01. Next base: position 34,109 of record JBBQGB010000030.1, read on the forward strand.
CGGTCTTCTGGCCCTCGATGCGGTAGGGGTTGACCGAGTTGACGAGCTCGACGGGGTAGGACTCGGCCAGCTTGCGGGCCAGGGTCAGGCAGTCGTCGAAGTTGCCGTCGACCTGCAGCAGCGTTGCCCCGTGCGCGACGGCCTGGCTCAGCTTGCCCATGGCGATCTTGCCGTCGGGAACCAGCACGCCGCAGGCCATCCCCGCCGCGGTGGCGTAGGCCGCCGCGGACGCCGAGGTGTTGCCGGTCGAGGCGCAGATGACGGCCTTGGCGCCGGCCTGCGCCGCGCGCGAGATGGCCATGGTCATCCCGCGGTCCTTGAACGAGGCGGTCGGGTTCATGCCCTCGACCTTCAGCAGCACCCGGCACCCGGTGAGCTCCGAGAGGTGGGGCGCGGGCACCAGCGGGGTGCCGCCCTCGCCCAGCGTGATGACCGGGGTCCGGTCGTCGACCGGCAGCCGGTCGCGGTACTCCTCGATGACACCTCGCCACGGAACGGCCACGACTACTCCCCCTCGACGCGCATGACGCTGGTGACGGCCTCGACGACGTCGAGGTCGGCGAGCGCGTCGACCGTGGCCGACAGGGCCGCGTCGCTCGCTCGGTGGGTGACCACGACCAGCTGGGCCCGCGGGCCGCCGTCCGCACCGGGCCGCAGCTGCTGGCGCACCGTCTCGATCGAGACCGCGTGGTCGGCGAAGACCTGGGCCACCTGGGCCAGGACGCCCGGCCGGTCGGCGACGTCCAGGCTGACGTGGTATCGGGTGACGGTCAGGCCCATGGGCAGCACCGGAAGCTGCGCGTACGCCGACTCGCCCGGGCCTCGCCCACCGGTGACCCGGTGGCGGGCGACCGCGACCAGATCGCCCAGAACGGCGCTGGCGGTGGGTTCGCCGCCCGCGCCGCGGCCGTAGAACATCAGCTCGCCGGCCGCCTCGGCCTCGACGAACACGGCGTTGAACGCGCCGCGGACGCCGGCCAGGGGGTGCTGCCTCGGGATCATCGCCGGGTGGACGCGGACCGTGATACCTGAGTCCTCGCCCGACCCCACGCGCTCGCAGATGGCCAGGAGCTTGACGACGCAGTCCATCTCGCGAGCGGCGGCGACGTCAGCAGCGGTGACCTCGGTGATGCCCTCGCGGTAGACCTCGCCGGCAGCCACCCGGGTGTGGAACGCCAGCGACGCCAGGATCGCCGCCTTCGCTGCGGCGTCGAAGCCCTCGACGTCCGCGGTCGGGTCGGCCTCGGCGTACCCCAGGGCCTGGGCCTGCTCGACGGCGTCGCCGAGCCCGGCGCCGGTGGTGTCCATCTGGTCGAGCACGTAGTTGGTGGTGCCGTTGACGATGCCGAGCACCCGCTGCACGCGGTCGCCGGCGAGGGAGTCGCGCACCGGGCGCACGATCGGGATGGCGCCGGCCACCGCGGCCTCGAAGTACAGGTCGACGCCGTGCTCGGCCGCAGCGGCGTACAGCGTCGGGCCGTCCTGGGCCAGCAGCGCCTTGTTGGCGGTGACCACCGACGCGCCGTGTCGCATCGCGTCCAGGATGAGCGTGCGGGCCGGTTCGATCCCGCCGATCACCTCGATGACCACGTCGGCGCGGGTGACGAGCTCGGCGGCGTCGGTGGTTAACAGCGCGGGGTCGACGCCGCTGCCGCTGCGGTCGCGGCCGACCCGGCGCACGGCGATGCCGACCACCTCGAGCCGGGCCCCGCTGCGGGCGGCCAGCTCGTCGGCGTCCCGCAGCAGCAGCCGGGCGACCTCGGTGCCGACGACACCGCACCCGAGCAGCGCCACGCGCAGGGCGCGCACGGGCGGCTCAGACTGCGACACGGGATCCCCCTCTCGGCGACGGCGGGCTCATCATGATCGGGGCCGGGTGCGGACGGCGGGCGAGGTCCACCATCCGGACCGGCGCGCCGCTCACCCGACGTCCAGGGCGAGCAGGTCGTCCTCGGTCTCGCGGCGGACGACGACGCGCACCCAGCCGTCGCGCACGGCCAGCACCGGCGGTCGGGGGACGTGGTTGTACTGGCTGGCCATGCTGCGGCAGTAGGCGCCCGTGCCCGGCACCGCGAGCAGGTCACCACCGGTGACGTCCCCCGGCAGGAACTCGTCCTTGACGATCACGTCACCGCTCTCGCAGTGCTTGCCCACGACCCGGGTCAGGACCGGGGCCGCGGTCGAGGCGCGCCCGGCGAGGGTGGCCGAGTAGTCCGCGTCGTACAGCGCGGTGCGGATGTTGTCGCTCATGCCGCCGTCGACGGCGACGTAGCGGCGTGAGGCGCCCCCGTCCAGCTCGACGTCCTTGACGGTGCCGACCCGGTACAGCGTGAACGTGCTGGGCCCCGCGATCGCGCGGCCCGGCTCGGTCGAGATGCGGGGGACGTCGACACCCAGCGAGGCGCACTCCTTCGCGATGATCTCGGCCATGCCCTCGGCCAGGTCGGCGACCGGCATCGGGTCGTGCTCGGTGGTGTACGCGATGCCGAAGCCGCCGCCGATGTCGAGCTCGGTCAGCGTGACGCCGTGCTCGCGCACCACGTCCGCGTGCAGGCCCAGCACCCGCCGGGCGGCGACCTCGAAACCCTGGACGTCGAAGATCTGCGACCCGATGTGCGAGTGCAGGCCGCGCAGCTCGAGCTCGGGGCGGGCCAGCACCTGCGAAACCGCCTGTGCGGCAACGCCTCCGGTGAGCGAGAGGCCGAACTTCTGGTCCTCGTGGGCGGTGGCGATGTAGGAGTGGGTGTGGGCCTCGACGCCCACGGTCACGCGCAGCAGCACCGGCGCGCGAACCCCGCGGGCGGCCGCGGCGTCCGCGACCCGGTCGATCTCGGCGAGCGAGTCCACGACGATCCGGCCGATGCCCAGGTCGAGCGCCCGGGCGATCTCGGCGTCGCTCTTGTTGTTGCCGTGCAGCCCGATCCGGGCAGGCGGCACGTCGGCGCGCATGGCCACGGCGAGCTCGCCGCCGCTGCAGGTGTCGAGGAAGAGCCCCTCGTCGACCACCCACCGCGCGACCTCGGTGCACAGGAACGCCTTGCCGGCGTAGTAGACGTCGGCGCCACCACAGAGGTCCCTGAAGGCCGCGTCGAAGGCCGAGACGAAACCCCTTGCGCGAGAACGGAAGTCGTCCTCGTCCAAGACGTACGCCGGCGTGCCGAACTCGGCCGCCACCGCGTCGACCCCCGCTCCGCCGACCTCCAGCACCCCGTCGTCGCGGCGGCGCACCGACGACGCCCACAGCGGGGCGACGAGGGCGTTCACGTCACGCGGGGGGCGCAGCCAGGACGGCGCGGCGTAGCCGTCCGCGTGCAGCGAGCCGGCCTCGTGCGCGCGCACTACATGCGCTCCGGCGCCGAGACGCCGAGCAGGTCCAGGCCCCGCGCCAGCACGGTGCGGGTGGCCTCGTTGACCCACAGCCGGGTGCGGTGCAGGTCGGTGACGACCTCGTCCGCGTCCTGCGGCCGGACCCGGCACACGTCGTACCACTTGTGGTACGCCGCCGCCAGCGTCTCGAGGTAGCGCGCGACCCGGTGCGGCTCGCGCAGCTCGGCCGCCCGGGCCACCACGCCGGGGAACTGCCCGAGCACCGCCAGCAGCACCGACTCGGTGTCGTGCCCGAGCAGCGAGGGGTCGAACCCGTCGGCCATCCGCACGCCGTCCTCGGTGGCGAGCCGGGTGACGTTGCAGGTGCGGGCGTGCGCGTACTGGACGTAGAACACCGGGTTGTCGTTGGTGCGCTTAGTCAGCAGGTCGAGGTCGACGTCGATCATCGAGTCCGACGACGAGCGCGCGAGCGCGTAGCGCCCGGCGTCGACGCCGACCGCGTCGACGAGGTCCTCCATCGTCACGACGGTCCCGGCGCGCTTGCTCATCCGCAGCGGCTCACCGTCGCGCAGCAGGTTGACCATCTGGCCGATGAGGATCTCGAGGTTGGTGCCCGGAACGTCACCGAAGCAGGCGCACATGGCCATCATCCGGCTCACGTACCCGTGGTGGTCGGCCCCGAGCATGATGATGACGCGGTCAAAACCCCGCTCGCGCTTGTCGAGGTAGTAGGCCAGGTCGCCGGAGATGTACGCGGGCTGCCCGTCGCTCTTGACCACGACGCGGTCCTTGTCGTCGCCGTAGGCCGTGGTGCGCAGCCACAGCGCGCCGTCCTTCTCGAACATCTGACCCTGCTCGCGCAGCCGGTCGATCGCGCGCTGAACGGCGCCGGACTCGTGCAGCGCGTTCTCGTGGAAGTACACGTCGAAGTCGACGCCGAAGTCGTGCAGGCTCTGCTTGATCTCGGCGAACATCAGCTCGACACCGTGCTGACGGAAGACCTCCTGCGGGTCGCCCTGCTCCAGGGCGTCGGGTGCCAGGACGAGGACCTGGTCGGCGATCTCCTGGATGTATGCGCCGCCGTACCCGTCCTCGGGCGGCTCCTCGCCCCGCGCCCGGGCCAGCAGCGAGCGGGCGAACCGGTCGACCTGCGCACCGTGGTCGTTGAAGTAGTACTCGCGGGTGACGTCGGCGCCCTGGGCGGCCAGGATGCGCGCGAGCGAGTCACCGACAGCCGCCCAGCGCACCCCGCCCAGGTGGATCGGCCCGGTGGGGTTCGCCGAGACGAACTCCAGGTTGACTCGTTCTCCCGCGGCGGCCCGCCCATCGCCGTACGACGCGCCGAGCTCGACGACGGTGCGCGCCTGCTCACCGGCGGACGCGACGTCCAGGGTGACGTTGAGGAACCCGGGGCCGGCGACGTCGACGCTCCTGACACCCGCGACCTCGCTCAGCAGGGCGGCCAGCACGGTGGCGACGTCGCGCGGCGGCAGTCCGGCCGGCTTGGCCAGCTGCAGCGCGATGCTGGTCGACCAGTCGCCGTGCTCGCGGCTGCGGGGCCGCTCGACGCGCACCTCGTCGGGCACCGACCCCGCCGGAAGATCCAGCCGGCCACTCGCCGCCGCGTCGAGGAGGCAGGCGCGGATCGCGGTCGAGAGCTGCTCGGGGGTCACGCGGCCAAGGCTACCGGCGCCCCGCGAGCGACCCGGCGGGGTGACCGGTCACCGGGGCGTCAGCGCGCGCGACCGCTGGCCGCGAGGACGCTGATGATCGTGATCAGCTCGTCCGGGTCGAAGGGCTTGGCGATGAAGGCGTCGACGCTGGCCTGCTCGGCCTGGGCGCGATGGTGGCCCTGCACCGACGCGGTGACCATGACGACCGGCAGGTGCTCGAGCTCGGGGTCGGCCCGGATCATCGCGACGGTCCACCAGCCGTCCCGGCGGGGCATCAGGGCGTCGACGGTGATGACGTCGGGCAGCGCGACCGCGTCGTCCTGCAGGATCTCCAGGGCCTCCTGCCCGTCCCGGGCCTCGACCACGTCGTACCCCTCGAGCTCGAGGTTGACGACGATCAGCGAGCGCACCGAGTCGGTGTCGTCGCACACCAGCACCTTCGGCGCGGCCAGGGACGACACCGGCCGCCGCCGACGGGCCCCGCCCGGTGACGTCATGCCGCCATCGTAGACCGCCGCAATTGTCCGGATGACGCCAGAATCACCCACCGCGTCCCCCCGCCCCCTTCCTCCCCCGGACCGCCTTTCCTCCCCTGAACCGGTGCCGCCAGCCCGATCTGCGGCTTTCGTCCCCGGTCGGGGGGAGGAAAGCGGGTGGGGGAGGAAAGGGTGATGCGGGCACAGGGTGCCCCCGGCAGGATTCGAACCTGCGCCTTCGCCTCCGGAGGGCGACGCTCTATCCCCTGAGCTACGGGGGCTCGGGAACGCCGAGGTTATCAGCCCGCTGCGGTGCCGCGAGGACGCCGGGCGCTCAGCCCCGCCGGCCGACCTGGCGACGGGTCTCGTCGCGCACCTCACCGACCAGCTCCTCGAGCACGTCCTCGAGGAAGACCACCCCGCTGACCGCGCCGGCGGCGTCGACGACCCGCGCGAGGTGGGCACCCGAGCGCTGCATCGCCGACAGGACGTCCTCGACGTCGTCGCCGGCCGACACCGTCACCAGCGACCGGATCCGCTTGGTGGGCACCGGCTGGTCGTGGCGCTCGTCGTCGGCGTACAGGACGTCCTTCAGGTGCAGGTAGCCCGACAGGTCGCCGTCGCCGTCGGTGACGGCGAAGCGCGAGAACCCGGTGCGGGCCACGAGGCGCTCGACGTCGGCCGG
>JBBQGB010000031.1:0-39637 GCA_038322575.1 Actinomycetales bacterium
CGGCAGCCGCTGGTGCCCACCGGCCGCGCCGCCCCCGGCCGCGGCGCCAGCAAGGCCACCAAGGACGCCGCCCGCGCCGAGCGGGTGCGCTCGCGCGAGCTGATGATGAGCGGCGACGAGCGCTACCTGCAGGCCCGCGACAAGGGCCCGGTGCGGCGCCTGGCCCGCGACACGGTCGACGGGCGCTGGAACGTCGGCGAGTTCCTGCTGCCGGTGATGCTGGTGGTCGTCCTCATGTCGTTCTCCGGCCTGCAGTCGCGCGCACCGCAGGTCTACCTCGCGATCTTCGCCGTCGTCTACGCCATGGTGATCGGCTCGAGCCTGGACGCCTTCCTGATGACCAGGCGGCTGAAGAAGCAGGTGGTCGAGCGCTTCGGCGCCGACGCGTACGTCCGCGGCACCACGATGTACGCCGTCTTCCGCGCCTTCCAGCTGCGCCGCAGCCGCATCCCCCGCCCGGCCGTCAAGCGCGGCGGGCAGCCCGCCTGAGCCGGTGGGCGACCCTGACCCCGACGACGTCCTCCTCGACCAGCTGGCGCGCCACCTGCCGACCACCCCCCGGAGCGTCCTGTACGTCGGCGCGGCACCGGCCGCCGCACCCGAGCGCCTGCGCGACCTGGCCGGGCAGCTGACCACGACGTCCTCGGCCGCCGCGGCCAGGGGCGCCTTCGACCTGGTGTGCGCGTACGACCTGCTCGCGACGGCTGACCTGCGCCCCGCCGTCGTGGCGCTGTGCGACGCCGTGGCCGCGGGCGGCGTCGTGTCGCTGCTCGCGACCGCCCACCGGCTGGAGGAGGTCGCGTCGTACGTGGCCGGCAGGCGGATGCACGTCGAGGCCTGGTACGGCGTCGGGACCGACGGCGCGCCCGTCGCCGAGCGTCGTGCCGCTCCCGTCGTCCACGTCGTGGGCCGGCGCGCCGCTGTCGGTGGCGCTGCGTAGGGTCTGGGCCATGGACTTTCGATACCTCGGCAACTCCGGCCTGAAGATCTCCGAGATCACCTACGGCAACTGGCTCACCCACGGTTCGCAGGTCGAGAACGACGTCGCCACGCAGTGCGTGCACGCCGCCCTCGACGCGGGCATCACGACGTTCGACACCGCCGACGTCTACGCCAACACCAAGGCCGAGACGGTGCTCGGCGAGGCCCTGAAGGGGCAGCGGCGCGCGTCGGTCGAGATCTTCACCAAGGTCTACTGGCCCACCGGTCCCACCGGTCCCGCCGGCCCGAACGACACCGGGCTCTCGCGCAAGCACGTCATGGAGTCGATCGACGGCTCGCTGCGGCGGTTGCAGACCGACTACGTCGACCTCTACCAGGCCCACCGGTACGACACCGAGACCCCGCTGGAAGAGACGATGCAGGCCTTCGCCGACATCGTGCGCGCGGGCAAGGCGCTCTACATCGGTGTCAGCGAGTGGACGGCCGAGCAGATCCGCGCGGGTGTGGCCCTGAGCAAGCAGCTGGGCTTCCAGCTGATCTCCAGCCAGCCGCAGTACTCCATGCTCTGGCGGGTCATCGAGGACGAGGTCGTGCCGACGTCCAAGGAGCTGGGGCTGGGTCAGATCGTCTGGTCGCCCATCGCCCAGGGTGTCCTCAGCGGCAAGTACCTGCCCGGCCAGGCCCCGCCGCCCGGCTCGCGCGCCACGGACGAGAAGGGCGGCGCCGACATGATCAAGCGGTTCATGGACGACGACGTGCTGACCCGGGTGCAGGCGCTCAAGCCGGTCGCCGAGCAGCTCGACCTCACCATGGCTCAGCTGGCGGTGGCCTGGGTGCTGCAGAACGACAACGTGTCGGCGGCGCTGGTCGGTGCCTCGCGCCCGGAGCAGGTGCACGAGAACGTCAAGGCGGCCGGGGTGCGCATCCCCGCCGAGGTGATGACCCGGATCGACGAGGTCCTCGGTGACGTCGTCGAGCGGGACGCCTCGCTGACGGCGAAGAACTCGCCGCGCAAGCGGATCGGCAGCTGATGCCCGCCTGCGGTCGGCGCTACTGCGCCGGCCGCAGGCTCATCGGCCCGTACACCACCTGGTCGTTCTCCAGCAGGTGCACCGCCTCGACACCGTCCTCGAGCAGCGCGCGCCACTCCTCGCCCAGCCAGCTCTCGGCGTCGGACTGGGTCGGGAACCCCCGGCTCGGCGCGCCGGCGGGAGTGACCGCCGAGCCGTCGGCGTCCTCGTAGCGCCACGACCACACTTCGCTCATGCGCCGACCCTACGACGAGGTCCGCGCGAGCGCCGCCACCGCACCGATCACCACGACGGCCGGCGAGCGGACCCCGGCCCCCTCGGTCGAGGCCCGGGCCAGCGTGGTCACCGCGACGTGCCGCCCGCCGTCCTGCACGCCCGCGACGGGCGTCGTCGCCGCGAGCCCGTGCCGAATCAGCTCGGCGGCGATCGCCGGCAGGTTGTCGACCGCCATCAGGCACACCAGCGTCAGGCCGCTCGCGGCGAGCGCAGCCCAGTCGACCGACCCGCGCGGGTCGCCGGGCGGCACGTGCCCCGACACGACGGCGAACCCCTGCGACAGGCCGCGGTGGGTGACCGGGACGCCGGCGAGCCCGGGCACCGCGACCGCGCTGGTCACCCCCGGGACGACCTCGACCTCGATGCCGGCCGCGACGCAGGCCTCGACCTCCTCCATGCCCCGGCCGAGGACGAACGGGTCGCCGCCCTTGAGCCGCACCACCACCTTGCCGGCCAGCGCGTGCTCGACGAGGGTGGCGTTGATCTGCTCCTGCGGGGTGAACGCCCCGCGCGGCACCTTCGAGACGTCGACGACCACGACGTCCTCGCGCAGCCCGTCCAGCGCGGCGAGCGGGGCGAGCCGGTCGACCACGACGACGTCGGCCTCGGCCAGCCGCTGCCACCCGCGGACGGTGAGCAGGCCGGGGTCACCGGGGCCGCCCCCCACCAGCACCACGCGGCCGGACGTCGGCACCGGGCGCCCGGCGGGGGCCGCACCCGACCGCAGCGCCCGGTCGACGGCCACCACCGCGGCGTCGCGCAGGGCCACGGCTCGGCGCGGGTCGCGGTCCGCGTGCACGGCGACCACCGCGGGCCCGGTGCGCCCGACGGCCGGCATCCACGCGGTCGCGGCGCTGGCATCGTCCGCGCGCACGCACCAGGTCTGCCGGGCCGCGGCCTGGGCCACGACCTGGGCGTTGACCTCGGGCCGGTCGGTGCACGCCATCGCCAGCCACGCGCCGTCCAGGTCACCGGCCACGAAGCCGCGGGCCGCCAGGGTGACCTGGCCCCGCTCGGCCAGGTCGGCGAGGGCGTCCACGCAGACCGGGGCGACGACGACGACGTCCGCGCCGACCGCGAGCAGGCTGGTGACCCGGCGCAGCGCCACCGACCCGCCGCCGACGACGACGACCCGGCGGCCGCGCACCAGCAGGCCGAGGGGCAGCAGGTCGTCGCTCACCGGCCCATGGTGGCAGGGGCCGGTCGGCGATCAGGTCAGCCGGGGGTCGGCCAGGGCGACCGCCCAGTCGCGGGTCCACCCCGGCGGCGAGGCGCTGGTCAGCAGCTCGATCCGCAGCCGCCGCACCCCCGTGACGTCGACCGCGGCCGGCGCGCGGACGCTCGCCCGGGCGGGCAGCGTCGCCAGCACCGCGCCGTCGCCGAGGACGCGCACCGTGCCGGTCGTGGCGTCCCCGTCGGCCTGCAGCGTGACCGCGGGGACGCCGGTCAGCCGGGTGAACGCCCCCGCCAGGTCGTACTCGACGGCGCCGGCCACGCCCCCCGGGGCCTGCGCGTTCACGACCTGCAGCGACCCGCCGTACAGCGTGCGGAAGGTGCTGTCGACCAGCGCGTTCGTGGCGACCTGGCCCTCCATCGCGGCCGGGCGCAGCTCGGACAGGGCCGTCGCCGCGTCGACACCCAGCTCGGCCGTCGGCGTGGGTGAGAGCACGGGCGTGACCAGCACCAGGTCGGACCCCAAGCTGACGTCCAGCGGCCCGCGGTCCAGCGAGCGGATGGCGAGCGTGCGCGCCCCCCGCACGTCGAGGGTCAGCGGCACGACCTCGCCGTCCTGGACGAACCGCCGCAGGCGCAGGCGCCCGTCGACCCGCACCTCGACCAGGCGCGCGCCGCTGGACCGGAACCCGTTGCTGGTGAACGGCAGCAGCGTCAGCGCCGTCCCGAGGCTGGCCGCGCCGGCACCGAGGTCGAACGAGACGTCGGCGAACCCGGTGCGGATGCTGCGGGGGTAGGTGCGCCCGGCGACCTTCACCGGGCCCACGCCGTAGGACGGGTAGCCCGCCATCGCGGGTGGGCCCGAGATCAGGGGGGTGGTGTCCGCCAGGTAGGTCGCCGGGTGGCCGGACGCCGGGCGGCTGACCACCCGCACGGCCACGTCGGGCGAGGTCACGCCGTACCGCCCGTCGGGCCGGGTCGTCAGCGCCCGGTAGACGTGCAGGCCGCGCCCGGGCACCGGCACCCGCACGGCGAACTCCCCCGCCGCGCCCTGCACCGTCGCGGCGATCACCACCCACTGCGCGCCGCGGCGCTCGCACAGGCGTACGCCGTGCCCGGGTCGGGCCTGCCGGGCTGCCCCGGTCAAGACGAGCAGCCCGCCGTCGCCCACGCTGACGGGCGCACCGAGCGTCACCGCGGGACGGTCCACCTGCACGACCCGGGTGGGCGAGACCGCCGCCGCGGCGGCCGTCGTCCGTGGCGCCACCACGCGATACCGGTATCGACCCGGCGCGGGGGCCACCACGGCGAAGCGCCAGCCGCCCGAGGCGGCCCGGCGGTCGACCTCGCGCCAGGTACCGGCGACCTCGACCTGCAGCACCAGGACACGCCGACCGGCGGGGGTGATCGACCCCGAGAGCACCACCTGCTCGCCCGGAAGGGCCGTGGGCACAGCCGTCCGCAGCCCGTCGACGTACACGTGCGCGGCGATCGTCAGTCCGGTCCGCGCCTGCGCGGCCGCCGGTCGCAGCGCCGGGCTCGCGATCGGGGCGAGGCACGCCAGCAGACCGAGCAGCAGCGCGACGCCGGCACGGGCACGTCTGGTCATCCGGGGCCCCTCGTCGCACGGCCGCGCCTGAGCATGGCCGCGTGTGCGGACCCTAACCGCGGGCAGGACCGGCGCACAGGCGAAACCCGCGACACCACCCGCACGGCGCACCCCGCGGCCTGGGTGATCGGCTAGGGTGAGCAACGAAGCACCAGCGTGAGGACCCAGGGGAAGCCGGTCAGAACCCGGCACTGTCCCGCAGCCGTAGGTCACGGATCGTCGTGACGAGTCGGAGTGCCTGGCCTCGCGAGTGGCTCCAATGAACCGTCGAGGTCACGGCTCGGAGCCCGGATCGTCTCGGTCCGAGCGTGCCCACGTCCAGCGGACGGTGGGCGCGTGCGGCGCTTGATGCCCGGGTCCTGCCGGTGGACCGTCCATGAGAGGCAGTCATGTCACGCGCCACCTCCGCCCGTCGCCGGTTCCTGGTCGGTGGCGCCCTCGGGGCGCTGGCGGTCCTCACCGCCGCCCCCGCGCACGCCGACACCACACCCGCCCCGAGCGCCGTCGTGACCACCACCTCCACCGCCTCGCCCAGCACCGTCCCCACCGCCTCGCCCAGCACGACCACCACCGGCCCCACTCCCAGCCCCACCACCACGACGACCACTCCCGTGGTGCCCGGCCCGACGCTGAAGGTCGTGGCGGCGACCACCCCGACCGGCACCGCGGTCGACCGCGCGTCGGCCTTCGTCGTCGCCTCGCTCGCGGGCGGTGACCACGTGGTCGGTTCGTTCGGACCCGACCTCGGGCAGACCGCGGACGCGGCGCTGGGTCTGGCTGCCGCCGGTGGCCAGGGCCCGGCCCTGGCCAAGGTGGTGGCCTACCTCAAGGCCAACGCCGCCGCCTACGTGCACGGTGACCCGTCCTTCGGTGAGAAGGCCGACGCGAACTACGCGGGCCCCACCGGCAAGCTCGCCCTGGTGGCGCAGGTGACCGGCAACGACCCCACCTCCTTCGGCGGCCTCGACCTGCTGGCCGAGCTGCGGACCCTCGCCTCCCCCACCGGCCGGTTCACCGACGACAGCGCCTTCGGTGACTTCTCCAACCCGCTGGGCCAGGCGTTCGGCGTCCTGGCGCTGCAGCGCGCCGGTGGCGCGCCGCGGGCCACGGTCGACGCCCTGATCGGCGCCCAGTGCGGCGACGGCGGGTTCCCGGACGCCTTCGGGGGCACCTGCGCGTCCAGCGCCGACGCCTCCGGTCTGGCCCTGCAGGCCCTGGTCGCCGCCGACGCGTCCTGCCCGGCCGCCGCCGCCCTGACCTACCTGCGGACCAACCAGGGCGCGGACGGCTCGTTCACCAGCAGCGCCGTCGACCCGGGCAAGACCCCGGTCGCCAACGTCAACAGCACCGCGTACGCCGCGCTCGGCCTGACCGCGGCGCGTGCCTCGACCGCCGCCACCGTGGTCTACCTGCGCTCGGTGCAGAACCCCGACGGCGGCCTGCCGACGATCCCGAGCAGCTCACCGAGCAGCAACCTGTTCGCCACCGCGCAGGCGCTTGCGGCGCTGGCGACCCGCTCGTTCCTCACCGTCGGCCCCGCGCCGCTGCCCGCCCTCGCACCGGTCTGCGACTCCGCGACCGCGGCACCGACCACCGCCCCGACGGCGACGCCGACCGCGAGCGCCAGCCCGACGACCGGCAGCTCGGCGGTCCCCTCGAGCAGCACGGTCACCCGGCCGCCCACCGCGACCCCCAGCACGTCGTCGAGCACGGGCAGCAGCTCGACGAGCACCGCACCGGTGGTCGTCGCCGGCACCTCGACCGGGAGCGACACACCGCCACCGGCGGTCGCCGCGCAGGGTGACCTGCCCCGCACCGGGGCCGACCTGCTGACGCCGGTCGCATCGGGGTTCGTGCTGCTGCTGCTCGGTCTGATCCTGCTCTTCGCCAGCCGGCACCGCGCCGGCCGGCACGCGTGACCGCGACGGCCCGGTCAGCCGCACCCCGCCTCACGTCGACCAGATCCACCGCCGTCCTGATGGCCGTCGCCGTCCTCGGCGTCGTGGGCCTGGGCGCCGCCCCGGCGGCCACGGCGGCCGGGTGCACCTCAGGCGGGGTGAGCGTGGTCGTGGACGCCGGTGCGGCGGGCGGCACCTCGACGCGGTGCGCGTCCGGCGATCCCGGCAGCGGCCTGGCGGCCCTGTCGGACACCGGCCACGCCTACACCTTCGTGCCGCGCCAGCCGGGCTTCGTCTGCACCCTCGACCGCGCGCCCGACCCGTGCAACGGGGCACCGGCGTCGGCGTACTGGTCGTACTGGCACGCCCGGCCCGGTGGCTCGTGGACCTACTCGACCGTGGGCGCCGGCAGCTTCGACCCCCCGCCGGGCAGCGTCGAAGGGTGGGCGTTCGGCTCCGGTGCACCACCCGGCGTCCGCCCGCCCGCCGCGAGCGCACCGCGGCCCACGCCCGCACCGACCACACCGCGCCCGACGCCGTCGCGTAGCACGCGCTCGACCCCACCGAGGGCCACCACACCGAGGACCACCGCACCGAAGACCACCGCACCCAGCCCGGCGCCGACCACCGCCGCTGCGGCGCCGACGACCCCGGCTGCGACGACCACCGCACCGCCGGCCACCGCACCGCCGACGACCGCACCGCCGACGGCGGCGACGCGCCCGCCCGTCAGCGTCACCGCGACCCCACCCACCCCCACCGACACGCCCACCCCCACCTCGTCCGACAGCCCGGTCGTCGCCGAGCCGGCGTCCAGCTCGGGGTCGGGATCGGGGGGCCTGACCGGGCCCGCGCTGGTCGCGGCCCTGGTGTTGGCGCTCGGGGGCGGCGCGGCCGTGGTCACCCGGCGCAGGCGGTCACCGTGACCGCGGCGCTGACCGCGACCGCACCCCCGGCGCGCACCGGTCGGCTCGCCCGGCCGCTGCACCCCGCCGGGTGGTGGCTGTGGGCCATCGGCATGGCCGTGGCCGCCAGCCGCACCACCAACCCGCTGCTGCTGGCCCTGGTGCTGTCCTCGACCTGCCTGGTCGTCGCAGCGCGGCGAACCGACTCGCCGTGGGCCCGCTCGTTCCGGCTCTACCTCGTGCTCGGGGCCGTGATCGTGGTGGGCCGGGTGCTGCTGCACGTCGTCGTGGGGTTCAAGTACGGCGACCACCTGCTCGTGCGCCTGCCCACCGTGCCGCTGCCTGCCTGGGCCGCAGGCATCACCGTGGGCGGGCCGGTGGCCCTGGAGGGGCTGCTGGGCGCTGCGTACGAGGGACTGCGCCTGGCCACCCTGATCGCCTGCATCGGGGCCGCAAACGCGCTGGCCGACCCCAAGCGTCTGCTGCGCACCCTGCCGGGGGCGTTGCACGACATCGGGGTGGCCGTCGTCGTCTCGATCACCGTCGCGCCCCAGCTGGCCGAGAGCGTGCTGCGCGTGCGCCGGGCCCGCCGGCTGCGCGGCGAGCGCGTGAGGGGGCTGCGCGGGGCCGGGCGCGTCGTCCTGCCCGTCCTGCAGGATGCCCTCGACCGTTCGCTGGCGCTGGCCGCGGCGATGGACTCGCGCGGCTACGGCCGGATCGCGCAGGTGCCCGCACGCACCCGGCGCGGCACCGGCGCCCTGGTGCTCGGCGGCCTGCTCGGCTCCTGCGTCGGCCTGTACGGACTGCTGGACGCGAGCACCCCGGGCTCCCTGTCGGTGACCGCGCTCGTCGCCGGGCTGGCGGTGGCCACGGCGGGCCTGTGGCTGGGCAACCGGCGGCTGCGGCGCAGCACCTACCGGCCCGATCCGTGGCGGGCGCCCGAGTGGGCGGCGGCCGGGCTGGGCCTTGCCGTCGTGCTCGCCATGCTGCTGCAGGCGCGGCTGGACCCCAGCGTGCTCGACGCCCCCCTGCAGCCGCTCGCCGTCCCCGCGGTGCCCCTGGTGCCGGTCGCGGGTGTACTGCTGGCCACCCTGGTCGCCGTCGTCTCGCCGCCGCCGGTGCTGCGATGAGCGCCGCGATCGTGTTCGAGCGGGTCAGCGTCACCTACACCGGCGCCAGCGAGCCGGCGCTGCGCGAGGTCGACCTGCGCGTCGACGAAGGCGAGCTGTGCCTGGTCGTCGGGCGCACCGGGTCGGGCAAGTCGACGCTGCTCGGGGCCGTGAACGGCCTGGTGCCGCACTTCACCGGCGGCACCCTGGCCGGGCGGGTCACGGTGCTCGGCCGCGACACCCGCGAGCACCGACCCCGCGACCTCGCCGACGTCGTCGGCGTCGTCGGCCAGGACCCCCTGCTCGGCTTCGTCACCGACACCGTCGAGGAGGAGCTCGCCTACGGCATGGAGCAGCTGGCCCTGCCGGCCGGGGTGATGCGCAAGCGGGTCGAGGAGACCATCGACCTGCTCGGCCTGGCCGACCTGCGCCGGCGCCCGCTGCGCGACCTGTCCGGCGGCCAGCAGCAGCGCGTCGCGATCGGTGCCGTCCTCACCACCCACCCGCGCGTGCTCGTGCTCGACGAGCCCACGTCGGCGCTGGACCCCGCCGCCGCCGAGGAGGTCCTCGCCGCCATCACCCGTCTGGTGCACGACCTCGGGGTCACCGTCCTGATGGCCGAGCACCGCCTCGAGCGCGTGCTGCAGTACGCCGACCGCCTGGTGCACCTGCTGCCCGGCGGGCGGGTCGAGGACGGCGACCCCGCCACCCTGGTGGCCACCGCGACGGTCGCGCCGCCGGTCGTCGAGCTGGGCCGCCTGGCGCACTGGTCGCCGCTGCCGCTGTCGGTGCGTGACGCGCGCCGGCTGGCCGGCCCGCTGCGCGACCGGCTCGACCTGGCCGTGGCCCGCAACGTGGTCGCACCGGAGTCGACGCCGGTGCAGGACGTCCTGGTGGCCAGCGACGTCGTCGTCCGCTACGGGCCGACCGTCGCCGTCGCCGGCGTCGACCTGACCCTGCGCCGCGGCGAGGTGTGCGCGCTGATGGGACGCAACGGCGCCGGCAAGTCCTCGCTGCTGTGGGCCCTGCAGGGGTCCGGACGCCGCGACCGGGGTCGGGTGCTGCTCAAGCCCGAGCCGTTCGGCGAGGTCCTCGACCCCGCCCGGCTGGACCCCCAGCGCGCCCGCCGGGTCGTCGGGCTGGTGCCGCAGGAACCCTCCGACCTGCTCTACCTGGACGCCGTCGGCGCCGAGTGCGCCCGCGCCGACGCCGAGAGCGAGCGGCCGGCCGGCTCGTGCGCGGCGCTGCTCGAGCGGCTCGCCCCCGGCATCGACCCCGCGGCGCACCCGCGCGACGTCAGCGAGGGCCAGCGCCTGGCCCTGGTGCTCGCGATCCAGCTCAGCGCCGACCCCACCGTGCTGCTGCTGGACGAGCCGACCCGCGGCCTGGACTACGGCGCCAAGCGGCGGCTGCGCGACGTCGTGCACGAGCTCACCGCGCGGGGCCGCTGCGTGGTCATCTCGACCCACGACGTCGAGTTCGTCGCCGAGACCGCCGACCGGGTCGTCGTGATGGCCGACGGCGAGGTGGTCGCCGACGGGCCGACGTCCGAGGTGATCCTGGCCTCGCCGGCGTTCGCCCCGCAGGTCGCCAAGATCGTCGCGCCGCAGCAGTTCATGACCGTGCGCCAGGTGCGCGACGAGCTCGCCGCGGCGGCGTCGTGACCACCCTCGCGCCTGCGCGGGTGCACGCCGTCCGGCTGCGGCCGCGGTCGACCGCGGTCGTGGCGCTGGTCTCGGTGCTCGGTGTGGCGGCGTTCGGCTGGCCGCTGCTCGTCGACCCCGGCACCGGGCTGGCACACAGCTCGGACGCCCCCCTGGTGTTCGGCGGGCTGCTGGCGCTGCTGCTCGCCGTCGTCCTGGCCGAGGTGGCCGAAGGCGGTCTGGACGTCAAGGCCGTCGCGATGCTGGGCGTGCTCTCGGCGGTCGGTGCGGCGCTGCGCCCGCTCGGCGCCGGCACCGCCGGGCTCGAGACCGTCTTCTTCCTGCTCGTGCTGGCCGGGCGGGTGTTCGGCGCCGGGTTCGGGTTCGTGCTGGGCGCCACGACGCTGGCCGCCTCGGCGCTGGTCACCGGGGGTGTCGGGCCGTGGCTGCCGTTCCAGATGCTCGGGGCCGCCTGGGTCGGGCTGGGCGCCGGGCTGCTGCCCGCCGCGCGCGGGCGCGCCGAGCTCGCCCTGCTCGCGGCGTACGGCGCGGTCAGCGGCCTCGCCTACGGGCTGGCCATGAACCTGTCGTTCTGGCCCTTCAGCGTCGGCCCGGGCACCCAGCTCTCGTTCGTCGCAGGCGCCCCGGTGCTCGAGAACCTGCACCGGTTCGTGCTCTTCAGCCTGGCCACCTCGCTCGGTTGGGACCTCGGCCGCGCCCTGACCAACGTCCTGCTCGTGCTGCTGGCCGGACGCGCGGTGCTCGGGGCGCTGCGCCGCGCCGCCCGGCGGGCGGCGTTCTCGGCGCCGGTGACGTTCGAGCCCGCATGAGGGTGCGGCTGCTCGGCACGGGCTCGGCCGACGGGTGGCCGAACGCGTTCTGCGACTGCGCCTCGTGCCGGTCCGCGACCACCCTGCGCTCACCCACCAGCGCTCTGGTCGACGACCGGCTGCTGCTGGACTGCGGCCCCGAGACGCCCCGGGCGGCGCTGCGTCACGCCGACGGCCTGCGCTCGGTGACGCACCTGCTGATCACCCACGACCACCCCGACCACAGCGCCCCGATGGCCCTGCTCGCGCGCACCTGGGCCGGCCGGGTCGAGCCGCTCACGGTCGCCGGGCCGGCGTCCGTGGTCGCGTCCTGGGCCCGGTGGGTGGGCCCGGACTGCCCCGTCGTCTTCACCCCGGTCGTCCCCGGCGACGTGCTCGACGCCGACGGCTACGTCGTCCGGGTGCTGGCGGCGGACCACGGGGACGGTGCGGTGCTGTACGACGTCACCGACCAGGCCGGCACCCGGCTGCTGTACGCCACCGACACCGGTCCGCTGCCCGCCCAGAGCCGCACCGCTGCAACGGGTGCGGCGTACGACCTGGTCCTGCTCGAGGCGACGCTCGGCGACCGACGCGGGCCCGGCGCGCCCACGGGCGTCGACCACCTCGACCTGGACGCGTTCGCCGCCGAGCTGCGCGCCCTGCGCGAGGTCGGGGCGGTCACCGGGGCCACCGACGTCGTGGCCGTGCACCTGTCGCACCACAGCCCGCCCGACCTCGCACGCCGGCTGTCGCGCTGGGGCGCGCGCGTCGTCGACGACGGCACCGAGGTGACGCCGGGACCCACCGGCACGTCGCGACGACCCGCCCCGCGACGCACCCTGGTGCTCGGCGGTGCACGGTCGGGCAAGTCGACGACCGCCGAGCGGCTGCTGCAGGCCGAGCCCGCCGTCACCTACGTGGCTGCCGGGCCCGCACCCACCGCTGAGGACGCCGAGTGGAGCGAGCGGGTGCGGCTGCACCGCGACCGCCGTCCACCCGGCTGGGTGACCCGCGAGACGACGGCGGTCGCCGACGTGCTGCGGTCGGCGCGCCAGCCGGTGCTGGTGGACTGCCTCGGCACCTGGCTGACCGCCGTCCTGGACGACTGCGGCGCGTGGGACGAGCGCGAGGGTTGGCGCGGCCGGGTCGACGAGCGGGTCGACGACCTGGTGGCCGCGTGGCACGCCGCGCGCACCCGCACCGTCGCGGTCAGCAACGAGGTGGGTTCGGGCGTCGTGCCCGCTACCGCCTCGGGCAGGCTGTTCCGCGACGAGCTGGGCCGGCTCAGCTCGCGCATCGCGGCCGCGTCCGAGCAGGTGCTGCTCGTCGTGGCCGGACGCGAGATCGACCTGTCACGAGAGGACCACCGATGACCACCATCGACGTGCCCGCGCTGCGCGAGGCGGTCGGTCTGCGCGACGTCGCCTCGGGCGACGCCGCCCGGGCCCGGCTCGACACCCTGGTCAAGCCGCTCGGGTCGCTGGGCCGCCTCGAGACCCTCGCCGCCTGGCTCGCCGGCGCCCAGGGGCAGTGCCCCCCGCGGCCCCTCGAGCGCGTGCGCGTCGTGGTGTTCGCCGGCGACCACGGCGTTGCGGCACAGGGGGTCTCGGCCTACCCTGCCGAGGTCACCGGTGCCATGGTGCGTTCGATCCTCGCCGGCGACGCCGGCATCAGCGTGCTCGCGCGGCTGCACGGCGCGAGCGTGCGCGTGGTCGACCTGGGTGTCGACGCCGACCTGCCGGGTGAGGTCACCGGTCACAAGGTGCGGCGCGGGTCGGGGTCGATCGACCGCGCGGACGCCCTCACCGACGACGAGGTCGACGCCGCGTTCGCCGCGGGCACCGCCATCGCCGACGAGGAGGTCGACGCAGGCGTCGACCTGCTGGTGCCCGGCGACCTCGGCATCGGCAACACCACCGTCGCCGCGGCGCTGGTCGGTGCGGCCCTGGGCGTGGGCGCCCTCGACGTCGTCGGCACCGGCACCGGCGTGGACGACGCGGGCTGGGCCCGCAAGACCGCGGCCCTGCGCGACGCCCTCTACCGCGCCCGCGGCCTGGAGTCCGACCCGCTGGCCCTGCTGCGCACGGTCGGCAGCGCCGACACCGCCGCGATGACGGGGTTCCTGGTGCAGGCCGCGGTGCGGCGCACCCCCGTGCTGCTGGACGGCGTGGTCTCGTGCGCCTGCGCCCTGCTCGCCCGCCGGCTGGTCGAGGACGCCGCCGGGTGGTGGCTCGCGGGTCACCGCTCCCCCGAGCCCGCGCAGCGCCTGGCGCTGGACGTGCTGGGGCTCGAGCCCCTCGTCGACCTCGGGATGCGGCTGGGTGAGGGCACGGGTGCGCTGACGGCGCTGCCGGTGCTGCGGGCGGCCCAGGCGATGCTGGCCGAGATGGGCACCCTCGACTCCCTCCGCCTGCCGCCGCAGGTCGACGCGGACGCGACCTAGACCCCTTGGCGCACAATGGTTTTCGGCTGTCCTTCGGCACGTTGACCGTGCTGCGCGTCCCGCCCCCGACGGTGGTCGACCCGGCGGTGGCCGGGCGGGCCATGCTGCTTGCGCCGGTGGCGGCGCTGGTGCCGGCGGCGGCCGCCGCGGTGGTGGTGCTCGCCGGGTGGTGGGCCGGGGCGCCCCCGCTGGTCTCCGGGGGGCTGGCGGTCGGCGCCGTGGCTCTCGCCAGTCGCGGCCTGCACCTGGACGGGCTCGCCGACACCGCCGACGGGCTGGCGTCCGGCTACGACCGCGAGCGCGCGCTGGCCGTCATGCGCTCGGGCGACGTCGGGCCCGCCGGGGCCGCGACGCTGCTGGTCGTCCTGCTCCCCCAGGCCGCCGCGGTCGCTGCGCTGGCCGCCGGCTGGCGCGGGGTGATCCTGGTCGCCGCCGCCGTCGTGGCCTCGCGCGGCGCGCTGGCGGTGTGCTGCGTCCCGGGGGTCCCCAGCGCCCGGCCGCAGGGGCTCGGCGCGACGGTGGCGGGCACCGTGCCGGTTCGGTGGGCCGCCGCGGCCACCGCGGTGTCGGCGTCCGGCCTCGGGGTGGTCGCCGACCTTGCGGGCCTGCCGTGGTGGTCCGGGCCGCTCGCCGTCCTGCTCGGGCTGGGCGCGGCCGGCGTGCTGCTGCGGCGCTGCGTGCGGCGCCTCGGCGGGGTCACCGGCGACGTGCTCGGCGCCTGCGTCGAGGTCGCCCTCACGACGTCCCTCGTCGTCCTGGCCACCGCCACCGCCACCTGACCCCCGGCGAAACCCGCACTTGCTGCACTCCTTGACTCACGCCCTTCGAAGTGATCGACAAGTAGTGACGCAAGTGCACTCAGGGAGTGCGGGTCTGGGTCTGGACGAACGGGGGCTTGACCACCCGGCAGCGCAGCGCGCGGCCGCGGACGTCGACCGTGACCTCGTCGTCCACGGCCACCGAGCGGTCCAGCAGCGCCAAGGCGATCCCCTGCCTCAGGGACGGCGAGAACGTGCCGGACGTCGTGACCCCGACCCCGCCGGCGTCGGACGACACCGTGCACCGGTCGCGGGGGATGCCGCGGTCGAGGGCGAGCAGCCCGCGCAGCAGCCGTGCGGCGCCGGTGGCCTTCTCGGCCAGCAGGGCGTCGCGGCCCCAGAAGGCGGGCTTGTCCCAGCCGACGGCCCAGCCCGAGCGCGCCTGCAGGGGGCTGATCGAGAGCGACAGCTCGTGCCCGTGCAGCGGGTAGCCCATCTCGGTGCGCAGCGTGTCGCGAGCGCCCAGCCCGGCGGGCAGCCCGCCGTGCGCGGCAGCAGCCTCGAGCAGCGCGTCCCACAGCTCGCCCGAGGCGTCCCACGACGGCAGCAGCTCGTAGCCCCGCTCGCCGGTGTAACCGGTGCGGCACACGGTGATCGGGGTGCCGCGCCAGGCCGTGTCGACGAAGCTCATGTAGTCGTGCCCGGTCGGCAGGCCCAGGGCCTCGAGAACGGCATCGCTGTTCGGGCCCTGCACCGCGAGCACCCCGTAGGCCTCGTGCTGGTCGACCACCTCGATGCCGGACGGCGCCTGCTCCTGCAGCCGGCGCACCACCTCGGCGGTGTTGGCCGCGTTGGGCACCAGCAGCACCTCGTCGGGCGAGCGCAGGTACAGGATCAGGTCGTCGACGACCCCGCCCGAGTCGTCGCAGCACAGGGTGTACTGCGCCTGGCCGGGGGCGATCCGCGACAGGGCGTTCGCGAGCGCGGTGTCGACGTACGCCGCCGCGCCGGGTCCGCGCACCACCGCCTTGCCGAGGTGGCTGACGTCGAAGACCCCCACGGCCTCGCGCACGGCCGTGTGCTCGCGCACCACGCCGCCACCGGGGTACTCGATCGGCATCGACCAGCCGCCGAAGTCGGCCATCTTGGCCCCGAGCGCCCGATGACGGGCGTCCAGCGGTGACGTGCGCAGCGCGGTGGGAGTGGCCATGCCGCGAACCTACCTGGCGCCCGGTTCGCGGTCCCCGTCTAGCATCGGGACCGGCCGCCGTCCCAGGTGCGGCATCGACCCCGAGAGGACCACCACGTGACGTCCAGCGCGCCCACGATCAGCCTGTCCGACAAGGACCTCAAGAGCGTCAAGGCGGACGCCCTCGTCATCGGTGTCGGACGCGGCGCCGACGGCCCGGTGCTGGCCGAGGGTTCACCGCTGCCGCGTGAACTGCGCTCGCAGCTGGTCGACGTGCTGGCCGGCCTGGGTGTCACCGGCGCCACCGACCAGGTGGTCAAGGTGCCCGCGGGCAAGGACCTCGAGGCCGCGGTGCTGGTGCTCACCGGCCTGGGCGCGGTCCCGGCGGGCAAGACCGGCGGGTACGACCACGAGGTGCTGCGTCGCGCCGCGGGCGCAGCCACGCGCGCCCTGGCCGGCACCGGCGCCGTCGCGCTGTCGCTGCCGACCACGGACGCCGCCGGCGTCGCGGCCGTCGCCGAGGGCGCGCTGCTCGGCGCGTACTCGTTCACCCGCCACCGCGGCCACTCCGCCGACGAGCAGAAGCCGCCGGTCGCCGACATCACCGTCGTCACAGCTCTGGCCCGCGACAAGGCCGCGGGCGCCGCGGCCAGCCGGGCGCAGGAGGTCGCGGCCGGCGTCCACCTGACCCGCGACCTGGTCAACACCGCACCCGGCGACCTGCCCCCGGCCGCGTTCGCCGACGCGGTCGTCGCGGCCGCCAAGGGCAACCCGCTGAAGGTGACGGTGCTCGACGAGAAGGCGCTGGCCAAGGGCGGCTACGGCGGCATCCTCGGCGTGGGTCTGGGCTCGGCCCGCCCGCCGCGCCTGGTCAAGGTCGAGTACGCCCCCCGGGGCGCCACCCGCCACCTCGCGCTGGTCGGCAAGGGCATCACGTTCGACTCCGGCGGCATCTCGCTCAAGCCCCCGGCGGGCATGGAGGCGATGAAGTCCGACATGGCCGGCGGCGCCTCGGTGATCGGCGCGATCCTCGCGATCGCCCGCCTCGGCGTGAAGCTGCGGGTGACCGCGTGGGTGCCCCTGGCCGAGAACATGCCGTCGGGCACGGCCCAGCGGCCCTCCGACGTCCTCACCACGTACGGCGGGCGCACCGTCGAGGTGCTCAACACCGACGCCGAGGGCCGGCTGGTGCTCGCGGACGCGCTCGTCGCGGCCAGCGAGGAGCACCCGGACGCGATCGTCGACGTCGCCACCCTGACCGGCGCGCAGGTGCTGGCGCTGGGCAAGCGGGTGGCCGCGATCATGAGCAACGACGACGACTGGCGGGCCGCCGTGCACGCGAGCGCCGAGCGGGCCGGCGAGAGCATGTGGCCGATGCCGCTGCCCGCCGACCTGCGCTCGAGCATGGACTCGCAGGTGGCCGACATCGCCAACATGGGCGAGCGGATGGGCGGGATGCTCGTGGCCGGGCTGTTCCTGCAGGAGTTCGTGGGCACCGTCGAGGGCGGCACCGACCAGATCCCGTGGGCGCACCTGGACATCGCCGGTCCCTCGTTCAACGAGGCCTCGCCCTGGGGCTACACCCCCAAGGGCGGCACCGGCCACCCGGTGCGTACGCTCGTCGCGCTCGCCGAGGCCGAAGCCGCCCGCTGACCCTTCCTCCCGCACCCCGCGTTCCTCCCCCCAACCGGTCTCCTCGGCCCGCTTCGCGGCATTCGTCCCCGGTCGGGGGGAGGAAACCGGTCGGGGGGAGGAAGGGGGTGCGGGTCAGGACTGGTCGCGGCGCTGCCGCGAGGTCCACTCGCGCATCCGGTTCGGGTAGCCGGTCTGCTGCACGTCGTACACCGGGACGCCGAGGTCGCGGGCCAGCTGCCCGGCCGCCCGCGGGTCGCTGACCCGTCGGCGGGTCCACTCCCCTGACGTCGCGATCAGCACGACCGTGGTCGGCGTGACCGACGTGCGCGGCTCGACGTACATCTCGACCCCGCGGCGGGAGGCCACGAAGTCCTTCAGGTGCTTCGTGGCCGCCCGCACGTCCTGCTGGCTGGGCACGGCGCCGGACGCACCCGTGCCACGGTCGCGCCCCCTGCGACCGACCCGTGCACCCCGGATGCGCGACCAGATCCCCACTGCGACCTCCTCGGACGACGACGCCGCCCAGGCTCGCACGAGCCCGGCGCCCACGGGGCCACGTTGCGCCCCCGCGGCGCGGTGGTGACAGGATGGGCGGCGCTGCAGACGCGGGCCGGGTCTGCACGATCCGACGATGGGCAAGCACTGCGCGAGGGAGCGTCCGACGTGGCACAGGGCACCGACGAGGTCTACGACGTCGTGATCCTCGGGGGTGGCAGCGGCGGGTACGCCTGCGCCTTCCGGGCCGCCGAGCTGGGGCTGACGGTCGCCCTCGTGGAGAAGGACAAGCTGGGCGGCACCTGCCTGCACCGCGGCTGCATCCCCACCAAGGCGCTGCTGCACGCCGCCGAGGTCGCCGACAGCGCCCGCGAGGGTGAGAAGTTCGGGGTGCGCACCACCCTCGAGGGCATCGACATGTCCGGCGTCAACAAGTACAAGGACGGCATCGTCGGCCGCCTCTACAAGGGGCTGCAGGGCCTGGCCACCGCGCACCAGGTCACGGTCGTCGAGGGCGAGGGCCGGCTGACCGCCGCCGACACCGTCACCGTCGGCGAGCGAGCGGTCAAGGGCCGCAACGTCGTCCTGGCCAGCGGCTCGTACGCGCGGTCGCTGCCGGGGCTCGAGATCGGCGGGCGCGTCCTGACCAGCGACCAGGCCCTGACCCTGGACTTCGTCCCGCAGAGCGTGGTCGTGCTCGGCGGCGGCGTGATCGGCGTCGAGTTCGCCAGCGTCTGGAAGTCGTTCGGCGCCGAGGTCACGATCGTCGAGGCGCTGCCCCGGCTGGTCGCGGCCGAGGACGAGTCCGCGAGCAAGGCGCTCGAGCGGGCCTTCCGCAAGCGCAAGATCGCGTTCAAGACCGGCGTGAAGTTCACCGGCGCCACGCAGGACGAGAACGCCGTCCACGTCTCGCTCGAGAACGGCGAGACCCTGGACGCCGACCTGCTGCTCGTCGCCGTCGGTCGCGGTCCCAGCAGCGCGGGCCTGGGGTACGAGGAGGTCGGCGTCAGCGTCGACCGCGGCTTCGTCCCCACCGACGAGCGCCTGCGCACCAACGTCGCGAACGTGTTCGCCGTCGGCGACCTGGTGCCCGGCCTGCAGCTGGCCCACCGCGGTTTCGCGCACGGCATCTTCGTGGCCGAGGAGATCGCCGGGCTCAACCCCGCGCCGGTCGTCGACTCCGGCATCCCGCGGGTCACCTACTGCGACCCCGAGATCGCCTCGGTCGGTCTGACCGAGGCGCAGGCCAGGTCGACCTACGGCGACGACAAGGTCGAGGTGTACGAGTACAACCTGGGCGGCAACGGCAAGAGCCAGATCCTGGGCACCACCGGGTTCGTCAAGACCATCCGGGTCACCGACGGCCCCGTCGTCGGCTTCGTCGCGGTGGGCGCCCGGATGGGCGAGCAGGTCGGTGAGGCCTCGCTGATCGTCAACTGGGAGGCCTACCCCGAGGAGGTCGCCCAGCTGTTGCACGCGCACCCCACCCAGAACGAGTCGCTCGGCGAGGCCCACATGGCTCTCGCGGGCAAGCCCCTGCACGTCCACGCCTGATCCCGCCCTGCCGTCACACGAAGGAGACCCCAGCCCATGTCCCAGCGGGTGACCATGCCGGCCCTCGGCGAGTCCGTGACCGAGGGCACCGTGACCCGTTGGCTCAAGGCGGTCGGTGACACGGTCGCGCTCGACGAGCCGCTGCTGGAGGTCTCGACCGACAAGGTCGACACCGAGATCCCCAGCCCGATCGCCGGTGTGCTGCAGGAGATCCTCGTGGCCGAGGACGAGACCGTCCCGGTCGGCGCCGACCTGGCCGTCCTCGGTGACGGCAGCGACGCCGCCGCGGCCGCACCCGAGCAGGACGCCGCCCCGCAGCAGGACGCCGCCCCGCAGCAGGCTCAGCTGGACGCCGCCTCACCGGAGGACGCCTCCTCCGGCCACTCCGCCGCACCGACGACCGCGCCCGCCACCGAGCAGGCGCCGCCCGCGCCGGAGCTGCCAGCAGCGCCGGCCCAGGCGGAGCCCGCCGGACCCGCGGGCGAGGGCACCACGGTGACCATGCCCGCGCTCGGCGAGTCCGTGACCGAGGGCACCGTGACCCGTTGGCTCAAGGCGGTCGGTGACACGGTCGCGCTCGACGAGCCGCTGCTGGAGGTCTCGACCGACAAGGTCGACACCGAGATCCCCAGCCCCGTCGCCGGTGTGCTGCAGCAGATCCTGGTGGCCGAGGACGAGACCGTCCCCGTCGGCGCCGACCTCGCCGTCCTCGGCTCGGGCGCCGCGCCCGCCGCCGCAGCGGCGCCGCAAGCCCCTCCGGTCGCCGAGCAGGCTGAGCAGGGCGAGCCGACCCTCGCCGACGAGGCAGTCGAGCAGGATCAGGCTCACCAGCAGGCAGCCGAGGCCGCGGCGCCCCAGCAGTCAGCGCCCCAGCAGTCAGCGCCTCCGCAGGCGGCACCCTCGCAGTCAGCACCCCCGCAGTCAGCGCCTGAGCAGGCGGCGCCGGCACAGCCGGCCCCCGCACCAGTGGCTGAGCAGCCGCCGGCCGTGGAGTCGCCGGACCAGCCCGCACCCGGCGCCGACGGCGCGAGCGCCCCCGCCGACACCAGCGGCCCCGCCGACACGAGCGGCCCCGCCGACGCCTCGGCGTACGTGACTCCCCTGGTCCGCAAGCTCGCCAGCGAGCACGGCGTCGACCTCTCCGCGCTGACCGGCACCGGCGTCGGTGGCCGGGTCCGCAAGCAGGACGTGCTCGACGCCGCCGAGGCCGCGACGAAGGCCGCCGCTGCCGCCGAGGCCGCGACGAAGGCCGCTGCCGCCGAGGCCGAGCGCAAGGTGGCCGCCCCGCCGGCCGCGCCCGAGGCACCGACCGCGGCACCGGCGGCCCCCGGGGGCCTGCCCGCCTCGGTCTCGGCCAAGCGCGGCACCACCGAGAAGATGAGCCGCCTGCGCAAGGTGATCGCGCAGCGGATGGTCGAGTCGCTGCAGACCTCGGCCCAGCTGACGACCGTCGTCGAGGTCGACGTGAGCAAGGTGGCGCGGCTGCGCGACCGCGCCAAGCGCGACTTCGAGTCCCGCGAGGGCGTCAAGCTCTCGTTCCTGCCCTTCTTCGCCCTGGCCGCCGTCGAGGCGCTCAAGGCCGTGCCGAACGTCAACGCCAGCGTCGAGGGTGACCAGATCGCGTACCACGCGCAGGAGAACCTCGGCATCGCGGTCGACACCGAGCGCGGCCTGCTCGTCCCGGTCATCCGCGACGCCGGTGACCTGAACATCGCCGGCCTGGCCCGCAAGGTCGCCGACCTGGCCGAGCGCACCCGGGGCAACAAGATCACCCCCGACGAGCTCGGGGGCGGCACCTTCACCTTGACCAACACCGGCAGCCGCGGGGCGCTGTTCGACACCCCGATCATCAACCAGCCGCAGGTCGCCATCCTCGGCACCGGCGCGGTCGTCAAGCGGCCGGTCGTCGTCAAGGACGCCGACGGCGGTGAGACGATCGCCATCCGCTCGATGGTCTACCTGGCCCTGAGCTACGACCACCGGATCGTCGACGGCGCGGACGCCGCCCGGTTCCTGGTCTCGATGAAGACCCGGCTGGAGGAGGGCGCCTTCGACGCCGACCTCGGCCTGTGAAGGTCGCCGTCACCGGTGCGTCCGGTCTGATCGGCTCGGCGCTGGTGCCCCATCTGCGGGCCCGCGGCGACGAGGTGCTCACCCTGGTGCGGCGCGCCCCTCGCGCCCCCGGCGAGGTGCGCTGGGACCCCGACGCCGGTGACGTCGACCTGGCCGGGCTCGCCGGCACGGACGCCGTGGTGCACCTGTCCGGGGCGGGCGTCGGCGACCAGCGCTGGACCGAGGAGTACAAGCAGCTGATCCTCACCTCGCGGGTCAACAGCACCCGCACGATCGCGACCGCCATGGCGGCGCTCGACCCGCTGCCGAGCGTTCTGGTGTCCGGCTCGGCGATGGGCATCTACGGCGACCGCGGCGACGAGCAGCTGACCGAGCGGTCCGCTCCGGGCGAGGGCTACTTCCCCGACGTCGTCACCGCCTGGGAAGCTGCCGCCGACCCGGCGCGCGAGGCCGGCATCCGGGTCGCGACGACCCGCACCAGTCTGGTGATGTCGCGCAAGGGCGGGGCGTTCGGCCGCCTGGTGCCGCTGGTGCGCCTGGGCCTCGGGGGTCCCCTCGGATCCGGGCGGCAGTGGTGGAGCTGGCTGACCCTGCACGACGACGTCCGCGCCCGCGCGTTCCTGCTCGACACCGACGTGAGCGGCCCGGTCAACCTCTCGTCCCCCCAGCCGCTGCCGCAGCGCGACATCGCGGCGGCCCTCGGACGCGTGGCGCACCGGCCGGCGGTGCTTCCCGTCCCCGCCTTCGTGCTGCGGGCGGTGATCGGCGAGTTCGCCTCGGACATCCTGGCCAGCGACCGGATGCTGCCCACCGTGCTGACCGACGCCGGCTTCACCTTCGAGCACCCCGACATCGAGTCCGCTGCCCGCTGGACCCTCGGCCACTGACCCGACGGCCTCACGCGGCCAGCACCGCCTGCACCCGCCAGCCCGCGGCCGTGAGGGCGAGCACCAGCCGCACGCGCCGACCGGGTTCGGCCGGGGCGTGCGCGACCGCGGCACCGGAGCGGTCGACGACGTCGTACGCCGTCGCCGCGGTCGCGAGGTCGACCACCACCCGGCGCGGGCCGGCGTCGACCACGCGCACGGCGCCCGGCCGCAGCGACAGCCCCCGGTAGGCCAGGCCCCGCTCACGCAGTGCCCGCAGCGCGGCCTCGTCAGCGATCGCCGCCGGCGAGCCCCGCACCGCCACCTCGGTGGCCGGACGCCGCGGGTCTGCGAAGAGCCGGGCCCGACGGCTGGTCAGGTCGGCCACCACAGCCTCGATGGCGGGGCGGTCCAGAACCGCCGGCGTCATCGCGACCACCGGTGCCGGTGACGCGGCCACGGGGCGCGAGCGCCGGACGTCGGTCGCGGCCGGCGCTGCGTCACCACCGGGCCAGAACCACCAGCAGGTCGCGACCAGCCCGACGACCGCGGCCAGGCCGAGGCCCGCGACGATCCGCCGCCGGGTCGGGCGGGGCACCCGATGGCGTCGGGCCGCCGGTTGCTGACCTGGCTCGGCAGCGGCCTCCTGACGGATCCGGTGGGTCAGGCCACCGGCCTCGGGGCCCGCGCCGTGCGGCCACACCGCGACCGCGTCGCACGCAGCGTGCAGGGCGTCGGCCAGGGTCGCCGGGTCGGGTCGGCGCGCCGGGTCGGGGTCGACCGCGGACTCGACCGCGGCGATCAGCCGCTCCCCGGCGTCCGGGGCGAGGTCGACCAGCGGCACCCGCAGCGCGGCGGTCTCGGGGGGCGCCCCGGTGAGCGCCAGCCAGGCGAGGGCGCCGAGGCCGTAGACGTCGCTGGCCGGCCCCGGTGGCGCGCCCGCCAGCACGACGGGGTCGACGTACCCGGCGGTGCCGAACACCTCGTCGCGGGGTTCACCGGTCAGGCGCGTGGTGCCCAGGTCGGTGAGCACCGGGCGCCCGCTGCGGTCGAACAGCACGTTGCCGGGTGCGAGGTCGCCGTGCTGGACGCCGTCGGCGTGCAGGGCGGCCAGCGCCTGCGCCAGGGGCGCCACCACCGAGACGACCTGACCCGGCGACAGATGACCCCGCTGGGCCACGACCGATCCCAGCGTCCCGCCGTCGACCAGGTCGAGCACCAGCGCCATCCGCCCGTCGTCCAGGACGACGCCGTGGTGCAGCCGGACGACGTGCGAGTGGGCCACGGCGCGCAGGACGGCGAGCTCGCGGTCGGCGTCCGGGCCGGGGCGCAGCACCTTGACGGCCACCTGCGGCCCCCCGGCCACGGCGGTCGCTCGCCACACCGAGCCGCTGGACCCGACGCCGAGCCGCGCACCGACCAGGTAGCCCGGCACGGCCGGCGGTGGGCCGGCGGTCGTCCACGTCGTGGCGCTCCCTGTCGTCATGACCCCACTGTGGCCGACCGCGCCGACAGCCGGTCGCCGTCGTCCACAGGCACCCTGGCCGGTACCCTCAGCCGGTGCCGCACACCAGGAACCCTCGGTGAGCGCGCTGCCGACGCGGGTCGACGTCGTCGTCGTGGGGGCCGGTCTGGCCGGGCTCGCGGCCGCCACCCGGCTGTCCGCCCGGGGGCTGGACGTCAGGGTCGTCGAGTCGTCCGACGGGGTGGGCGGGCGCGCCCGGACCGACCACGTGGACGGGCTGCTGCTCGACCGCGGGTTCCAGCTGCTCAACCCCGCCTACCCCGAGGCTGCGCGGGTGCTCGACCTGGCGGGCCTGGACCTGCAGCCGTTCGACGGCGGCGTCGTCGTCGCCCACGGCGGGCGCCGCAGCGTGCTGGCCGACCCGCGTCGAGCCCCGCAGCACGCGATCGGCGCGCTCACCGCACCTGGCTCGCTGCGCGAGAAGGCAGCCTTCGCCGCGTGGGCCGCGTCGGTCGGCTTCGGCCGCGTGCGCCGGATCACGACCGCGCCGGACGAGCCGCTGTCGGTGTCGCTGCAGCGCCGTGGTCTGAACGGTCGCCTGCGTCGAAGCGTCATCGAGCCGTTCCTGGCCGGCGTCCTCGCCGAGGACGGGCAGGAGACCTCGCGCCGGTTCGTCGACCTGCTGGTCCGCTCGTTCGTCCGCGGCACGCCGTCCCTGCCCGCTGCCGGCATGGGTGCGATGGCCGAGCAGCTCGCGGCTCGCCTGCCCGAGGGCACCGTCCACCTCACCACCCGCGCCGAGTCCGTCTCGGGCCGCTCGGTGACCACCGAGGCCGGGGTCGTCACGGCGTCGGCCGTCCTCGTGGCCACCGACCCACGCTCGTCCGTCGCCCTGGCCGGTCTGCCGGCCGTGGTGATGCGCGGGCTGACGACGTTCTACCACCTGGCCGACCTCGCGCCGACGTCCTCGCGCATGCTGCACCTGGACGGCGACCGGCGGGGTCCGGTGCTCAACACCGGGGTGGTGTCGAACGTGGCCCCGACGTACGCCGGTGGGCGTGGCGCGCTCATCGCCTCGACGGTGCTCGGGGTCCGTGACGACGCGCGGACCGAGCAGGCGGTGCGCGCCCAGCTGCGGCTGGTCTACGGCGTCGACCCGCGCCCGTGGCAGCTGGTCGCCACCTACCCGATCCCGGACGCCCTGCCCGCGATGCTGCCGCCGCTGGACCTGCGGCGCCCGGTGGCACTGGGCGACGGTCTCTTCGTCGCGGGCGACCACCGAGACACCGCCTCGATCCAGGGCGCGCTGGTCTCCGGACGCCGCGCCGCCGACGCCGTGCTCGTCCACCTTCACCATCCCTGATCCACTACTGCCACAAGGAACCTGATGCCTGCTGACGCGCCGACCATCCTCGCCACCTCGGGCGGGTACCGCCCCGCCGATCGCCACCGCCTCGACTTCGCGCCGCTGGTGCACCACGCCGTCGAGCTGTCGGGTGCGACGGGGCGGGCGCCGCGCGTCTGCCACCTGGGCACCGCGGGCGGCGACCAGCGCTGGTTCAACGCCGAGCTCGACGAGGCCGGCCGCGAGGCCGGGTTCGACCTCAGCCACCTGAACCTGTTCGCGATGCCGTCGGTGCCGGACGTCGAGGGCCACCTGCTCGACCAGGACGTCGTCTGGGTCAACGGCGGGTCGGTGGCCAACCTGCTCGCGGTGTGGCGGGTGCACGAGCTGGACCAGATCTTCGCCCGCGTGTGGCAGGCGGGCGTCGTGCTCGCCGGCGTCTCGGCCGGGTCGATCTGCTGGTACGTCGGCGGCACCACCGACTCGTTCGGCCCGCTGCGCGCGGTCACGAACGGCCTGGCCCTGCTGCCCTACGCCAATGGCGTGCACTACGACACCGAGGCCGACCGGCGTCCGCTGGTGCAGCGGCTCGTCGCGGACGGGACGCTGCCCGAGACGCACTGCACCGACGACGGCGTCGGCCTGGTCTACCGCGGCACCGAGCTCGTCGAGGCCGTCACGGAGGTGCGTGGCTCGGGCGCGTACGTCGTCACCCGTGACGGCGACCGCGCGGTCGAGCGTCTGCTCGAGCCGCGGCTGCTGCCGGGGGCCTAGTGCCGCAGCGACCTCAGCCGACTGGGACGACGACGCCGTCGCGCGCGCTGACCCGCGCGGCGTCCAGCACGCGCAGCACCGCCACGGCGTCCCGCGGGTCGACCGGCGCTGCGGTCTGGCCGCGCACCCACTGCGCGGCGACGCGGTAGAAGTCGGCGTGGGCGCCACGTGCCCGCGGCACCGGTGTGCGCTCGTCACCCACCACCAGCCACCCGGTGTGGGCGTCGTCGGGGTCCGTCAACGAGGTGAACGCCGTCGCCTCGGCCTCGAAGGTCGTGACGACGTAGGCGCCGGCCGACCCCAGCACCCGGGTGCGCGGCCCCGGCGCGGCCGCCAGAGACAGGGCACCGAGGTGGCTGCGCACGCCGCTGGAGTGGGTCAGGGCCAGGAACGCGTCGTCCTCGGACGCCGTCGTGCGCGCGGCCAGCTCGGCGTACACGCGGGTGACCGGGCCGAACAGCTGGGTCGCCGAGTCGACCAGGTGGCTGTGCAGGTCGAGCAGCAGCCCACCGCCCTGCGCCGCAGAAGCGTTCTCGCGCCAGCGGTTCTTGGGTGTCGGGCGCCAGCGCTCCCAGCGCCGCTCGAACCGGAACACCTCGCCCAGGGTGCCGGCAGCCAGCAGCGACGCGAGGGTCAGCTGCTCGGCGTCCCACCGGCGGTTCTGGAACACCGTCAGCCGACCGTCGGTGCGGCGCGCGTGGGCCACGATCTCGGCGGCCTGGGCGGCGTCGACGCCCAGCGGCTTGTCGACGACCACGTGCAGGCCCGCGTCGAGGCAGGCGAGGGCCTGCTCGTGGTGGACGCCGGTGGGACTGGCGAGCACTACCAGGTCGACCCGGTCGCGGGCCGCCAGCAGCCCGGCGAGGTCGGCCACCGGCTCCGCGTCCGGCAGCTCGGCCACGGCAGCGGCGCGCCGACCGGGATCTGACGTCGCGACGACCGTGACGGGCAGGCCCGCCTCGGCGAGCAGCGGGGCGTGGATCTCGCGGCCGGCGAACCCGTAGCCCACCAGGCCGACGCGCACGTCGCTCACGACGGCTCGCCCGAGCGCGCGAGCCTGCTCGGCCACCAGATCCGCGCCCCCACGTCGTGCGCCAGCGCCGGGACCAGCAGCGAACGCACCACGAGCGTGTCGAGCAGGACGCCGAACGAGACGATGAAGGCGATCTGCAGCAGGAACAGGATCGGCAGGGTCGCGAGCGCCCCGAACGTCGCAGCGAGAACGACGCCGGCGCTGGTGATCACCCCGCCGGTGACCGCGAGGCCGACGAGGATGCCGGGCCGTGTGCCGCGTCGGCCCGACTCCTCGCGCACGCGCGTCATCAGGAAGATCGAGTAGTCGATGCCCAGCGCGACCAGGAACACGAAGCCGTACAACGGGATCGCGGGGTCACCGCCGGGCAGGTCGAGCACGTGGTTGAACACCAGCGCACTCGTGCCGATGGTCGCGGCGAACGACAGGACGTTGGCCAGGATGAGCAGCAGAGGTGCGAGCAGCGCGCGCAGCAGCAGAGCGAGCACGACGAAGATGACGGCCAGGATGACCGGGATGATGACCTTGAGGTCGCGGTTGCTGGCCTCGCGGACGTCGAGGTTGATGGCGGTCGACCCCCCGACCAGGACGTCCGGGCCGACCCGGTCGAGGGCGGTCCGCAGCGCGCGCACCACGTCCTCGGCCGCGGGGCTGTCCGCCGCCGGGGTCAGCACCGCCTCGACCTGCACCCGGCCGTCGACGACCTTCGGTGGTCCGGACGTCGGCGCGCCGGGTCGGGCGGGGGACGCCGGCGTGACCGTCGCCCCGGCGACGCCCGGGACGCCCGAGGCCACCTGGACGACACGCGCGGCCTGGTCCTCGCGGGCGACGACGACCGCGGGTGAACCGGACCCGGCTGGGAAGTGGGCAGCCAGGACCCGTTGCCCCGCAACGGAGTCCACTGGGCTGCGGAACGTGTCGGTCTGACTGACGCCGCTGGCGGCGAACGTGGGCGCGAAGGCGGCGAGCACCGCCAGGCACACGGCGGTGACGACCCAGATCCGCCGGGGACGTCGACCGACCAGACCCGCCAGACGCCCCCACAGGCCCGTCGTGCCCACGGAGGACTCGGACCGCACGTGGTCGACGTGCGGGATGCGCGGCCAGAACAGCCAGCGGCCCGACGTCGGGCGCGCGTACCAGGGCCGCGTGCCGCCGGCGTCCGCGCGCAGCGCCCGGCCGCGCAGCACGGCGAGGACGGCCAGCACGGCCGCGAGCGCGACCGCGACCACCGCGCCCGCGGTCGGACCGCCCAGGGCTGCGCCGACACCGAAACCCGCCCCGGCGACCACGATGACCAGGAGCAGGACGGGAACCAGCAGCAGGATCGGCAGGAACGTCAGTGCGGCCGCCAGGGCACCCAGGATGCCCAGTGCCCCAACGGGTCCGAGCCCCTTGGTCGATCCAAGCCGGCTCAGCAGCAGGCACAGCAGGCCCAGCACCACGGTGGTGGCGCTGGCCGCGATCGGCTCGACGGACGCGCGCCAGGCCCGGCGCATGGCGACGTACTTGGACTCGTGGTCGTGCAGCTCCTCGCGGTAGCGGGCGACGAGCAGCAGCGAGTAGTCCGTGGCCGCGCCCACCACGAGGATGAACAGGATGCCCTGGGCCTGCCCGTCCACCGTGATGACGCCGGCCTTGGCGAGCGGGAAGACCGCCAGCGCCGCGGCCGAGAGGCCGAACAGCGAGGTGAGCAGCACCGCCAGCGGCAGCACCGGGCTGCGGTACACCAGCAGCAGGATGACGAACACGGCCAGCAGCGCGACCCCCAGCAACCGGCCGTCGATCCCCGAGAAGGCGGAGACGAGGTCGGCCACGATGCCGCCGGGACCGGTGACATGCGACGTCAGGCCGGCGGGCGCACCGGCGGAAGCCGCGTCGCGCAACGTCTGTGCGCCGCGGAACAGCACGGTCTGACCATCGGCGAGCACGGTGTCGGAGGTGTCGGACACGAGGTTGACGACCAGCAGCGCAGCCTTGCCGTCCGCGCTCGGGACCGGCACGACCGGCCCGGGGACGAGGTACTCGCCGAGGCGCTCGCCGTTGCTGCCGGCCAGCTCGAGCTCGGGCACCCGGGCAGCCAGTGCGCCGACGAAGTCCCGGTCGGCCCCCGTCAGCCCGGCGGTGTTCTCGACGACCAGGAAGTACGGCAGCGCCTGGGACGACGTGAACCCCGCGGCCAGGTCGTTGACCCTCGTGGCCTCGGCGGCCTTGGGCAGGAACGAGGCGTTGTCGTTGCTCTGCACCTCCGACAGGCGCCCGACCAGGGGGCCGCCGACGCTGCTGACCGCGAGCCAGGCCACCAGCACCAGCACGATGACCACGCCGCGGCGCGCGGAGGTCCGGCGTCCACTGACCCGCTGCGCAACCGCCATCGCCGATCCCCGTCCGCCGTGTCACAATCGTTCAGCCTGCTGAGCAATCATGTCCGCAGGAGTGATCACTGGCAAGCCCCCGGGGGGTCAGGTGGCCGACGACGACGCCGGAGCGTCCGACCCGGTGGGCGACCCCGAGCACTGGGCCACCGGACGGCTGCTGTCGACCGCGGCTCGGCTGGTCGAGCACGCCTGGGACGCCCATCTGGCCACCTGGGGGCTCAACCACGCCAGCTTCGCCGTGCTGTGGATGCTCGAGCGCGGCCCGCTCCCCCAGCGCTCCCTGGCCGCCAGCGCGTCGGTGCAGGACCAGACCATGAGCCGGATCGTCGAGCGGCTGCAGCGGCTGGGCTACGTCGAGCGGGCGCGGGGCACCGACGACCGCCGCCAGGTGCTCGTCTCGATCACCGCGCAGGGACGACGGGTGCGGGGCCTGGCGCAGGACGAGCGGCTGGCCGAGGCGCTGGTGACCGACGCCGTTCCCGACCCGACCGCGCTGCGCCGCGACCTGCTGGCCCTGGTGCGCCTGCTGTCACCGCGGCGCGGCGGCCCGGCGTAGCCTCGCTGCCATGAGCGTCGAGTTCGTCGTCGAGGGTCTCGCACCCGACTTCGTGGGCTACCACGACGGGTGGGCGCGCCAGCGCGAGGTGCACGCCCAGGTGGTGGCCGGCGAGCGCGGCGACACGGTGCTGCTGCTCGAGCACCAGGCCGTCTACACCGCCGGCAAGCGGACCGAGGCGCACGAGCGCCCCTTCGACGGCACCCCGGTGGTCGACGTCGACCGCGGCGGCAAGATCACCTGGCACGGGCCGGGTCAGCTGGTGGGCTACCCGATCCTGCGGCTGCCCGACCCGATCGACGTCGTCGCGCACGTGCGCCGGCTGGAGGAGGCGCTGATCGCCGTGTGCGCCGACCTCGGGCTGCACGCCGGGCGGGTCGACGGCCGCAGCGGGGTCTGGGTGGCGGCCGACGATCGCGGTCCCGAGCGCAAGATCGCCGCCATCGGCATCCGCGTCTCGCAGGGCGTGACGATGCACGGGTTCTCGCTGAACTGCGACTGCGACCTGTCGTGGGCCACCACCATCGTCCCGTGCGGGATCCCCGACGCCGGCGTCACCTCGCTCAGCGTCGAGCTGGGGCGCGACGTCACGGTCGCCGAGGTGCTGCCGATCGTGCAGCGCCGGCTCGTCGAGGTGCTCGCCGGCGCGCACGCCTGAGCGGCCTCAGCGGGGCGTCTGCGCCCCCGGGGTGAACGGCGCGCCGTGGCCGGGCACGATCCGGTCGGCCAGCGCCAGCACCCGCTCGCGCTGGGCGCTCAGCAGCGCGCGGTCGGGGGCGTACGGGTCGTCGTCGGGGCCGTCAGCGCCCCACCACAGGTGGGTGAGGGCGACCACGCCGTCTGCCGTCCCGACCAGCACCGTGAGGTCCTGCGGGGTGTGCCCCGGGGTGGCGAGCAGCCGGACGGACGGCGCGAGGTGGACGCCGTCCGCGTCGCGGCTGTCCCAGGTGTCGCGGGTGTAGACGGCCTGGACGTCGTGCACCGGCACCTGGCCGAACAGCGCGATGTTGACCGTGTGGTCGGGGTGGTGGTGGCTCAGGACGACGTCGGTGACGTCGTCCGGCGAGACGCCTAGTGCCGCAAGGGGTTCGAGGATCGCAGAGCGGTCGGGGACCATGCCCGGGTCGACGACGACCACGCGGTCACCCTCGCGCACCAGGCTCACGGTGCCGGCCACGTTGTCGCCGCCGTACCCGGTGAACAGCACGTCGAGGCGGGCGGTGCGGGCCAGGCCGGTCAGGTCGTCTGAGGTCACGGTCCGAAAGACTAGTCAGGCCGCGTCGAGGCCGAGCAGCCGTGCCCCGTTGCGCCACACCACCGCGCGCAGCCAGTCCTCGCCCAGACCGGTGCGCGTCAGCGCCGCCAGCTGATGCGCGTAGGCGTAGGGGATGTTCGGGAAGTCGGTGCCCAGCACGATCCGGTCCTGCAGCGCGGCCAGCCGCGGCGCCAGCCGACGGGCCAGGGCCGTCGCACCCTGAGCGCCGTCGAAGTGGTCGACGAAGACCATCGTGGTGTCCAGGTGCAGCCGCGCGTAGCGCTCGGCCAGGTCGAGGAACCCGTCGTGCTCGGGCATGCCGAGATGGGCGATCACCGCCGTCAGGGTCGGGTGCCGCGCCATCACCTCGCCGAACGGCCCCGGCCCGGTGAACGCCCCCTCGTGCGGCCCGCTCCCCGTGTGCACGACGGCCGGCACCCCGGCGTCCGCGAGCATCCCCCAGACCGCGTCCAGCCTCGGGTCGCGCGGGTCGAAGCCGC
The DNA here is from genome assembly GCA_038322575.1 of Actinomycetales bacterium. Lineage (GTDB taxonomy): Bacteria > Actinomycetota > Actinomycetes > Actinomycetales > Angustibacteraceae > JACMOY01. The sequence continues at coordinate 31,718 of JBBQGB010000031.1, forward strand.
CGACCTGCACGTGCACCTTGAACACCCGGGCGCCCTCGCGCAGCGCCCGCTCGACGTACGTCGCCACGCCATCCTCGGCGTGGAAGGTGGCGCTCTGCACCAGGTCCGTGCGGCCCTGGACCCGCTCGTCCCGGGCCAGGTCGCGCGCCCAGTCGTTCAGGTGCTCGGCCATGTGCGGCTTGTGCGCGTACAGCAGCGTCGGGAACGCCCGCACCCCCATGGCCCGCAGGTGCGCCAGACGCTGCTCCTGGGGCCACCGGTAGGCGATCGGCCACGCCGTGCCGTCGCGCTCGGCGTGGGTGTCGAAGAACGCCCAGACCTTGTCCAGCACCCGTTGCGGCATCTCGTGCACGTGCACGTCGACCAGCCCGGGCAGGCCCAGTGCGGCCCAGAACGCGGGGACGTCCTCGTCGGTCAGGGGCAGCATGCGCGCACAGTACGACGCCGAGCGCGCGACCAGCCGCTCAGCCGCGGTCGCGCTCCGACGCCTGGGTCAGCAGGCCCACGGTCAGCCCCGCGAGCAGGCCGATCGCCGACGACAGCGCGGTCGCGCGCAGCAGGGGGTGCGGGACGGCCACGGGAAGGGTGGCGAGGACGGCACTGGACATCGATGACCTCCGGGGACGACGAACGTCCTCATCCATCGGCAGGTGAGCCCCCCGTCCTGAGTGGCGCGCCCCACCCTGCCCGGAATGCGCCCGGTGCACCCGGGCTTAGGGTGGAGCGGTCGACCAGACCGCTGAGCCGGACCAGGAGCTGCCGCGTGACCACCGCACCCGAGGGACGTCGTCTGCTGCGTCTGGAAGCGCGCAACGCCCAGACCCCCATCGAGAAGAAGCCGTCCTGGATCAGGACCAAGGCGACGATGGGCCCGCAGTACTCCGAGCTCAAGTCGCTGGTGCGCAGCGAGGGCCTGCACACGGTGTGCGAGGAGGCCGGCTGCCCCAACATCTTCGAGTGCTGGGAGGACCGCGAGGCCACGTTCCTCATCGGCGGTGAGCAGTGCACGCGCCGCTGCGACTTCTGCCAGATCGACACCGGCAAGCCCAGCCCCCTCGACCGTGACGAGCCGCGGCGGGTCGCCGAGTCGGTCCAGGCGATGGGCCTGCGCTACGCCACGGTCACCGGGGTGGCCCGCGACGACCTGCCCGACGAGGGCGCGTGGCTGTACGCCGAGACCGTGCGCCAGGTGCACGCCCTGAACCCCGGCACCGGCGTCGAGATCCTGGTGCCCGACTTCTCGGCGAACCCCGACCTGGTCGGCCAGGTGCTGGACGCCGAGCCGGAGGTCTTCGCGCACAACGTCGAGACCGTGCCGCGCATCTTCAAGCGGATCCGCCCCGCGTTCCGGTACGAGCGCTCCCTCGACGTCATCACGATGGGCCGCCGCGCCGGGCTGGTCACCAAGTCCAACCTCATCCTCGGCATGGGCGAGACCCGCGAGGAGATCAGTGAGGCGCTGGTCGACCTGCACGAGGCCGGCTGCGACCTGCTCACGATCACCCAGTACCTGCGGCCCAGCCCGCGGCACCACCCGGTCGAGCGCTGGGTCAAGCCGCAGGAGTTCGTCGGGCTGTCCGAGGAGGCCACGGGGCTGGGGTTCGCCGGGGTGATGAGCGGCCCGCTGGTGCGCTCGTCGTACCGCGCCGGACGGCTGTGGGCCCAGGCCATGACCCGCCGCGGCGACACCATCCCCACCGAGCTGGCCCACCTCGCCGAGCAGGCCGCGGCGCGGCAGGAGGCCTCGGCCCTGCTCGCCCGCTGACCGACCGGACCCGGCACCACGACGCACTAGGATCGACCCTCATGGCCAGGACGACGAAGGACGACCGCCCGGCGGCAGGCGCCACAGCCGCGCCGGCACCGCGCAAGAAGCGGTTCGCGCAGCTGAGGCAGGTCGGCGCGGTGTACAGCCAGTCGCGGTCCATCGACCCGGCGATCACCTGGTGGATGATCGGCGCGTTCGTGCTCGCCGAGGTCGTGATGGTGGCCATCGGCTTCGCGATCGGCCACCCGCTGTACCTCGGCATCGTCGGTGTCCCGCTGGCAGTGCTGGCGGCCGGGCTGGTGATGGCCAGGCGCGCCGAGCGGGCTGCCTACCGCCAGCTCGAGGGCCAGACCGGCGGCGGCGGTGCGGCGCTCGGGGCCCTGCGCCGAGGCTGGTACCACGAGCAGCAGCCGGTCGCCGTCGAGGCGACCCGGCCCGGTGACATGAGCTCGGCGGCCATGGTCTTTCGCGCCATCGGCCGCCCCGGCGTCGTCCTGGTGCTCGAGGGCCCGACCGCCCGTGCGACGCGCCTCGGTGAGGCCGAGCGCAAGCGGATCACCCGGGTCCTGCCCAACGTGCCGGTGCACCTGCTGCGCGTGGGGAGCGCCGAGGGTGAGGTGCCGGTGCGCAAGCTGGCCGGCAAGATCCAGCGGATGCGCCCGACCCTGACCAAGGCCGAAGCGAGCGCGGTCAACAAGCGCCTCAAGGCGCTGGGTGCGGCACGGCCCCCGGTGCCGAAGGGGATCGACCCGATGCGGGCCCGCCCCGACCGCCGGGGCATGCGCGGGCGCTGACCCGTTCTGTTCTCGCAGGGTTCACCTGGCGACACGGGGGTGAAACCTGGGGCCGCTGTGCTGGTGGCACCCGAGGCGAGGAGACGGCGATGAACGAACAGGTGGGAACCCGGGTCGCGGTGCGGGTCATGGGGGTGTGGGTGCGTCGGGCGGACGCGCTGCTGCAGGACGGGGCCGTGGCCGACGCGGCTCGTTCCGTCCAGGGCCGCGTCCCGGCTGCACCGGACGAGACGGGCGAGCCGCTGGTGACGGCGTCAGGTGGTCACTGCTGAGAGCGCAGCAGCACGGTGCCCATGAACCGGTCGTGCAGGCCGCGCTGGTCGCGGTCCCAGACCAGGGCGGGCACGGCGAGGGCGAGCAGCAATGACCGACCCACGCCGCGGGCCACACCCGGTGCGCTGCCGTCCAGCCTGCTGACGCGGATGCGCATGATCCGGTGCCCCACGCTGTGACCGGTCGTGGCCACCAGCAGCGCGTTCTCGAGGGTGAACACCGCGAGCGTCGCCCACTCGTCACCCTGGGCCAGACCCCGTGCGATCAGCAGGCTGAGGGCCCAGTCGATGGCTAGTGCGACGAACCGCCGGCCGAACCTCGCGACCGAGCCGGGGCCCGTCTGCGGCAGCCCAAGCCGGCGTCCGGGGTAGTCGTCGACGTCGAGCGAGAGCGACCCGGGACCCCCGAGCCACGAACCCAGCACCTGACGATCGGCCACGACCACAGCCTAAGCCCGCGGGGTCGACCACCGTGGGTCGGTCGGCGCGATCAGCGCGACGCCGGGCCGTTCACCTCCCCGACACTCGCGGGGCCTGTCGTAACATCGGCGAAACACACGGGACACCACCTCGACACGCGGCCTGCCTACGGTCGGCGCGTCGGGGAGCCGGTCCCCGGTCGGAGGAGGATGGATGTTCAGCAACCCCGATGAGGTCACGAAGTTCCTCAAGGACGAGGACGTCAAGTTCGTCGACGTGCGGTTCTGCGACCTGCCGGGCGTGATGCAGCACTTCAACGTGCCGGCGTCCTCGGTGGGCACCGACTTCTTCACCGACGGGCAGATGTTCGACGGCTCCTCGATCCGCGGATTCCAGTCGATCCACGAGTCGGACATGAAGCTGATGCCCGACCTGGACACGGCCTACGTCGACCCGTTCCGCGCGGAGAAGACGCTGAACATCAACATGAGCGTCGTCGACCCGTACACGGACGAGCCGTACAGCCGCGACCCGCGTCAGGTGGCCCACAAGGCCGAGGCCTACCTGAGGTCGACGGGCATCGCCGACACCGCGTTCTTCGCCCCCGAGGCCGAGTTCTACATCTTCGACGACGTGCGGTTCCAGACCAGCCAGAACGCGAGCTTCTACTACATCGACTCCATCGAGGCGGCCTGGAACACCGGCCGCGTCGAGGAGGGCGGCAACCTGGGACACAAGACGCCGTACAAGGGCGGGTACTTCCCGGTCCCCCCGGTCGACCACTTCGCCGACCTGCGCGACCAGATCTGCCTCGAGCTCGACAAGCTCGGCCTGCAGGTCGAGCGCTCGCACCACGAGGTCGGCACCGCCGGTCAGGCCGAGATCAACTACCGGTTCGACTCCCTCGCCAAGTCCGCCGACAAGGTGATGCTCTTCAAGTACGTCGTGAAGAACGTCGCCCACGCCGCCGGCAAGACCGCGACGTTCATGCCCAAGCCGCTGTTCGGTGACAACGGCTCTGGCATGCACTGCCACCAGTCCCTGTGGAAGGACGGCGAGCCGCTGTTCTACGACGAGACCGGCTACGGCGGGTTGTCGGACACCGCGCGCTGGTACATCGGCGGCCTGCTCAAGCACGCGCCGTCCCTGCTGGCGTTCACCAACCCGACCGTGAACTCCTACCACCGGCTCGTCCCGGGCTACGAGGCACCCGTCAACCTGGTGTACTCGGCCCGCAACCGCTCGGCCTGCGTGCGCATCCCGGTCACCGGCTCGAACCCGAAGGCCAAGCGCATCGAGTTCCGCGTGCCCGACCCGTCGTGCAACCCCTACCTGGCGTTCTCGGCGATGCTGATGGCCGGCCTGGACGGCATCAAGAACCGGATCGAGCCGCCGGACCCGGTCGACAAGGACCTGTACGAGCTGCCGCCCGAGGAGCACGCGTCGATCCAGCAGGTGCCCGGCACGCTGGCCGAGGTGCTCAACACCCTCGAGGCCGACCACGAGTACCTCACCGAGGGCAACGTGTTCGCCCCGGACCTGATCGAGACCTGGATCGAGTACAAGCGCAAGAACGAGGTGGACCCGATCCGCCTGCGCCCCCACCCGCACGAGTTCGAGCTCTACTTCGACATCTGAGCCAGCTGGCGAACGACCCGCCCCCGCACGTCGGGCGGGTCGTTCGTCGTTCTCACGACATGGGTGCAGCCAGGGAGCCACCGCTGACGGACAGCGAGCGGCTCTCGTAGTCACCGAGCAGGGCGCCGACGTACGCCCCGGCCAGCAGGTCGCTGCGGTAGTGGCCGGCGGCGTACAGGCGAGAGAACACGACCTGGGCCGCCATGCGCTCGAACTCCTGCGCCCGGCCGGGGTCGAGGGTGCTGAGGACCACCAGCGCCGACACCGCGTCGACGGCGTGGCTGCTGGGGTACGACAGCTTCGATGGCCGGGGGTGCTCTCGCAGCCCCGGCTCGACGGCGCTCGGAGCGGGACGGGCGAAGCGCTGTTGCGCCTCAGCTGCGAGTCGCCCCGCTGCAGCAAGGTCGGCGTCCAAGGTCTGCTCGGTGCGTCTGCGCGTGGCGCCAGCACCCGTCTCGGTCGAGTCGTGCAGGTACAGCCGCCAGATGTCGGCCTTGCCGTAGGTCTCCAGCCAGTCGGCCGCGGCCAGGCCGGCGGGCGTGCGGTGCGCGGCCAGCGCCCGCAGCTCGGTGAGCTCGGCGCGCTGGGTCGCAGCATCGGGGACCGGCGGGACCTGGCTGAGCGCGAAGGCGGCGAACGCGGCGTCGTCGCGGTTCGGATGAGCCGTCGCCCACCGGGCGAAGGCCTGGTCCGCCCGTGCCCGGATCGTCGCGATCTCACCGAGCCAGGGCTCGATCTGCTGGGCACCGAACAGCGGCGGCGCCGGGTGCGCGGCGACGGGATCGACGTGCCCGGCGGCGAGGACGGTCACGACTGACGTCGCAGTCACCAGCGCAGCCGCCACCAGCGCGAGCTGGACCTTGACCCTCGACGTCGTCGACGAGGAGCGCAGCACCTGCGCCAGGATCACCCGTGCGCCCCGGCGCCCACCCGATCGCCGCGCGGGACGAAGCACCGGTCCAGCAGCCGGGCCTGGTGCGTGCGCGGCCGGTCGTGCCGCAGGGCGGCGAGCTCGAGCGCAGCGATGTACTTGCTGAAGGACGTCGGTCGCACGCCGCGGCGCACCAGGGCCCGGTCGACGTCGGCGCGGGGCCCGGCGGACTTGACCTCCAGCAGCACCAGCCCCGGCCGCAGCCGCCAGCCGCCCAGCTCGAGATCGGTGTCGGCCGTGATCCGCACCTGCTCCGTGATGCCGGCCAGCGTCGTCCGGTGACAGGTCATCCGCAGCACGGCGTCCAGCGCGGGCACGACACCGGGCGCGTACGTCGTCCCGTAGCTGCGGTCCAGGGCCGACCGCAGGAACGTCCGCCCCTGTCCGTCCAGTCCCGGCGCGGCCCCGTCCAGCGCGTGCTTGATGGTGTGGCCGCCCGCCCCCTTGACCTTGAGCTCCAACCGCACCAGTCCGCTGCCCACGTACGTGCGCGTCCTGGCCTTGAAGCGGCGACGGACGTTCTGCGCGTGGTGGCGGTAGCAGAGCAGGTCCGGCGTGTCGTAGTAGGTGGTCTCGTAGGTGCAACCGCGCTCGCCGTCCAGGTCGAGGACGGCGACCTGCCCGGCGAGATCGTCGACCACGCCGCCCAGCAGCGCCTCGGTCACCACGTACTTGCGGTCCTGGCGCGCCTGCAGGGACGACCCGGCGTTCAGCTGGGTCAGCGTCAGCGACGGCAGCGTCGCGGTGTCGATGCTCATGGCAGGCCGGCCCTGACCTCAGCCCGGCCGACCGGCACCGGTACCCGCCGGTGCCGCACCTCGACCCGCATCGTCTCGCGCACGTAGTCGACCTCGAGCACCTTGGTGCCGAGGACGTCGGCGGCCAGCCGCGCGCTCAGGTCGCGGTGCAGCGCCTCGTCGCCCACGTGCACCCGGTCCAGGACCACCAGGCTGGTGAACGTGGCCTCACGCAGGGACGGGGAGTCGACGAAGTACAGCGTCAGCAGGATCGCCGCGTCCAGGCCGACCGACAACGCGAGCGGTCGCCCCGGCAGCGCGTTGACCAGCGCGGTCGCCAGCGACATGAAGAAGTACGCGATCTCGACGTTGGCGTACGTCTCGCTGCGCAACCGGATGATCGACAGCACCCCGAAGACGCCGAAGCCGACGCCGGCGGAGATCTGGCTGCTCGACAAGAAGGTGAGGACCGCGAACAGGCCCACGTTGAAGCTGACGTAGACCGCGACCAGGTCGTGGCGGGAGTGCCGACGCTGGAACAGCGCGAGGGCCAGCACCGAGATCGTCGCGAGGTCCAGGCACAACCGCAGCAGCCCCTCGGCCAGGTCGTGGGTGCTCACCGGGGCCCTTCACCGACTGCGTTCGCGTCGCTCTGCCCTACTGTCATCCCAGCCCACCTCGTGCTCGCACCGACGTCGTCTGCTGGGCCATCGTCAGAGCGTCACCAGAAGTTACGCAAATGTTGGCGCGTTGTTCACCATTGCTTCAGCGACGACGTCGGCTGACCCGGGGCCGCGCCGCGGCGGCGGTGAGCCCGCAGGCCGACGTACGGCGTCCCCCGCCCCACCCTGGGTGCGATCACTCCACCACCGGGACGTCGCGGGGGCACCCCACTACGTTCAGAACGGAGCAGGGTGCCCCCGCGACATCCGGGCCCCGCGACATCCGGGCGTCGGACGTCGGACGTCGGGCGTCGGACGTCGGGCGGGTCGGTTCCCCGGCGGGTCTCAGCCGAAGGCGCGGTCGGCGCCGATCTCGATGGCGCGACGCGGCCACCGGCGCCAGATCCCGGCGAGCATCAGCAGCGTGACGCCGGCACTGAGCACCACCGCGAGGGCCGGGCTGGTCAGGTCCGCGGCGGCGCCGACGACCAGCAGCGCCAGGATGCTGACGAGGGCGAAGCCCGAGCCGGCCAGCCCGTTCAGCCGCCCGCGCATGGCGTCCGGCGCGAGCAGGGTGAACGTGCCCATCAGCGGCACCATGTACCCCTGGCACGCGCCGCTGAGCGCGAACAGGAGCGCGGCGACCTGCCACGGCGGGTCGATCGCCAGCGCGAGCAGCGGCACCGGCGCGAGCGTCG
>JBBQGB010000032.1:0-39298 GCA_038322575.1 Actinomycetales bacterium
CCTGGCCGTGACGGCGGCGCGCGACGCCGGGGCGCTGGGGGCGCGGATGACCGGCGGTGGCTTCGGTGGCTCGGCGATCGCCCTCGTCGCCGCCGACCACCTCGACGTCGTCGCCCAGGCGGTCGCCGCCGCGTTCGCGAACGCCGCGCTCACCGCGCCACGGTTCCTCGTCGCCGACCCCTCGCCCGGCGCCACCCGCTGGGCCTGACGTCCTCGGCGACTTACCGGCCGTGGACCGTCCGCACGCCGGCCGGGACGGCCCACCACTGGTCGGGCCGGTCGACCACCGGCGCGCTCAGCCCCGTGTCGAGGACGCGGGCGATCCGGAACAGGAACGCGGCGATCCCGCCGGCGCCCTGCATCCACGACGTGCCCGGCGGCAGCAGCGGCGGGTCCTTGCGGTGCTCCAGGAACCGCCACCGCGCACCGGACCTGTCGCGCACCGCCCGCTCGACGAGCGCGTCGCCCATGGCGAGCGCACCGGTCAGAAGCGTCTGAGCGCCCCCGGGGTCGGCGTCGTCCGCGGCGCCGTCGAGCAGCACGTCCCCGACGCCGGCCGTGCCGCAGCAGCGACCGTCGTTGTCCCAGAATCCGGGACGAAGGCGTTGCGGCACACCGGAGTCCAGCACGGACCGAAGGCACCGACGGCGCAGGTCACCCACCGGCATCCCGTCGACGTCGTCGACCCCGGCGTGCGCCAGGGCGGCGAACAGGTACGACGTGCCAGCCGGCCCGTGGCACCACGTGTAGGTCACCGGCTCCACGACGCGGGTCGAGGGCGGGATCGTGTGCGGGACGACGAACCCGCCGTCCGCGAGGGAGCCGACCGAGAGCAGGTGCTGGGCACCCAGCGTGGCGGCCGCGACCAGGTCGGGGCGGCCCAGTGCGGCCCCGGCCACCGCCAGCGCCGCGGCGACGCCAGCGGTGCCGTGCGAGTAGTTCGGGCCCCTCGACCGCTGACTCGGCACCATCCCCCAGTCCAGGCCGGCCGGCGTCCGGTCAGCGGCGCGCAGCAGTGCCTCGCAGCCGGTGATCGCGACCTGGCGCCACTGCGCGCCCCCGGCCCAGACCGCCGCCAGCACCACGCCTGCAGAACCGAGCGAGAGATCAGTCAGCGGCCCCTGGTACCCCGGGGCGACCTGGGTGGTGGTGGGCCACCCGTCCGGCGTCGCCAGCCGCGCGAGGCGGTTCAGGGCCGGTGCCCCGCTGCCCGGCTCGAGCAGGCGCAGCGCGGTCACGTGGCCGGCCAGGCCGTCGAAGAACGAGGGCTCGACGCACTCGGGCACCTGCGCCCCCAGCCGGCGGACGACGGCGTGGGCGAGGTCACGCTCGGCGTCGCTCAGGTCGCGGTGCAGGGCGATCTCGGCGAGCACCGGCGCCAGGCCGCCGATCCCGGAGTACCAGGAGTCGCGGTCTGCGGCCGGCCCGGTGGCGGCTCGTTCGGGGTCCACCCACTCGGGCAGCCAAGGACCGTCGTCCTCGCGCACCTGGGTGAGCACCCACGACCAGGCCGCCTCGGCCAGGTCCCGGAACACCGCGCCGGTCGCCACCCCGAACAGGCTAGGCCCCGGACGCGCGCCCCGGCCGGCGCGAGCGCGACCGGAGGGGCGCGACCTGCCCGACTCACCTACCGTCGGGCCATGACCGACACACGCCTGACCGCCGACGTGAGTGCCGACCTGACGTACGACCTCGTGGTGCTGGGCACCGGCTCGGGGGGAGAGGTGGTGGCCGGTGAGGTGGCCCGCGCCGGTGGCACGGTCGTGGCGGTGGACGCCGGGCTGTTCGGCGGCGAGTGCCCGTACGTCGCCTGCGTCCCCAGCAAGGCGATGCTGCTGGCGGCCCGCGAGCACGTCCTCGTCGGGGGCGACCACGCCGAGGCCTTCCGCCGCGCCATCACTCGTCGGGACGAGACGGCCGAGCACCGCCACGACGACGGCGCGGTCAAGGGCCTGGCCGACGACGGGATCGAGGTGGTGCGCGGCCGGGGCACGCTGGCCGGCCGCGCGGGCGACGACCTGCTCGTCGAGGTCGACGGACGACGCCTGCGCGCCCGGGCCGTGGTGCTCGGCACCGGCAGCGAGCCCTCCGTCCCCCCGCTGGACGGCCTGGACGGCGTCCCCACCTGGACCAGCGACCAGGCCCTGAGCAGCCCCGACCTGCCGGGCAGGCTCGCGATCCTCGGCGGCGGCGCAGTGGGGTGCGAGCTGGCCCAGGTGTACGCCTCGTTCGGCACCCACGTGGTGCTGATGGAGTCCGGCGAGCACCTGCTGTCGAGCGAGCCGGCCTGGGTGGGCGACGTCCTGGCCGGCGCCCTGCGCGACCTCGGGGTCGACGTCCGGCTCGGCGTGCGGATCACCGGTGCCACCCCCCGCGGCGACGGGCTGCGGCTGGTCGTCGAGGACGGCCCGGGGGTGGACGCCGACCGGCTGCTGGTCGCCGGCGGACGCACACCCCGCAGCGCCGACCTGGGCCTGGCCACCGTGGGCGGCGCCCCCGCCGAGGACGGCTCGATCACCGTCGACGCGCGCTGCCGGGTGCTGGGTGCGGACGGCGCCCCGGTGGCCGGGCTGTTCGCCGTCGGCGACGTGACGGGCATCGCGCCGTACACCCACACCGCGAACTACCAGGGCCGGATCGTGGCCGCGCACCTGCAGGGCACCGGTCGCGACGCCGACTACAGCGGCGTTCCCCGCGCGGTCTACACCGACCCGGCCGTCTTCGGGGTGGGTGAGCAGGCCCAGCAGGCCCGCGCACGCGGCGTCCACGCCCTGGTCGACGGCACCGACGTCGCCGACACCGGCCGCGGGTTCATCGCCGGCGTCCGCGCCGGCCGGGTCGAGCTCGTCGTCGACGCCGCCACCGGACGGCTGATCGGCGCGAGCGCCGTCGGGCCCGAGGCCGACAGCTGGGCCGGTGAGCTGGCCCTCGCCGTGCGCGCCGGCCTGGACGTCGACCTGCTCAGCGACCACGTGCACGCCTTCCCGGCGTGGTCCGAGGCGATCCACCCCGCGGCCGCCCGGCTCGCCGAGCAGGTCCGCACGATCCGCGCCTCGGCGTAGCGCCTGTCGGACCCGGCACCTACTGTCGTCCCGTGCCCACGATCAGCTGGCAGGTCGACCTGTCCGACCCCGCCCTCACCCGTTCCGTCGACGGCCTGCGCGCCGACCTCGCCCGCGCCGGCTGGGCGGACGCCGGCTGGGGCGACGTCCCGACCGGCGACGTCGTGGCCGTCGTCGCCGACCGCCCCGTCCGCGGGGCCGAGGCGCTGCTCACCCTGGGGCGCCCAGTGCTGCTCATCGGGCCCACCCTGGCCAGCGGTGACGTCGACGGCGTCCTGGCCGACGCCGCGGGCCTGCTCACGGCCCACCTGACCCCACCGCACGACGTCCGGGTGCGGGCCGCGACCGGCAGCCCGCTGGCCACCCGGCTGCTCGACCACGTCCACGGCGGCTCGGCCCACCTGGGCGAGCACACCCACGTCCACGACCGCGTCCTGCTCGTCGACAAGGTCGCCGACGACGTCGAGCCGCTGCTGCTGGCCAGCGTCGGCCTGCTGGCCCAGCCGGTCGCCACCTGGCGCCGCTCCACCGGCGTCCTCGCGCTCACGCTGGGTGGCACCCCCGAGGCGCTGGGCACCCGCGCCGTCCGCCGCCTGCTGGTGCTGGCGCTGCAGCACGTGACCGACGCCGCCGTGCCGGCGCCGGTGCGGGTCGGGCTGCTCGGGTACGGCGCCATCGGCCACGAGCACAGCCGCGCGGTGCAGGCGGTGGCCGGGCTCGAGCTGGCGGCGGTGTGCGACACCAACCCCGAGCGGGTGGCAGTGGCGACGGCGTACGCGCCCGGCGCCCGCGGCACGACCTCGCCCGACGACCTGGTCGACGACCCGGACGTCGACCTGGTCGTCGTCTCGACCCCGCCGGCCTCGCACGCCCCCTGGGCGCTGCGGCTGCTCGAGGCCGGCAAGCACGTCGTGGTCGAGAAGCCGTTCGCCATCACCACCGCCGAGGCCGACGAGGTGCTGGCGCTGGCCACGACCAGGGGACTGCTCGCCTGCGTCTACCAGAACCGCCGGTTCGACCCCGACTACCTCGCGCTGCGCCGGACGGTCGAGCAGGGCCGGATCGGCACCCCCTTCCAGGTCGAGGCGTTCGTCGGCGGCTTCGGCCACCCGTGCAACCTGTGGCACAGCGACGACGCCGTCTCGGGCGGGGCGTACTACGACTGGGGCGCCCACGTCCTCGACCAGGTGCTCGACCTGGTGCCGGGGCCGGTCGAGCACGTCACCGCAGCGACCCACAAGCTGCGCTGGCACGACGTCACCAACGCCGACCACAGCCGCGTGACCATGCGGTTCGTCGACGGCACCGAGGCCGAGTTCGTCTACTCCGACCTGGCCGCCGCGCTCAAGCCGCGCTGGTACGTGCTGGGCACGGACGGCGCGGTCGTCGGGCACTGGCGCACCGAGAAGGTCGTCTCGCGCAACGACGTCGGCACCCTGGCCGAGGACGTCCTGTCGCCGGCCGACTCCCCGCCGCTGATGGACCTGTACGCAGCCGACGGGTCGACGACCCGGCTGGCCACCCCCGAGGGCGACCTGCACCCCTTCCACACCCAGCTCGCCGACCAGCTGCAGCTCGGCCTGCCGATGGGCGTCACCGGGGCCCAGTCCCGTCGGGTCCTCGGGGTGATGGAGGCCGCCCGCGAGTCCGCGGCGCGCGGCGGGGTGCCGGTCACGCCGCGGTGAGCGTGCGCTTCGGGTTCCTGGGTGCGGGCTTCATCGCGACCCGGGCCCTGGCCCCCGCGGTGCACGCAGCCAGCGGCGCGGTGCTGCAGGCTGCCGCAGCCCGCGACGTCGACCGCGCGCGGGCGCTCGAGCCGGCCGGGTCGGCGTACGACGACTACCGCGCCGTCCTCGACGACCCCGACGTCGACGTCGTCTACATCGCCCTGCCGAACGACGACCACCTGCCCTGGACCCTCGCCGCGCTCGAGGCGGGCAAGCACGTGCTGTGCGAGAAGCCGCTCGGGCTGGACGCCAGCCAGGTGGCCCAGGTCGCCGACGCGGCCACCCGCGCCGACCGGCTCGCGGTCGAGGCCACCTGGTACCGCTGGCACCCGCGCAGCATCCGCAGCCGCGAGCTGGTGCGCGACGGCGTGGTCGGTGACCCCACCTCGCTGTCGACCGCGTTCTGCTTCGGCGACGTCCCGGCCGGCAACTACCGGCTCGACCCCGCCCGCGGCGGCGGCGCCTGGTACGACGTCGGGTGCTACGGCGTCTCGGCCGCCCACCTGCTGCTCGGCGACGACCTCGCGGTCGCCCGCGCCACCCGCCGCGATGGCCCGACCGGGGTCGACCTCGAGACCCGTGCCCTGCTCCTCACCCCCGGCGGTGCGCTGGCCGAGGTCGTCGCCAGCATCGACGCCCCCGAGCACCAGGACCTCACCGTCCACGGCAGCACCGGGTCGCTGACCTGGTCGGCGCCCCAGCTCACGAGCTGGCGCCAGCCCGCCGAGCTCACCGTGACCCGTCACCGGGGTGACCCCCTGGTCGAGACGTTCGCCCCGGTCGACGCCTACCAGCTGATGGTCGAGCAGGTCAGCCGCTCCGTCCGCGGCGACGGCGAGCCGGTCGTCACGAACGCCGAGTCGCTGCGGGTCGCCGCAACGATGGACGCCACCACCGGTGCCGCGCGGGCCGCCGCGACGTAGGGTCTTCAGGTGCACGACGACAGGATCGACACCGGATCGGTGCGGCTCGCGGTCCGCCGGTCCGGCCCCTCACCCACCTCGGCCGAGGCCCAGCGCCCGGTGCTGCTGGTGCACGGCCTGGCCTCCAACGCCCGGCTGTGGGACGGCGTCTCGGCGCGCCTCGGCGACGCCGGTCACCCCGTGGTCGCGGTCGACCAGCGCGGTCACGGGCTCTCGCAGGTGCCCGACGACGGCTACGACACCGACACCTGCGCCGACGACCTCGCCGACCTGGTGCGCGCACTGGGCTGGGTCGACGACCTCGCGCCCGTGGTGGCCGGGCAGTCCTGGGGCGGCAACGTCGTCCTGTCGCTGGCCGCCCGGCACGACGTCGTGGCCGGGGTCGCCCTGGTCGACGGCGGCTGGCTGCGCCTGGGCGGCCGCTTCGACACCTTCGAGGAGTGCTGGCAGGTGCTCGCCCCGCCCTCGTTCGAGGGCACGAGGTACGCCGAGCTCGCCGAGCGCATCACCTCGATGCACCCCGACTGGCCGCCCGAGGGCGTCGCCGGCACCCTCGCCAACCTCGTCGAGCTGCCGGACGGCGGCACCCGGGCCCGCCTCGCCCGCGAGCACCACCGCTCGATCGTCCACTCGCTGTGGCTCGGTGACCCGCGTCAGCTCTACCCCCGCGTCAGCGTCCCGGCGCTGCTGATGCCGGCCGGCGCCAGCGTCGGCGGGCAGGCCGTCGACGAGGCGGCCGCCCTGCTGCCGGACGCCCAGGTGTCCGAGTACGTCGGCGCCGACCACGACCTGCACGCGCAGCATCCGGCCCGCTGCGCCCTCGACCTGCACGACCTCGCCGACCGGGCCGACGCCCGGTCCCGCCTATCGAAGGAATCCTCCGCGTGAGCCTGCTGGTCGTCATGGGGTCCGGCGAGACCGCCCCCGCCATGGTCAAGACACACCGAGACGTGTTCTCCCGCAGTGGTTCTGGAGCAGCGAGCAACGCTCCGGCCGTCATGCTCGACACCCCCTTCGGCTTCCAGATGAACGCCGACGAGCTGGTGGCCCGCACCCGCACCTACTTCGCCGAGAGCGTCGGCACCCCCGTCGAGGTGGCCCGTTGGCGGCGCAGCGACGAGCCCGTGGTCGAGCGCGAGCAGGCGCTGTCGCTGCTCGCGCAGGCCCGGTGGGCCTTCGCCGGCCCGGGCAGCCCGACGTACGCGCTGCGCCAGTGGCACGGCACGCCCGTCCCGGACGCCCTCGCCGACGTCGTCACCCGCGGCGGCACGCTCGTCCTCGGCAGCGCGGCGGCCGTGACCCTGGGCAGCCACGCCGTCCCCGTGTACGAGATCTACAAGGTCGGCGAGGAGGCCGCCTGGGTGCCGGGCCTGGACCTGCTGAGCCGGCTCACCGGCATCCACGCAGCCGTGATCCCGCACTACGACAACGCCGAGGGCGGGTCGCACGACACGCGCTTCTGCTACCTCGGCGAGCAGCGCCTGGCCACTCTCGAGAACGAGCTGCCCGACGACACCGGGGTGATCGGGGTCGACGAGCACACGGCGCTGCTGATCGACACCGTCGCCCGCACCGCCACCGTCGCCGGCAGCGGGGTCGTCACCCTGCGTCGCCGCGGCGACTCGCGGACGATCGCCGCCGGCCAGACGGTCCCGCTGGACGAGGTCGCGGCCCACCTGCGTGGCGACGCCGCTGCGTCCGGTGACGCACCGGCGCGCCCTGCACCCGCGGACGCGACGGCCCCTGACACCACCGGCCCCGCCGACGCCCCGGGCCGACCCTCGCTCGAGCGCGAGACCGACGCCGCGCGCGCCGCGTTCGACGCGGCCTACGACGCCAAGGACGTGGACGGGTGCGTGCGCGCGGTGCTCGAGCTCGAGCAGGCCGTCACCGACTGGGCAGCCGACACGCTGCAGGGTGAGGCGACCTCGTCCGCGCGCCGTGCGCTGCGCTCGATGGTCGTGCGGCTCGGCCAGCTGGCCGAGGTCGGTGCCCGCGACCCCCGCGAGGTCGTCGGCCCGTACGTCGAGCTGCTGCTGCGGGTGCGCGACTCGGCGCGCGCCGCGAAGGACTTCGGCACCGCCGACACCGTGCGCGAGGGGCTCACCGCTGCCGGCGTCGAGGTGCGGGACGCGGCCGGCGGCACCCAGTGGCTGGTCCAGGACCCCGCCTGAGGTTCCCCCCGGGCCCTCGCCGGGCCCTCGCTACGGTCGCGGGATGTCCGGTTGTTCCGTGACGACTCCGCCAGGCAGGTGAGACCACCGCCGAACTGACCACACGCAACGCTGTCATCCGGTCACCTTGCGTCATAGCACCGGCATTCCGGTGCTCCGTTCGGGACCAGGGAGTGCAGCATGGAACACCTCACGAAGGGCAGTCAGCGCCCGCCGGGCGCTCTGGACCCGGTGCGGCCGGGCACGTCATGGACGTAGCCGCCACGGCGCTCGGTGGTCGGCACCGCCTGGGTGCCGCCGTCGTCGTCGCGGCCGCGTGCCTGACCCTGGTGGCGCCCGCCGCGGCGGCCACCAGCACCCAGCACGGCACCCAGCACGGCACCCAGGTCATCCCGCGCACGTTCGTCCTGCGGGTCGACGAGGGGTCGATGGACCAGGTGCTGGCTCGCGTGCGCGACCTGGGCGGTGTGGTCGAGCGCCGGCTCGGCGGCATCGGCGCGGCGGTCGTCCGGCTGGACGCCGCCACCGCCGCCGGACTGCGCGGCACGGCCGGCGTCCTGGCCGTCACCGAGGACGCGCCAGTGGCCCTGCAGGCGCTGACGCCCGCGTACGACCCGACGGCCGACGGCAGCTCGATGCTGAGCATCGCCAAGGCGACCCGGGCCACGAAGGCTTGGAGCGGCTGGTCGACCGGGTACGCGGTCACCGGCGCGGGGGTCGACGTGGCCCTGATCGACTCGGGTGTCACCCCGGTCACCGGCCTGGCCGGTGCAGGCAAGGTCGTCAACGGCCCCGACCTGTCGTTCGAGTCGCAGAACCCCGACACGCGCTACCTGGACACGTTCGGCCACGGCACGTTCATGGCCGGCGTCATCGCGGGCCACGACCCGTACTCGGGCAACCCCGCCGACAACCCCCAGGCGTACAACGGCATCGCGCCGAACGCGCGCATCATCAGCCTCAAGGTGGCCGACGCGCGCGGCAACACCGACGTGTCGCAGGTCATCGCCGCCATCGACTGGGTGGTGGAGCACCGCAGGGACCCGGGCATGAACATCCGGGTGCTCAACCTGTCGTTCGGCACCCCCTCGCTGCAGGGCTACCGCTACGACCCGCTCGCCTACGCGGCCGAGACCGCGTGGCGCAAGGGGATCGTCGTCGTGGTCTCGGCGGGCAACGACGGCACCGGCACCGGAAAGCTGCTCAACCCGGCGCAGGACCCCTACGTCCTCGCGGTCGGCGCCGACGACACCCAGGGCACCACCACCGTCCTGGACGACGAGATCCCGGCGTTCTCGACCCGGGGTGACGGGGTGCGCAACCCGGACCTGGCCGCCCCCGGCGTCTCGGTGCAGGGCCTGCGGGTGCCCGGGTCGTACGTCGACCAGACGTACGGCTCGACCGCGGCCTTCGGTGAGCGCTTCTTCCGCGGCAGCGGCACCTCCCAGGCGGCGGCAGTCGTCTCGGGTGCCGCGGCACTGCTGCTGCAGGACCGGCCGAGCCTGACCCCGGACCAGGTCAAGGCGCTGCTCAAGGGAAGCGCCCGCGACCTGTCCGGAGCCGACCAGCAGGCACAGGGCGCCGGCCTGGTCAACGTCGACGGCGCCGTGCGTTCGTACACCCCCAGCACCAGGCAGTTCTTCGCCACCTCGACGGGGACGGGCACCCTGGACGGCGCCCGCGGCGGGGTGCGCCTGAGCCTGAACGGGGTGGTGCTGCAGGGCGAGAAGGACATCATGGGCAAGCCGTACAGCACGGCGACCAATGCAACGCTGCAGCTCAACGAGAACAGCTGGGTCGGTGGCACCTGGAACGGGTCGTCGTGGGCCGGGTCCTCGTGGGCGGGCTCGTCGTGGGCCGGGTCCTCGTGGGCCGGGTCCTCGTGGGCCGGCTCCTCGTGGGCCGGCTCCTCGTGGGCCGGGTCGTCCTGGGCCAGCGGTGTCTGGGACGGCTCGTCCTGGGCCGGGTCCTCCTGGGCCGGGTCCTCCTGGGCCGGGTCCTCCTGGGCCGGCTCGTCCTGGGCCGGCTCGTCCTGGGCCGGTTCGTCCTGGGCGGGCGGCAGCTGGCGCTGACCGGCGCCAGATGAACGGGGCCGAACAGGCTCGACGGGTACGGACATCGGCGGCCGGAGCGGGCTCAACCTCGCGCTCCGGCCGCCGATGAACCACACGACGGAGAGGGGGTCGGCTGTGCACCAGGCTTACCGGCGACGCCCCGCGGCGTCCGCACGGCGACCCGCCCAGTGGTGGGGCATCGTCGGCGTCGTCGCGGCACTGTCCGCGCTCACCCTGGCCCTGCTGCCGACCTTGCCTGACCTGGCCGGCGCGGCGCCGGTCACCCATCACGTCGGTCTTCGGCTGGTCGGCGGCGCGCTGCTGATCGCCGCGATGTACGCCCTGGCCGAGATCTTCGTCCTGCACATCCAGGTCAAGCGCGAGGCCCAGACCCTGGCGCTGAGCGAGATCCCCGTCGTGCTGGCCGTGACCTTCGCGGTGCCGGCGCAGACCATCGCCGGCATGGTGCTGGGTGCGGCGCTCGCGTACGTCCTGCACCGACGCCAGCGCGGGCTCAAGCTGACCTACAACCTCACCCTGAAGGCCACCGACGCCGTCGTGACGCTGGCGATCTACTCCGCGGTCATCGGCTCGTCGGCCACCTTGACGCCGCAGTGGATGCTGGCGGCGTACGTGTCGGTCGCCGCGACCGCCCTGATGGACGGCATCGTCACCCGACTGGTCATCGGCCTGCACGAGGGCTCGCTGTCCATGGGGACGCTGCTGCGCGAGGTGGCGGTCTACCCCGCACTCGCGTTCGGGGTGGCCACGCTCGCCGTCGTCGTCGCGTTCGCGCTCGACCGCTCCCCCGTCAGCGCCGTGCCGGCCCTCGCCTCCGGTGTCTTCCTGGTGGTGGGGTACCGCGCCTATGCGAAGCTCTCGGAACGTCACCTCAGCCTCGAGCGGCTCTACCGCTTCAGCCAGGCCGTGACGAGCACCCCCGAGGTCAACGAGACGCTGACCAACGTGCTGACCCAGGCCAAGGAGCTGCTGCGCAGCGAGCACGCCGAGATCACCTTCTTCTCGGGTCTGGAGGGCAACGTCGTGCGCGTCGCCCTGAGCCCCAGCGGCCGCCTGCTGCGCGAGAGCGTGCTGCTGGACGAAGACGACCCGACCACGCCGACCGTCGTGGGCGCGCAGGCCGGCACCACCACGCCGGGCCCGCTGATGATCCTGCGCACCAGCAAGGACCCCGCTGCCGTGGCGCACCTGGCCGCGCGCCGCTGGCGCGAGGCGCTCGTCGTCCCGCTGGTGGGCGACGCCGGCGTCGTCGGCACCCTGGCCGTGGCCGACCGGATGGGCAAGGTGCGCGGCTTCGACCCCAGCGACCTGCGCCTGCTCGAGACGGTGGCCAACCACGCGGGCGTGGCGCTGCAGAACAGCAGGCTGATCGACCGGCTGCGCCACGAGAGCCTGCACGACGCGCTCACCGGCCTGCCCAACCGGGTGCTGCTGCGGAGCAACGCGCTCGCCGAGCTCAGTGCCTGCGAGCAGTCGCGGTCGGTCGGCTGCGCGATGATGATCATGGACCTCGACCGGTTCAAGGACGTCAACGACACCCTGGGCCACCAGCACGGCGACGAGCTGCTCATGACGGTCGCGGCGCGCACGGTGACCGCGGCCGGCCCGCAGGTGACGGTCGCGCGCCTGGGCGGCGACGAGTTCGCCCTGCTCGTGCCCGGCTGCCCGGACGGTCCGCGGGCCCACGAGGTCGCGACCCGGGTGCTGGCCGCCCTGGAGGTGCCCACGGTGCTCGACGGGATCCCGGTGCAGATCGGCGCCTCGATCGGCATCGCGCTGGCACCGCTGCACGCGATGGACGTCACCGACCTGATGCGCCACGCCGACGTCGCCATGTACGCGGCCAAGAACGCCGGCGGTGGGGTGCGGCTCTACGAGTCCGACACCGACACCTCCAGCCCCGACCGGCTGGCCCTGGTGATGGAGCTGCGCACCGCCCTGGACGAGGGCGACGTGACGATCCACGTGCAGCCCAAAGCCAGCCTGCTGACCCGTGAGGTCGTCGCCGTCGAGGTGCTCGCCCGGTGGAACCACCCCCGGCACGGGCTGATCATGCCCGACGAGTTCATCCCGCTCGCCGAGCGCGCAGGCCTGATGCGCCCGCTGTCCGAGCACGTGCTGCGGCTGGCTCTGCAGCACTGCGCCGACTGGCGCTCGCGCGGGATCGACATGAACGTCGCCGTCAACCTCTCGGCCCGGACCCTCACCGACCCCGACCTGTGTCAGCTGGTCGCGGCCCTGCTCGCCGAGTACGACGTGGCCGCCCGGATGCTGACCCTCGAGATCACCGAGAGCTCGGTCATGGCCGACCCGGACGCGGCCATCGAGGCGCTGCAGCAGCTGCGGGCGATCGGCGTCCGGCTCTCGGTCGACGACTTCGGGGTCGGGTACTCGTCGTTGTCCAACCTGAGCCGGATGCCCGTGCACGAGCTCAAGATCGACCGCAGCTTCGTCTTGGACCTGGCCGACAGCATCGACAGCGCGGTCATCACCCGCTCCATCATCGACCTGGGTCGCAACCTGGCGCTGGACGTCATCGCCGAGGGTGTCGAGGACCAGCAGGCTTGGGACATGCTGTCGGCGCTGGGCTGCGTCCACGCGCAGGGGTACTTCATCGCCCGCCCGATGCCGCCCGAGGTGTTCCCCGCCTGGCTGCAGCGCTGGGACGTCCCGCGGCCGGTGCCGCTGCCCCGCGAGCCCGCCGAGGTTCAGACGGCGTAGTCCACGACCACCGCTGCGTGGTCGCTCCACCGCTGGTCGTACGCCGCGGCCCGGTCGACGCTGACGGCACCCACCCGCCGGGCCAGCGCGCCGGTGGCGATCTGGTAGTCGATCCGCCAGCCGGTGTCGGTGTCGAAGGCCTGGCCGCGCCAGGACCACCAGGTGTACGGCCCGGGGACGTCGCCGGCCTCCTGCCGGTGGACGTCGACCCACCCGCCGCCCAGCCAGGTGTCGATCACGGCCCGCTCCTCGGGCAGGCAGCCGGCCTTGCGCAGGTTGCCCTTCCAGTTGCGCAGGTCGTCCTGGCGGTGGGCCACGTTGAGGTCACCGGTCAGCACCGCCAGCGCCCCGTCGTCCGCCGCCAGGGAGCCCATCCGGTACGTCATCGCCGACAGGAACCCGAGCTTGTCCACCTGGCGCGGGGTGCCGGCCTCGCCGGTGTGGACGTACGCCGAGACCACCGTGAGCGGCCCGGCGCCGGTCGCGAGGTCGGCCTCGACCCAGCGGCCGGCGTCCTCGTACCCCGGCAGTCCCACCCGGACGCCCAGCAGCGGGGTGCGGCTGAGCACGGCGACGCCGGCGCGCCCCTTGGCGCTGGCCTCGGTGTGGGCGACGTGCCAGTCCCCGAAGCCGGCCGCGTCGAGCACCTCGGCCAGCTGCTCGTCGTCCGCCCGCACCTCCTGCAGGCACAGGACGTCGGGGCGCAGGGCGGCCAGCCGGTCCAGCCCGCCGCGGCGGGCGGCGGCGCGCACGCCGTTGACGTTGGCGCAGATCAGTCGCAGCACGGGCTCATCCTGCCGGTGGCCCGGCTGTCGCCACCGGTCAGGGGCGGGCCAGCTCGAGCACGACCGTCCACGCGCCGCCGGTCCACGTCGCCGCGACGCCCGCGTTCGCCAGCCGGCCGTCGAGCAGGTTGGCGCGGTGCGGCGGTGAGGCCATCCACAGGGCCACCACCTGCTCGGGACCCACTCCCCCGCGGGCCAGGTTCTCGGCCACCCGGGTCGCCGCGCAGCCGCGCAGCACGGTCAGCATCGAGCGGTGCACCAGCAGCCCCGTGCGCGCGAGGTAGGCGGACCAGGACTCGGCGTACCGGTCGATGCACGACCACGACGCCAGGGGCCGGCGTCCGTGGTGGGCCCGCTGGACGTTGATCGCCGTGAGCACCCGGGCCTCGTAGGTGGCCGTCGCGGCGGCGCTGGGCAGCGCCTGCGCCGGGGCGGCGCCCAGACCGGCCAGCGGCAAGCACAGCGCGGCCGCGAGCAGCAGACGGAGGGCGAAGCCGCGCTTTGGTGACGCTGAGGTCAAGATCATGCGCAGACCGTAACGGCTCCTCGTCACATCGGACCAGTCCCCGTCGGGCGCCGGACGCACGAACGGGGCAACCGCGCGTCACCGGTGACGCGCGGTTGCCCCGTTCACGGGCGTGCGAGGGGCTCAGCGCTGGGCTGCGGCCAGGTTCTCGTCCAGCGCCTCGAGGAAGCCCTCGGTGGTGAGGAACGGCTGGTCGGGGCCGACCAGCAGCGCGAGGTCCTTGGTCATCTTGCCGCTCTCGACGGTTTCGACGCAGATCCGCTCGAGGGTCTCGGCGAACGCCGTGACCTCGGGGGTGCCGTCGAGCTTGCCGCGGTGCTTCAGGCCACCGGTCCAGGCGAAGATCGAGGCGATCGGGTTGGTCGAGGTGGGCTTGCCCGCCTGGTGCTGGCGGAAGTGCCGGGTCACCGTGCCGTGCGCCGCCTCGGCCTCGACGGTCCTGCCGTCCGGGGTCATCAGCACCGAGGTCATCAGGCCGAGCGAGCCGAAGCCCTGGGCGACGGTGTCGGACTGGACGTCGCCGTCGTAGTTCTTGCAGGCCCAGACGTAGCCGCCCTCCCACTTCATCGCCGCGGCGACCATGTCGTCGATCAGGCGGTGCTCGTACGTCAGGCCCGCCGCCTCGAACTGCGCCTGGTACTCGGTGGCGAAGATCTCGGCGAAGATGTCCTTGAACGCGCCGTCGTAGGCCTTGAGGATCGTGTTCTTGGTCGACAGGTAGACGGGGTACTGGCGCTGCAGGCCGTACGCGAACGAGGCGCGGGCGAAGTCCTGGATCGACTTCGTGAAGTTGTACATGCCCATGGCGACACCGCCGTCGGGCCCGTAGTTCGCCACCACGTGCTGGATCGGCTCGCTGCCGTCGGTGGGGGTGAACGTCATCGTCAGCTCGCCGGCGCCGGGCACGGTGAAGTTGGTGGCCTTGTACTGGTCGCCGTGGGCGTGCCGACCGATGATGATCGGCTTGGTCCAGCCCGGGACCAGCCGCGGGATGTTGCTGATGATGATCGGCTCGCGGAACACCACGCCGCCCAGGATGTTGCGGATCGTGCCGTTGGGCGAGACCCACATCTTCTTCAGGCCGAACTCCTCGACCCGCGCCTCGTCCGGGGTGATCGTGGCGCACTTGACGCCGACGCCGTGCTCCTTGATCGCCGCGGCAGCGTCGATCGTCACCTGGTCGTCGGTG
Source organism: Actinomycetales bacterium (assembly GCA_038322575.1). Lineage (GTDB taxonomy): Bacteria > Actinomycetota > Actinomycetes > Actinomycetales > Angustibacteraceae > JACMOY01. The sequence continues at coordinate 15,183 of JBBQGB010000032.1, forward strand.
CGGTCGCGCTCCTCGATCCCCAGGTCGAAGTACCGCAGGTCGATGTCGAGGTAGGGGTGGATGAGGCGGTCCTTGATGAACTGCCAGATGATCCGGGTCATCTCGTCGCCGTCGAGCTCGACGACCGGACCCACCACGTTGATCTTGGCCATGACGGAGCCTCTCCTGTCGCTGCAGATGCTTTGACGTCAAGATATCGGACGACGGCCCGCGCCGTCGGCACGAGGACCGGCGCCTTGCTAGCGTCACGCACCACCCCGTGCCGTCCCGAAGGAGCAAAGCCGTGAGCAGTTCGCCCGTCAAGGTCGCCGTCACCGGTGCCGCCGGCCAGATCGGCTACAGCCTGCTGTTCCGGATCGCGAGCGGGGCGCTGCTCGGCCCCGACACCCCGGTCGAGCTGCGGCTGCTCGAGATCACGCCGGCGCTGAAGACCCTCGAGGGCGTGGTCATGGAGCTGGACGACTGCGCCTTCCCGCTGCTGACCAAGGTCGAGATCGGCGACGACCCGGGCACGGTGTTCGAGGGCGTCAACCTCGCGCTGCTCGTCGGCGCCCGGCCCCGCACGAAGGGCATGGAGCGCGGCGACCTGCTCGCGGCCAACGGCGCCATCTTCACCGGGCAGGGCAAGGCCATCAACGACCACGCGGCCGACGACGTCAGGGTGCTGGTCACCGGCAACCCGGCCAACACCAACGCCCTCATCGCGATGAGCAACGCCCCCGACGTCCCCCGCGAGCGCTTCACCGCGCTGACCCGCCTGGACCACAACCGCGCCATCGCCCAGCTGGCGGCCAAGACCGCAAGCCCGGTCACCGACGTCACCCGGATGAGCATCTGGGGCAACCACTCGGCCACGCAGTACCCCGACCTCTTCCACGCCCAGGTGCGCGGCCAGAACGCCGCCGAGCTGGTGGCCGACCAGCAGTGGCTGGAGAACGACTTCATCCCCACCGTGCAGAAGCGCGGCGCGGCGATCATCGAGGCCCGCGGGTCGTCGTCCGCCGCGAGCGCCGCGAACGCCACGATCGACCACGCCCGCGACTGGGTGCTGGGCACCCCCGAGGGCGACTGGGTGTCGATGGCGGTGCCCTCCGACGGGTCGTACGGCGTCCCCGAGGGTCTGATCAGCTCGTTCCCGGTGACGGTGTCCGGCGGTGCCTACTCGATCGTGCAGGGGCTCGAGATCGACGCGTTCTCGCGCGCCCGCATCGACGCGAGCACCGCCGAGCTCGGCGAGGAGCGCGACGCCGTCCGCGAGCTCGGCCTGATCTGACCGCCCCCTCCCCCGTCCCGGCACTTGCTGCACTAAGTGCCGGGACGCGGGCTCGGCCCGCGTCACTAAGTGACGCAAGTGCGGGGTCTTGGGGTCGGGGTCAGGGGGTGAGGTTGAGGGTGGCGGTGAGCACGGCGGCGGCGACGGCGACCAGGGACAGGCCCACCACGTCGGTGGTGCGCGAGCGGACGGCGGCGGCGCCCGCGGCCCGCAGGGGCAGCACCAGCCGCAGCAGGGCCGAGACGGCGAACCCGGCCGCCAGCAGGTAGCCGCCCAGCCGCACGTGGCCGGCGACGACGGCGCCCACGGCGACCAGGACGACGCCCGCGAGCACCAGCCACGGGCCGACCAGCCGCTGGGCGGTCATGTCGGGCTCGCCGCGGGTCACCCGACGTCGGCCGCAGCGGCTTCGGCAGCCTCGACGACGTTGGTCAGCAGCATCGCGCGGGTCATCGGGCCCACGCCGCCGGGGATCGGCGCGAGCCACCCGGCCACCTCGGCGACGTCGGCGGCGACGTCACCGACCGGGCGGACGACGCCGTCGGGCCCGGCCAGGCGGGTCGAGCCGATGTCGACGACGACCGCACCCGGGCGCACCATGTCGGCGGTGACGAGGCCGGGCGAGCCGGCCGAGGCGATCACGATGTCGGCCCGGCGGGTGTGCGACGCCAGGTCGCGGGTTCCGGTGTGGCACAACGTGACCGTGGCGTTCTCGGTACGTCGGCCCAGCAGCAGCGCCATCGGCCGACCGGCCGTCGGGCCGCGTCCCACGACGACCACGTCCGCGCCGTCCAGCTCGATCCCGAACGCGCGCATCAGCTCGACCGCGCCGCGCGGCGTGCACGGCAGCGGACCGGGCTGCATCAGCGTGAGCCGGCCGAGGCTGGCCGGCGCGAGGCCGTCGGCGTCCTTCGCGGGGTCGATCAGGTCGAGCACCGCGCCCTCGTCCAGCCCGCGCGGCAGCGGCAGCTGGACGATGTAGCCGGTGCACGTCGGGTCGGCGTTCAGCTCACGGACGGCGTCCTCGACCTGGCCCTGGGTGGCGTCGGCAGGCAGCTCGCGCTGGATCGAGGTGATGCCGACGGCCGCGCAGTCGCGGTGCTTGCCCGCGACGTACGCGTGGCTGGCCGGATCGTCGCCGACGATCAGCGTGCCGAGGCCCGGGACGACGCCGGCGGCACGCAGCGCGGCGACCCGCGCGGTGAGGTCGGTGCGGATCGCTGCCGCCGTGGCCTTGCCGTCCAGCAGCCGTGCGGTCATGGCCTCATCCTTCCACGCGCAAGGAGAGCGCCGGATCAAGGCGGACGCCACCGCTGCCGACGTTCACAGGGTGCCGACCACCACCGCCGCACCCGACGGATGCGCCTGCTGGCGCGGTGACTGGCGCCCGGTCACGCCGCTGACCGAGGTGTGGACCCAGTCCGCCGTCGTGCGCACCGTGCGCGCCCTGCCCCAGCTGCACCCGTGGCGGCTCGGCGACGCCAAGGGCTCGACCCGGCTGCTGCAGTGGGTGGGCGGCTCGGACGCCGACCCCCGCGCGCTGGCCGTCCTCGCGGTGACCGCCCGCGACCCCGGGCTCGAGGCGGGCGACGACGACCTGCCGCACGACCTCACCCTCACCGGGCTGGGAGCGGGGCACGGAAGCGGGCTGGGGCTGCTGCGCAGCGCCGCGGGCGAGGCGCCCCGCTGGGCCGGCGCGCTGGTGCGCCTCCCCGGCAGCTGGCTGCCGCCGGTCGCCTGGCTGCCGCGCGCCCTGCGTGACCTGGACGACCCCGGCACCGCGTGGCAGACCGAGTCGCTCGACTTCGCCGCGCGGTACACGGTACCCCCGCCGACCTGCAGGCCAGCGCCGCCCTGCTGACCCCGGCGGTCATGGCGCTGCTGCTGGACGCCGTGCCGGGCGAGGCTGCCGTCACCGTCGCCGGTGACGCCGTGCACCTGTGGTGGCCCTACCGCGGCACCGCGCTGGCCGACGTCGGCCGTGCTGGGCGGGCCGTGCGCGCCGTCACGCGGCTGGCCGACGCGTTCCCGCGCTTCGTGCTGGCGCAGTTCCCCGACCGCAGCGCGGTGGTCGAGGACGAGCTGGCGCAGCGGACGGCGGCGGCGCGCGCCTACCGCGCCGGTCGCCGTCCGGGAGCCTCGGTCGACCCGGTGCTGCAGCGCATCTACGACCGGGCCAGGGCGACCCCGCCGGCCTGACCCGCGGGACCCTCAGTGCGCGAAGTGCCGAGTACCGGTGAGGTAGAGGCTGACGCCGGCCGCGCGCGCCGCCTCGACGACCTCGTCGTCGCGGATCGACCCGCCGGGCTGGACGACGGCCCGCACCCCGGCGTCCAGCAGCACCTGCAGTCCGTCGGCGAACGGGAAGAACGCGTCGGACGCCGCGACCGCGCCGCGCGCGCGCTCGGCGCCGGCCCGCTCGACCGCCAGGCGGCAGGAGTCGACCCGGTTGACCTGGCCCATGCCGACGCCGACGCTCGCCCCGTCGCGGGCGAGCAGGATGGCGTTGGACTTGACCGCCCGCACCGCACGCCAGGCGAACTCGAGGTCGGCCAGCGTCGCCTCGTCTACCGCTGCACCGACGGCGAGGGTCCACGACGCGGGGTCGTCGCCCGTGGCGTCGACCAGGTCGCGCTGCTGCATCAGCAGCCCGCCGCTGATCGCCCGCATCTCGACGGCGGCCCCCGGCCGCGTGTGCTCGACCTGCAGCAGCCGCACGTTCTTCTTGCGCTGCAGCACTTCCAGCGCGTCGGCGTCGTACGCCGGCGCCACCACGACCTCGGTGAAGACCTCGGCGACCTGCTCGGCCATGGCGCGCGTCACCGGGCGGTTGGCGGCGATGACACCGCCGAACGCCGAGACCGGGTCGCACGCGTGGGCCTTGGCGTGCGCGTCGCCGACGTCGGCGCCGGTCGCGATGCCGCAGGGGTTGGCGTGCTTGATGATCGCGACCGCCGGGCCCTCGAAGTCGTACGCAGCGCGGAGGGCGGCGTCCGCGTCGACGTAGTTGTTGTACGACATCTCCTTGCCGTGCAGCTGCGTCGCCGCGGCCAGACCCGGGTGCGAGCCGGTGTAGAGCGCGGCCGCCTGGTGCGGGTTCTCGCCGTAGCGCAGCACCGACGCACGCTGCCAGGTGGCGCCCACCCAGGTGGGGAAGGGGCTGTCGCCACCGTCGGGTGCGAGCACGCTGCCCATCCACGACGCGACCGCGACGTCGTACGACGCGGTGTGCCGGAACGCGGCGACCGCGAGCGCGCGCCGCTGCTCGAGAGTGAAACCGTTGCCCTGCAACGCCTGCAGCACGGCGTCGTACTGGTCGGGCGAGGTGACGATCGCGACGCTCGGGTGGTTCTTGGCAGCCGCGCGCACCATCGACGGGCCGCCGATGTCGATCTGCTCGACGCACTCGTCCGGGGTGGCGCCCGAGGCGACCGTGTCGGCGAACGGGTACAGGTTGCTGACGACCAGGTCGAAGGGCGCGATGCCGAGCTCGTCGAGCTGGCGGCGGTGGTCGGGCAGCCGAAGGTCGGCCAGGATGCCCGCGTGCACCGCGGGGTGCAGCGTCTTGACCCGGCCGTCCAGGCACTCGGGGAACCCGGTGACCTCCTCGACCGCGGTCACCGGCACACCGGCGGCGGCGATCCGCGACGCGGTCGACCCGGTCGAGACGATCGCGACGCCGGCGGCGTGCAGGGCGGTGGCCAGCGCCTCGAGCCCGGTCTTGTCGTAGACCGAGATCAGGGCCCTGCGGATGGGGCGCTCGTCGCTCACGAGATGGTGACCCTTCTGTCGTGGATGGTCCAGCCCTGGCGGGCCATGGCGCCGACGTGCTCGACGAGCATCGATCGCTCGACGTCCTTGATCCGCTCGTGCAGCGACGCGACGGTGTCGTCGTCGGCCACCCGCACGGCGCGCTGGTCGATGATGGCGCCGGTGTCGACGCCCGCGTCGACCATGAACAGCGTCGCGCCGGTCACCCGCACCCCGTGGGCCAGTGCGTCGGCGACGGCGTGGGTCCCCGGGAACGCCGGCAGCAGCGCCGGGTGGGTGTTGACGAACCGGCCACCGAACCGGGCCAGGAACGCCGGCCCGACCAGCTTCATGAAGCCGGCCGACACCACCAGGTCGGGCTGGTGGGCGGCGACCAGGCCTGCGAGCCCGACGTCCCAGGCCGCGCGGTCGGCGCAGTCGGCCACCCGGTGGACGAAGGTCGCCACGCCCGCCCGCTCGGCCCGCTCGAGCGCCTCGGTGCCCGGCCGGTCGGAGCCCACCGCGACGACGCGCGCGCCGTACGCCGGATCGAGCCCGGCATCGAGCAGGGCGGCGAGGTTGGTGCCGGCTCCGGACACGAGCACCACGACCCGCGCGGGGACGTCGACAGAGGCGGAGGCGGGCACGGCGAGACAGGCTAGCGCCGGTCAGGCGGGCGTTGCCGCCCGGCGCCGGTGGGTGGCCCAGGCGGCCGCCGCGGCGCCCGTCGAGAGCTCGGCGGCCAGCACCAGGCCGACCTTCCAGCCGCTCGCCCCGACTGCAGCCAGGGCCCCGGGGCCGGCGGCACCGCCGGCGACCGTGATCGCGGCGGCGAGCACCGCCGCCGCCAGCGCGGCGCAGGTGAGCCCGTCGGCGACCACGTCCAGGACGCTCGCCCCGACCGGACGTCGGCGCGCCACCGCCCAGCCGGCGCCGGCACCGGCCAGCACCGGCAGGGCGACGACGGCCCACAGCACGGCCGGCAGCACCCCCGTCGCCGGCACCGCGCCGAGCAGCGGCACCAGCGGCAACAGGCCCAGAGCCGAGCCGGCCGGCGTCACGGACGTCGCGACCCCGACCGCGAACCCGGGCCCGGCGAGCCAGGCGACGGCGTACAGCACCAGGTTGGGGATGACGCCGACCTCGGCGACGGTGAGCACGGCGCCGCCGACGACGCCGGGGTCCAGCGCGCGGTGCAGGGACAGCACCCGGTCGTGGTGCACGAGCAGCGCACCCGCGACCGCGAGCGCGCCCAGCGCCACCAGGCTCGCCGCTGCCATCGCTGCGGGGCGGGCGCACCGGCGCAGCCGGGCGGGCAGCCGCACGGCGTCGGCGACCGCGACGGCCGGTGAGGGACGCCCGTGTCGCAGTGCCGCGGTACCCCCGGCCAGCAGCGCCAGCAGCAGGCCCGCGACCGGCGCCTGCCAGGCGACCGGCCGCACCCCGTCGCCCCGGGCCAGCAGCGCGACGACCGTCGCGACGAGCGCGTAGCCCGCCGCCATCGCCGCGACGGGCACCACGAGCGCCCGCGGGCTCGGTGCCCCGCCGCGCCGGACGCCGGGCACGAGGTCGTCGTCCAGGTGACCCGCGGCGATCCGCCGTCCGGCCCACCAGCAGGCCAGTCCCGGCAGCGCCGTCAGCCCCAGCGGCGGCAGCGACACCGACCCGCCCGGCACGATCAGCTCGACGTGGTGCAGCAGCAGCCAGCCGTCGGCCGACACCCGGACGGCCTGGGCCCAGGTCGCGGCGGTGTCCGGCGACACGGCCCAGGTCAGCAGCACCGGCAGCGCCACCCCGAGCAGCGACAGCAGGGCCGCCCCGGCGCCGCTCAGCGCAGCACCCAGCGCGCCGACCGGCTCGCGCGCGGTGTCGAGGTGGTCGGGGCGGAGGCGGTCCAGGAGGCTCATGCTGGTCACCATCGTCGCGGGCGGGCCGCCGCGCGCGGCGCATCCGCCGACGGTCGGGGTGTCGCGCACGCAACCGCTCGGGCGGTCGGCGCGTGATGATCTGCGAACGCGCCGCGACCCGCGGCCGACGACGAGAGGGCGGCCGTGCCCGACGAGGACCTCGCGGAGTCGTTCGACGACTTCTACCGCGGCACCAGCAGGCGCGTCCTGCACCAGCTGTACGCCATGACCGGCAGCGCGGCCGAGGCCCAGGACTGCGTGGGCGAGGCGTACGCGCGGGCCTGGCAGCGGTGGAGCGCCGTGCGGACGTACGCCGACCCCGAGGCCTGGGTGCGCACGGTCGCCCGGCGCGTGGCGGTCTCCCGCTGGCGCCGGGCCCGCACCGCGGTCCAGCACCTGCGCCGGCACGGCCGCGAGCAGACCGCGCCCGCCCCGGACGAGGACCACACCGTGCTCGTCGCCGCCCTGCGCCGGATCACCGCGGACCAGCGCGAGGCGATCGTGCTGCACCACCTGTCGGGGCTGTCGGTGACCGAGGTCGCGGCCGAGACCGGCGTCGCCGTCGGCACGGTCAAGGCCCGCCTCAGCCGCGGTCGGGCCGCCCTGGCCGCCGTGATCGGTGACCTCGACCCGACCGACCCCGGCGACCTCCGGACCACCCCCGCACCAGACCCGACCACCGAGGACGTGCACCGTGCGTGACGACGAGCAGCTGCGAGCAGCCCTCATGGACCTGCGGTCGGACGTCGCGACGCTGCCGATGCGACCCCCGGGACAGGTGCGGGCGCGCGGCGACCAGCGCACCCGCCGCCGCCGCGCGGCGCTGGCCGGGACGTCGGCGCTGGCCGTGGCCGCGGTGGTCGTCGGCACCGCGCTGACGACCGGTGCGCCGCAGGCCCGCCAGGACGTCATCCCCCCGGCGTCCAGTTCGAGCTCGCTGCCGCCCTCGCCCACCCCGTCCGCCGGGCCGACGGGATCGGGGTCCGCCGCCCCGAAGCCACGGCCGGCCGTGCCGCTGGCCGTCGCCGTGGGAGCGGTCGACCCCGCGTCGTTCCTGCCGGCGAGGCTCTGGCGCGGCCCGGACCTGTCCGGCGGGGCCGAGTTGGCGGCGCACCCGACGTGGGACCAGCAGGGCACCGTCCAGATCCAGCTGTGCGACGTCGACACCGTGCCGGACGGCGACGTCGGGATCGCGCAGGTTTTCGGCGCCCGCAAGGTCGTGCCGGTGGGTGTCGAGCGGCTGCGTCGCTACGCCACGGCCGCCCAGGCGACGACGGCCGCCGCCGCGCTCGTCACCGGCCTGCGCAGCTGCCAGCAGCGCTACGACACCCTCGAGGGCAACAACTCGCTCAGCGTCGTGACCGCCGACCGCGCCAACGCGACGAGCGGAGACGGCGTGCTGGTCTTCCGGGTGGGCTACGGCGACAAGAGCGCCGGCGTCGGGGCCACCGACTGGGTGGCGGTCTTCACCGCCGGCGGCGACGGCACGGGCACGGTGGGCACGGTGGTGCTCACCGGCCAGGGCCCGGCGGATACCAACTTCACCGCCCTGCGCCGGATCGCCGTGGCGGCGCGAGAGCAGGCCGCCACGACCAGCGCCGCTCCCTCGGTCGGTGCCCGGTTCGCGCCGCCCGCGCTGCCGCAGGATCAGCCGGGCGCGATCACCGGCGCCCGGTTCGGCCTGGTGTCACAGGCACTGCCGGCCGGCGACGACGTGGTTCTGACGTTCAACGAGGCCACCTTGCTGAGCGGGACCACGGCGCAGGCGCTGGCGACGACCACCGGCCAGCGGCTGCGCGACGGGTACTACGTGCAGGAGTCGGCGCGGGTGCGCACCATCACCCTGCGGCCCGGCACACCGGTCTGGGGCTCGCTCACCCTGGCGGGCTCCCGGGGCGTGGCCGTGACCGCGACGCAGGTGGCCGCCCGGTTGCGCAGCCCGACCCAGCGAGCCGCGGTGTGGGTGTACTTCGGCGGCACCCCCGACGGCCCGGTGACGGCGATGCAGGAGCAGTACCTGCCCTGAGCCCGGCGAGGGGCCCGGGTCGCAGGGGGACCCGGGCCCTTCGTCGGGGGCGCGTCAGGCCGACAGGCCCTGCATGATCTCGCGCATCAGCGCGGCCGTCGCGGACGGCGTCTTGCCGACCTTGACGCCGGCGGCCTCCAGGGCCTCCTGCTTGGCGGCGGCGGTGCCGGACGACCCCGAGACGATCGCGCCGGCGTGGCCCATCGTCTTGCCCTCGGGGGCGGTGAACCCGGCGACGTAGCCGACGACCGGCTTGGTCACGTGGTCCTTGATGTAGGCCGCGGCCCGCTCCTCGGCGTCCCCGCCGATCTCGCCGATCATCACGATGGCGTCGGTGTCGGGGTCGTTCTCGAACGCCTCGAGCGCGTCGATGTGGGTGGTGCCGATGATCGGGTCGCCGCCGATGCCGATCGCGGTGCTGAACCCGAAGTCCCGCAGCTCGTACATCATCTGGTAGGTCAGGGTGCCGGACTTGCTGACCAGCCCGACCCGGCCCGGGCCGCTGATGTCGGCCGGGATGATGCCAGCGTTGGCCTGTCCGGGGCTGATCAGCCCGGGGCAGTTCGGCCCGATCAGGCGGGTGGTCCCGGACGCCTTCGCGTAGGTGAAGAACTCGGCCGTGTCCTTCACCGGAACGCCCTCGGTGATGCAGACGGCCAGCGGGATGCCCGCGTCGACCGCCTCGATGACGGCCGCCCGGGTGAACTTGGCCGGGACGAAGATCACGGTGACGTCCGCGCCGGTCGCCTCGACCGCCTCGCCGACCGAGCCGAAGACCGGCACCTGAACGGTCGCGCCGGACTGGCCGTCGAACTCGACGCTCTGGCCGCCCTTGCCGGGGGTGACCCCGCCGACGACGCGGGTGCCGGACGCCAGCATCCGCTGGGTGTGCTTGCGCCCCTCCGAGCCGGTCATGCCCTGGACGATGACCTTGGAGTCGCGGTTGATGAAGATGGCCATGTCAGTTCCCTGCCTTGGAGGCGAGCTCGGCGGCGGCGCGGGCGGCGCCGTCCATGGTGTCGACGACCGTGACCAGCGGGTGCGCGGCCTCTCCCAGGATCCGGCGTCCCTCGTCGACGTTGTTGCCGTCGAGGCGGACGACCAGCGGCTTGGTCGCCTCGGCGCCGAGGATCTGCAGCGCGTGGACGATGCCGTCGGCGACGGCGTCGCAGGCGGTGATCCCGCCGAAGACGTTGACGAACACACTCTTGACCTGCGGGTCGTTCAGGATGATGTGCAGCCCGTCGGCCATCACCTGGGCCGAGGCTCCACCGCCGATGTCGAGGAAGTTCGCGGGCTTGACGCCGCCGAACTCCTCACCGGCGTAGGCGACGACGTCCAGGGTGCTCATGACCAGCCCGGCGCCGTTGCCGATGATGCCGACCTCGCCGTCGAGCTTCACGTAGTTCAGGCCCTTGGCCTTGGCCGCTGCCTCAAGCGGGTCGGCGGACTCCTTGTCCTCCAGCGCCGCGTGGCCCGGGTGCCGGAACGCCGCGTTCTCGTCCAGGCTGACCTTGCCGTCCAGCGCGACGATCGCGCCGTCGGTGGTCTTGACCAGCGGGTTGACCTCGACCAGCGTCGCGTCCTCGTCGCGGTAGACGACCCACAGCTGCTGGATGACGCGGGCGATCTCGTCCTTGACGTCGTCGTCGAAGCCGGCCGCGTCGACGATCTCGCGGGCCTTGGCCTCGTCGATGCCGACCAGGGGGTCGACGGCGACCTTCGCGAGGGCGTCCGGGCGCTCGACGGCGAGCTGCTCGATCTCCATCCCGCCCTCCTTGCTCGCCATCGCGAGGTAGGAGCGGTTCGAGCGGTCGAGCAGCACCGAGAAGTAGTACTCCTGCTCGATCGAGGCGCCCTGCGCCACCATGACCCGGTGCACGGTCAGGCCCTTGATGTCCATGCCGAGGATCTCGCCGGCCTTCTCGGCCGCTTCGTCGGGGCTGTGGGCCAGCTTGACGCCGCCCGCCTTGCCGCGGCCGCCGGCCTTGACCTGCGCCTTGACGACGACGGTGCCGCCGCCGATGCGCTCGGCGCCGGCACGGGCTTGGTCGGGGGTCTCGGCGACCGCCGCCTCGAGCACGGGGACCCCGTGCTCGGCGAACAGGTCACGCGCCTGGTACTCGAACAGGTCCACGGGCACTCGCCTTCCGGTGCGACGACGTCGTCTGTCGGACTCGGACGGACCCGGGTCGGGGGCGTCCGGACCGCGCGGCGAGCCTACTGGCGCGCGGACGCCACCGGTGACCTCGCGGCTGCGACGAACGCCACAGCGGCGGGCCGGGTCACTCGGTGCGGACGTTCGCGCGCACCCAGTCGACGATCGAGGCGGTGGTGGCGCCGGGGGTGAACACCTTGGCGACGCCGAGGGCCTCGAGCTCGGGGATGTCGGCCTCGGGGATGATCCCGCCGCCGAACACGACGATGTCGCCCGCGTCCCGCTCGCGCAGCAGACCGATGACCTTCGCGAACAGCGTCAGGTGGGCCCCCGAGAGCACCGAGAGGCCCACGACGTCGGCGTCCTCCTGGATGGCGGCCTCGACGATCTGCTCGGGACTCTGGTGCAGGCCGGTGTAGACGACCTCCATGCCGGCGTCGCGCAGGGCCCGGGCGACCACCTTGGCGCCGCGGTCGTGCCCGTCCAGGCCAGGCTTGGCCACCACGACGCGCACGGGGGCGGCGTTGCCCATGAGGACCTCCTCGGCGACTGCTGCGGCGCGTCGAGCACGCGCAGCCTGGAGGATATCCCCCGCTCCCGACGGACCGGCTTGATGACAGGCCGTGACGTTCCGTATGGTCGGGTGACCACCTGACCTTCACGACGCGAGGATCCTCTGTGCCCCGCACCGCCCCGTACGCCGGTCGCCACCGCGGCCGACACCGCGCCCCCGTCGAGCGCACCACCCGCGGCCTGACCCTGCCGGGTGCCGCCGCGGCGGCCCTGACGCTCACCGCGACCGGCGCTGCCGTCGTCCCTGGCCTGTCCGGCGGCACGGCCGTCGCCGACACCCAGCCGCGTCCGCCCGCGCCCCCGACGGCCACCACGCAGGCCAACCCGACTGCCGACGCCCAGCACATCGCGGACGCCCGGGCCGGGATCCGTCGCGTCGAGCTCGCCGCCCAGGCGTCCCGCGCCCGGGCCCAGGCCCGCGCCCGCGCCAGCCGCGCCGCGGCCCGCACCAAGATCCTCGCGGAGCGCAAGGCCGAGCTCGAGAAGGCCCACGACTGGGTGCTGCCCGTCCAGAGCTACCGGTTCAGCTCGCCGTACGGCTTCCGCTGGGGCCGGCTGCACGCCGGCGACGACTTCGCCGCACCGATCGGCACACCCGCGCTGGCGATGTCGACCGGCACCGTCGTTTTCGCGGGCCAGCAGAGCGGCTACGGCAACAAGCTGGAGATCCGCTACTGGGACGGCACCATGGCGTGGTACGGCCACCTCGACCGGATCGACGTCGGCGTCGGCCAGGAGGTCACGCCCGGCCAGGTCGTGGGCGCGGTCGGCAACACCGGGCACTCGACCGGCCCGCACCTGCACCTGGAGATCCACCCGGACGGGGGCGGCCCGGTCGACCCCGCCCCCTGGCTGGCCGAGCAGGGCCTGCAGATCTGAGGCGCGCCGAGCGTCCCGGTCAGAGCTTCTCGACCGGGGCGTAGCGCAGCAGCAGGCGCTTGGTGCCCTCGTCGCGGAAGTCGACGTGGGCCATCGCCTTGTCACCCTCGCCCTCGACCTGCACGACCGTGCCCAGCCCGAAGGTGTCGTGGGTGACGCGGTCACCGGGCACCAGGTGGATCACCGGCCGGTTGCCCGGCGACCGGACGCCGGGCGCACCGGCCAGCCGCGCCACCGCGGGCGTGGTCGAGCGGCCGGGCCCCTGCCCGGTGGCCTCGGTGCGTCGCCAGTCAACCAGCTCGGCCGGCAGCTCGTCGAGGAACCGCGACGCCGGGTTGTACGACGGGGCCCCCCACGCGCTGCGCACCGCCGCGCGCGAGACGTAGAGCCGCTCGCGGGCCCGGGTGATGCCGACGTACGCGAGCCGACGCTCCTCCTCGAGCTCGCGCGGGTCGCTCAGCGCGCGCAGGTGCGGGAACACGCCGTCCTCGAGCCCGGTGAGGAACACCACCGGGAACTCCAGGCCCTTGGCCGTGTGCAGGGTCATCAGCGTGACCACGCCCTGCTCGGCGGCGTCCGCGTCGGGGATGTCGTCGCTGTCGGCGACCAGCGAGACCCGCTCGAGGAAGTCGGTGAGGCTGCCCTCGGGCGAGGCCTCCTCGAACTCACGCGCGACCTGGACCAGCTCGGCGAGGTTCTCGACCCGCCCCTCGTCCTGGGGGTCCAGGCTGGCCTGCAGCTCGGCGACGTACCCGGTCTGCTCCAGCACCGCCTCGAGCACCGTCGCCGGCCCGGCGCCGCCGTCGACCAGGGTGCGCAGGGCCTCGAGCAGCTCGGTGAACGCGCGCACGCAGGTCAGCGATCGGGTGGCGATGCCCGGCGCCTCGTCGGCCCGGGCAAGAGCCTCGACGAACGGGATGCGCTCACGGTCCGACAGTGCGGCGAGCACCGCCTCAGCGCGATCGCCGATGCCGCGCTTGGGCACGTTGAGGATGCGGCGCAGGTTGACCGTGTCGGCCCCGTTGGCCAGCACCCGTAGGTAGGCCAGGGCGTCCTTGACCTCGCGGCGCTCGTAGAACCGGGTGCCGCCGACGATCTTGTACGGCAGACCGACCCGCACCAGCACCTCCTCGAGCGCCCGCGACTGGGCGTTGGTGCGGTAGAACAGCGCGACGTCGCGCGGCCTGACGTCGTGCTCGTCGCCGAGCCGGTCGATCTCGCCGGCCACGAACGCGGCCTCGTCGTGCTCGGAGTCCGCGACGTAGCCCACGATCCGGTCGCCGCCCTGCGACGCCGTCCACAGCCGCTTGGGCCGGCGGTCGCCGTTGCGCGAGATCACCGCGTTGGCGGCCGACAGGATCGTCTGGGTCGAGCGGTAGTTCTGCTCCAGCAGGATCGTGTGGGCGTCGGGGTAGTCGATCTCGAACTCGGTGATGTTGCGGATCGTCGCGCCGCGGAAGGCGTAGATCGACTGGTCGGCGTCACCCACGACGGTCAGCTCGCCCGGCTCGACCTCGACCTCGGCGCCCTCGCGGACGACGGTGCCGTCGACCGCGTGCAGCGCGCGCCGGGCGGCGGCCTCGGACGTCGACCCGCCCACCAGCTCGCGCACCAGCACGTACTGGGCGGTGTTGGTGTCCTGGTACTCGTCGACCAGGACGTGCCGGAACCGGCGGCGGTAGTGCTCGGCGACGTCCGGGAACGCCTGCAGCACGTTGACCGTGGTCATGATCAGGTCGTCGAAGTCCAGCGCGTTGGCCTGGCGCAGCCGCTGCTGGTAGGTGCGGTAGACCTCGGCGAGGGTGCGCTCGACGGGCGTGGCGCTCTCGCCCGAGACGCGCTCGGCGTAGGTCTCCTCGTCGACCAGCTCGTTCTTCAGGTTCGACACCTGGGCGGCGAACGCCCGCGGCGGGTAGCGCTTGGGGTCCAGGTCGAGGTCACGGCAGACGATCGCCATCAGCCGCTTGGAGTCGGCCGCGTCGTAGATCGAGAACGACGACTTGAGCCCGACCCGGCCGGCCTCGCGGCGCAGGATGCGCACGCACGCTGAGTGGAACGTCGACACCCACATCGTCGACGCGCGCGGGCCGACGAGCGACGCCACCCGCTCGCGCATCTCGCCGGCCGCCTTGTTGGTGAACGTGATCGCCAGCACCTGGCCCGGACGCACCCCGCGGGCGGCCAGCAGGTGGGCGATCCGGTGGGCCAGCACCCGGGTCTTGCCCGACCCGGCACCGGCGACGATGAGCAGCGGCGACCCCTCGTGCAGCACGGCCTCGCGCTGCTGGGGGTTGAGCCCCTCGAGCAGCTGGTCGACCGAGGGGCGCGCCCAGCCCGGCTCCGGCGTCCGGCCGGGCTCGGACACCGAGGCCCGGGGCTCGGGGGGCGCCGACCGGGCCGCCGGCGACCCCAGGCCGGCCAGCGGGACGTCGTCGAAGAGGGTGCTCATCACGCACCAGCCTACGTGCCGGCACCGACGGCCGGACGCGCCCGCGGGCCTAGCATGGGCGGTGCAGCACCACCCCCAGCCCCGTCCCTCATGGAGTCACGCATGCCCCTGCCCGATGCCGATGTCGAGCGCGTGCTCGTCGTCGCCGCGCACCCCGACGACATCGACTTCGGGGCAGCCGGCACCGTCGCGACCTTCGTGGACGCCGGCCTCGACGTCACGTACCTGCTGTGCACCTACGGCGACCAGGGGGGGTTCGACGACACCCCGCGCGAGCAGATGCCGGCGATCCGCGCGGCCGAGCAGCGCGCCGCCGCAGCGGCGGTCGGCGTGAGCGACGTCCGGTTCCTGGACGGGTACCGCGACGGGTGGCTCGAGCCGACGTTCGAGCTGCAGCGCGACATCGTCCGGGTGATCCGCGACGTGCGGCCGCAGCGGATGCTCGTGCAGTCCCCCGAGCGCAACTGGCAGCGGATCCAGGCCAGCCACAGCGACCACATGGCCGCGGGCGAGGCCACGATCCGCGCGATCTACCCCGCCGCCCGCAACCCGCACGCCTGGCCCGAGCTGGTCAGCGACGAGGGCCTCGAGCCCTGGTCGGTGTCGGAGGTCTGGCTGATGGCGCACGAGGGCAGCAGCCACCTCGTCGACGTGACCGACACGTTCGACCGCAAGGTGGCCGCCCTGCGCGCCCACCAGAGCCAGACCGGCCACCTCGGTGACGAGCTCGAGACCATGCTGCGCACCTGGAGCACCACGCTGGCCACGACCGCCGGCTGGCCCGAGGGCCGCCTCGCCGAGGCCTTCACCGTCGTCCCCACCGCCTGACCCCCGCCCCTCCCCCGAGGGCACTTGCCTCACTACTTGACGTTTCTCCGTGCGTGACGGACGTCAAGGAGTGAGGCAAGTGCGGTCTCAGGCGGCCTTGCGCTCGCCGGGCTCGGTGTCGTCGTCCCGCCCGCCGGCAGCAGGCTGCTCGGCCTCGAACGCGTCGCGCGCGACGACGCCGATGTCGGCCTGGTCGGTGAACAGCCCGTCGACGCCGGCCCGCAGGAACGCGACCTGCTCGTCGATCGCCCGACCGAACGCGGCCGGGTCGGTGCCGACCCGGAAGTCGGTGGGCAGGAAGGCGTTCTCGGCGCGGAACGTGTACGGGTGCACCGTCAGACCGGCGCGATGGGCGTCGGCCACCAGCGGCGACGGGACGCCGAGCGATCCGTCGGCGGCGCGCGGGATCACCTGGTTCTTGTCCGGACCGATCCCGTCGACGCCGACCGAGCGCACCAGCGCCAGTCCGGCCGGCGAGGTCAGCGACGCGTAGCTGCGCGCGTCACCGAAGGGCGTGCCGGACGCGCTGGTCAGGAACACCGAGCGCGTGCGCAGGCCACCGGACGCGTTCAGCGCCGCCAGGTTGTCCAGCTCGAACGACTGCACGTACACCGGTGCGTTCGGCCGGTTCAGCCCTGCCCGCTTCAGGGCCGCCACCAGCAGCCCCTCGAGCGGCCTGCCCTGCGCGCGGAAGTACGTCGGGTGCTTGGTCTCGGGGTAGACCCCGATCTCGCGGCGCAGCTCCTTCGACAGCCGCGCGCGCAGCGCGAGCACCTCGTCGAAGGTGGGCACCTCGAAGCGCCCGTCGTACAGCGTGTTCTCCTGCCGGATCGCCGGGATGCGCTCCTTGGCCCGCAGGGTCTTCAGCTCGGCCAGGGTGAAGTCCTCGGTGAACCACCCGGTGGTGGCGACGCCGTCCAGGCTCTTGGTGGTCTTGCGGGCGGCGAACTCGGGGTGGGTGGCGACGTCGGTGGTGCCGCTGATCTCGGGCTCGTGCCGGGCGACGAGGACGCCGTCCCGCGTGGTCACCAGGTCGGGCTCGATGTAGTCGGCGCCCAGCCGCGCCGCCAGCTCGTAGGACGCGAGGGTGTGCTCGGGCCGGTAGCCCGAGGCGCCGCGGTGGCCGATGACCAGCGTGGCGTGGGTCTGCGGACCGTGGTCGGACGTCGGCGCCGCACCGGCCGAGGACGCGTGCACGGCCGGCACGGTGACCGCCGCAGCCAGGCCGGCCGCGGCGAGGGCTCGCAGGGTGCGCGTTGAGCGGGGGGTCATGGGTCCTCCGGTGGTGCCGCGGCGACCCTCGCCGGCGCACCGCCCCCAGTCGAGCGCCGTCCGGGGGCGCCCGGGTGAGCGGCACCCCAACACCAGGTGAACGCCCGTCGACACCGCCCCCCCCACCCCCTCGGCACTTGCTGCACTACTCGCTCGGTTCACCGCACGATCCGCGTCAAGTAGTGCAGCAAGTGCGGGGTGGGTGGGGTCAGGGGGCGGGCAGGTCGTCCTCGACGTCGCGGGGCTCGGCGACCAGCCACCCCGACACGGCCATCACGGCGAGCGCGGCGAACAGCAGCACGAACGGGCCGGTCCAGCTGCCGTCGGGACCGTGCAGGACGCCGACGAGCAGGGGCCCGCCCGCGGCCAGCAGGTACCCGATGCTCTGGGCGAAGGCCGACAGCGCGGACGTCGTGGCCGGGGTGCGGCTGCGCAGCCCGATCAAGGTCAGCGCGAGCGGGAACGCCCCGGCCCCGATGCCGACGAGCACCACCCACACGAACGCGCCGGCCCGCGGCGCCACGAGCATCCCGGTGTAGGCGACGACGTAGCAGGCCACCAGGACGGCGACGAGCGGGCGCTGCGAGCGCAGCCGTGCGGCGAGCGAGGGGATGACGATCGAGCTGGGGATCGACATGGCTGCCAGCACCGCGACCAGCAGCCCCGCGCGGGCGGCGGACACCCCGGCGCGCTCACTGAAGAAGAGCGCGAACCAGCCGAACGCGACGTACGCCTGCAGCGACTGCGACCCGAAGAACAGCGTCAGGGCCCAGGCGGTGCGGCTGCCGCGCAGCCGCACCCGCATCCGCGGGGCGGCGTCCTCGGCGAGCCCGCCGCGGCCCGACGGCAGCACCAGCCAGCACAGCGCCGCGATCCCCGCGAGCAGCGCCCACACCCCCAGCCCCACCCGCCAGTCGACCCGCCCGCCGCGGGTGGCGATCGGCACCGTGACCGCGGCGGCCAGCGTCGTGCCGACGGCGAGCGCGGTCGTGTAGGCGGCCGTCATCGGGCCGACGCGGTCGGCGAAGTGCCGCTTGACCAGCACCGGCAGCAGGACGTTGCCCATCGCCCCGCCGACCAGCGCCACGACGCTGAGCGCGAGGAACGGCACCGGCGTCGACACCAGCGCCCGCAGCGCCAGACCCGCGGTCATCAGCACCAGCGCGCCGGCCAGCAGACGCTGCTCACCGACCCGGTGCGCCAGCCGCGGGGTCAGCGACCCCAGCGTCGCGAAGCTGATGACCGGCAGGGTCGTGAGCACCCCGGCCAGGGTGCTGCTCAGCCCGACGCCGGACTCGAGCCGGTCCAGCAGCGGCCCGACGCTCGTGACGGCGGTGCGCAGGTTGACCGCGGCCAGGACCACGCCGACCACCAGCGCCCAGCCTGGCGACCGACGTCCGGTGCGGACGTCGGTCCCGCCGCCGGGGTGCGCCACCACCGGCCGCTGGGTCAGGTCCACGGCCCCACTGTGCCAGCGCTCAGAGCAGGCGGCGGTCGGCGGCCCAGCGGGTCAGCTCGTGCCGGCTGGACAGCTGCAGCTTGCGCAGCACCGCCGACACGTGGGTCTCGACGGTCTTGACCGAGATGAACAGCTCCTTCGCGACCTCCTTGTAGGCGTAGCCGCGGGCGATCAGGCGCATCACCTCGCGCTCGCGGGTGCTGAGCCGGTCGAGCTCGGGGTCGATGGCCTGCCGCCCTGCGCCGGGCACGGGCTCCTGGCCGGCGAAGGCGTCGAGCACGAAGCCCGCGAGCCGCGGGCTGAAGACGGCGTCGTCGTCCGCGACCCGTGCGATGGCCGCGACCAGCTCGGGGCCGGTGATCGTCTTGGTCACGTAGCCGCGCGCGCCGGCCCGGATCACCCCGATCACGTCCTGCGCGGCGTCGCTCACCGACAGCGCCAGGAACCGGGCCTGCGAGCCGCGGGCCTGGCAGCGGGCGATCACCTCGACGCCACCGCCGCCGGGCAGGTGCACGTCCAGCAGGACGACGTCGGGCGCGGTTTGGAGGACGACGGCCACGGCCGCCTCGACGTCAGCCGCCTCACCGAGAACGACGACGGCGTCGCCCAGCTCGGCCCGCACGCCGGAGCGGAACATCGCGTGGTCGTCGACGATCACCACCCGCACGGCGCTCATCGCTGCGCCCCCTCGACCGGACGGCGCAGCGTCATCCGCAGCCGCACCTCGGTGCCCTCGCCGGGGGCCGAGCGGACGACGGCGGTGCCGCCGTGCCGCTCGACCCGCCCCACGACCGACCCGCGCAGGCCCATCCGGTCGGCGGGCACGGCGGTCGGGTCGAAGCCGACGCCGCGGTCGCGCACGAACACCTCGACCGCGCCGTCGGCGCACTCGGCGTACACGTCCACGACCGGGGCCTGCGCGTGCCGGGCGGCGTTGACCATCGCCTCACGTGCCGCGCGCACCAGCGCGCTGCCGTCGTCGTCCAGCGGAGCGTCGCCGACGGCGACCACCTCGACCGGCACCCCGTGCGCCTGCTCGACCTCGGCCGCAGCCTGCTCCAGGGCCGCGCCGATGCTGGCGGCGGCGTCCTCGTCGGCGCCGTACAGCCAACCGCGCAGGTCGCGCTCCTGGGCCCGGGCGAGGGCGACCACGGCGCGCGGGTCGGCCGCCTTGCGCTGGATCAGCGCCAGCGTCTGCAGCACCGAGTCGTGCAGGTGCGCGGCGACGTCGGCCTGCTGCTGGCTGAGCATCCGCTGACGCCGCTCGGTGTCGACCTGGCGCACCAGCCGCCACAACAGGGGGCCGACCACCAGGGCCGCCCCGACCACCACGACGAGCAGCACCAGCAGCGTCTCGCCCAGGGCGGACGGGCGGCTGCTCGACAGCGAGAACACGACCAGCCCGGTCACCACCAGGGCGAGCCCGCCGACCAGCCGGGCGGCGTTCAGCAGCCGCGAGCGGCCGGTGCCGAGCGAGGCCAGCCAGGACGTCGAGGCCAGCCGGTCGCGGTCCGTCGCGTCCGCCTGGGTCCAGATCAGGGCCAGCCCCGCGCTCGCGATCAGCGCCGGCACCAGCAGGCGGGCCGGCACCCCCCACCGGGTGCGGGCCAGCAGCAGCACCAGCCCGAGGCCGATGGCACCGAGCGCCACGAGCTGGCCGAGGTCGCCGCGGGCCAGCGACGAGCGCGGACGGCGACCGGTGCGCGCCGCCGCTGCCAGGCCGGCCGGCTCGTCGTCCGCGCGCGTGACGGGGGTGAAGATCCACAGCGCTCCGTACAGCACCACGCCGAACGCGCTCAGCCCGCTCAGCAGCGCGAACGCCAGCCGCACCCAGAGCACGTCGACGCCGAGGTGGTCGGCGAGGCCGGAGGCCACCCCGCCGAGCAGCCGGCCGTGGGTTGGCCGGCGCAGCGGCGCGGGGGCGGTCGGCAGGCTCACCCGGCGATCCTCTCGCGGGCGGGTGCCTGCGCGACACCGGCGCGCACCCGATCCCGACCCCGGGGTCAGTCGGCGCCGACCAGGGTCGGGTCAGGGGTCTCACCGATGGCGGCCGGACGTCGCGGGCGAGCATGGTCGAGCCATGAACCAGACGACCGACGTCCCGCCCCCCACGCCCGCCCCAGAACCCCCACCCACCGGTGCCACCGGTGACACCGTCGAGCGAGTGCTCACTCGGCTGAAGTCGTTGCGCCGCAGCAGGTCCGAGCGAGTGTTCGCCGGCGTCTGCGGTGGCGTGGCACGCGGCCTCGGCCTCGACCCCCTGTTCGTCCGCGTGCTCGTCGCGGTGCTCGCCCTGGTCGGCGGCGCCGGCGTCGTGCTGTACGCCGTCGGCTGGCTGCTGCTGCCCGAGGACGACGGCACCCGTTCACTGGTCGAGCGGGCCGCCACCGGACGTCGCGACCCCGGGTCACGGCGGCCGCTGGTGCTCACCGTGGTGCTGGTGCTGGTGGCGCTGATCGCCGCCTCCGCGGTGTTCGACCGCTGGGACGGGCCGCTGCTGCTGGTGCTCGTCGTGGTCGCGCTCGCGCTGTGGATCGACCGTCGCGGCGACCGCGCACCGGCACTCGTCCCGACGTCGTCGGGCGCCACGCTGCCCGCCGTGCAGGACGCACCTGCCGCCGCGGGCTCGGGAGCCGAGCCGCCGACCACGGTCTACACCCAGCCGGTGCCACCGGCGCCGCGTCCCGAACCCCGCCCGCGGTCGGTGCTGTTCGCCGCGACGCTCAGCTGCGTCGTCATCGCCCTCGGGATCCTCGGCGCGGCCGACGCCGCCGGCGGCGGGGTCGCCGGTGACGCCTACCCGGCGCTCGCGCTGGCCGTCGTCGGTGCCGGCCTCGTCGTCGGCGCCTGGGTCGGCCGCTCACGCGGACTGATCGTCATCGGTCTGGTTCTGGCGCTCGCAACGGCTGCAGCAGTCGGGGTCGAGCGGGTCGACACGATCTCGAAGGACCGCGTCGACGTCACCGTGCGTCCGACGACGCTCGCCGCGCTGCCGGCGTCCGTCAAGTACGGCGTCGGCAACGCGACGTACGACCTGCGCGCCATCGACTTCACCAACGCCGACGTCGCATCGGCACTGTCGATCGGGGCCGGCGAGATCATCGTCATCGTGCCCCGCGACGTCGACGTGACGGTGGCGGCGAACGTGGGCGTCGGGCAGGCAGACCTGTTCGGCGCGGGCTCCGGTGGGCCGGGCGTCCAGCGCACGGTCACCGACCTCGGCGGTGACGGCCGCGGCGGCGGCGCACTCGACCTGACCCTCGATGCCGGAGTCGGACACCTGGAGGTGCGTCGTGGTTAAGCACGACACGGATGTGACGTCGCTCGTATTCGGCGTGCTGTTCCTCGGCCTGGCCGGGGTGTGGGCCCTGGTGCGCTACGACGTGCTGACCCTGCCGGCCGCGTCGGTGGTGGCACCGGTGGTGCTCGTCGTCGCAGGGGCCTGCGGGCTGTTCCTCACCCTTCGCCGGGGGGCTCGTCAGCGGTGAGTTCGGCGTGGATGTCCGGCGGGTCCAGACCACAGGGTCGGGACCCGCCGGTGCGTCTGCGCTCGCGCACCGCGCGTCGCTGAAGCGACACTCGGCGCTCGACGGGTTCTCCCGAGGCCGCGCGGCGGGGCAGATACGCTTCGTTCCTCGGCGAAACGCGTCGTCATGAACCTTGGCGGGCGCTGATGTCCGAATCCCTTTCGCGAATCCCGTCACCGCCGCACTCGGACGCACCCGGCGAACACCACGCCGCGGGCCCACCCACCGAGCGTGGCGGTCACGGCGGGCACGATCACCGCGTCAGCGCCAGCGCCGACAAGCGGTACCTCACCGTCGCACTGGCGCTGATCGGCGCGTTCATGGTGGTCGAGGTCGTCGTCGGGTTCGCCGTCGGATCGGTCGCGCTGCTCGCCGACGCCGGTCACATGCTCAGCGACGTCGGCGCCCTGGCTGCCTCGATCTGGGCACTGAACCTGGCCGCGAGACCGGCCTCGGGCGCGTGGACGTACGGGTGGAAGCGGGCCGAGATCCTGTCCGCCGCAGGCAACGGCATCACCCTGCTCGTGGTCAGCGCCCTGGTCACCGTCGAGGCCGTCCGGCGGCTGCTCGACCCACCGCCGGTCGCAGGCCTGCCGGTGCTGCTCGTCGCACTCTTGGGTGTGGTCGTGAACGTCGTCGCGGCCCTGGTCATCGGCCGCGCCAACCGCTCGAGCCTGAACGTCGCGGGCGCGTTCGCGCACATCCTCACGGACCTGTACGCGTTCATCGCGACCGTCATCGCCGGCCTGGTGATCGTCACCACCGGCTTCCGGCGCGCTGACGCGATCGCCTCACTCATCGTCGTCGCCCTCATGCTGCGGGCGGCGTACGGGTTGCTGCGCGACTCCGGCCGGGTGCTGCTCGAGGCCGCACCCGAGGGGGTCGACCTGGCCGACCTGCGCGCGCACCTGCTGCAGACCGACCACGTCACCGACGTCCACGACCTGCACGCCTGGACCGTCACCAGTGACCTGCCCGCCGTCAGCGCGCACGTCGTGATCACCGACGCGTGCTTCACCGACGGGCACTGCCCGCGCATCCTGGACAGCCTGCAGGCGTGCCTGACCGGGCACTTCGACGTCGAGCACTCGACCTTCCAGCTCGAACCGGCCGGTCACGCCGAGCACGAGAGCGAGCACCACGCCTGAGCGCGGCCGCAGGGGTGGTCGGGCAGCGGCGCAAGCGGGGACGTCAGAGGCCGACGACGCCAGGCCCCATCCTGTCAGGACCCCACCTCCTGGACGCCTCGGTAGGGTCGCGCACATGTCGCAGCGGCGCCGGTTGACCATCGTCCTGGCGCTCAACGTGGCGATGATCGTGGGGCTCGTGCTGGTGGGGCTCAGCGCGCACTCGCTGGGTGTCCTGGCCGCCGGTGGCGACTACGCCGCGGACAGCACGGCAATCGCACTGGGAATCCTCGCCGTGACCATCAGGGACCGGGTCGGGGAGCACTCGAGGGCCCCCACGGTCGTGGCCGGCATCAACGCCGGGGCCCTGCTGGTGGTCTCGGTCCTGGTGCTGGTGGGGGGCGTACGGCGGCTGATCCACGGGACCTCGGACATCCACGGTCTGCCCGTGCTCATCGTCAGCGCCGTCGCGACCGGGGTCATGCTCATCGGGGTCATGGTGCTGGGTGTCGGTGCCGGACGTGAGGACCTGCACATGCGGTCGGTGCTGCTGGACACCGTCTTTGACGGCGTCGCGTCGGCGGCGGTCGCTGTCGGCGGTCTGGTGATCTACCTGACCGGAAGGTTCTTCTGGGTCGACTCGGCGCTGTCGGTCGTCATCTCGCTGGTCATCGGCGCCGGGGCCGTGCACCTGCTGCGTGACGTCGTCCGGTCGCTTCGGACCGGTGTCGCCCTCGAGCTGGACGACGACTAGGGCGTGTCTCCTATTGGGCTGCGGAGCCACAGGATGATGCTGCGTAGGATCGCGCCGCCGCGGAAGATGACGGCGAGCTTGTCGTAGCGGGTGGCCAGGGCGCGCCACTGCTTGAGCTTCTCGTAGGACCGTTC
>JBBQGB010000033.1:0-35476 GCA_038322575.1 Actinomycetales bacterium
CGTCGGGGCCTTGGCGCCCGGCACCAGGACGGCGCCGATGACCATGTCGGCGTCCATGATGGCCCGCTCGACCTCGTAGGCGTTCGAGGTGACCGTCTGGCAGTGCCCCTGGTAGATGGCGTCGGCCTGGCGCAGCCGGGCGACGTTGCGGTCCAGCAGCAGCACCTCGGCCTGCATGCCCAGGGCGATCGCGGCGGCGTTCATGCCCGAGACGCCGGCGCCAATGACGACGACCTTTGCGGCGTAGACGCCGGACACCCCGCCCATCAGCACCCCGCGACCGCCCTGGGCGCGCATCAGGGTGTGGGCACCGACCTGCGGGGCCAGGCGGCCAGCGACCTCGCTCATCGGCGCCAGCAGCGGCAGGCTGCGGTCGGCCAGCTCGACGGTCTCGTAGGCGATGGCCGTCACCTTGCGGGCCACCAGCTCGTCGGTGAGGGCCTTGTCGGCGGCCAGGTGCAGGTAGGTGAACAGCGTCTGGCCCTCGCGCATGCGGTCGTACTCGCTGGCGACCGGCTCCTTCACCTTGAGCACCATCTCGGCGTCGTCCCACACCTCGGCGGCGGTGGCGACCATCCGCGCACCGGCCGAGACGTAGTCGGCGTCCATGATCGAGGACCCGACCCCGGCGTCCTGCTCGATGACGACGTCGTGACCGTGCCGCACCAGCTCGTGCACACCGCTGGGCGTGATGGCCACGCGGAACTCGTTGTTCTTGACCTCGCGGGGGATGCCGACCAGCACGACGATGCACGTCCTTCGGAGCCTTGTGAGCCGACCGGACGGCAGTGAGCGGTGCCCGGCGGGAGCCGTCCGGGTGAGACGGCCGCGGCGGAGTCTAACCCACCCCGGCCGCCGCTCGGGTGCCGATGACGGATGATCTGCTCGGTGCGAGCGCTACTGCTCTGCCCAGATCCGCCGCAAGAGCGCCGTCGGGCGACGGAATCCCCGCTGGGTGAGACTGGCCCGATGGTCCTCTACGCAGCAGCCCCCCTGCGCCGGGCGCGGCAGGTCGCGGCCGACGTCCTCGTGCTGGTCGCGGTGTACGCCGCCATCTGGGCCGGGCGGGCCGTGCACACCGCCGTGCTGCGCCTGGCCGAGCCGGGCCGCCAGCTCGAGTCGGCCGGGCGCGACATCGGCACCAGCCTGCACGACGCCGCCGCCCAGGTGGGCGGACTGCCCCTGGTCGGTGACGGCGTCCGCGCCCCGCTGGACCGCGCGGCGTCGGCGACGGACACCCTCGTGCGCGCCGGCCAGCAGCAGCAGGTCGCCGTCGGCCAGCTCGCGGTGCTGCTCGGGGTGCTGATCGCGGTGGTCCCGGTGCTGCTCGTGCTCGCGGTCTGGCTGCCGGCGCGGGTGCGCTTCGCCCGCCGGGCGAGCGCGGCCCAGCGCTTCGTCGATGCGGACGCCGACCTCGACCTGTTCGCGCTGCGGGCCATGGCCGGCCAGCCGATGCACCTGCTGGCCCGGATCAGCGACGACCCGGCGGGCGCCTGGCGGCGCGGCGACCCCGACGTCGTCCGCCGACTGGCCGTGCTCGAGCTGCGCAGCGTCGGCCTGCGCCCACCCCCCTGACCCCCACCCCGCGTTCCTCCCCCACCCCGCGTTCCTCCCCCGGACCGGGTGCAGACCCGGCATATCGGGCGCGGCAGCCCGGTCGGCGGGAGGGAACCGGGGTGGGGGGAGGAAGGGGTCAGGGCCAGGTGCGCAGCAGGGCCTCGCGCGAGGGCAGGGTCTGGCCCTGCACCACCAGGAACAGGGCCTCGCGGGCCCACCGCTGCGCCGGGTCGGTCAGCGACATGGCCGACCCACCGGACGCCGTCACCAGCGCGGCCGTCGCGTCCAGGCACACCCGCTGGCCCTGCGCCCGCACGGCCAGCGCCGCCTCGGCGCACGAGGCGGGGTCGTCGGCCAGGGCGTACGCCCGCTCGCGGACGTCGGCCAGCCGGCCGGCCAGCACCGGCGCCAGGTCGCTGGCCGCGGCCAGGCCGCGCTCGCGTCCGAGCGCACCGAGTCGGTCAACCGCGGCCTGGCCGACCCCCAGCACCGCCGGGTTGAGCGCAGCGGTCGTGCGGACGTCGGCCGCGCGCCAGTCCTGGATCCGCAGCAGGGTGATGACCAGCTCGTCCGGCACGACCAGCCCGGTCAGCCGCAGCTGCACCGTTCCGGCCGCGGACATCGCCGCCAGCTGCAGCGGCGCCGTCGGCTGCAGCGACTGCGACTCGCGGGCCGGCACCAGCCCGAACACGACCTCACCCTCGGCGGTGACCCCACCCAGCGCCAGCACGTCGTTTCGACCCCAGCCGGTGAACCACGGGACCAGCCCGTCGTAGCGCCAGCCGCTGTCGACCCGGGTCACCTCGACCGGGCGGGTGGGCCAGCGGCGCAGGTGGCTGAACGCCACGCCCGCCACCCGGCGTCCGGACAACAGGTCGTCGCGCACCTCCACCAGCGACGGTGAGGTGGCCCCGGCGAGCAGCCGCACCGGGTAGTGGTGCTGCGCCTGGACGAACCAGGTCGACGCGTCGGCCCCGGCCAGCACCTCCTGCACCGCCCGGAAGGTGGCCGCCGGCGCGAGCGCGGCGCCGAGCAGGCCGGCCGCACCGAGCGCGTCCAGGTCGGCGCGACGCACCCCGCACCGGTCGACGTCCGCGGCGCCCGGCGCGAGCCGGTCCTCGGCCAGCCGGGTGGCCGCGGCGAGCAGGTCGCTCACGCGTCGACGTCGAGGATCGCCTTGCCGCCGACCCGGCGGCCGAGCAGGGCGTCGACCGCCTCGTCGACCAGCGTCCACGACCCCTGCCAGCCGACGTCGACGCGCAGCGAGCCGTCCGCGACCAGGCGCATGAGCAGCGCCAGGTCGGGGCCGAAGCCGGTGCCGGCCTGGAACGAGGTCAGCGACTTCGCGGGGCCGACGGTCCCGTAGGGGGGCAGGACGGCCGGCTCGAGCGAGGTCCAGCCGATGCTCTGGATCACGCCACCCGGGTTCAGCTTCTGCCAGGCGGTGACCAGCTGCTGGCCCCCGACGCCGTCGATGACCACGTCGACCGGGTCGATGCCTTCGATGCCGGGGACGACCTCGTCGGCGCCGAGCTCGGCCAGCCCGTCGCCGCGGCGGGCCTGGGCGACCACCTGCGCGCCCGCGCGGGCGGCCAGCTGGACGGCGAAGCGCCCCACTCCCCCGGACGCGCCGGTCACCAGCACCCGCCGGCCGAGCAGCGACCCCGACCGGCGCAGCGCCCGCAGGGCGGTGACCCCGGCCACCGGCAGCGACGCCGCCACGGCGAGGTCGACGCCGTCGGGCACCACGGCCAGCTCGGACGCCGGCACCTGGCGCCGGGCGGCCCACGCGCCGTCGTACCCGAAGGTCAGCACCCGGCTGCCCACCGCAGGGCCACCCTCGACGGTCTCGACGACCACACCGGAGGCGTCCCACCCCGGCACGTGGCCGGGCACGGCGTCCGGCGACCGGGCACCACTGACGTCGCCGAAGTTCAGCGACGCGTGGCGCACCTCGACGAGCACCTGCGCGGGGTCGCGCACCAGGTCGGCGACGTCGGTCAGGCTGATGCCCGCGGGGGCGGTGGGGTCGGTGACGAGTGCGCGCACGGTGTCCTCCTGGCGGGGTCGACGGTCCTGCTCGAGAACCAGCTGCGTCGCCCGTGCATTCCGGTGCGAGCATCACCCGATGGAGCTCACCGACGTCATCCGCCGCCGTCGCATGGTGCGGGCCTACGACCCCGACCGCCCGGTGCCGCCGGACGTCGTGACCCGGCTGCTCGACCACGCCACCCGCGCCCCCAGCGCCGGTTTCAGCCAGGGCTGGGACTTCGTGGTGCTGCGTGAAGCCGTTGCGCGACAGGCGTTCTGGGACGCAGCCCGCGAGGATGGCGGTGAGCCGGACGCCTGGCTGCGCGGGCTGATGACCGCGCCGCTGCTCATCGTCTGCCTGTCCGACAAGGGCGCCTACCTCGACCGGTACGCCGCAGCCGACAAGGGTTGGACCGACCGGGACGAGGCGCGCTGGCCGGTGCCCTACTGGGACGTCGACACCGGCATGGCCGCGCTGCTGATGCTGCTGACGGCGGTGGACGCCGACCTCGGCGGCTGCTTCTTCGGCGTCCCGCCGGCGCGGCACGACGCCCTGCGCGAGGCCCTGGCGATCCCGGCCGGCCGCACCCCGGTCGGCGTGGTCAGCGTCGGCCACCCCGCAGCGGACCGCCGCTCGCCCAGCCTGCGCCGCGGCCGCCGTCCGCTCACCGAGGTGGCCCACGAGGGGCGGTTCGGCGTGCCGTACACCGGCTGAGCCTGCTCGGGATCACGCCCGCCGTCAGGGAAGATGGTCCCCATGGCCCGCCGATCGTCGTCCGCACCGCCCCCGCCCGGTGACTTCACCGAGCGCATCATCGACATCGACGTCGAGAGCGAGATGCAGGGCTCGTTCCTCGAGTACGCCTACTCGGTCATCTACTCGCGGGCGCTGCCCGACGCCCGCGACGGCCTGAAGCCGGTGCAGCGTCGGGTGCTGTTCTCCATGTCCGAGATGGGGCTGCGCCCGGATCGCGGCCACGTCAAGAGCTCGCGGGTCGTGGGCGACGCGATGGGCAAGTTCCACCCGCACGGCGACGTGTCGATCTACGACTCCCTGGTGCGGATGGCCCAGCCGTTCTCGCTGCGCCTGCCGCTGGTCGACGGGCACGGCAACTTCGGCAGCGCGGACGACGGCCCCGCGGCCATGCGCTACACCGAGTGCCGCCTCGCTCCGGCGGCGCTGCTGATGACCACGGCGCTGGACGAGGACACCGTCGACCTGGTGCCCAACTACGACGACTCGCTCACCCAGCCCGAGGTGCTGCCCTCGGCGTTCCCGAACCTGCTGGTCAACGGGGCCAGCGGGATCGCCGTCGGCATGGCCACGAACATGGCCCCGCACAACCTGGTCGAGGTCATCGGTGCCTCGCGCCACCTGATCGCCCACCCGGACGCCACCCTGGACGACCTGATGCGGTTCGTGCCCGGCCCCGACCTGCCCACGGGCGGGCGGATCGTCGGCCTGGACGGCGTGCGCGAGGCCTACGAGAGCGGCCGGGGTAGCTTCCGCACCCGGGCCACGGTGCGGGTCGAGGCGCTCACCCCGCGCAAGCAGGGCATCGTCGTCACCGAGCTGCCCTACGGGATCGGGCCCGAGAAGGTCATCGACAAGATCAAGGACCAGGTCGGCGCCAAGAAGCTGCAGGGCATCAGCGCGGTCACCGACCTGACCGACCGCAGCCACGGGCTGCGCCTGGTGATCGAGGTCAAGAACGGGTTCAACGCCGACGCGGTGCTCGAGCAGCTCTACCGGCTCACCCCGATGGAGGACTCGTTCGGCATCAACAACGTGGCCCTGGTCGACGGCCAGCCGCGCACCCTGGGCCTGCGCGACCTGCTGCGCGTGTACGTCGACTTCCGGCTCGACGTGGTGCGCCGGCGCACCGCGTTCCGGCTGCGCAAGCGCGAGGAGCGGCTGCACCTGGTCGAGGGCCTGCTGGTGGCGATCCTCGACATCGACGAGGTCATCGCGATCATCCGCTCCAGCGACGACGCCGAGGCGGCGCGGGGGCGCCTGGAGCAGGTGTTCGACCTGTCGACGCTGCAGGCCGAGTACATCCTCGAGCTGCGGCTGCGGCGGCTGACGAAGTTCTCGCGGATCGAGCTCGAGGCCGAGCTGGACGACCTGCGTCGCCAGATCGAGCAGCTGCGCGCGATCCTCGCCGACGACGCCGTCCTGCGCGCCCTGGTCAGCGACGAGCTGGCCGAGGTCGCCAAGGCCCACGGCACGCCCCGGCGCACCGTCCTGCTCGCCTCGGCCGGAGCACCGGCCACCTCGGCGACGCCCCTGGAGGTCAGCGACGACCCGTGCTGGGTGCTGCTGTCGTCCACCGGGCTGCTCGCGCGCACCGGTGACGGCGACCCGCTCTCGAGCGCGGGCGACCGCGCCGCCCACGACGTCCTCGCGGCCGCGGTGCGCACCACCGCACGAAACGAGGTCGGCCTGGTCACCTCGCGCGGCCGGGTGCTGCGGCTGTCGGTGCTCGAGCTGCCCGTCCTGCCGCCCACGCACGGTGCGCCGAACCTGTCGGGCGGCGCTCCGCTGGGGGCGTTCGTCGACCTCCCCGCGTCCGAGCGGGTGGTGACCCTCGCCGGGCTCACCGACGGCCTGGCGCTGGGCACCGCGCAGGGGGTCGTCAAGCGGGTCGTCCCCGACCCGCCGTCCGGCCGCTCGGAGTGGGAGGTCATCGGCCTGCGCGACGGCGACGAGGTCGTCGGTGCGGTTGCGCTCGGTGACGCGCCCGCCGACCTGGTGTTCATCACCACCGACGCCCAGCTGCTGCGGTTCGCGGCGGACGCCGTCCGGCCGCAGGGCCGCCCCGCCGGGGGGATGGCGGGCGTCAAGCTCGCAGCGGGCGCGCGGGTCACCTGGTTCGGCGCGGTGCCCACGGACGCCACCGACCCGGTCGTCGTCACCGTCTCGGGCTCGTCGGCGGCGCTGCCGGGCACCGACGCCGGGTCGGTCAAGGTCACCCCCTTCACCGAGTACCCCGCCAAGGGCCGCGGCACCGGCGGGGTCCGCTGCCACCGGTTCCTGCGCGGCGAGGACGCGCTGGTGCTCGGCTGGGTCGGCCCCTCCCCCGCGCGGGCCGGCAGTGGCAGCGGCGGTCCGCTCGACCTGCCCCCGGCGACCGGACGCCGCGACGGCTCGGGCACGCCGTCGCCCGCCCCGATCGCCGCCGTCGACGGTGGCGCGTGAGCCCTGGCGCACCGGCGGCCACGGCCTGCTCGGTGCTCTCGGCCCTGGCGGACGAGAGCGCCTACGGGTCGGCGGCCTCGGCGAGGTGCTGGGTGGCTCTGGAGCAGGCCGGGCCCTGGGGCCGCCAGGCCGCGACCGAGAGCCATCTGGACCCCGGCCTGGGCGCCCGCCTGGACCGCGCGGTGTCAGCCGTCGGGGGGCGCCTGGCACTGCTGCGCGCACCCGGTGCCCACGCGGACGACCACCACGGCGCCGCGCGCGCGGTCCTCCTCGCCAGCTGCATCCCGGGCCGCGAGTGGCTGCTCACCGGGTCGGTCGCGTCACCGCACGAGCTGGAGCGGCTCGACCTGGTGGCGCTGGCGGCGGGTGACCGCGCGGCCGTCGTCCGGTCGCTGCCGGCACTGTCGCCCACCGACCAGCCGCACCTGCTGGTCTGCACCAACGGCCGACGCGACCTGTGCTGCGCCGTCCGTGGCCGGCCGGTCGCCCAAGGGGCCGCGGCCGCGCGCCCCGGCCGGGTGTGGGAGACCTCGCACACCGGGGGCCACCGGTTCGCCCCCACCGCCGTCCTGCTGCCCAGCGGCGCCACCCTCGCCCGCCTGGACGTCGACCTCGCGGTGCAGGCGCTGGACGCCGCCGGCCGTGGCGAGCTGCCCGGCTCGGTGCTCGGCCCGGTGCACGACCGAGGCGCCTGCGGACTGCCCCCCGCCCAGCGGGTGGCGGTGTCAGCGGTGCGCGAGGCGGCCGGCGTCCCGGGCCTGCACGACCTGACGCCCGGCGAGCCGCTGCCCGCGGGTGCCGACACCTGGCAGGTCGACGTCGGGCACCGCGACGGGCGGTCGTGGACGGTCACCGTCACCAGCGGCGTGCGCGGCCCGGACCGACCCGAGTCGTGCCTGAAACCGGCTGTCCCGCAGGTGGGTTGGACCGCATCGGTGACGGCGGGCTGACCGGCGCGGGCCCGGTTCGCGGCCCAGGTAGCGGCGCGGCGCCGACTGCTGACTCGGCGGGTTCGACCACGTTCGGCAGTCCCGGCAGGGCCTGCGCCGCCGTATCGTGCGCCCGTCGGCGACCGCCGAGGGTCGGCTCGACCTACAAGGGGCCACCATGCGCTCTCGCCGCCTCATCGCCCGCACCGCCGGCGTCGGCGGATCCCTGACGCTCGCGGCAGTCGGTGCGGCTGCCGGCGTCGCCGGGACGTCCAGCGCCGCACCCACCCTGGCGAGTGGGCCGTGGAGTTCGACAACACGAGCGGCTCGAGCGCCTTGGTCGTCATCTCGGTCGCGTGCGCCGCCACCTGACCGACCCTCGTGCCCGGCCGGGCCACGGTCCAGGACGTAGGGCACACGGCACCTCGGCTGGTTCCCTGGCCGAGCGACGCGGGCGGCGGTACGGTGCGACGGCGGCCGTCCTCCCGCGCCGCCCACCCGCGAGGAGCCCACCCGTGCGCCCACCCCACCTGGTCGTCGCCGGCGCCGCCGGAGCGTTCGTCATCGCCTCGCTGGGCGCCGCCGCCGCGGTGGCCGTCACGGCCCGGCCCACGCCCACCATGGGTGGGGTGTGCTTGTCCGAGAAGACCCGCGCGCTCACCGCACCGCGCAAGCCGCGCACCTGCCCGGCCGGGTTCACCTACGCCAACGTGGGTCGTGCCGTCGCCGGCGCCACCGGTTCGGTCGGCGCGACGGGCCCCGCCGGTGCGACGGGTCCCGCTGGCGCGACGGGTCCGGCCGGCGCCGCGGGGGCGACAGGACCGGTCGGCCCGGCTGGTCCGCAGGGCGCGACGGGGGCGACGGGTGCGACCGGTGCCAGGGGGACGACGTCGGTCACCACGGTGACCCAGAACGGCACCGCCGGGCTGGCGTCCGCCGCGACCCTGTCGGTGGCCTGTGGCATCGGTTCGGTCGCGACGGGCGGGGGCTTCTCGAGCCCCCCCGGTCGAGCCGACGTGCGGGTGACGGCCAGCGGCCCCGCGGGACCGGCCTCGTGGTCGGTGACCTTCGTCAACACCGGAGCGTCGGACGCCGCCGTCGCGATCTCCGTGATGTGCGCCGCGACCTGACCCGGGTCGAGCCGGCCGAGACGTCGATCCAGCTCAGACGTCGATCCGGTCGCGGTCCAGGCCGCGGGCCCCGTCGACGATGAAGTCCTTGCGCGGTGCCACGTCCGAGCCCATCAGCAGCTCGAAGACCCGCTCGGCGGCCTCGACGTCGCGCACCGTCACCCGGCGCAGGGTGCGGTGCCGCGGGTCCATCGTGGTCTCGGCCAGCTGGTCGGCGTCCATCTCACCCAGCCCCTTGTACCGCTGGATCGGCTCCTTGTAGCGCCGGCCCTTCTTGGCGGCGGTGCCCAGCACCGTGCGCAGCTCGGCCTCGGAGTAGGTGTAGACAGTGTCGTTCTTCTTCGCGCCGGGGTTGACGATCTCGACCCGGTGCAGCGGCGGGACGGCGGCGAACACCCGTCCGGCGTCGACCAGCGGACGCATGTAGCGGAAGAAGAGCGTGAGCAGCAGGGTGCGGATGTGGGCCCCGTCGACGTCGGCGTCGGCCATCAGGATGATCTTGCCGTAGCGCGAGGCCTCGAGGTCGAACGAGCGGCCGGACCCCGCGCCGACCACCTGGATGATCGCCGCGCACTCGAGGTTCTTGAGCATGTCGGCGATCGTGGCCTTCTGGACGTTCAGGATCTTGCCGCGGATCGGCAGCAGGGCCTGGAACTCCGAGGACCGCGCCAGCTTGGCGGTGCCCAGGGCGCTGTCGCCCTCGACGATGAACAGCTCGCTGCGCTCGACGTCGCTGGTGCGGCAGTCGGCCAGCTTCGAGGGCAGCGACGAGGTCTCGAGGGCGTTCTTGCGGCGCTGGGTCTCCTTGTGCAGCCGGGCGCTGAGCCTGGCCTTCATCTCGGCGACGACCTTCTCGAGCAGCACGGCGGCCTGCTGCTTCTGACCCCGCTGGGGCGAGGTCAGCGCGGTGGTCAGCTCGTTCTCGACGACCCGGGCCACGATGGCGCGCACGGCGTTGGTGCCCAGCACCTCCTTGGTCTGGCCCTCGAACTGCGGCTCGGCCAGGCGCACGGTCACCACCGCGGTCAGCCCGGCCAGGACGTCGTCCTTGTCGACCTTGTCGCCGCCGACCTTGAGCCGGCGCGCGTTCAGCTCGAGCTGGCGGCGGAAGGTCTTGAGCAGCGCGGCCTCGAAGCCGGCCAGGTGGGTGCCGCCCTTGGGCGTGGCGATGATGTTGACGAACGAGCGCACGTGGGTGTCGTAGCCGGTGCCCCAGCGCACCGCGACGTCGACCTCGCACTCGCGCTCGACCTCGGTGGGGCTCATGTGACCCTGCTCGTCCAGGACGGGCACCGTCTCGCGGAAGGTGCCCGTGCCGCGCAGCCGCCACACGTCGGTCACCGGCGGGTCGCTGGCCAGGAACTCGACGTACTCGGTGATGCCGCCCTCGTGGACGAACACCTCCTCGTGCGGGCCGTCCGCGCCCGGGGTGCCCGCCAGCCCGCGCTCGTCGCGCAGGGCGATGGTCAGACCCGGCACGAGGTACGTCGTCTGGCGGGCGCGGGTGACCAGCTCGTCGTAGGCGAAGGCCGCCTCGCGCAGGAAGATCTGCCGGTCGGCCCAGTACCGCACCCGCGACCCGGTCACCCCGCGCTTGGCCTTGCCGGTGACCAGCAGCTGCGAGCCGTCGACGAACGGGCTGAACGCCGCGTCCGGGCTCGGTCGCGGACCCTGGTCGGCGAACACCCCCGGCTCGCCGCGGCGAAAGCTCATCGAGTGCACCTGACCGCCGCGCTCGACGTGGCAGTCCAGCCGGGCGGACAGGGCGTTCACCACGCTGGCGCCGACGCCGTGCAGCCCCCCGGACGCCGTGTACGAGCCGCCGCCGAACTTGCCGCCGGCGTGCAGCTTGGTGAAGACCACCTCGACGCCGGACAGCCCGGTCTTGGGCTCGATGTCGACCGGGATCCCCCGGCCGTCGTCGTGCACCTCGACCGACCCGTCGGCGTGCAGCGTGACGTCGATCCGGTGGCAGGCCCCCGCGAGCGCCTCGTCGACGGCGTTGTCGATGATTTCCCACAGGCAGTGCATCAGGCCGCGGCCGTCGGTCGACCCGATGTACATGCCGGGCCGCTTGCGCACGGCCTCGAGGCCCTCGAGCACCGACAGGTGGCGAGCGGTGTAGTCCCCCGTCGTGGCGGTGCGACGGCTGGCGTCGCGGCGTTCCGGCGAGGTGATGGTCACAGGGCTCCTTCGGGTGGGTGCGGCCCGCTCAGGTTACCGAGTGGCACCGACAGGACCGGCGCGACCGACACGCCCAGGGGTTGCGCGCACAGCGAACCACCGCGCCACCTGACCACGGGGAACGATCCGGAGTGCTTGACTGTTGACCTGCTCGGACGATGAAGAAGACGACCAGACATGACGATGGCACTGATGACGACGCCGAGAACGTTCTGCGACGCGGTGATATCGATGAGACGAAGGAAGGTGTCGTGCCCACGACTCTCGCGACCAGCCCGCTGACCACGGCCGACCGCTGCGACCGATGCGGCGCCCAGGCGTACGTGCGGGTGATGCTCGCCAGCGGCGGTGAGCTGCTGTTCTGCGCCCACCACGGGCGTGAGCACACCCCCGCTCTGGCCAGCGCCGAAGCCACGATCCAGGACGAGTCCGACCGGCTGCTCGCCGAGCAGACCAGCGCGGCCGCCCCGGGACGAGACTGACCTCGACCCTGCTCCACCGCTGACGGCGGGCCCCGGCACTTCGCCGGGGCCCGCCGTCGTCCGTGGCAGGGTGGTGCACCGTGAGCCCCCTCGACCTGCTGGTCGCCCTCGCGATCCTGGTCGGCCTGGTCGGCGTCGTCGTCCCCGTGCTTCCCGGCGTGCTCCTGGTGTGGGCGGCGGTCGCCGTCTGGTCCAGCGAGCGCCAGGACCCGACCGGCTGGGGGGTGCTGGCGGTGGCGACCGTCGTCCTGGCCCTGGGGCAGGTCGCCAAGTACGTGCTGCCGGGACGCCGACTCAGCCGGGCCGGCGTCCCCACCAGCACCACGCTGACCGGCGCGGCGCTCGGCCTGGTGGGCTTCGTGGTCGTGCCGGTGGTCGGCCTGCCCGTGGGCTTCGTCCTGGGGGTCTACCTGCGTGAGCGCGCCCGGCTGCACCGGCACGACCTGGCCCTGGTCTCGACCCGGCAGGCGCTGAGCGCGGCCGGCTGGAGCGTGCTGATCGAGCTGGGCGCCGGCCTGCTGATGGCCGTGACGTGGGTCACCGGCGTGGTCGTCGCCGCGGGAGGTTAGGTCCGCCGCACGCGGGTAGCACGGGGTACCTCGACCAAGGAGAACACCTGATGAGCCTGAGCACCACCACGCGCGCCCTGCACGACCTCGGCCTGTCCGGCTGGTTCGGCGGCACCCTCGCCAATGCCGTCGCGCTGAACCCGGCCGCCGGCCAGGCCGGCGACGACCGCGCCGCCGGGCGCGTCGCCAACACCGGCTGGGACAACTGGACGCCGGTCAACGCCGCCGCGATCGGCGCGCACCTGATCGGCAGCGTCGGCCAGCTGGTCGAGAACCGCAGCCGCCTGCGTGGACAGCAGGGCGTGGCCACGATGGCGGTCGTCAAGACCGCTCTCACCGCGGCCGCCCTCGGCGCCACGGCGTACAGCCGGGTGCTGGGCCGCACCGTCTCTGAGCACAAGGACGTCCCGACCGACTCGGGCACCAACCCCTCGTTCCAGACCCCGCCGAACGTCGCGAAGGCCCAGCAGCAGCTCAAGGTGCTGCAGTGGGTCATCCCGGCCCTGACCGGCGCCCTCGTGGTCGTCAGCGCCTACGCGGGCGAGCAGCAGCGTCCGACCGCGGTCGTCGCCGGTGCCGTGCGTCGGCTGGCCCAGCGCGTCAGCTAGTCACGCGAGACCACGCGAAAGGCCCACCAGCGCTGCGCTGGTGGGCCTTTCGTGCGTTCTCGGACGCGGGATGCGGGCTGGACCCTCAGGGTGCGCCTGGCAGGCTCTCGCAGACGACCCCGTCGTGGTCGGCGTCCAGCTGGGCGACGTCGCCGTAGGCGCCGACGTAGGTCTGGTACCAGGCGTCCGCCTCGCTCCAGCTCGCGAAGTCACCACAGTTCCTGGTGTTTCCCGGGTTGGCCGGCGCGGACGGTGCCGCGGCCACGGTTGGCGTCGGGGCAGGCGCCACCGGGCCCGGTGCGACCGGGACCGGTGCGACCGGGACGGGGGCGACGGGGGCGGGTGCGACCGGGGCGGGTGCGACCGGGGCGGGTGCAGTGGCGATGGGCGCCGGCAGTGCGGCCCCACCGCGCGGGAGCAGGGACGTCGGGCAGGTGGCGAGCACGCGTGCCATCGCCGCCCTCTCGGCGGGCGTGACCCACGCGCCGTACCGGACCTTGACCGCGACCTGGCGGGCGACGTACGAGCACCGGTACGCCCTGTTCGGCGGCAGCCAGGTGGCGGCGTCCCCGTCGCCCTTGCGCTGGTTGGTGGGGCCGTCCACGGCCAGCAGGTTGAGGGGGTCGTTGGCGAAGACGAGGCGCTTGGCGGGCGACCACGTCCGGGCGCCCTTCTGCCAGGCGTCCGACAGGGCCACCACGTGGTCGATCTGCACGGCCGCTGCCGCCGCCTTGGTGAACGAGATCGGCCTGGCCGTGTACGGGTCCCGCAGCAGCCCCGTGACCACGACGCACGAGCGGGTCCCGGCCCGGAAGGTCTCGCCGGTCAGGTCACGCTTGAGGACGTCGTTGCGGGTGTCGCAGCCGTTGCGGTCGATGTCGGCCCACGCCGCTCCGAACACCGCGCGGGTGTAGCCCGTCCGTGGCGCGCGGCCCTTCACCACAAGCCGGGAAAGCGACCCCTGCGCGGTGGGGCCGACCGCCGCGAAGGCCACGTCGGGCGTGGCCCCCGGGAGCACCGACAGCGGGGCAGCGAGCAGGGGTGCTGACGCAAGGAGCAGAGCGAACCGCACGACGTGACGACGATGAACGGTGTGCCCCCCGGGGTGAGTGATGCGAAGCGCAGCAGACCATCACCAACCGCTCATCCGCAGCCGAACACGGCACACTGCCCACGGCGTCACCCGTTCGGGTCACCCGGAACGCGCAGAAGGCCCGTGAACGCCGCTGACCTGCGGGTTCACGGGCCTTCTCGCAACCCGTCAGTCCAGGTAGTCGCGCAGCACCTGCGAGCGCGAGGGGTGGCGCAGCTTGCTCATCGTCTTGCTCTCTATCTGCCGGATCCGCTCGCGCGTGACGCCGTAGACCTTGCCGATCTCGTCCAGGGTCTTGGGCTGGCCGTCGGTCAGGCCGAAGCGCATCGAGACCACACCGGCCTCGCGCTCGGACAGGGTGTCCAGCACCGAGTGCAGCTGCTCCTGCAGCAGGGTGAACGAGACGGCGTCGGCGGGGACGACGGCCTCGGAGTCCTCGATCAGGTCGCCGAACTCGCTGTCGCCGTCCTCACCGAGGGGGGTGTGCAGCGAGATCGGCTCGCGGCCGTACTTCTGCACCTCGACGACCTTCTCGGGCGTCATGTCCAGCTCTTTGGCGAGCTCCTCGGGGGTGGGCTCGCGGCCCAGGTCCTGCAGCATCTGCCGCTGCACGCGGGCGAGCTTGTTGATGACCTCGACCATGTGCACCGGGATGCGGATCGTGCGGGCCTGGTCGGCCATCGCCCGGGTGATGGCCTGGCGGATCCACCAGGTGGCGTACGTCGAGAACTTGTAGCCCTTGGTGTAGTCGAACTTCTCGACCGCGCGGATCAGACCGAGGTTGCCCTCCTGGATCAGGTCCAGGAACAGCATGCCGCGCCCGGTGTAGCGCTTGGCGAGCGAGACCACGAGCCGCAGGTTGGCCTCGAGCAGGTGGTTCTTCGCCTTCTTGCCGTCCTGGGCGATCCACCACAGCTCGCGCTTGTGCTTGGGGTCGATCTTGGTGCCGGCGTTCAGGCGCTCCTCGGCGAACAGGCCCGCCTCGATGCGCTTGGCCAGGTCGACCTCCTGCTCGGCGTTCAGCAGCGCGACCTTGCCGATCTGCTTGAGGTAGTCCTTGACCGGGTCTGCGGTGGCGCCGGCGGTCGCGACCTGCTGGGCCGGGGCGTCGTCGTCGTCGTCGGTGATGACGAAGCCGGTCTCCTCGGTGACCTCGGCGTCCGGGACGACGGGGACCGGGTCGGCCTCCTCCGGCTCGTCGACCTCGGCGGCGTCGGAGGTGCCGGTCGGGCCGGCGGCGGGGCGCGCTGCCTTCTTGGCGGCCGGCCGCTTGGCGGCGGGGGGTGCGCCAGCACCGGCCGGCACGGGCACGGCCTTGACGGCGGCCTTCTTCGCCGGGGCGCGCTTGGCCGCGGCCTTCTTGGCCGGGGCAGCCGGGGCCTTCGCCGGGGCGGTGGCCTCGACCTTGCGGGTCGCGGTGGCTGCCACCGCCGACGTGGTAGCGGCGACGGCAGCCAGATCCGTCGAGCGCTCGGGCGTGGTGGTGCGGGTGGTGGGATCCGACGACACGGAACGCCTTTCGTCGTGGGGGGAGACGGTGACCGGGGTGGGCCGGCGACCAGTCAGGACGATCGCGGCGGGTGGTGATGCGTCGCTGCCCGGGTCAACCGCAGCAGGCCGCGGAACATGCCCGTGACGATCGGGCCGTTGGCCGCGAAACTCCTATCATTGTAGCGCCCGGAGGTCGGCGAGCACGACCACCCAGCGTGACCGCCGTCGCGTCGGTGGCGCCGTCAGCGGGGTTCGGTGACCCGGTCGGCCTTGACGGCCAGCACCGGGCAGGGCGCGTCGAGCAGGATGCGCTGGGCGTGCGAGCCGAGGATGAGCTTGCCCACCGGGGTCCGGCGGCGCAGCCCGATGACGATGACCTCGGCCCCCACCTCCTCGGCGACGGCGATCAGGTCCTCGGCCGGTTCCTGGCCGCGCACCAGCTGGCGCACCTCGTGCTCGATCCCGGCCTCGCTCAGCTCGCGGCGCACGGTGGCCAGCTCGGTGTCGTACCGCTCGGCGTCCGCCGTCGTCAGGTCCTTGCCACCGCGGTTGGAGTTGATGACGACCAGGCGGGTGCCGCGCGTGCGCGCCTCCTCCGCCGCCCGGCGCAGCGCCGCCCGCCCTTCGTTGGTCGGGACGAAACCCACGACAACGGCCATCGGTGGTGCTCCTCGGTGTGGTCCAGGCGCGGCGGCACCGCGCCGACGTGAGCCGACGGTAGCCGACGCGGACCGAGGCTAGTCGACCCCCCGCCCCCGCGACCGCACGCGACAACGCGCCGCCCCGGCGGGCCGTGCGCCGGACGTGCCAGAATCTCGCGCGTGTCAGGGCACTCGTCGACCAGTCCGAGCGGCCCCACCCTCGGTGTCGAGGAGGAGCTGCACGTCGTGGACGCCGGCACCGGGCGGCTGTGCAGCCGAGCGCCCGAGGTGCAGTCGGCGTCCGTCGTCGACGCCGAGGACGGCACCGTCGTCCTCGAGCTGACCCTCTCGCAGGTCGAGACGGTCACCGCGGTCAGCGCCGACGTCGACCAGGTGATCGAGCGGGCCTCGCGGTTGCGCGCGGCCGTGGCCGGGGCCGCCGCCGCCCACGGGCTGCACCTGGTCGCGGCCGGGACGCCGGTGCTGGGCGAGGCGGGCGAGCAGCGGGTCGCCGACGACGAGCGCTACGCGGCCCTGCGGCAGCGGGCGGCCGGGCTGGTGCCGCAGCAGCTGATCGCCGGGATGCACGTGCACGTGGGCGTGGCCGGCCCCGGGGTCGACGTCGCGGACGTGGACGACGACCTGCGGGTGGCCGTGGCCGACACCGTGCGGCCGTGGCTGCCGACGCTGCTGGCGCTGACCGCGAACTCGCCGTACTGGCTCGGTGAGGACACCGGGTTCGCGTCCTACCGTCAGGTGCACTGGCAGCGTTGGCCGGTCGCCGGTCCCCCACCGCCCACCCGGGACGCGGCGCAGTGGCACCGCTCGGTGGCCGAGCTGGTGGCCACCGGCGTCGTGGACGACGCGAGCTACGTGTACTGGGACGTGCGGCTCGCGACCCGGTTCCCGACCGTCGAGGTGCGCGTCGCCGACGTCCAGGCCGACGCCGAGGACTCGGCGCTGTACACCCGGCTGGTGCGCGGCCTGGCCCAGACGGCGCTGAGCGACCACGCGGCCCACGGGGCCGACGCGCCGTCGCGGCTGCAGGTGCCCCAGCACGCGCTGCGGGCCGCGATGTGGCGGGCGGCGCGGTACGGGCTGGACGGCGAGCTCGTCGACCCGCAGGTGCGCAGCACCCGCCCGGCCGCCGCCGTCCTCGCCGCCCTGGTCGAGGCGGCGCGCCCCGGGCTCGAGGTCACCGGCGACCTGGCGGCGGTGCTCGGGGGGGTGCGGCGGGTGCTGACCGACGGCAACGGCGCCCAGCGCCAGCGCGCCGCCTTCACCCAAGCCGGCTGGCCCGGCGTGCTGGACGTGGTGCGGGTCGCCGACCGCCCACCCCACCGCGGGACCGTCAACGACGGCAACGGGTGGGTCGACTGCGACTGCGGGCACCGGCACTGGGGGCGCCACGGCGCAGCCGGGTTGCTGCTGCTGCGCCCCGGCGACCGCGGCGCCGAGGTGCTGCTGCAGCTGCGCTCGGCGTGGACCCACCAGGGCGGCACCTGGGGGCTGCCCGGCGGCGCGCGTGACAGCCACGAGACCACGAGCCAGGCCGCCCGGCGCGAGGCCCGCGAGGAGAACGGCGTCGACACCGCCGCGGTGGTCGACCTGGTCGAGCACCGGGTCGACCACGGCAGCTGGTCGTACACCTACGTCGTGGCCACGGCCCCGGCGCGGGCCGGCGCCCGGGTCGCCAACGGCGAGTCCGACGCCGTCGACTGGGTGGCCCTGGACGACGTCGCCGCCCGCGAGCTGCACCCTGCCCTGGCCGCGGAGTGGTCGCGGCTGCGCGACCTGGTGCGCGACCTGGTGCGCGGCCTGTCGGCCTGAGGCCCGAGTCGCCGGGTCGCCAGTCAGGTCAGAGCACCCGCGAGCGGGTGACGCTGGGCAGGGCCGCCCGGACGATGGCCCCGACCTGGTGGGTCTCGATGAGGAACCCGTCGTGGCCGTACGGCGAGGTCACGGTCTGCACCGGGCGGGCCGCCGGGGCCAGGGCGACGACCTCGTCGGCCAGCCGCGGTGGGTAGAGCCGGTCGGAGTCGACGGCGGCGACCACCAGGTCGGCGGTGACCCGGCCCAGGGCCGCCGCGACCCCGCCCCTTCCGCGGCCGACGTCGTGGGAGTTCATCGCCTCGGTGAGCACGACGTAGCTGCGCGGGTCGAAGCGACGGGCGAGCTTGTCGGCGTGGTGGTCCAGATAGCTCTCGACGGCGTACCGGCCGCCGCCGCCGATCGGCTGCTCGTCGCCCTGGGGGTCGCGCCCGAACCGCTGCGCGAGCTCGGTCTCGCTGCGGTAGGTGACGTGCGCGATGCGCCGGGCGATGCCGAGCCCGGCCTGCGGCCCGGGGCCGTCGCCGTAGTCCCCGCCCCGCCACGCGGGGTCGGAGCGGATGGCGAGCAGCTGCGGCTCGCACCAGGCGATCTGCTCGGCGCTGGCGTACGCGGTCGAGGCCAGGACGATGGCGGTTCCCACCCGGTCGGGGTGGGTCACCGCCCACTCCAGCACGCGCATGCCGCCCATCGAGCCGCCGATGACACCGGCCCAGGTGTCGATGCCGAGGCGGTCGGCGACCCGGGCCTCGGCGGCGACCTGGTCGCGGACGGTGAGGAACGGGAACCTGGACCCCCAGGCGCGCCCGTCCGGTGCGGCCGACGAGGGCCCGGTCGTGCCCTGGCACCCCCCCAGCACGTTCGGGGCCACGACGAACCAGGTGTCGGTGTCCAGCGGCCGCCCCGGGCCGACGAGGGCGTCCCACCAGCCCGCGGTGGCGTGCCCGCCACCCGCAGGCCCGGCCACGTGGCTGTCGCCGGTGAGCGCGTGCAGCACGAGCACCGCGTTGTCGCGAGCGGCGTTCAGCGTCCCCCACGTCTCGTAGGCGACGCGGACGTCGGGCAGGGCGCCGCGCGCCTCAAGAGCGAGGGTGCCGACGTCGGCGAACTGGCGTCGTCCGACGGGGTCGCCCTCGCGCCACACGGCGTCACTGGCCGCCATCAGGCGCTCTTGGCGGCCCGGAACCCCGCCTCGAGGTCGGCGAGGATGTCGTCGATGTGCTCCAGCCCCACGGCCAGCCGCACCAGGCCCGGCGTGACCCCGCTGGCCAGCTGCTCGGCGTCCGAGAGCTGGCTGTGGGTGGTGCTCGCCGGGTGGATCACCAGGCTGCGGACGTCCCCGATGTTGGCCACGTGGCTGTGCAGCACCAGCGCCTCGACGAACCGCTGGCCGGCCTCGCGGCCGCCCTCGATCTCGAACGCCAGCACCGCACCGGCACCGCGCGGCGCGTACTTGCGGGCCCGCTCGAACCACGGGCTACTCTCCAGGCCCGCGTAGCTCACCGACAGCACCTCGGGGCGCTGCTCGAGCCAGGTGGCGACGGCGAGGGCGTTCTGCACGTGCCGCTCGATGCGCAGGCTGAGGGTCTCGATGCCCTGGCTGATCAGGAAGGCGTTGAACGGCGAGGCCGAGGCACCCAGGTCGCGCAGCAGCTGCACCCGGGCCTTGAGGATGAAGGCCAGGTTGGCACCCAGGGCGCTGCCGACGCCGAGGTCGCGGGCGTAGACCAGCCCGTGGTAGCTCGCGTCGGGCTGGTTGTAGTTGGGGAACTTCTCGGGGTCGGCGGCGTAGTCGAAGGTGCCGCCGTCGACGATGACCCCCGCGATCGACGTGCCGTGCCCGCCGAGGTACTTCGTGGCGCTGTGGACCACGATGTCGGCCCCCCACTCCAGCGGCCGGATGAGGTACGGCGTCGCCACGGTGTTGTCGACGACCAGCGGGACCCCCGCCTCGTGCGCCACCCCGGCGACGCCCTCGATGTCGAGGACGTCCTGCTTGGGGTTGGGGATGGTCTCGGCGAAGAACGCCTTGGTGTTCGGGCGCACCGCCGCGCGCCAGGAGTCCAGGTCGTCGGGGTCCTCGACGAACGTGGTGGTGATGCCGAGCTTGGGCAGCGTGTGGTGCAGCAGGTTGTACGTGCCGCCGTAGAGGCTCGGGCTGGCGACGATGTGGTCGCCGACCTCGGCGAGGTTGAGCAGCGCGATCGTCTCGGCGGACTGCCCGCTGGCCACGAGCAACGCGCCGACCCCACCCTCCAGGCTCGCGACGCGCTGCTCGACGACGTCGTTGGTGGGGTTCATCAGCCGGGTGTAGATGTTGCCGAACTCCTTGAGCCCGAACAGGTTCGCGGCGTGCTCAGAGCTCTTGAACGCGTAGGAGGTGGTCTGGTAGATCGGCAGCGCGCGCGCCCCGGTCGTGGGGTCGGCGCTCTGGCCGGCGTGGATCTGTCGCGTCTCGAAGGACCAACCGTCGTTCATCAGGGGTCTCCCAACCCGAAGGGGTCCGCTGTGGGCGGACCCGCGCTTGCCCACGTCGTCAACGCGGGCCGGGTCATCACCCGGGGCACCCCACCGCGGTTGGAGGGTTGCCGGCCAGCGAGCCGGGGCTTGTCGCTGGCGCTCATGACCTGGTCGAAGATTAGCAAGAGCCGTCCGGCGGCTCCAGGGGTCGAGACCACGTCTCGTCCACTGAGACGAGCCGACGCCGGCCGGGTGCCTCGTCCTCGGCGCGGACGTCGGCCACCCAGCGCGGGGGCAGACCGGCCCGCAGCAGCTGGTCGACCAT
Organism: Actinomycetales bacterium; assembly: GCA_038322575.1. Classification (GTDB taxonomy): domain Bacteria; phylum Actinomycetota; class Actinomycetes; order Actinomycetales; family Angustibacteraceae; genus JACMOY01. Next base: position 20,530 of record JBBQGB010000033.1, read on the forward strand.
GACGGCCATCCGGTGGGCGGGGTCGATCGCGAGCGCCCGGTCGGCGGCGACACCGGCGCAGGCGCCGTCGCCGCAGGCCCAGCACTGCATCGAGAGCAGGGTGAGCGGCGCCACCGCGGCGGGCCCGTCGGCGCGCACGGCCAGGTCGACCAGCAGCTGCTCGACCGCCCCGGCGAGCTCGAGGTCGTCCAGGTCCGGCGGTGTGCTGTCGTCGACCAGCTCGGCAACGGGTCGGGTCACCTCGTCCGCGGTCCCGGGCGCGGCCAGGGACAGCAGCCACCGGGTCCAGCGGACGGCGACGACGTCGCGCACGTCGTCGTCCAGCAGCCCGGCCAGCGCACGGCCCGCCTCGTCCACCGAGAGCCCGCGCTCCCCCGCGACGTACCGCCGGGCGAGGGTGTCCAGGTCGACCACCCGGGCGCGCTGCCACGCCCGCCGGCCGACGTCCCCGGCGTGCTGCCCCTGCGGTCCGGCGTCGGCTCCCCAGGTGTCGATGGCGTCCGCGACCGCCGCGAGGGTGGCGGGGTCGCCCGGGGCCACCCGGTCGACCAGGCCCTGCCGGTCCGCGAGCGGCGCGCGGCCCTGCAGCACGAACGTCGCCGCGACCTCGCTGGACCTGGCGTCGCGCATCGGCCAGCCGGCCGCCGGGCAGCAGCCGGGCACGACGCAGGTGTAGGACCAGAACCGTTGCGCGCCGACGTACACGGCCTCGCGCACCGGCACACCGTGCTGGCCCAGGTCGTCGGTGACGGCGTCGACCAGCAGCTGGTGCGGGCGCGGCCACCACCGCGTCCACGGCTGGTCGTCGTAGACCAGGACGAAGGCCTCGCGCGGACCGTCCCTGCGGACGAACGCCGCGAGCGCCGCGGCCGTGTCGTGCTCGCGGCCGGCGGGCGGCAGGTCGAGCCGGGCGACCACCCCGAGGCGCAGACGGGGGCCGCGCAGCGAGACCGCGACGATGCTGGCGGAGGGCAGGAACCCGACCAGGTAGGGGACGGCGGCCACCAGGTCCGCCGGACCACGGGCGTTGACGATGCGGGCGGGACCTCGGGCGACTCTGCGGTTTCGGCTCATGACCGCAACGCTCTGGGGTGAGAGCGCGGCTGGCCAGGGGTTACCGGCGGGTTGTGGACCGTGGGACGAACGCGACGAGCTGTGCAGGACCGGGGGCGGTCAGCGCACGACGTAGCCCGGGACGACGTCGTCGCGGGGCCCGGCCGGGGGCCGACCCGCGTGCGAGCGCTCCCAGCGCAGGAAGCCGCCGGTCTCGCCCAGGACGGCCGCGGCGAGCCAGCTGATGACCACGGCGTCGTCGGCGAGCCCGATCAGCGGCAGCCACTCGGGCAGTAGGTCGACCGGTGACACGACGTAGACCGCGGCGGCGACCAGGGCGGCGAGCCGGCCGCGCGAGGTGCCGCTGTAGTCGCCCCTGGCGGTGGCGCGCACCAGGCGCGGAACCGCGCGCAGCCGGGCGGCCAGCCCGGGCTCGTCGGGGCCGGTGGCGCCGCGCAGGGCACGCACCAAGGTGAGCACGGCGGCGGTGCGGGTGGTGCGTGCCATCAGGGTCCTCTCGGGGGGCGACGGGTCGCGGCCAGCCGTTCGAAAGGTCCGACGCGCAGGGGGCTCGTGCGGTTCCGTGCGGGTCGGCTCGGCCCGCCCGGCTCAGCGTCCGGCCAGCGCCGGCCGGTCGGGGAACTCGCGGCGGGCCTGGTCGGCGATGCGGCGCAGCAGGTACACGTCGACGCCGGCGCCCAGGACGCCGCCGACGACCGGGACGCCCTTGCCGAACCGGGTCAGCGCCGACTTGCCCACGGTCGACACCAGCCGGAACCCGATCCCCTTGTTCAGGACCATCAGGGCCGGGCCGGGCAGCCGCTGCGCGGCCAGGTTGGCGAGGCGACCGGTGCTGACGACCCCCGCCTTCTTCAGCAGGTCGTCGGCGTCCGCGCCCACCAGGGTGAGCATGACGGCGGCCCGCACCCCGGGAAGGTGCAGCTCGTAGCCGCGCAGGGAGGCGACCGACGCCGTCATCCGCGTCGCGAGCGCGTAGAACTCCACCACGTTGGCGGGCAGGGCGACCGGCAGCGTCACGAACCCGCCGATGCCGGTGACGAACCCGCCGGCCGCGACCAGCCGGGTGTGCTGGCGCACGACGGCGTCGATGGCCTGGGTCGGCCCGGCGTGGTCGCTGCGGGCCGAGTCCGCCACCTGCTGCGCCGACGAGAAGCGGCCGCGGCCGTCGATGCCGACGTCGAGCAGCTTCTCGACGATCGTCGCGGCGGTCCTGGCCAGTCCGCTGTCGTCGTCGGTGGTCGCGTCGTCCGCCACGGTGCTCCTCGGTGCTGGTCGGTGTCAGGGTGGGTCGGACCCACCACTGTGCCCGACGCGGGCGGGTCCGGCGCGGCGGCGCCGTCCGCACCAGCCCGGGCAGGTGCGGGCTGGCTGCGCCACGATGGGGCCGTGCAGCTGCTCGAGGTCGCCGTCACGAGCCGCGCGGTCGCGGCCACCCCCGGGCGCGGCGCCAAGGTCGCGCTGCTGGCGCAGTGCCTGGGCCAGGCGGCGACCGACCTCGCGCCCGCCACCGTCCCGGCCGTGGTCGCCTACCTGTCTGGCGAGCTGCCGCAGCGCCGCACCGGCCTGGGCCTCGCGGCGCTGCGCGGGACGCCGGCACCGGCCGCAGCGGCCACGCTCACGGTCGCCGAGGTCGACCACGCCTTCACCCGCGCCGAGGCCCTGGCCGGCGCGGGCTCGACCGCGGCACGGCGCGGGCTGCTGCACGACCTGCTCGCGCGGGCCGTCGCCGACGAGCAGCGGCTGCTGGTCGGCCTGGTCACCGGCGAGCTGCGTCAGGGGGCGGCGCAGGCCCTGGTGCTGGACGCCGTGGCGATCGCGGTGGGGCTGCCCGTCGCGGCGGTGCGCCGGGCGATGACCCTTTCGGGGTCCGCGGCCTCGGTCGCCGTCAGCGCCCTGACCGAGGGCGCGGACGGGCTCGCGGCCTTCGGTCTGCAGGTCGGGCGCCCGCTGTCGCCGATGCTGGCCCAGTCCGCACCCGGGCTGGTCGAGGCCCTGGATCGCACCGGCCCGGCGTCGGTCGAGGCCAAGCTGGACGGCATCCGCGTCCAGGTCCACCGCGCCGGGGACGACGTCACGGTGTTCACCCGCAGCCTGGACGAGGTCACCGACCGGCTGCCGGAGGTCGTCGAGGCGGTGCGGGCGCTGCCCGCCCGCACCCTCGTGCTGGACGGCGAGGTGCTGGCCCTGGCCGGCGACGCCCGGCCCCGCCCGTTCCAGGTGACCGCGGCGCGGACGGCCAGCCGCAGCGACCCGGCCGCGGACCGGCTGCGGACGCCACTCACCCTGTTCGCCTTCGACCTGCTGCACCTGGACGGCGCCGACCTGCTCGACCACCCCGTGGCGGAGCGGCGTCGGGCCCTGGCGCGGCTGCTGGACGTCGACGTCCCGGGGCTGGTGCTGACCCCGTCGCTCGAGGTCGGCGACCCCAGCGACGCCACGCACGTCGCCGCGGCCGCGGCGTTCGTCGCCGCGACCCTTCGCCGCGGGCACGAGGGGGTGGTCGTCAAGGCGCTGGACGCGCCGTACGCCATGGGACGCCGGGGCGCCGGCTGGGTGAAGGTCAAGCCGGTGCACACCCTCGACCTGGTCGTGCTCGCCGCCGAGTGGGGTCACGGCCGACGCACCGGCCGGCTGTCGAACCTGCACCTCGGCGCGCGCGACCCCGACGGCCGGTTCGGGCCGGCCGGTGGCTTCGTCATGCTGGGCAAGACGTTCAAGGGCCTGACCGACGCGATGCTCGCCTGGCAGACCGAGCACCTGCAGCAGCTGGCCCTCGCGCCGCCAGGGGCCGAGCGCGAGTGGGTCGTGCGGGTGCGCCCCGAGCTCGTCGTCGAGATCGCCCTGGACGGCGTGCAGACCTCGCCGCGCTACCCCGCCGCCGTCGCGCTGCGGTTCGCCCGGGTGCTGCGGCACCGGCCGGACCGCCGGGCTGCCGACGCGGACACCGTCGACGCGGTGCTGGCGCTGGGCGCGACCTGACCGACCGGGTCACCGACCGACCGGGCCAGCGGGAAGACCTGGGAGGATCGGGCGTTGTCCCTGCTGACCCCACCAGCCCGCCCTCGACGATGGAGGCACCCGTGCCCGTGCCGAACGACACCGACGCCAAGCTCGCCCAGTACGCCCACCCGCAGCGGCTGGTCACCACCGACTGGCTCGCCGCGCACCTGGGCGACCCCGGTCTGGTCGTCGTCGAGTCCGACGAGGACGTGCTGCTCTACGACAGCGGGCACGTCCCCGGCGCCGTCAAGGTCGACTGGCACACCGACCTGAACGACCCGCTCACCCGCGACTACGTCAACGGCGCGCGCTTCGCCGAGGTCATGGGCGCCCGCGGCATCACCCGCGAGAGCACCGTGGTGATCTACGGCGACAAGAGCAACTGGTGGGCGGCGTACGCGCTGTGGGTAATCACCCTGTTCGGCCACGAGGACGTGCGCCTCCTGGACGGCGGACGCGCCAAGTGGGTCGCCGAGGGCCGCGAGATGACCCGCGAGAAGCCCGCACCCGCCCCTGTCGACTACCCCGTGGTCGAGCGCGACGACTCGTCGATCCGGGCCTTCAAGGACGACGTGCTCGCCCACATCGGCCGGCCCATGGTCGACGTGCGCTCCCCCGGCGAGTTCTCGGGCGAGCTCCTGCACATGCCCGACTACCCGCAGGAGGGCGCCATGCGCGGCGGTCACGTGCCCGGCGCCCGCAGCGTCCCCTGGGCCCGCGCGGCCGCCGAGGACGCGACCTTCAAGAGCCGCGACGACCTTGCCGCGATCTACCAGGACGAGAAGGGTCTGCGTCCCGACGACGAGGTGATCGCCTACTGCCGCATCGGTGAGCGCTCGTCGCACACCTGGTTCGTGCTGACCCACCTGCTCGGTTTCGCCAACGTGCGCAACTACGACGGCTCGTGGACCGAGTGGGGCAACGCGGTGCGGACGCCGATCCAGACCGGGCCCGACACGTGAGCGACGCCGGCGCGGGGGCGGCCGTCGACGACCTGCCACCGGGCATGGCCGAGCTGGTCGAGGACTTCGCCGCGGTGTCGACGGCCGACCGGCTGCAGCTGCTGCTCGAGCTGAGCGACGACCTGCCCGCCCTGCCCGAGCGGTACGCCGGTCACCTGGCCGACATGGAGCAGGTGCACGAGTGCCAGTCGCCGCTGTTCCTCGCGGTCGAGGTGCAGGACGACGTCGTGCGGGTCTTCTTCGACGCGCCGCTGGAGTCGCCGACCACCCGAGGGTTCGCCGGCATCCTGCACGCCGGCCTGGACGGGCTGAGCCCCGCGGACGTGCTCGCGGTGCCGGACGACGCCCCCTACCGCTTCGGCCTGGCCGAGGCGGTCAGCCCGCTGCGGCTGCGCGGGATGCTTGCGATGCTCTCGCGGATCAAGCGCCAGGTGCGCGAGCGGTCCTGAGCCGATGACCGCCGCGCTGCGCCCGGACGAGGTGAGCGCCGGGCTGGAGCGGGCCGGCGTAAAGCGCGGCGACCCGGTCGGGCTGGTGCTGCGCGACGGCGTGGGGCTGGGGCTGGCGGCCTGCGGGCGACGATGGTCGGTGGCCGCAGCCCGTCCCGCCGACGTCGTCGCCGACGTCGAGCGCGCGCTGCGGCCCCGGTGGGTCTGGTGGTCAGCCGTCGAGGCCGTGTCGAGCGTCGTGTCCTGCGGGGGGCGGGTGGCCACCTGCTGGGACGTCGCGGCCGTGCACCGGCTGCTCGCCGGGGGCTCCCCCGCCGCCCCCGCACAGGTCTGGGCTGCGCTGCACCGGCTGGACCCGGACTCGGTCCCCCGCACCGGGCAGCTCGACCTGCTGGCGCCGGTCGCCACCGGCCCCGCCGGCGACCCCGAGACGCCCGTCGACGACGCGGGTCACCTGCGCGCCGAGTGGTCCGACGGTGGCTGGGCCCGCACCCCCGACCGGATGGCCGCGTGGGCCGAGGTCACCGTCCGGGCCCGCGACCTGCAGCTCACCGCTCTGGCCGGTCTCGAGGTGGGCGGCGACCCCGTCGCCACGGCGCAGGCCGAGTCCGCGGCCGAGCTGCTGTGCGTCGAGCTGGGCCGCGCCGGGCTGCCGCTGGACCGCGCGGTCGCCGAGGCCCTGCTCACCGACCTGGTGGGCCCGCGCCCCCGGGACGCGGCGCACGACGCGACACTGCGCCGGTTGCGCGACCAGCAGGTGCTGCGGCACGTCGCCTCGACGTCCGACCACGACCAGCCCGACCTGCGCAACCCCGCCCACGTGCGCGCCGCCTTGGCGGCGGTCGGCATCGACCTGCCCGACACGCGCTCGTGGCGGCTGGAGCCCTGGCGCGGCCAGCACCCCCTGGTCGACGCCCTGCTCACCTGGCGCAAGGCCGACCGCCTCGTCACGACGTACGGCTACGCGTGGCTGGACTCCCAGGTCGGCCCGGACGGCCGGCTGCGCGGCCGGTGGAGCGGCAGCGACGGCGCCGCCGGGCGGATGAGCGCCCAGGCCGGACTGCACAACCTGCCGGCCGAGCTGCGGCCTGCGGTGCGGGCCGAGGCCGGTCACGTGCTCGTGCGCGCCGACCTCGGCCAGATCGAGCCGCGGGTGCTGGCCGCCGTGTCCGGCGACCGGGCCCTGGCCGCAGCCACGGCGGACGACGACCTGTACCTGCCGGTGGCCCGCCGGCTCGGCGTCGAGCGGCCGGTCGCCAAGATCGCCGTCCTGGCCGCGATGTACGGGCAGACCTCGGGCACCGCGGGTCAGGCCCTCGCGGGTCTGGAGTCGGCGTACCCCGTCGCGATGGGCTACCTTAGCTCGGCGTACGACGCTGGGCGGGCCGGCCGGCACGTGCGCACCCACGGCGGCCGGCTGGTGCGGATGCCGGTGCTGACGACCGGTGGTGACGAGAACGCCGCCCGTGCCGCCGTCAACGGCCGCGGCCGGTTCGCCCGCAACGCCGTCGTGCAGGGTGCGGCCGCCGAGCTGTTCAAGGCCTGGGCGGTGACCGTGCGGGCCGGCGTGGTGCCGCTGGGCGCCACGGTCGTCATGTGCCTGCACGACGAGCTGCTGGTGCACAGCCCGACCGACCGGGCCGACGAGGTCCGCGTCCTGCTCGACGACGCGCTGCAGTCGGTCGGGTCGCGCTGGGCAACCGGACGCGGCGTGCGGTTCGTCGCCGACATCAGCGTCGTCGACCGCTGGTCGGACGCGAAGTGACTGCGGCAGAGGGACTTCGGGTCACGAGCAGCGTCGTCGTGCCCCTCGGTGAGCTGTCGTGGCGGTTCTCGCGCTCGAGCGGCCCCGGCGGGCAGGGGGTCAACACCACCGACTCGCGGGTCGAGCTGATCTTCGACGTGGCGACCAGCACGGCGCTGACCGCGGGCCAGCGCGAGCGGGTGCTGGATCGGCTGGGTGCCCGCGCGGTGGGCGGGTCGGTGACCGTCGTGGCCAGCGAGCACCGCTCGCAGCTGCGCAACCGGGACGCCGCCGCGGCCCGCCTGGCCCAGCTGCTGCGCGAGGCGCTGGCCCCGCCGGCCCGAGCGCGTCGGGCGACCAGACCGACCCTGGGTTCGAAGCGACGCCGGCTCGACACCAAGAGCCAGCGCGGGCAGGTCAAGCGCCTGCGACGTCCCCCCGCCGACTGACGGCCGTGCGCCGGGGCCTCGGACACGACATGATCGGGGCCGCCAGGGTTCGCACGACCGGAGGACGACGATGTCGCAGCACGCAGCAGGTGGGGCCGACCAGGTCAAGGCGACCGTCAGCAAGGCCGCGAACAGCGACAAGCTCGAGACGGCGGCTCGGGCGGGGTTCGCCGTCAACGGCATCATGCACCTGCTGATCGGGTGGATCGCCCTGCAGGTGGCCTGGAGCGGCAGCAGCAAGAAGGCGGACCAGTCCGGCGCCCTCGGCACCCTGGCGGGCAACGGGCTCGGCCGGGCGGTGCTGTGGCTCGGTGTCATCGGGTTCGCCGGGCTGGCGCTGTGGCAGCTCACCGAGGCCCTGCTCACCCGGCGCGGCCCGGGCAAGGACCTGGTGCTCGACCAGGTGAAGTCCGTGAGCAAGACGGTGGTCTACGCCGCGCTGGCGTTCACCACCGCGCAGTTCGCCCGCGGCGGCGGGTCGTCCAGCGGCGGCCAGAGCAAGGACTTCACCGCCTCGCTGCTCAAGCAGTCCGGCGGTCGAACCCTCGTCGTTCTGCTCGGCCTCGTGGTCATCGGGGTCGGTGTCTACCACGTGGTCAAGGGCGTGAAGAAGGGGTTCCTGAAGGACCTGGTCGAGCACCCGGGCACTCTCGTCGAGAACCTCGGCCGGGCCGGTTACGTCGCCAAGGGGGTCGCCCTGGCCCTGGTCGGGCTGCTCTTCGTCGTCGCCGGCGTGCGGCGCAGCGCGGCCGGGGCCACCGGTCTGGACGGCGCGCTGAAGTCCCTGCGCGACCAGCCGCTCGGCACCACGATGCTCACGCTCGTCGCGCTGGGCCTGATCGCGTATGGCCTGTACTCCTTCGCCCGGGCCAAGTACGCGCGGCTGTGACCGGCGCACCGGCTGACCTCAGATCGTCAGGGCGGACCGGACGGCGAGGCTGAGCCCGACGACGATCACCAGCAGGGCGGTCAGCCGGGGCAGCCACCGACCGAGGTTGCCGGCGACCACGGCGAGCGCCGAGGGCGTCGCCCGCAGCTGCGCGCGGCGCGCGCTCCACGCCTCGATCCGGTCGCGGGCCAGCACCAGCAGCAGGCCGGTGGCGACCAGCGCCGCGGCCATGCCGATCCCGTAGGCCAGCACCAGCAGCGCCCCGAACCAGGCCCGGCCCAGCGCGATCCCCCCCAGCAGCACCAGCAGCGCCGACGGGCTGGGCACCAGGCCGCCCACCAGACCGACCAGCACCAGACGGGTCGTGCCTAGGGCTCCGCCCAGCGCCGCGGCCCGGCCGGTGCGCGGGGCCGGCCGCGGCGGGACGCCGACGCTCGCGCCGACCCGCTCCGGTTCGCGCGCCGTGCCGTCGGCGCCGGCGAGCACCAGGGCGTCGGCCCGGTCGGGCTCGGGAGCGTGCTCGTGGCCAGCGCCGTCCCCGTGGCCGTGGCCGTGCCCGTGGCCGTGCCCATGACCGCCGGGTTCGTGGTCGCCGTCGGGGTGCTCGTGGCCGGCCAGCAGGCGGCCCGGTGAGCGCAGCAAGGTCACCCCGACGCCGGCCAGCAGCACCCCGCTGATCAGCCCCAACCAGGGGTAGACGGTCTCCGGCGCCGCCAGCACGGCGGCCGACAGCACGGCGCCGAGCACCAGCACCCCGATGGTGTGGGTCACCGTCACCGACAGCCCGATCACCGCCGCCTGCCGCCAGGTGCCCTCGCGCCCGACGAGGTAGGCGGCCATCAGCGTCTTGCCGTGCCCGGGGGCGAAGGCGTGCAACCCGCCGAGCAGGATCGACAGGAGCACCGCGAGCACCGCGAACCCCGGCGTCAGCGTCGTGCGCGACACCAGCGCGGTGTACGAGGTCGTCAACCGGTCCAGGCCGTGCAGCACCCCGCTCGCGGGCGCAGCCGACCCACCGTCGCCGGTCACCACGCCGGTGCCCGCCACCACGGACAGCTGGGCCGAGCGCTGGTCCAGCGGTGAGCTGAGCAGGTCGGCCGGGTAGACCCGCAGCTGCTGGGACGGGCTGATCGCCGGGACGTCGCTGGCGGCCAGGCGCACCCCGTTGCCGCGAGCGGTCACCTCGTGCCAGCCCACCCGGCCGGCGGTGGGCGGTGCCTGGTACTGGATCGCGGCGCCGACCGTCCGCAGGTCCTCGCCCGTCCGCAGCGTGCACTCCAGCCGTGACGTCGCGAGCCCGGCGGCGCCGGGCAGCATGCTGAGCCGGGCGGTGACCACCCTCAGCCGAGCCGGCGTGCCCGCGACGCTGAGCCGGGCGCCGTCCGCGAGCGCCTGGCACTGGTCGCGCTCGAAGGCCTCGGCCGTCGCCGGCCGCTTGCCGGGAGCCGCGTCCGGGAACGCCTGCAGGGTGGGGATCTCGGCCCGGTCGACGACCTCGTCGACCTGGACGGCGGCCGGCTCGACGACCAGCCCGCTGGAGTAGTTGACCGTGAAGTTACCCAGCGGGTGCGCGGAGGCCGCGGGCGCGAGCGTGAGCGAGACACCGCACCACGCCAGGGTCAGCAGCAGCAGGGCGGCGCACCGCTTCACCGGGTCACCGGGCCCCCGAGGCCGGCCAGGGCCGACTTCGCTCGGGGCGCCTGCAGGGGCGAGAAGTACGGGTTGGTCCGCAGCGCGCTGCTCAGCGAGGCCCTCGCCTCGGCCTTCATCCCGAGCGCGAGCTCGATGACCCCGCGGTGGTAGTCGAACAGCGCGTTCTTCATGCCGAGCTTCTGCGCCTTGCGGGCGTGGGTCAGCGCCTCGGCGTCGCGGCCCGCGCTGTGCAGCGCCCAGGCGTAGGCGTCCTCGACCTGGATGCTCTGCCGGCGGCCGATCTCGGCCGCCGCCGAGGCCAGTGCAGCGTCCGCGCGGCCGTTGTCGGCGTCGTACAGCGCGAGCTCGAGGTCGACGTTCGCGCCCTGCGCCTCGAACAGTCCGATCGTGGCGTCGACGACGGCGTACTGCGCCGTGGCCTCGGCAGTGCGGCCCAGCGAGGAGAGCAGGTCGGCGTACTCGATCAGGTAGGTCGGCTGGGGCAGCCGGGTGGTGACGTCCTGCCAGTCGCGGAGGGCGGCTGCGGTGTCCCCCGATGCTGCCTCGACCCGTGCGCGTCCGGCGAGCAGCGGGACGTACCCGGGATCGCGCGCCAGCCCGTCCGCGAAGTGCTTGCGAGCGGTGGCCAGGTCACCGGCGTTGAACGCCAGCTCCCCGAGGTACTGCAGCGCGAACGCGGCGTCGGCGGGGTTCTGCGCGATGTCAAGCGCCTGCTCGAGCGCGAACTTCGCGCCGGCCAGGTCGCCCCGCAGCTCGTAGGAGTAGGAGATGCGGGTGTACGACGGCACGCCCGGCTTGAGGTCGACCATGCGCTGCAGCGTCGCGAACGACTCGGGGTAGCGGCCCAGCTCGCTCAGGGCGTCGGCCATCACGCCGAGGTTGGCGGCGCCGTACGCGTTGAGCTTGTCGGAGGCCTGCGTCAACGACAGCGCGCGGGCGAAGTCGTGCCGGGCGGCGGCGAGGGTGGCCTGGCCGGTGAGGGCCGCGGCGTTGCCCTGGGGCTTGAGCGCCAGCGACCGCGCGAAGGCGCCGTCGGCCTTGCCGTAGTACGACGGGTCCGCCGTCAGCCGAGCCTGCTGGGTGTAGGAAAAACCGAGCGAGGCCCAGGCTCCCTCGTCCTTGGGGACCTGACGCAGTCGCTGCTGCAGTGCCGTGATGGCGCCTGCAGTGTCGGCGTTGCCCGCCACCTGCCCGGGGGGCGCGACCTGCTGGACGCTGGCCTGGGTGGGTGTGCCGGGCTGGGCGGCGGTCTGGCCCCCGCCGGCGAGCGCACCCACGGCTACCACCACGACGGCGACGCCGGCCGCCGACAGCGACCCGGCGAGCAGTCGAGCACGGTTCACGCGATGCCTCGCGGGCAGTCGGCACGGGTGAGCATCTCGGTCGTGTCCTTCGTCGCGGTCATATCCTTCGTCGGGCTCCGGCGGACCGACGACGGGGCGGGCGGATGATCCCGCCCGCCCCGTCACGGTCTTCAATCAGCGAGCAGAGACGCTCGAGCGACGCTCGCGACGGAACAGCATCGCGCCCATCAGGGCCAGCAGCGCACCGGCGCCAGCGGCGCCGACCGGGACCAGGGCCGAGCTGGAGGCCGAGGCCTTCGGGCTCGAGCTGAGGGCCGCGGGAACAGCCGAGCCGGCCTGGCCGCTCGGGATCGTCATCGGCGACATGCTGCCGGGACGCACCCGCGAGCCCGACCACGGCAGCGCGACGTAGGGGAACGTCGAGTTGAACGCGCGGTCGTTCACGTTGACCCCGTCGCCGGCGGCGAGGGGCTTGACGATGGTGACCGACTTCGGCGAGCCGTCGGCGTTGACCTTGACTGCACCCTCGACGGCCTGGATGGCGATGTCGACGACGTCGTCGGTCAGACGGCGACCGTTCGGGAAGCCCGCGTTGTCGCCACCGAGCACGCCCAGACGGTTGGGCTTGGTGGTCGGCTTGATCGCCGTGTTGAGCCGCAGCATCTCGGCCGGGACCACGTTCTTCGGCTGGTTCAGGCCCTTGAGCCCGGTCAGGAAGATCGCCGCGAGGTCGTTGCGGGGAGTGGCCGGCGCCTTGATGCCGTAGATCGCCTGGATCAGCTTGGGCACCTCGGGGTCGAGCACCTTGTCGACGACCGGCTGGACGGTCCGGTCGACCGACGGCGGGATCGCGTTGAAGGTGTCCTTGAGGTTCGCCGGGACGACGAGTTCGTTGACCAGGGGGTTGCCCAGACGCGAGACCTGGACGTAGTTGCCCGAGTACTTCGCGCTGCCGTCAGCACCCTGGGTGCGGATGCTCGGACGCTCGGTGGTGCTCCACACGCCGACGACGGTCTCGCCGTTCTGGAAGCCCAGGTCGGACTTCGGGATCTGCAGGGCGATGGTGTTGACGTTGAAGCCGCTCAGCGTGTCAGCACCGGCCTCGGAGAGGTTCGCGCCGTAGAGCAGGTCGAAGACGCGCAGGTCGAGGAAGAACGGGTCGTCGTTCTGGCCGACGTAGTTGCGGCCCTTGCCCGAACCGGCCTGGAACCCGGTGATGGCCTGCTTCTCCAGCTGGAAGTAGTTCGGCATCGACGCCTTGCCGACGTGCGAGGGAGCGACCTTGCCACCCTGGATCAGGGTCTTGGTCTGACCGCCGCGGATCTCGGACAACGTGTAGGTCTGCTTGAACAGCAGGGTCGGGTCGGTGAGGTTCTTCACCACGCCGTTGTTGTAGAGGAACGTGCCCTTGCCGTCGCCGCGGGCGTCCTGGTTCTGGAAAACCCACCGGTAGGTGACGTCGGCCTCGGCGTCACCGTTGGTGTCCAGGTTGATGTCGTAGTGCGCCTGGGTGGCCCACGGGTAGAAGTTCGGGCCGCCGCCCGGCTCCTCGAACGGGATCCAGTTCGCGATGACCGTGACGTAGTCGGGCGTGTTGGGGGCGACGAACGCGTACAGGTCGGTGTTGTCGGCCTGTGCGTCGTTCGCGATCAGCGGTGCTTCCCGGTGGCTGGAGGCGTTCGCGGCCGGCGCGATGAACGCGACGGCTCCGCCGAAGGCCAGTGCCGAGCCGGCGATCGCGACCGTGGACGTGCGCAGGAAGGCCGAGCGCCGTCCCCGTCCCTGGTCGCAAGAGGTGCTGGGTGAATCCACCATGACGTCCCTGTCTGTAAGTCCGGGCTTGCCCCGGAGCACGTGGACCTGCACGGACATCCGCGACGAGCGGATGCGCGAGCCCCCTCCCAAGGACCCACCACGCCGCGCTAGCGGCGTACCGACCTGCGTTCGCGGCCGAGAGGGCCGCGGATTGGTGCGGTGGAGAAGTTCGTCACACGTGACGCGAGGACCAGACGTCAGTGTTACGAACCGTGCGTAACCTACCCCGACATGAGCGACTTCGCGCGCGACGACGTACCCCTGCCGACCGGTCCGCTTCGCGCCGAGGCCGACGCGGTGCTGAGGCGGCTGGTGGGCCGCGACGACGTCGCCTTCCGTGAGGGCCAGTGGGACGCCGTCGAGGCACTGGTCGAGCACCGGCGCCGGGTGCTCGTGGTGCAGCGCACCGGATGGGGCAAGTCGGCGGTGTACTTCGTGGCGACCGCGCTGCGCCGGGCCCGGGGCGCGGGGCCCACGCTGATCGTCTCGCCGCTGATCGCGCTGATGCGCGACCAGGTCGCGGCCGCCGGGCGGGCCGGCGTCCGCGCGGTGAGCATGAGCTCGGCCAACGCCGACTCCTGGGGCGAGGTGGCCGCGGCCCTGGCCGCCGACGAGGTCGACGTCCTGTTGGTCAGCCCCGAGCGGCTGAACAACCCCCGGTTCCGCGCCGAGCAGCTGCCCGACCTCGCCGCCCGCTGCGGGCTGCTCGTCGTCGACGAGGCGCACTGCGTCTCGGACTGGGGGCACGACTTCCGCCCGGACTACCGACGGATCAAGGACCTGCTCGCCCAGCTGCCCTCGGGGACGCCGGTGCTGGCCACCACCGCGACTGCCAACGCCCGCGTCGTCCAGGACGTCGCCGAGCAGCTCACCGGCTCGGGTGAGCCGGTGCTCACGCTGCGCGGACCGCTGGCCCGGGCCAGCCTTCGACTCGGGGTGCTGCGGCTGCCCGGCGCCGACCAGCGGCTGGCCTGGCTGGCCGCGCACCTGGACGACTTCGCGGGCAGCGGCATCGTCTACACGCTCACGGTCTCGGCCGCGGACGACCTCGCGGCCCTGCTGCGCGAGGCCGGCCACGAGGTGGTGTCGTACACCGGGCGCACCGATCCCGCCGACCGCGAGGCCGCCGAGCAGTCGTTGCGGGACAACAGGGTCAAGGCGCTGGTGGCGACCAGCGCCCTGGGCATGGGGTTCGACAAGCCCGACCTCGGCTTCGTCGTCCACGTGGGTGCGCCGTCGTCCCCGATCGCCTACTACCAGCAGGTCGGCCGGGCCGGCCGGGCCACCGAGCGCGCCGACGTCCTGCTGCTGCCCGGCGCCGAGGACGTCGACATCTGGCGCTACTTCGCCAGCACGTCGATGCCACGGCAGGAGCAGGCCGACGCGGTGCTCGCTGCGCTGGGGTCGGCGCAGAAGGCGATGTCGACGGCCGCGCTCGAGACGGTCGTCGACGTGCGCCGCACCCGCCTCGAGCTGCTGCTGAAGGTGCTCGACGTCGACGGTGCCCTGTCGCGGGTGGCCGGCGGGTGGGTCACGACGGGCCAGCCGTGGACCTACGACGCCGAGCGCTACGCCCGCGTCAGCCGGTCGCGCGAGCGCGAGCAGCAG
>JBBQGB010000034.1:0-34979 GCA_038322575.1 Actinomycetales bacterium
GCGGTTCCCTCCCCCGCCCGGTTCCCTCCCCCGCCCGGTTCCCTCCCCCACCCGGTTTCCTCCCCCCGACCGGTTTCCTCCCCCGGACCGGGGACGAATGCCGCGAAACACCCGGGACACACCGGTTCCAGGGAGGAAGGCGGGTGGGGGGAGGAAGGGGTGCGGGAGGATCGCGAAACACCGAGCGACCGGGGGGGCGAGCGTGAGCAGCGCGGCGATCGAGATCAGCGGGCTGACCAAGACGTACCGGCGGCGACGCGGGAAGCGCGCCGAGCGCGCCCTGGACGGGCTGGACCTGCACGTCGAGCGCGGCGGCGTGCACGGGTTCCTCGGCCCCAACGGCTCGGGCAAGACCACCACGATCCGGATCATGCTGGGCCTGGCCGCCGCGGACGCCGGCGCGCTGCGGGTGCTCGGTCGCGAGGTCCCGCGCGAGCTGCCGGACGTCGTCGGCCACGTCGGCGCGCTGGTCGAGAACCCGCTGTTCCTGCCCGGGCTCACCGGCCGCACCAGCCTGCGCCTGCTCGCGCGCTCGGTCGGCGTCCCGGCCACCCGGGTCGAGCACGTGCTCGAGCAGGTGCGGCTGAGCGAGCGCGCCGACGACCGGGTCACGGGGTACTCCCTCGGCATGCGCCAGCGTCTGGGCATCGCCGCCGCCCTGCTCAAGGACCCGCTGCTGCTGATCCTGGACGAGCCCAGCAACGGCCTGGACCCGGCCGGGATGAAGGAGGTGCGTGAGCTGGTGCGTGAGCTCGGCACCGACGGACGCACCGTCTTCCTCAGCTCGCACCTGCTCAGCGAGGTCGAGCAGGTGTGCGACCACGTGTCGATCATGTCGCGCGGTCGGGCGCTGGTGAGCGGCCCGGTCGCCGAGGTGCTGCGGGCCCACACCGGCCGAGGCGTCACGATCGGGGTGGCCGACCCCGCGGCCGCGGCGGCGGTGCTGCGCGCGGCCGGTTTCGACGTCCAGGAGGGGCCGGACCACCGCCTGCACGTCGGGACGACGGGGCGCCCGGTGCCCGGCCCGGCCGCGCTGAACCGCCTGCTCGGTGAGCACGGCATCTGGGCGCACGAGCTGACGCCGGTCGCGGCCGACCTCGAGAGCGCATTCCTCGAGATCACCGCCGGGGGCGAGCTGGGTGCCCCGCTGCCGCCCAGCCACCGAGAGGAAGCGGACGCGTGAGCACGGACGACGTCGGCGCGGTCGCCGTGTCGGCGCGCCCGCGCGCGGCCACCTCGGCCGGCTCGCTGCTGGGCGCCGAGCTGGCCCGACTCCGGCACCGCCGCCTGGTGCTCGCTCTGCTGCTGCTCGGCCTGGCCGGCCTCCTGGCCGCCCTCACAGCCGTGTTCCTCACCCACGACCGCGACGTCGCTGCGGCACGGGCGAGCGCGCAGACCCAGTACGAGCGAACGGTCCGCGACCAGACCACCTTCGCCCAGCAGTGCCGCGCCGACCCCGCCGTCCCCGACGCGCAGCAGGAGACGGTCTGCCCGCCCGCCAACGACCCGTCACTGACCCCCGAGGTCTTCTTCCGCGACCCGCGGCTGCGCGCCGACCAGGGCCTGCCCGCGATCGCCCTCGGGGTCAGCGTGGCCGGGGCGCTGCTGATGGGGCTGGTCGCGGCGACCGCAGTCGGGGCCGACTGGTCCAGCCGGGCGATCATCACCCTGCTCACCTGGCAACCGCGCCGGCTGCGCTTCCTCGCCACCCGGTTCGCGGCGATCGGCGTCCTCGCCGTGCTCGTCGGGGTGGTGGGCCAGTCGCTCGGCCTGGGGCTCGGCCTGCTCACCGTCGCCACCCGTGGCACCTTCGAGACCGGCCCCGTCCAGGACGGCGGCCCGCCGGCGTTCGGTGCGGGCGGGCACCTCTGGCGTGACCTGCTGCTGCTGCAGGGGCGGGGTGTGCTCCTGACGGTGCTGGCTGCGGTGATCGCCGCCGCGATCGCGACCATCACCCGCAGCACCGGCGGGTTCCTCGGGGCCGCGCTGGGCTGGTTCGTCGTCGTCGAGATCGCCGCCCAGGGCGTGCTGGGCAGCGTGTCCCCGGGCCTGACCCGATGGACCCTCACCCAGAACGTCGCCGCCCTGCTCACGCCCGGCGGCACCACGGTCTTGTCGGCGACGCCGGTCGACGGCGTCGCGACGCCGACCGTCCACCTGTCGAACCTGGACGGCGCGTGGCACCTGGCCGCGCTGGCCCTGCTCGTCAGCGCACTGGCCGCCCTGCTGCTGCGCCGCCGCGACCTGTAGCCGGTCGACGTCCGCGTTCCTCCCCCACCCCGGTTTCCTCCCTCCAGCCGGGGACCAATGCCGCAGAACTCCCGCGTCACGCCGGTCGTGGGGAGGAAAGCGGTTGGGGGGAGGAAGGGTCAGGCGGGGGTGGCGGGCACCAGGCCGAGGGCCAGGTCGATCTCGGCCAGCGTGAGCGGCCGGTCGTGCGACGTCGCCGCGACGACGAGCTCGCCGACGAGGCTGATCTCGTCCTCGAGGTCGACGTCGCGCAGCAGGTGCTCGGCGTCCGTCACCTCGAACGCTGCCTGGCTCGCATCCCTCCACGGTACGGCGCCCGCACCCGCCGGGGCCACGAATTCGCCCAACTGGTGGGGGACTCGCTCGCCACGAGCGGCCCGCAACCCCCATGATGTGCCGGTGGAGACCCGCACCCGCGTCACCGAGCAGCCGGCACCAGCGGCCCGCCCGGACGAGCACCTGGTCACCGCCTTGTGGCGCGGCTCCTTCCTCCACGCCACCTGCGCGGTGTGCGCGTGGGACGGGCCCGGACGACGCGCCACCACCAGCGCCGACCGCGACGCCGCGGGGCACCTGCGCGGCTGACGGCGCTACGGGGACGTCGGCCCGGCGCCTGACGGGGACGCGGTCGGGGTCGGCGTCGGCGTCGGCGCGCTGTCCTGCTGGGCCGGCACGACCGTGCGGTCGATGCTCACCGACGTCAGCCCCAGCCCCCCGACCGTCACGTCGTCGTAGGCGAGCAGGCGCCCGGCGTCCGGGCCGGTGCGCCGCAGGTACAGCAGCGTGGCCTCCAGCGGCACCGGCTGGCCGTCGGTCAGCGACTGCAGCCCGTTGGCCGTGAGTCCCGCGCCGCCGGTGCTGCCCTCGATCATCAGCCGGGTGCCGGCGTCCACACCCACCCGCCGCTCGTGCAGGTGGCCAGCCAGCACCAGCGGCACCGTGCCGCGCAGCGCGTCCAGCCGGGTCGGGTCGTGCACCACCGCGAGCTGCACCCCGGCGCCCGGGTGGGCGTCGTCGTACGCCCGGATGACGTCGGCGAGGCGCTGCACCGAGGCGGCCACGACGTCCTTGGCGACGGCGTCGGCGGCACCCTCGGACGCGGTGTCGCGCGGGTCGGCCACCCCGGCGATCCGCAGCCCCGCGACCGTGACCACCTGCCCGTCCAGGACGACGGCCCCGCGCTGGCGCCCGACGGCGGCCGCGAGCGCGGCCGAGTCGTGGTTGCCCCGGACGAACACGTACGGCACACCCAGGCTGCCGACCCGCCCGACGAAGGCCTGCTCGGCCGTCGTCCCCCAGGTGCTGAGGTCGCCCGAGTCCACGACGGCGTCCACCTTGAACTGGCGCACCAGCCGGTCGGTGAGGTCGTAGCCGAGCGGGTTGAGGTGGATGTCGCTGATGTGCAGCACGGTGACGACGTCGGTCTCGGTGCCGGGGTCGAAGACCGGCAGCCGGTCCCCGAGCGCGTACAGCGTGGTGACCGACTGGACGAAGTCGGCCAGCCCGGACCGGTAGCTCTCGAGCCGCTGCGCCAGCGTCTGGGTGCGGCGCTGGACGTACGGCGCGCTGCTGAGCAGGCCGGTGAACCTCGGCTGGGCCAGGGCGCTGCCGTCGAACGTGAGGGCGGTGGCGGCGGCGAGCACCGCGGCCGCGCCGAACGCGATGCCGGTGCCGGCCGCGACACCGCGCCAGCCGCGGGTGGCCAGGCCGACGAGCACCGCCGCGCCGATAGCGCCCGCGGCGACAGCCCCCGCCAGAGCCCGCAGCGCAGCGGCGCGCAGGGTGTCGGGCGCCGCCGCCTGCAGGCTGGTGAGGGCGGCGGGGCTCGAGACGAGCGCGCGCGCCTGGTCGATGTCGACCGATCGGATCGAGGCCTGCACCTGCACCGGGGTGCGGTGGGTGTCGAACCGGACGGCGCCGACCGGGGGCAGGTCGACGGCGACCCCGGGGCGCAGGCTCGGCCGGATCCGGACGTCGACCGACAGCGGGCCGATGCTGGTGTGCGCGGCGGGCGCGATCATCGCGCCGGCCACGGCGCCGCCGAGCCCGAGCAGCACCAGGGCGAGCAGCCGCAGCCGGTGCAGCACGCAGTCTCCCTGATGGGTGGGGTGTGGGGTGGCGTCGGGCTGGGAGCGCCTCACGGCGCGCGGCCGCTCGAAGCGGCTCCATGTGGGACCCGGGGCTACCGCAGCCCGACGCCTGCTCCCGAGGGAGCCAGACCCAGTGTCTCAGGTCAGGTCGTGCGCGCGCCAGGCGCGTGCCGCGTTCTCCAGGTCGTCAGCCGTCTGCAGCAGCGACGCGGCGCGCCGGGTCGAGGTGGTGGCGGCGGCCGGGTCGGGCTCGTCGTCCGCGCGCAGCGCCCGACCGGCGGCCACGACCCGGCAGAACGCACCGGCCCGCTCGAGCGCGACGGCGAGGTCACCGGTGTAGACGCCGGTGAGCACGGCGTCGGCGAGGTCACGCACCTGCTCCGGGCCCGGCGGCTGCGCGACGCCGGCGATCACGTGGGGCACCTGCGCGAGGGCGAACCCGGCCGCGTAGTCGCGTGCCGCCCCCACCGCGTCGCGGCGCACCCACTCGCGCACGACGTACAACCGCCACAGGGCGCCGGGCAGCGAGCGCGCCGGGCGGCCGGCCCACAGGTCGGCGATGGTGTCCAGGCCGTGCTCGTCGACCAGCCGGACCAGCCGGGCCGTCACCTCGGGGTCGGCCGCGCGGCGTCCGGCGTCCACGATCGCGGCGGCGCTCGCGTGCGCCGCCTCGGCGAGGGCGGCGGGGTCCTGGCCGCCGCCGAACGTGTCGAGGGCGTTCGGCCCCAGCAGCGCCGGACGCCGGGGGCGCGGGCCCTGCCCGGATTCGCGGCTCACCGCTTCATCCTCGCACCGCGGGCAGCGCGACGACGGCTCGAAGTCCGCCCGCGGGCGCGGTGTCCAGCCGGATCGACCCCCCGTGCGCGACCACGACGTCGCGGGCGATGGCCAGGCCCAGGCCGCTACCGCCGGCGTCGCGCCCACGCGCCTCGTCCAGCCGGGTGAAGCGCTCGAAGACCCGCGCCCGGTCGGCCTCGGCGATGCCGGGCCCGTCGTCGTCCACGGTCAGCTCGACCTCGCCGGCCACCTCGCGGACGCCGACGACCACCTGCCCGCGCGCGTGCCGCACCGCATTGTCGACCAGGTTCGCGACGACCCGCGCCAGCGCGGTGGCGTCGCCGCTGACGACGTGCGCTCCGTCGGTGCGCAGGACCACTGCACCCTCGTGGCGGCCCACCACCTGGGCCGCCACCTGCGTCAGGTCCACGTGCGTGCGGACGGCGGGCGGGCCGGCGTCCGTGCGGGCCAGCAGCAGCAGGTCGTCGACGAGGCGGGCGAGCCGCTCGACGTCGGTCAGGACGTCGACGGCGGTCTCGGGCCAGTCGGCGCCCACCGGGTGGGCGAGCACGACCTCGAGCTGGGTGCGGGCCGAGGCCAGCGGTGAGCGCAGCTCGTGCGCGGCGTCCGCGACGAACGCCCGCTGCCGGGTGGTCGAGGCCTCGAGCCGGTCGAGCATGTCGTTCAGCGTGGTGGCCAGCCGGTGCAGCTCGTCCTGCGCCGCCGGCACCGGCAACCGCCCGCCGGCCACCGTCTCGCTGATCTCGGCCGCGCCGCGACGCAGCTGGGCCACCGGCCGCAGCACCAGCCCGACGAGCACCCACGCGAGGGCGGCCACGACCGCCAGCAGCAGCGGGACGCCGACGAGCAGTCCGCGGCGCACCACCCGCGTGCTGTCGTCGACCTGCGCGAGCGGCGAGGCCACGAGCACGGTCAGCGGGTCGGCCGACGTCCCGGCCGGTGCGCCGATGACGCGCAGCGTGCCGTCCTGGGCGAGGTAGGCGCCCGCGAGGTCGCGGGTCGCGCCGGACCGCACCGCCTGCACACCGGCCGGGTCGAGCAGCGGGACGAGCCGGTCGGCGCCCGGTGAGGCGGCCCGCACCCGGCGGTCGCCGTCGACGACCTGCACCAGGGTGCTGCCGGCGGGCAGGGTGGCGGGCAGCCGGTCGTCAGCGACGAGCACGGCGACGTCGCGGGCCCGGGCGCGGGCGGCGTCGTCCAGTCCGCCGAGCAGTGCGGCCCGCAGCGCGAGCACCAGCAGCAGCGCTCCGGCGAGCAGCCCGACCGCGACCACCGCGGTGGCGACGACGGTCAGCCGCGCCCGCAGCCCCATGCTCAGCGCCCGCTCGAGAGCCGGTAGCCGACGCCCCGGACGGTCTCGAGCGAGCGCCGGTCGAACGGGGCGTCGATCTTGCGCCGCAGGTAGCCGACGTAGACCTCGACGACGTTCGGGTCGGCGTCGCCCTCCCAGACGTGCTCGATCAGCGAGGTCTTGGTGACCACCTCGTCGGCGTGCCGCATCAGGTGCTCGAGCAGGGCGTGCTCGCGCGGCGTCAGCGCGATCTCGACGTCCGCGCGGGTCACCCGCCGGGTGGCGGGGTCGAGCGCGAGGTCACCCGCCCGCACGACGGTGGGACGGTTGGCCGGCCCTCGGCGCACGAGGGCGCGCAGCCGGGCCAGCAGGACGACGTACGAGAACGGCTTGGTGAGGTAGTCGTCGGCGCCGAGGTCGAGGCCGTCGGCCTGGTCGTGCTCGCCGTCCTTGGCCGAGAGCATCAGGACGGGGACGCCGATGCCGTCCGCCCGCAGCGCCTGCACGACGCGGTAGCCGGACAGCCCCGGCAGCATCACGTCGAGCAGCACGACGTCGTAGGACCCCTCGCGCGCCTGGTGCAGCCCGTCGACGCCGTCGTGGGCGAGGTCGACGGCGAAGCCCTCGGCCCGCAGCCCGCGCTGCAGCGCGCGGGCCAGCCGCACCTCGTCCTCGACCACCAGCACCCGCACGCCGTCCACTGTGCCCCACGCCCCGCCCCGTTCTCGCACTTGCTGCACCAAGTGACGCGGCCCCTGTGGCCCGAGCGGCACTTGCTTCACTACGTGCCGCGTCTCGCGGCGGGCTGGCGGCACTTGCCTCACAAAGTGCGGGGTTCGGACGGCGGGTGTGGGGTGTGTCACGGCAGGGCCAGAGGACGGCGGCTCACAGGGTGGTCACAGGTGGGGTGGCGCACGATGGGTCCACTGCCTCCTCACACCAAGGACCCCCGATGCCGTTCTCGCTCCGCTCGCGCTGGACCGTCCCGGCCGCCGGCGCCACCGCCGTGGTCGCCGCGCTGGTCGTCTCGCCGATGGTGGCCGACGCCTCGCCGTCGCTGCCGCCGCGCACGGCCGCCGAGCTGCTCGCCTCGACCACCGCCGCCGCCGACCACCCGTTCTCGGGCACCGTGGTCGAGACGGCCCGGCTCGGCCTGCCCGACCTGCCCACGGGCGGCGCCGGCTCGACCTCGCTGTCGGCCACCTCGCTGGTGACCGGCTCGCACACCGCCCGGGTCTGGTACGCCGGTCCCGGCCGCTCGCGCATCGCCCTGGTCGGCGACCTGGCCGAGTCCGACGTGATCCGCAACGGCACGGACGCCTGGACCTGGAGCAGCGCGACCAACACCGCGCAGCACCTGACCCTGCCGAGCGAGACCGCGAAGGCCCCGGTGGCCACGAACGACGTGACCCCCGCCCAGGCCGCGGAGCGGGCGTTGGCCGCGATCGACCCGACCACCACGGTCACGGTCGAGGGGACGGCCTCGATCGCCGGCCGCTCGGCGTACGAGCTGGTGCTCGCCCCGAAGGACGCCGGTTCGCTGGTGGGCCAGGTGCGCCTGGCCATCGACAGCGTGACCTCGACCCCGCTGCGCGTCGAGGTCTTCGCGCGCGGCGCGGGCAAGCCGGCGTTCGAGACGGCCTTCACCTCGGTCACCTTCGCCACGCCCGACCCGGCCGTCTTCGCGTTCAGCCCGCCCCCCGGCGCCAAGGTCACCGAGCAGACGATGGGCGCCGCCCCGGCGCCCGGAGCGCGGCCGGACGCCAGGGCGAAGGACGCCGCACAGCCGACCGTCGTCGGCACCGGGTGGACCTCGGTGGCCGTCATCAAGGGCGTCGACCTGTCGGCCGCCGGCGGTAACGCCCAGCTGAGCACCCTGCTGCGCTCGGCGAAGCAGGTCTCGGGCAGCTACGGCTCGGGCCGGGTCATCACGACCGCGCTGGTGTCGGCGCTGCTGCTGGACGACGGCCGCCTGTTCGTGGGCGCCGTGACCCCCGCGGTGCTCGAGCAGGCCGCCACCCGTGCCGGCTGACCCCTCACCGGCGATCGCGACCCGCGGCCTGACCAAGCGCTTCCGCAGCGGTCAGGTCGCGGTCGACGGCATCGACCTGCTGGTGCCGCGCGGGTGCGTCTACGGCTTCCTCGGCCCCAACGGGTCCGGCAAGACGACCACCATCCGGATGCTGCTGGGCCTGGTCTCGGCGACCGAGGGCGAGCACGAGCTGCTCGGCGAGTCGATGCCGGCGCACGCCGCGTCCGTGCTGCCCCGCGTCGGCGCGCTGGTCGAGGGACCCGCGTTCCACCCCTACCTCTCCGGCCGGGCCAACCTGCTGCGCCTGGACGCCGGTGACCGCACCGTCGTCGCGAGCGGGGCCGGACGCCGGGTCGACGAGGCGCTCGAGCGCGTCGGCCTGGCCGCGGCTGCCGCCAAGCGGTACCGCAACTACTCGCTCGGCATGCGCCAGAGGCTCGGCCTGGCCGGTGCGCTGCTGCGTCCGCGCGACCTGCTGGTGCTCGACGAGCCCACCAACGGCCTGGACCCCCAGGGCACCCGCGAGGTGCGCACGCTGGTGCGCGAGCTCGGCGCCGAGGGGTCGACCGTGTTCCTGTCCTCGCACCTGCTCAGCGAGATCGAGCAGGTGAGCACGCACGTGGGCGTCATGAGCCACGGACGGCTGGTGTTCCAGGGCACGCTCACCGCGCTGCGCCAGGCCGCCGGCATCCGGGTGCGCGTCGAGACCACCCGGCCGGACGACGCCGCCGCCGTCATGCGGGCGCTGGGCACCGGCACGACCGCGGTGCACGCGACGTCCGGGGCGACCAGCTCGGTCGTCGCCGACCTCAGCGACGGCGAGGGGACGCCGGTCGACACGGCGCTGCTCGTCGAGCAGCTGGTCAAGGCCGGGGTGCCCGTGCACGAGGTGGTCGTCGAGCGGCCCGACCTCGAGGACCTGTTCGTCGAGCTGACCGGTGAGGGATTCGATGTCGACCAGTGAGCTGACGCGAACGTCAACCGAGCCTCACTCGAGGCCACAACCGTTGCGGCTGTTCAGGTCTGAGCTGCGCCTGGTCTTCGGCCGCCGTCGCAACCAGGCCCTGCTGGCGGTGCTGTCGACCGCGCCCATCCTGATCGGGATAGCGGTGCGCGTCTCGTCGCCGGGTGGCGACGGCGAGGGCCCGGCGTTCCTCGGCCAGATCACCGAGAACGGGCTGTTCCTCGCCTTCACAGCCCTGACGGTCACCCTGCCGTTCTTCCTGCCGCTGTCGGTGGCGGTGGTCTCGGGTGAGGCGATCGCCGGCGAGGCCAGCTCGGGCACCCTGCGCAACCTGCTCGTCGTCCCGGTCGACCGCACCCGGCTGCTGCTGGTCAAGTACGCGTCCATCGTCACCTTCGGACTGGCTGCGGCACTGGTGGTGTGGGGCGTCGGCATCATCATGGGGCTGCTGCTGTTCCCGCACGGCGCGGTCACCCTGCTGTCGGGCACCACCGTCTCGTTCGCGGACGCACTGGGCCGGGCGCTGCTCGTCGCGCTGTACGTCGCCGCGATGCTGGCCGGCGTCGGGGCCATCGGGGCGTTCTTCTCGACCCTCACCGAGGTGCCGATGGGCGCGATGGCGGCGACGGCGGTGCTGACCATCATCAGCGAGATCGTCGGCGCGGTGCCCCAGGTGCGGGGGATCTGGCCCTACCTGTTCACGACCCCCTGGCTGGCGTTCGGTGACCTGCTGCGCTCGCCGGTCCCGTTGCACGCCATGGGGATCGGCCTGCTCACCGAGGGCATCTACATCGCACTGTTCCTGCTGCTCGCGTGGGCCCGGCTGACCACCAAGGACATCAGCAGCTGACCGTCGCCCGGGTGGGCGGCGCCGTCGTCCTAGCCTGGACGCCGGACCGGCCCCCGAGTGGCGGCGCCGCCACCTGGTCCGCCGGAGGTGCCCGTGCGTGCAGTGGTGGTCCGTGAGACCGGTGGCCCCGAGGTCCTCGTGGTGGAGGATCGGCCCACGCCCGACCCGGGTCGCGGCGAGATCCGGGTCGACGTCGCCGCAGCGGGCCTGAACTACATCGACGTCTACCAGCGCACCGGCGCCTACCCGCTGCCGCTGCCGTTCGTCGCGGGCAGTGAGGGCGCCGGCGTGGTCAGCGAGGTCGGCGAGGGCGTGACCGACGTCGCGATCGGCGACCACGTCACGTGGGCGATGGCGGCCGGGGCCGGGTACGCCGAGCAGGTGGTGCTGCCCGCCGGCCGCGCCGTCCCCGTGCCCGACGGCGTGGACGACGAAACCGCTGCCGCCGCGATGCTGCAGGGTCTGACGGTGCAGTACCTCACCCGCTCGACCTTCCCCGTGCAGGCCGGTCAGACCGCGCTCGTGCACGCCGCGGCCGGCGGGGTCGGCCTGCTGCTCACCCAGGTGCTGACCCTGCTCGGCGTGCGCGTGCTCGCGACGACGTCGACCGAGGCCAAGGCCGCGCTCACCACGGCGGCCGGCGCGGACGCGGTGATCCGCTACGACACCGAGGACGTCGCCGCCGAGGTGCGCGAGCTCACCGACGGTCACGGCGTCCACGTGGTCTACGACGGCGTCGGTGCCGCGACCTTCCAGGGCAGCCTCGACAGCCTGCGCACCCGCGGGATGTTCGTCCTGTACGGCTCCGCCAGCGGCAGGGTCGCGGCCGTCGATCCCGCTGTGCTGCAGGCGAAGGGCTCGCTGTTCTTCACCCGCCCGACGCTGGCGCACTACGCCGCCGAGCGCGGCGAGCTGCTCGAGCGCACGCACGAGCTGTTCGGCTGGATCAGCTCGGGCCGGCTGGCCGTGCGGGTGGGCGCGCGCTACCCGCTCGAGCGTGCCGCTGACGCCCACCGCGACCTCGAGGCCCGCCTGACGACCGGCAAGTCGCTGATCGTCCCCGACTGACGCCGACGCGGCAGCCTCGGCCCGGTCGGGAAGGGCCTCACAGCGTCGCCAGCCAGGCGCGGACGGCCGCGGCGTCCGCGTCCAGCAGCGGGGGCGCGGCGTGCCGGGTGCGGGTGGTCTCGACCTCGCCGCCGGCGGTCGGGGTGAAGAACCGCAGCGGCGGCCCGGGCAGCTCGATCGGACCGAGGGCCGGGTGCTCGACCCGGACGACGAGGCCCTGCGAGAGCGTCTGGTCCCAGGTGTAGACCTCGTCCAGCGAGCGCACCTTGCCCGCGGGGACGCCGGCCCGGTCTAGCCGGGCGAGCAGGTCGGCGACCTCGACGTCGGCGAACGCCTGCTCGATGGTGGCCACGACCGCCTCGCGCGCGGCGACGCGCTCGGCGTTGGTGGCCATGCCCGGGGCCCGCGGGTCGAGCCCGAGCTCGGTGCACAGCCGCAGCCACAGCGCCTCGCTGCCCACCGACAGCTGCACCGCCCCGCCGGCGCAGCGGAACAGGCCGTAGGGACAGATCGAGGGGTGGTGGTTGCCCTGGGCGCGGGGCACCTCGCCGGCCACGGTCCACCGGGTGCCCTGGAAGGCGTGCACGCCGACGATCGCGGCCAGCAGCGAGGTCCGCACCACCTGTCCGCGGCCGGTCCGCCCACGCTCGAGCAGCGCGGCGAGGACCCCGTACGCGCCGTACATGCCCGCCAGCAGGTCACCGACGGGCGCGCCGACCCGCTGCGGGTCGTCCGGCCCCGAGCCGGTGAGCGACATCAGGCCGGCCTCGCCCTGGGCGATCTGGTCGTACCCCGCACGGCCCCCCTGCGGCCCGTCGTGGCCGAACCCCGAGATCGACAGCACGACCAGCCGGGGGTTCAGCTCGTGCAGCCGCGCTGTGCTGAAGCCGAGCCGGGAGAGCACCTCGGGGCGGAAGTTCTCGACCAGGACGTCGGCCCGCCGGACCAGCGCGGTGAGCACCTCGCGCCCGTCGTCGCTCTTGAGGTCGAGGGCGATCGACTCCTTGTTGCGGTTGCAGGACAGGAAGTAGGTGGAGTGCCGGCGCTCGTCGCTGCCCTCGACGAAGGGCGGACCCCAGCCGCGCGTGTCGTCGCCCGTCACCGGGGTCTCGACCTTGATCACCCGGGCGCCGAGGTCGCCGACCATCATCGCGGCGTGCGGGCCGGCGAGCGCTCGCGTCAGGTCGACGACGACGGTGCCGCTCAGCGGTCCCGCCGGCGGGGGCACGTCCTGGGGAAGGTCCTGGGGCACGTCCTGGGGCACGGGGTCCTCGCTCTCAGCGTCGTGGAGTGGTGGCCGAGCCAGTAGGCAGACGATCCACCGGGTCCATAGGCTGCCAGCATGTCCGAGGGGTCGTCCGAGCACGCGCACCTGGGCCGAGTGCCGCGCCAGCGCCTGTACGAGCAGATCGCCCAGCAGCTGTACGAGCACATCACCGAGGGCGGGCTGCGGCCCGGTGACCGGCTGCCGCCCGAGCGCGAGCTGGCGGCGCGCCTGCGGGTCAGCCGCGCGTCCCTGGCCCAGGCGCTGGCCGCCCTCGAGGTGCTCGGCGTCATCGACGTCCGGCACGGTGACGGCGCAGTCGTGATGGAGCACTCCAGCGACCGCCAGGTCGTCGCCGCCCTGCGCGCCCACCACGACCGGCTGCCGGACGTGCTCGAGGCGCGCGCGGCGCTAGAGGTCAAGCTGGCCTCGCTCGCGGCCACGCGGCGCACCGACGCCGACCTCGCGGCGATCGACGCGACCCTGGACGCGATGGAGCGGGACGTCGCGGCCGGGGGGCGCGGCGTCGACGGCGACGAGCGGTTCCACGCCGCCGTCACCGCGGCCGGCCACTCGGCGCTGCTCGCCCGGCTGATGCACGAGATCTCGGACCTGGTCCGCGAGAGCCGGTTGGAGTCGCTCGCCCAGCCCGGCCGGCCCGCTGCGTCGCTCGCCGGCCACCGGCGCATCGCGGACGCCATCCGCGCGCAGGACCCCGCCGGGGCGGCCGCCGCCATGGCCGCGCACATCGAGCTGGTGTCCGACGTCGCGGTCCTACGGGACGGGTCCAGCTGATGCACCCGCCGTTCACCCGCAGGTAGCCGTATCTTTACGGGCGTGACCGTCCCGACGAGCTCGACCCCCACCTCGGCGCGCCCGGAGCACCTGGTCGACGTCCTGCGTGCCACCGTCGCCAGGGACCCGGCCAGGGCCATCTTCGCCCGCCGCTCCCCCACCGGGTTCGCCGACGTGACCGCCGCGACCTTCGCCGCCGAGGTGGCGGCGCTGGCCAAGGGGTTCGTGGCCGCGGGTGTCGCGGCCGGCGACCGCGTCGGCGTGATGAGCAAGACGCGCTACGAGTGGACCCTCGTCGACTTCGCCCTGTGGACCGCCGGCGCCGTCAGCGTCCCGATCTACGAGACCTCCTCACCCGCGCAGGTCGCCTGGATCCTCGGGGACGCCGAGGCCGTCGGGTGCGTCGTCGAGACCCGCGGGCACGCCGGGCGGGTTGCCGGGGTCCGCGACCAGCTGCCCGCGCTGCAGCACGTGTGGACCATCGAGGCCGGCGACCTCGACACCGTGGCCGCCACTGGCGGTGAGGTCGACGACGCACGGCTGGCCGAGCGCGCCGCCGGGCTGGGCGCCGGCTCGCTGGCCACCCTGATCTACACCAGCGGCACGACCGGTCGACCCAAGGGCTGCATGCTCACCCACGGCAACTTCGTCGACGAGTGCTCCAGCGCCATCGCGATGCTGCCCGAGCTGTTCGAGCCGGACGACGCCTCGACGCTGCTCTTCCTGCCCCTCGCGCACGTCTTCGGCCGGATGATCCAGGTCGCCGTGGTGATGCGCGGCGTCAAGCTCGCGCACAGCGACCCCGCGCGCCTGGTCAAGGACCTGGCCGCGACGTCCCCGACGTTCGTCCTGTCGGTGCCGCAGGTGTTCGAGAAGATCTACGAGACCGCCCGCCGCAAGGCGGTCGCGGACGGCAAGGGCCGGATCTTCGAGCTCGCGGCCACGACGGCCTCGGCCTACAGCAGGGCGCTGGAGGACGGGCACCCCGGGCTGCTGCTGAGCGCGCGGCACGCGCTGTTCGACCGGCTCGTGTACGGACGGCTGCGAGCCGCGTTCGGTGGGCGTGCGCAGTGGGCGGTGTCCGGCGGTGCGCCCCTGGGCGCCCGGCTCGGACACTTCTTCCGCGGCATCGGCATCACAGTGCTCGAGGGCTACGGGCTGACCGAGACCACGGCGGCGGCGACCGTCAACAACCGCGCGGGCACCCGCATCGGCACGGTCGGGCGCGCGCTGCCCGGCTTCGAGGTGCGCGTCGCCGACGACGGTGAGATCTGCGTGCGCGGCGGCCACGTGTTCACCGGCTACTGGCGCGACGACGCCGCCACCCGCGAGGTGCTGGACGCCGAGGGCTGGTTCCGCACCGGCGACCTCGGATCGCTGGACGACGACGGGTTCCTCACCATCACCGGCCGCTCCAAGGAGATCATCGTCACCGCCGGCGGCAAGAACGTCGCTCCCGCCGCGCTCGAGGACGTGCTGCGCGCGCACCCGGTGGTCGCCCAGGCGATGGTCGTCGGCGACCAGCGCAACTACGTCGCGGCGCTGGTCACGCTCGACCAGGAGTCCCTGGACGCCTGGCTGGCCGAGCACGGCCGGCCCAGCCAGCCGGCGTCCGAGCTCACCGACGACGACCAGCTGCGGGCCGCCGTCCAGGGCGCCATCGACACCGCCAACGAGAGCGTGTCGGCTCCCGAGCAGATCCGCCGGTTCGTGATCCTCGCGTCGGCCTGGACCGAGGACTCGGGCCACCTCACCCCGACCCTGAAGCTCAAGCGCGCCAAGGTCAGTGCCGACTTCGCCCCGGACGTCGAGGCGCTGTACGCCGCCCGCGCGAGCGCTCGCTGATGCCGGTGCCGACGCCCGTCACGGGGTCGCCGTGCTGAGGTACCTGCCGGCGCTCGTGGTGGTCGGGCTGCTCGTCTACTGCCTGGTCGACTGCGCGCAGGCGCCCGCCGCATCGGTCCGGACGCTGCCGAAGCCGGCCTGGTTGCTGGTCATCGTGGTGCTCCCGCTGCTCGGCAGCGTCGGGTGGCTGCTGGTCGGACGGCCGTCCGGTCCGGCGCACCGCGGGGGGCCGCCGCGCCGTCCGCAGGGCCCGGACGACGACCCCGACTTCCTGCGCGGCCTGGACGGGGGCCGGTGAGCGGGGCCGGGGACGACGGGCGGGGCGAGACGGGCAACGCGCGCCTGGACCGCAACTGGGAAGAGCTGCTGCAGGAGCTGAGGGTCACCCAGACCGGCGTCCAGGTGCTGACCGGCTTCCTGGTCACGCTGCCGTTCCAGGCGCGGTTCGCCACCTTGACCGGGCCCCAGCGCACGCTGTACCTCGTCGTCCTGCTGCTCTCAGCGACGGCGACCGGGCTGATCATCGCCCCGGTCAGCGCCCACCGGATCCTGTTCCGACGTCGACGCAAGGCCACGCTGGTGACCATGGGCGACCTGGCCTCGAAGGCCGGCCTCGCGGTGCTCGCCGTCGCGGTGGCCGGCGTGGTGCTGCTCGTGTTCGACGTCGTGCTGGGCGCGGGCGCGGCCACCGTCGCGGCCTCGGCGACCCTGGGGTTCTACGTGCTCGCCTGGCTGGTCGTGCCCCTGCTGCTGCGCCACGAGCGCTAGCCAGGGCCGCGCTTCGTCCGTCCCGGGTCGCGTCGCTCACGGTAGCCGGCCATCGGTGGTCCGTGTCCGGCGGTCGCTCGCCCCCCCGGTGACCGCGGGGGCACCCTGCTCCGGTCGGACCGTAGTGGGGTGCCCCCGCGACAACCGGGTGCCGTAGCAACGGGACCCAGTGGGGCTGAATCGTCAGGGGGCCGGGACGTCCCTGTGGCAACCCGACGGACAGGTCGCGCCCACCAGGGCAACGGGGCGTCAGCGGTGACGCGACGTTGCCCCGATCAGCCATCGGCGGACCCGGACCACTAGCGCATGTTGCCGGTGTGGCCCAGGGAGTACCGGCCCGGCTGCGGCCAGACCAGCAGCCCGTGCGGCCCCGCCCCGACCTTGATCGTGTGCAGCAGCCGGCCGTTCGCGGTGTCGACGACGTAGACGACCCCGTCGTAGCGACCGGACAGCCACAGCTGCCGGCCGTCGGCGCTGACCCCGCCCATGTCGGGGGAGGCACCGGACGGCAGCGGCCACCGGGCGACGACGGTGCGCCCGCGGGCGTCCAGCACGCTGATCGAGGCGCTGTCGCGGTTGCTGACGAACAGCCGCTTGGCGTCGCGGCTGGGGTAGATGCCGTGGGCACCCTTGCCGGTCGGCACGAACGTCACGACCTCGCGGGTGGTGGCGTCGACGACCCAGACCCCGTTGCGCAGCATGTCGGCCACCACGAACGTGCTGCCGTCGTCGGTCAGCCGCACGTCCTGTGGCATGGCCGAGGCGCCCCGACTGAGCCCCTGCGCCGGCCCCCCCATCGACCGCGCCATCGCCGGGTCGGTGGCGCCCGGCGTCCGGATGCCGTTCAGGTCGATCACCTTGGCGACCCGGTCGAGGGTGCGCGGGATCACCAGCAGCTTGCCGCTGAACTCGCAGCTGGCGATCATCACCGAGCCGTCGCGGGTGACGTCGGCGTGGTTGACTCCGGCGCAGGGCACCGGGATCGAGCCCTGCAGCGCCATCGTGTGCGGGTCGCGGACGTCGATCCGGCGCAGCCGCTCGGCCATGACCAGCGCGTGCTCGCCGTCCGGGGTGAAGTAGAGGTTGTAGGGGTCGTCCACCTTGACGGTCGCGCCCCGGCGTCCGGTGCGGGGGTCGATCGGCACCAGGTCGTTGCTCAGGTCGTCGTTGACCCACAACGTCTTCAGGTCGTACGACGGGACGACGTGCTGGGGCTCGTTGCCGACGTCGAACCGGTCGACGACGCGGAACGTGCGCGGATCGATGACCCGGACGTCATCGCTCTGGGAGTCCGGGACGTACACCAGCGACCGCGCCCCGCGCGCCTGCGCGGACATCCGGTCCGCGGACGCAGCGGCGTACACGCCGACGGCAGCGGCCGCGGGCGGCTTCGCCGGCCGGCTCGCCGAGGGCTTTGCTGGCGCTCGGGCCGCCGACGGGGCCTCGTCGTCCCCGCGCGAGGACGCGACGGCGAGGGCCACCACGGCGATCACCGCGACCCCGATCCCGGTGCGCACCAGGCGGTAGCGGCGGCTCCTCATGCCTGACCCTGAACCAGGTGCGACACGGTGACCGCGCGCAGCCCGCGGTCGGCCAGCCCGGCGAGGACGTCGGGCAGCGCGGCGACCGTCCCGGCGTGACCCAGGTGCAGGCTGACGATGCTGCCCGGCCGGACCGCCGACAGGACCCCGCGCGTGACCGCAGCGGCGCCGGGGTCGGTGTAGTCCAGCGGGTCGACGTCGTAGGACAGGCACCGCTCGTAGCCGGACGCGAGCGCAGCCGCCCGGATCGTCGCGGTGCTCGTCGGCGTGCCGCTGGGCCGGAACCAGCGCACCGGCGTCCCGGCCAGCTCGGTGATCAGCGCCTTGGCGCGGGCGATCTCGGTGCGGCACGCGACCGGGCCGAGCCGGCGCATGGCCTGGTGGCTCCAGGTGTGGTTGCCCAGCTCGTGGCCGGCGCCGAGCAGCGCCGTGGCCAGCGAGGGGTTCTGCTGCAGCCAGGTGCCGACCGCCATGACCGTGACCTTCGCGTCCACCGCCGCGAGCGCCGCCAGGGCCCTTCGCGTCAGCGACGGGTCACCCGCGCCGTGGAACGTCAGCGCGACGGCGGGCACGTCGCGCGGCCCGTGCACGAGGTCCGCGCCCGACGCCGTGGGGTCCTGCACCCCGGGGCGGGACGTGGTCGGGCTGGGCCGGCCGGTCGGCCGCGGGGTGCTCGGGGCCGGGGGGTTGCCCGCCGCCGAACCCTCGGGTCGGCTGCCCGAGCAGCCGGTGGTGCCCGCAGCCACCGCCCCGAGCGAGACGAGGAACGCCCGGCGAGAACTGGCCTGCACAGGGCTGCTCCCAGGGACGACGACGACTGCTGCACCACCAACTCTAGGTCGGCTGGACACCCCGTCGAACCGCCACGCGCGTGGTCGCGGCGCGCCAGGCGATCTCGTGACTACCCTCGTACCAGCACGTGACCGTCCGCTGGTCGGATCCTGACGCTCAGGAGGAGATCATCAGCCACGCCGTGGTCGCGCGTCGCCGCCGCGCCTCGAGCCGGGTCCGGCGTCGGCGGGCGGTGGCTGTGCTGCTGATGGCCGCACTGCTCGTCGTGCTGTGGCGGGCGGCCCGGGCGTCCGGCGCGGACGAGCCAGTGCCGGCCACCGCGGCGGCCGCGGCCCCCTCGCCCTCCTCGCTCGACCGGGCCCCGTCCGTCGCGCCCGCCCGGCAGGACACGGGGCCGTTCGCGTCGGTGGCCGGGGTGGGGGAGCGCACGGCCGCCTCGGTGCCGTCGTCCAGCTCGCAGGTGGTGCTCGTGCGCGGCGACGCCGCGTCCGCCGCGACCACCGCGGTCGAGCTGTACCAGCGCACGGCGGCCGGCTGGGTCCTCTCGGCCCGGTGGCGTGGTCACGTGGGGGCCCGGGGCTGGACCAGCGACCACCGCGAGGGCGACCTGCGGACACCGACCGGGACGTACACGCTCAGCGACGCCGGGGGGTTGCAGGCCGACCCGGGCACGGCCCTGCCGTACCACCGCTCACCGTCGTTCGTCCCGACCGGCGACAGCGTCTTCGGCGACTCGCTCGAGGGCAGCTTCGACCACGTGGTCGCCATCGACTACAACCGGCGTCCGGGCCGCTCGCCGCTGGACGACGAGCGGCCGCAGGGCCCCACGCGCGGCGGCGGGATCTGGCTGCACGTCGACCACGGCGGTCCCACCCACGGGTGCGTGTCGCTGCCCCTCACTGGGCTGCAGCAGCTGATGCGGGCCCTGGTGCCGGCGCGGCACCCGGTCGTCGTGATGGGGGACCAGGCCCGACTGCGCGCCTGAGGGATCCGTTCACCCCAGGGTCTGGCGCTGTTCACCTCCACAGGCCATGGTTGGCGCCGTGACCCCCTCACCGATCGTGTCCCGCCGCCTCGCGCTCAAGGGTGCCGCCGCCGGCGCCGTCGCCGTGGCCGCCCCCGTCCGACTGTTCGACGAGAGCGCCGCCGCGGCGCCGTCGTCCCACGGCGTCTTCGGCTACGGCGTCGCGAGCGGCGACCCCACGGCCGACGCCGTCGTCATCTGGACCCGCGCCACGCCACCGACCCGCGAGGGTGAGCCGGTGGCCAGCCCCGGCAGCGGCCTGGGGCGGCCGCTGAACGTGCGGTGGGAGGTCGCGCGCGACGAGCGGTTCAGGCACGTCGTGGCACGCGGGCGCGTGCGCACCGACGCGGCGAGCGACCACACGGTCAAGGTCGACGTGCGGGGCCTCGAGCCGTACACCCGCTACTGGTACCGGTTCACCGCCAAGGACCAGACCAGCCCGGTCGGTCGCACCCGGACCGCACCCGACGTCCCGGGTGAGGTGCACGCGCTGCGGCTGGCGCTGGTGTCGTGCAGCAACTACACCGGCGGGTACTTCTCGGCGTACCGCGCGATCGCCCGCCGCGACGACCTCGACCTGGTGCTGCACGTCGGCGACTACAGCTACGAGTACGGCAACGGCGCCGACCGGTACGGTCCGGCGGGGCTGGTCGGCACCCGCGACGGCGTGCCGGCGACCGAGATCCTGACCCTGCGCGACTACCGGCTGCGGCACGCACTGCACAAGGCCGACCCCGACGCTCAAGCCGCCCACCGCCGGCACCCGTGGATCACGATCTTCGACGACCACGAGGTGGCCAACAACGCCTGGGCCACCGGGGCCGAGAACCACACCCCCGGCGCCGAGGGGGCGTTCGCGGCCCGGCGCGCTGCGGCGTACGAGGCCTACCTCGAGTGGATGCCGTTCCGGCTGCCCGAGCAGACCGCGGTGCCCCACCAGGGCACCCGGTTCTTCCGGCGCTTCACCTTCGGCGCCCTGGGTGACCTGTCGGTGCTCGAGACCCGGCAGAACCGCAGCAAGCAGGTCGACGCGCCGGGCTTCACGACCACCGGCGGCGGGTTCATCCCCGCGGCCACGCCCGGGGTCGACGACCCGAGCCGGCACCTGCCCGAGCCCGAGCAGCTGCAGTGGCTCAAGGACGGCGTGGCCGCCACCGGCAAGCCGTGGCACCTGGTCGGCAACCAGGTCGTCGTCACCCCGGTCGGGTTCCCGGGTGCCATCTTCGGGCCGGGCGTGCCGACCCTGATCAACTCCGACCAGTGGGACGGCTACCAGGCCGACCAGCGCGACCTGCTCGGTCACCTCGCCGCACAGCCGGCGGCTGCCGGCGACGCGGTGGTGCTCACCGGTGACATCCACTCGTCGTGGGCGATGGACCTGCCCGTCTCCACGGGCACCGGCTACACCCCGGTCGGGGTCGAGTTCGTCTGCCCGTCCGTCACCAGCGACGGGTTCTACGAGCTCGCGGGGGCGGCCGGCCCGCCGTCCGTCGCCGCCGCCCGCGGCGCCACCGGCGCGGTGCAGGCCACCAACCCGTGGATCAAGTACCTGGACGGCGTCGGGCACGGCTGGACCCTCGTCGACGTCACCCCCGAGCGGGTGCAGGCCGACTTCCACCTGACCCCCGACCCGACGGCGGGCCGGCCTGACCCGCGGATCGACCCGACGGTCGAGCCGTCCTTCGCCGTCGGCTGGCAGACGCTGGCCGGCAGCCGCCGGGTCAGCAAGGCCCCGGCGCCCATCGGCGAGCGGTCCGACGAGCCCCGCTGAGCGGCCGGGATGATTGTCGGCGCAACGACCGTTGAGCGGGCATGACCGCACCCGTGCTCGACGTCCGCCGCGCCGCCGACCGCTTCGCGACCCGGATCGACTGGCTGGACTCCCACCACTCGTTCTCGTTCGGCCAGCACCGCGACCCGGGTAACACCCATCACGGGCTGCTGCTGGTCAACAACGACGACGTCGTCAGCCCCGGTGCGGGCTTCGAGACCCACCCGCACCGCGACATGGAGATCGTCACCTGGGTGCTGCAGGGCTCGCTGGTGCACCAGGACTCCACCGGGCACAACGGCCTGATCTACCCGGGCCTGGCCCAGCGGATGAGCGCCGGCACCGGCATCCTGCACTCGGAGAAGAACGACTCCTGGCGCGGCGGCGGGGTCGTGACCGCGGCGCACGCCGACCCGGTGCACTTCGTGCAGATGTGGGTCGTGCCCGACGAGGGCGGCATCACCCCCGGGTACGAGCAGCTCGAGATCGACGCCGACCTGCTCGCCGGCGGTCTGGTGCCGGTGGCGTCCGGCATGGCCCGCGACGCCGGCGCCAGCGCGATCCGCATCGCGAACAGGTACGCCGCCCTGCACGCGGCCCGGCTGCAGCCCGGTCAGTCGGTGCAGCTGCCGGACGCGCCGTTCCTGCACCTGTTCGTCCCGCGTGGCCGGGTCGAGCTCGAGGGCGCCGGCGCGCTCGAGGCCGGTGACGCCGTCCGGTTCACCGGCACCGGCGGGCACCGGGTGAGCGCCCTGGACGAGCCGGCCGAGGTGCTGGTGTGGGAGATGCACGCGACCCTCGCCTGAGGCCGGGGGCTGCCGTCGACGGGCGGTGGCCAGGACGCGCAGGTAGCGTCACGGGGTGCCGTCGCCCTTCGACCCCGTCGAGGGCGCCCAGATCCGCGGCCGGTACCGGCTCGGGCGCCTGCTGGGCCGCGGTGCCACCGCCGAGGTGCGGCTCGCGCACGACGCCGTCCTCGAGCGGGACGTCGCGGTCAAGCTGCTGCACCAGGGCCTCGACGAGGCGCTCGAGGCCCGCACCCGGTTTGTCCTCGAGGCCCAGCTGACCGCCCAGCTCAGCTCGGCGCACGCGGTCGCGGTGTACGACTTCGGCGAGGTCGAGGGCACGCCGTTCCTGGTGATGGAGCGGATGAGCGGGCGCACCTGGGCCGACGAGCTGCGCGCCGGGCGCCCGTCGGACGACCGGGTCGCCACCGTGCTGCACGCCGTGGCGGCGGCCCTGGACTCGGCGCACGAGAGCGGGATCTGGCACCGCGACGTCAAGCCGGCGAACATCATGCTCGCCGACGACGGCTCACCCAAGCTGGGCGACTTCGGGATCGCCAAGAGCGTCAGCGGAGCCGAGGTGACCCGCACCGGCGACGTCGTGGGGTCGTTCGCCTACGTCGCCCCCGAGCGGGCCAGCGCCGCGCCGTCCGGTCCGGCCGCCGACGTCTGGGCGTTCGGCGTGGTCGCCTACGAGTCGTACGCCGGCCGCCGGCCCTTCGACGGCGGCTCGCCGCTGGCGGTGGTGCACGCCGTCCTCGCCGGCACCCCCGAGCCGCTGGCCGCGCTGCGCCCGGACCTCGACCCGGCCACCAGCGCACTGGTGTCGGCGTGCCTGTCGCCCGATCCCGAGCTGCGCCCCGCGACCGCCGCGCTCGTCGCGGCCCTCGCGTCGTCCGCGCCGGCGTCCGCACCGGCGGCCCTGCCGGGGCCCGCCGTCGTCGACGACGCGCCGACCGGCGCCATGCTCGCCCCGGCGGCGCCGCACCCGGTGCGGGGACCGCGCGTGTGGACCTTGGCCGCCCGGCGGCTCGCCCTGCCGGTGCTGGCGGGGCTGGCTGTGCTCATCGCCGTCGTGGTCGCGGTGGCGGCAACGCCGGGCGCGCCCCTGGGCCCGGGCCCGGTCGTCACCGTGACGGTGACCCGGACCCTCGCGTCCCCCTCACCCCTGCCGTGACGTGCGCCCGTCGTCCGACGCGACCGGCGTCGAACCGGACGACCCGGCGGACGACCGGTGCTCGCGCACCCGCCACACGACCAGGGCGACCACCACGACCGCAGCGACGACCAGGGCCACGTCGCGACCGACCGTGCGTGCGATGACGTCGTAGCTGTTGCCGGCCAGGTAGCCCAGCAG
Organism: Actinomycetales bacterium; assembly: GCA_038322575.1. GTDB lineage: Bacteria > Actinomycetota > Actinomycetes > Actinomycetales > Angustibacteraceae > JACMOY01. The sequence goes on from JBBQGB010000034.1 coordinate 23,286, forward strand.
CACGAACCCGGTGCCCCAGACCAGCCCGCCCGCCGCGTTCCACGGCAGGAACCGGGCGTAGGGCATCTTCGAGGAGCCCGCCAGCGCCGGCATCACGGCGCGGAAGAACGCCACGAACCGGCCGAGGAAGACCGCCGCACCGCCACGGCGGGCCAGGAACTCCTGGGCCCGCGCGAGCTTGTCACGCCGCTTCATGAGCACCTTGGAGTCCAGCAGCCGGGAACCGAGGTGCTTACCGACCTCGTACCCGACGCTGTCGCCGACGATGGCGGCCAGCACGACGACCGCGACCACGGCCACCAAGGGCACCGTGTGCCGACTGGCAGCGACGCCCCCGAGCACCGCTGCCGTCTCGCCGGGGATGACGAAGCCCACGAACAGCGCGTCCTCGGCGAACACCAGCAGGCCCACCACGGCGAGCACGAGCAGCGGCGGCAGGTTGAGCAGGTGGGCGAGCAGTCCGCGCACGTGGTGCCTCCTCAGGCGAAGCGGATGATCGACGCCACCCCGGCCACCAGGCAGTAGACGGCGAACGGCGTCAACGTCCTCGTCGTGAAGTATCGCGTCAGGAACCGCACTGCGCCGTACGCCGCGACCCCGGCCACCAGGGCGCCGACCACCACCTGGCCGCCGATGCCCTGGCCCGCCGGACCGAACAGGCTGGGCAGCTTGAGCACCCCGGCAGCGAAGATCACGGGGGTGGCCAGCAGGAACGAGAAGCGGGCCGCGTCCTCGTGGTCCAGGCCCCGCAGCAGGCCCCCCACCATCGCGATGCCCGAGCGGCTGATGCCCGCGAGCAGCGCGAACGTCTGGAAGACGCCGATCACGGCGGCCTCGCGGTAGGCCAGCGAGTCCAGCGGGCGCCCGGCCTCGTCGTCCGTCCCGGTGCGGACGTCGACCCGCGCCACCGAGCGCCGCCGCAGTCGCTCGCCGGCGAGCAGGATCACGCCGTTGACCGTCAGGAAGACCGCCGCCGCGAGCGGCTTGGCGAACAGCGTGCGCAGCGTGTGCTCGAGCGCCAGACCGGTGACGCCGACCGGCACCGTGGCGACGACGATGAGCAGCGCCAGCCGCTGGGTCGAGTTCTCGACCCGACGGGTGCGCAGCACGGTGAAGAACGCGCCGATCACCTCGACCCAGGTGCGGGCGAAGAACACCAGGAGCGCCACCGCGGTGGCCACGTGCAGCGCCACGATGAACGCGAGGTAGGGCGAGCTGCCCGAGTCGGCGCTGCCGCTCTGGGTGACCAGCTGGCCCCACGAGCCGCCGATCCACGCCGGCACCAGGATCGAGTGGCCCAGGCTCGAGACCGGGAACAGCTCGGTCACCCCCTGCAGGGCGCCGATCACCACGGCCTGCAGGTAGCTGAGGTCGGTCATGGGGTCCTCTCGGGGCGAGCCGGTCGCCTACGCTGATGTCAGGGCTGGCGCCAGATACTATTCAGCCGATAGTAGCCGAGGGAGGTCCGGTGGGCGCACGACGAGCTCGCGGCACCCTCGAGGACGAGGTGCTGGCCGTCGTCAACGGCGCCCCCGAGCCGCAGACCGTCACGTCGGTGCTCGAGGCCCTCGACGGCTCAGCGGCCTACACCACGGTCATGACCACGCTGGTTCGACTGTGCGACAAGGGCTTTCTCGTCCGCAGCAAGCACGGTCGCGGGTACGCGTACGCGTTGGCCGCCCCGACCCAGAGCATCACCGCCGCCGTCACCGCCCGTCAGATGGCGCGGCTGCTGGCCCGCGAGGGGCGGCGCAGCGACGTGCTCGCCCGGTTCGTCGCCGAGCTCGAACCCGGCGACGACGACCTGCTGCGCGCCCTGCTGGGCGAGGCCCCGCCCACGGACCGGCCGTGATCCTGGTCGGTGCGGCCCTGGCGCTGAGCCTGGCCCTGGGCTGGGCGCCCCGGCACCTGGCCGCCGCGATGCGCCCGGCGACGGCGGTCCGCACCCTCGTGCTCACCGGCCTGGCCGCCGCGCTCACCACCGGGTTCGCCCTCTCGGACGTCGCGCTCACCGCCCTCGCGCACGACGGCGAGGTGGCCGAGCTCGGCCACTGGGCGCCCGCCGCGCTGCCGTCCGCGGGGTCGCTGCCGTGGCCGGCGGGTCTTCCGGTGGCCGTCGCGGTGCTGGTGCTGCTCGCCGCCGCCGCGGTGCACACCCTGCGCGCCGGCCACCAGCTGTGGCTGGCCGACACGTGGTGCCGGCGGCTCGGCCCGGACGACGGCCGCCCCGTCGTCCTGGACGACCCCGAGCCGCGGGCCTTCGCCGTCGCCGGGCTGCGCGGCCGCGTCGTCGTGACCACGGCCATGGAGGCCGCGCTGAGCACCGCCGAGCGGGCCGCCCTGCTCGCGCACGAGCGCGCCCACCTGCGGCACCGCCACCACCTGTGGATCCAGCTCGCCGAGGTGTCGGCCGTCGCCAACCCGGCGCTGCGCCGGGTCCCCGGTGTCGTCCGGCTGATGGCCGAGCGGTGGGCCGACGAGGACGCGGCGTCGCGCACCGGCGACCGGCGCACCACGGCCGCGGCGATCGGGCACGCCGCGCTGGCGAGCGCCGGCCCGCGCCGCCCGACGTCCGCTGCCCTGGCCGCCACGGGCGGGGACGTCCCCCACCGGGTGCAGGCGCTGCTGCGGGCGCCCCGCCACCCCTGGTCCGCACCCACGGCGACGCTGGTCTGCGTTCTCGCAGCCGGCGTCCTCGTCCTCGCCGGCACGACCGCCCGCTCCACCGAGCACGTCCTCGAAGCGGCCCGGAGCGCTCTGGTGGCGGCCCGCTGAGGTCGTCTCAGTCGGCGCCGGCCCGCGACATCACAGCGCGCAGAGTCCGGGTCGACATCGCGAAGTGCCCGCGCGCCGCACGCCCCGCGTCCTCGACCCGCCCCTCGACCACGGCCTCGACCAGCGCGGTGTGCTCGGCGAGGGCGCGCCGGTAGACGCGGCGGCTGTAGGGCTCGATCGGCAGGCCCATCGCCACCCGCGCGAGCAGGTCGTGGCTCAGCCGCGCCATCTCCTCGTTGCGGGTCGCCCGCAGCACCCCCTCGTGCACGGCGATGTCGGCCGCGTGCTCCTGCTCAGGGGTGGTCGCGTCCGCGAAGGCGCCCAATAGGTCCGTCAGCTCGCGGGCCTGAGCGCGCGTACGACGCTCGGCCGCCGTGCGGGCGACGACCTCCTCGTAGCGGCAGCGCAGGTCGCACAACCGCTCGAGCTCGTGCCGTCGCGGCACCAGGGTTCGGCCGACGGCGGCCGCCGAGCCGTGGTTCCAGCTCTCGCGGACGAACGACCCGCCCGTGCGGCCCAGCCGCACCTCGACCACCTCGGCCTCCCGCAACCGGCCCAGGGCCTCGTTGACGGTGCTGCGGCTGACCCCGAGCAGCCGCGCCAGCTCGCGACCGGCCGGCAGCCGCTGACCCGGGACGTACTCGCCCAGGGCGATCGCGGCCAGCAGCCGGTCGACCACCTCGTCCGCGGCCGTGGGGACGCGCAGCGGAGTCAGCGCGTGCAGCCCACCCGGGTGGCCGCCCTGCGCGGATTCGCCTCTCATGCCTGGATCCTGCACCACCGGCACGGGCACCGGCCAGAACGAAACCAGTTCTTTACACGAAAGGACTTCACAGTGGACCATTTCGCTGGCAGTCTTCGCCGCAGACGTCGGGGCAGGCCTGCGTCGTGCGAGAAGGGCGCCGCGTGCCGATCCTTGACGCCACCACCGAGGGCGAGATCGACTTCCGCGGGTACCGCACCTGGTACCGCGTGACCGGTGACCTCGAAGCCACCCGCGCCGCCGGCAAGGTGCCGCTCGTGGTGCTGCACGGCGGTCCCGGCGTGCCCCACCCGTACACGCTGCGCATCGCGGGGATCGCGGCGCAGGGCCGCGCGGTCGTGCACTACGACCAGCTGGGCTGCGGCCGGTCCACCCACCTGCCCGACCAGGGCGCCGACTTCTGGGACGTGCAGCTGTTCCTCGACGAGCTCGACAACCTGCTGCAGGGCCTCGGTATCGCGTCGTCGTACGCCGTCCTCGGCCAGTCCTGGGGCGGGATGCTCGCCGCCGAGCACGCCGTGCGTCGACCGCAGGGCCTGCAGGCGCTGGTGATCGCGAACTCCCCCGCGTCGATGGAGCTGTGGCTCAGCGAGGCCAACCGGCTGCGCCGCGACCTGCCGCCCGACGTCCAGGCGACCCTGCTCGAGCACGAGGAGGCCGGGACGACGAGCTCGCCCGAGTACCTCGCCGCCGAGCAGGTCTTCTACGACCGGCACGTCTGCCGCGTGGTGCCCAACCCGCCCGAGGTCGTCGAGAGCTTCGCGGCCCTCGAGGTCGACCCGACCGTCTACCACACGATGAACGGCCCCAGTGAGTTCCACGTCATCGGGACGATGAAGGACTGGACGATCGTCGACCGGCTCGACCAGGTGCAGGCCCCCACGCTGCTGGTCAACGGCCGGTACGACGAGGCGACGCCCGCGTGCGTCCAGCCGTTCGCCGACCGGATCCCCGACGTCCGGTGGGAGGTGTTCGAGAGCTCGAGCCACCTGCCGCACGTCGAGGAGGAAGAGCGCTACCTGCAGGTGGTCGGCGCGTTCCTCGACTCCCACGACCAGAACGCCTGAGCCTGCCTCCCGTCCGCCGCTGCGCACCACGAAGGGCCCACCCGTGAGCACCCGTCGCACCACCCGGCTCCGCACCACCGTCGCCCTGATCGGCCTGGCTGCCGTCGCCGCCTGCGGCGGCGGGTCGGGGACGCCGACCACGAGCACCTCCGGCAGTGGCACCGCCGCCGCGCCGGCCGGCTTCCAGGAGCAGCACAAGGGCGGCACCCTGAAGCTGCTCGCCAAGTCCGCCGGTGGCACGCTCGACCCCAAGGTCAACTACACGCTGCAGTACTGGCAGCTGTACCAGGCGATGTACGACGGCCTGCTGGCCTTCAAGAAGGTCGACGGCCAGGAGTCGTTCACCGTGGTGCCCGACCTCGCCGAGGCCCTGCCCGAGGTGAGTGCCGACGGCAAGTCGTACACGTTCACGCTGCGCAAGGGCATCAAGTTCTCGGACGGCCGCGACGTCACGGTCGACGACGTCGCCGCCTCGTTCAAGCGCATCTTCACCGTGAGCAGCCCCACCGCCGGGACCTTCTACAACGGCATCGTCGGTGCCGCCGCGTGCCTGAAGACGCCGACCAGCTGCGACCTCAGCAAGGGCGTCGTCGTCGACGAGGCCACCAACAAGGTCGTCATCAACCTGGTCGACCCCGACCCCGAGCTGGCCTACAAGCTCTCGGTGCCGCACGCGTCGATCCTGCCCGCGGACGCACCCGCCAAGGACGCCGGCAACACCCCGATCCCCACCACCGGGCCCTACATGGTCGCGTCCTACGACCCCAACACCGCACTGAAGATGGTGCGCAACCCGCACTTCACCGAGTGGTCGCGCGACGCGCAGCCGCAGGGCTACTCCGACGCGATCGAGGAGAGCTTCGGTCTCACCGTCGAGGCGGCCGTCACCGCGGTCCAGAACGGTCAGGCCGACTGGCTCTACGACCCGCCGCCCGCCGACCGGTTGAGCGAGATCGGCACCAAGTACGCCGACCAGGCGCACGTCCAGGCGCTGACAGCGGTCTGGTACCTGCCGATGAACACCAACCTGGCGCCGTTCAACAACATCAAGGCCCGTCAGGCCGTCAACTGGGCGGTCGACCGGGGCGCCGTCGTCAAGCTGTTCGGCGGCGACAAGCTCGCCCAGCCGGTCTGCACGTTCCTGCCGCCGGAGTTCCCCGGCCACGTCGATGACTGCCAGTACACCAAGGGCGGCGGCACGACCTGGTCGGCGCCGGACCTCGACAAGGCCAAGCAGCTGGTGCAGGAGTCCGGCACCGCCGGGCAGGAGGTCGGGATCGTCGTCTCGGACGACGAGGTCAACAAGGCGGTCGGTGAGTACGTGCAGAGCGTCCTGACCTCGATCGGCTACAAGGCCACGCTCAAGCCGATCTCGGGCAACATCCAGTTCACCTACATCCAGAACACCAAGAACAAGGTCCAGATCAGCCTCAGCCAGTGGTACCAGGACTACCCGGCCGCGTCGGACTTCCTGAACGTCCTGCTCTCGTGCGCCTCGTTCACCCCCGGCAGCGACTCGAGCATCAACATCGCGGGCTTCTGCGACAAGACGATCGACGCGCAGATGAAGGACGCACTGGTCACCGAGCGCACCAGCATGGACGCCGCGAACGCCAAGTGGGCTGCGGTCGACAAGGCCGTCATGACCGCCGCGCCGACGGCGCCGCTGCTGACGCCCAAGCTGATCGACTTCACGTCCAAGCGGGTCGGCAACTACCAGTTCAGCAAGCAGTTCTACATGCTCGTCAGCCAGCTCTGGACGAAGTGACACCGCATGGCTGACCTGACCATGGGGCTCGGCCACCTCACCGACGGTGGGGTGGTCGAGACCGTGGCCGGCCCCTCTGACGGGCCGTGGCGGGCGGCGTGGAGCCAGCTGCGTCGCAACCGCGGCGCGATGGTCTCGGCCGTCGTCCTCGTCGTCGTCGTGGTGGCCTGCCTGCTCGCCCCGCTGTACGCCGGATCGGTCGCCCACACCGACCCGTTCACCTCGAACGTGTCGGGCAGCACCGTCGTGGGCGGCAGGACGGTGCCCGTGCTCGAGGCCAGCACCACCGGCCTCGGCCTCGGCGTGACGCCGATCGGACCCACGTGGGACCCCGCCCACTACTTCCTCGGCGCCGACAACCAGGGTCGCGACGTCATGGCGCGGCTGCTGTACGGTGGCCGCAACAGCCTGCTCATCGGGTTCGCCGCAGCACTGCTGTGCTGCGCCCTCGCGACCGTCGTGGGTGTGGTCGCCGGCTACTTCGGCGGTGTCGTCGACGCGGTGCTCGCCCGGCTGCTCGACGTCGTGTGGGCGTTCCCGGTCTACCTGCTGGCGATCTGCCTGTCGGTGGTCCTGCTCACCAGCGGCCTGACCATCGGTCCCGTGCGCATCGGGGCGGGCAGCCTGTGGCTGCCCGTGATCATCATCGCGGTCATCTACGTGCCGTACGTCGCCCGGCCCCTGCGCGGTCAGGTGCTCTCGTTGACGCAGAAGGAGTTCGTGGCCGCCGGCATCGGCGTCGGCTGCTCGGACCTGCGCATCATGCGCCGCGACGTGCTGCCCAACGTCCTGCCCACCGTCGCCGTGTTCCTGCCCCTGATGACGGCGCTGAGCATGCTGACCGAGTCGGCGCTGTCGTTCCTGTCCGTCGGGGTGCAGCCCCCCGCGGCCAGCTGGGGCACGATCATCAACGACGGGCTCGGTCTGCTCTACACCCGGCCCGCCGTCACGCTGGCGCCCGGGATCGCGATCGCACTGACCGCCGTCGTGCTCAACCTGTTCGGGGACGGCGTCCGCGAGGCGCTCGACCCACGCGCGCGGCTGCGCGGGGCAGCCTGATGCTCGCGTTCCTGCTGCGGCGCTCCGTGGCGGCCGCGTTCGTGCTGTTCTCGATCAGCGCCTTGGTGTTCCTGATCTTCTTCGCCACCCCCGGCGTCGACCCCGCGGCGCGCATCGCCGGTCGCAACGCCGACCAGGCGACGTTGCTGCAGGTGCGGCACGAGTTCGGCCTCGACCGCCCGCTGCCGGTGCGGTACGGCCTGATGATGCAGCACCTGTTCATCGACCGTGACCTGACCTCGTTCGTCAACCGCGGCGTCAAGGTGATTCCGCAGATCACCCAGGCCATCCCGACGACGCTCTCGCTCGTGCTCGGCGCGGCCGTGATCTGGATGCTGGTCGGCATCCTCATGGGCACCGCGGCCGCCGCGTGGCAGGGCCGCGCGGCCGACCCCGTCATCGTCCTGCTCGGGGTGATCGGGGTGTCGATGCCGGTGTACTGGCTCGGTGAGGTCGTCAACCTCCTCACCCAGAGCCGGCTGCACGACTCGGTCTTCTCCTGGGTCCCGCCGCTGGGGTACGTGGGCATCACCGACGACCCCGGTCAGTGGGCGCTGCACCTGCTCTTCCCGTGGCTGACGCTGGCCGCCCTGTACGCGGGGATCTACGCCCGCGTCCTGCGCTCCGAGATGCTCGGTGCCCTCGGCGAGGACTACGTCCGGACGGCGCGGGCCAAGGGACTGACCGAGCGACGGATCCTGGTGCGGCACGCGCTGCGCTGCTCGCTGATCCCGATCGTCTCGCTGTTCGGCCTGGACTTCGGTGCGCTCGTCGGTGGGTCCGCCCTGCTGACGGAGGTCGTGTTCGGGCTGCCCGGCGTCGGACGCCTGACCTACCAGGCCCTGCAGAACCTCGACCTGCCGGTGATCCTCGGAACGGTGCTGTACGCCGCGTTCTTCGTGGTGCTGGCCAACGCCCTGGTCGACCTGGTCTACGCGACGCTCGACCCGCGGGTGCGTCGTGCCTGAGCCGCTCCTTGACGTCCGCGACCTGCGGGTCACCTTCCGCAGCCGGCGCGGCGAGGCCCGGGCCGTCGACGGGCTGAGCTTCTCGCTCGCTGCGGGCGAGGTCCTCGGCATCGTCGGCGAGTCCGGCTCGGGCAAGAGCGTGTCGATGATGAGCATGCTCAGGCTGATCCGCGACCCCAACTGCACCGTCGAGGGTCAGGCGCTCTTCCGCGGCCGCGACCTGGTGGCCATGGACGACGACGAGCTGCGGGCTCTGCGCGGACGCGACGTCGCGATGATCTTCCAGGACCCGATGACCTCGCTCACCCCGGTCTACACCGTCGGGTGGCACATCGCCGAGGCGCTGGGTGCGCACACGCGGGTGTCGAAGTCGGTGGCGCGGGCGCGCGCCGTCGAGCTGCTCGAGGAGGTCGGCATCCCCGACCCGCACCGCCGCGTCGACGACTACCCGCACCAGTTCTCCGGCGGCATGCGCCAGCGCGCCGTCATCGCGATGGGCCTGGCCAACAACCCGGCGCTGCTGATCGCGGACGAGCCGACGACGGCGCTGGACGTGACCACGCAGGCGCAGGTGCTCGACCTGCTGCGCCGGCTGCGTCGCGACCACGGCTCGTCGATCGTCCTGATCACCCACGACATGGGGGTCGTCTCGCAGATCGCCGACCGCGTCCTGGTCATGTACGCCGGCCGGGCCGTCGAGCAGGGCCCCAAGACCGGCGTCTTCCACGACCCGCACCACCCGTACACGTGGGGCCTGCTGGGCTCCGTGCCGCGGGCCCGCGCCCCACGGGTACGCCGGTTGCCGGCGATCCCCGGCTCACCGGCGTCCGCGCTGACGACCCACGCGGGGTGCCCGTTCGCGCCCCGCTGCCGCCACCGGCACGACCGCTGCGACGAGCAGCCGCCGCTGGCGGGCGGTGAGCACGCCGACGCGTGCTGGCTGCCGGCCGAGGACCGTCGGTCGCTGCGCCGGCAGAGCGTCGCCGCGGCCGTCTCGGTCGGCGACCCCGGGCAGGTCGAGGTCGTGCCGAGCGACATCGCGATGCGGGGGGACGAGTGAACGACGTCGAGCGCGGCGAGCTGCTGCTGCGTGCCACCGACGTCGTCAAGCACTTCCCGGTGCGGTCCGGTGGGATGCACCTGCGCGGCCAGCGGCCGGTGGTGCACGCCGTCGACGGCGTCTCGCTCGAGGTGCGTCGCGGCGAGACCCTCGGTGTGGTCGGCGAGTCCGGCTGCGGCAAGTCCACGCTGGGCCGCTGCCTCGTGCGTCTGACCGACCTGACGTCCGGCACCGTCGAGTACGCCGGCCAGGACATCACCCGGCTGTCGCGGCGTCAGCTGCGGCCGGTGCGGCGCGACGTCCAGCTGGTGTTCCAGGACCCGTACGCCTCGCTGAACCCTCGTCGCCGGGTGGGTGACGTGGTCGCAGAACCGTTGCAGGTGCACGGTTTCGGCACGCCGGCCGAGATCCGGCGCCGGGTGGCCGAGCTGTTCGACGTCGTCGGCCTCTCGGCCGCGCACGTCGAGCGGTACCCGCACGAGTTCTCCGGCGGGCAGCGTCAGCGCATCGGCATCGCGCGGGCCCTCGCGATGGACCCCAAGCTGATCGTCGCCGACGAGCCGGTGTCGGCCCTCGACGTCTCGATCCTGGCCCAGGTGCTCAACCTGTTCGCCGACCTGCGCAGGGACCTCGGGCTCGCGACCGTCTTCATCGCCCACGACCTCGGGGTGGTGGAGCACGTCAGCGACGACGTCGCCGTGATGTACCTCGGGCGCATCGTGGAGGACGGCCCCGCCGCCACCGTCCTTCGCGACCCGCTGCACCCCTACACCCGGGCCCTGGTCGCCGCGATCCCCCATCCCGACCCACGACGACGGCTCACCCACGACCCGCTGCCCGGCGAGATCCCCAGTCCGGTGCACCCGCCGTCCGGGTGTGCCTTCCACCCGCGGTGCGCCCTGGCCCGGCCGGACTGCCGGTCTGCCGTACCCCGCCTGCTCCCCGTCCCGAACCGCCAGGCGGTCGCCTGCCCAGTGGTCACGGCACCCACCGACGACGACCCTCACTTCCCCGACCCCGCCACCCACCCACGACAAGGGAGCCCCGCGTGCCCACGGCCCACGTGAACGACATCGACCTCAACTACGTGCTCGAGGGCGAGGGTGGGCAGACCATCGTGCTCATCAACGGCCTCGCCGACGACCTGGTGTCCTGGGACTTCCAGGTGCCGGCGCTGCTCGCGGCCGGGCACCGGGTGCTCCGCTTCGACAACCGGGGCATCGGCGAGTCGTCCGCCCCGGCCGGCCCCTACACCTCGCGGATGCTGGCCGACGATGCCAAGGCCCTGGTGGACCACCTGGGGCTGACCGACATCCACCTCATGGGGGTCTCGATGGGCGGGATGATCGCCCAGGAGTACGCCCTGGCGCACGGCAAGGACCTGCGCTCTCTCACCCTCGCCTGCACCTACCCGGCCCCGGGCGAGTTCTGCTCCCGGATGTTCGCCATGTGGGCCGACCTCGCCCGCGGGATGGGCGTCCCGTTCGTCATGCGCGACGTCTCGCTGTGGGCCTTCACGGTGCCGTTCTTCGAGACCAGGACCGCCGACGCCGTGGAGTTCGAGGACGCCATGGCAGGCCTGCCCATGTCGCTCGAGGCCTACCTGTCGCAGCTCAACGTCATCCAGCAGCACGACACGACCGACCGGCTCGGGCAGGTGTCGGTCCCGACCCTGGTAGTCGCCGGTGAGGAGGACATCCTCATCCCGGTCCGGCTCTCCCGCCGCCTGCACGACGGCATCGAGGGGTCCCGCTGGGCGACCGTCCCCGGCGGCCACGCCTGCCTGTGGGAGTCCCCCGACCCCTTCAACACGACCTTCCTCGACTTCGTCCAGACCACCTCCCGCTGACCCGCCGCCACCTGATCCAGGAGAACCGCATGACGCTCGACCCCGCACCCCTGTCACGACGGGACCTGCTGCGCCGCGGCGGGCTCGTCGGGCTCGTCGCCCTCGGCGGCCCGTCCCTGCTCACCGCCTGCGGCTCCTCGACCGGCAAGACCGCCGCCGGCTCCGCCGGCGCGACGAAGACCCCGAGCCCCGGAGGGACGCTGAGGGCGGCCCTGACCGGTGAGCCGGACAGCCTGGACCCGGCCATCTCGTCGGTCTACACCGGCGCCCAGGTGTACGACGGGATCTTCAGCAAGCTGCTGGACATCGACCCGTCCGGGGCGTTCGTCGGGGACCTGGCCAGGAGCTGGAAGGCCGTCGACGACTTGACCTGGACCTTCGAGCT
>JBBQGB010000035.1:0-34656 GCA_038322575.1 Actinomycetales bacterium
GGTGGGCGTCGAAGTGCACCAGCGCGACCGGGCCGTGCACGTCGCGTACCGCGCGCAGCGACGGCAGGGCGACGGTGTGGTCGCCGCCGAGGATGACGAACGGCTTGCCTTCGCCGACGAGTCCGGCGACACCGGCCTGGATCTGGTCGAGCGCCTGGGGGATGTCGAAGGGGTTGCAGGCGATGTCGCCCGCGTCGACCACCTGGGCGTCCTGGAACGGGAGCACGTCCAGGGCCGGGTTGTAGGGCCGCAGCAGCCGGCTGGCTTCGCGGATCGCCGAGGGGCCGAACCGCGCGCCCGGCCGGTAGGTGACGCCGGAGTCGAAGGGCACCCCGACGACCGCGACGTCGTGCGGGCCGACGTCCTGCAGGCGGGGCAGCCGGGCGAAGGTGGTCAGGCCGGCGTACCGCGGGACGACCTGGCCGTCGACCTGCCCCACGACGCCGTTCGCGTGCTGCACGTGCTGCTCGACCACGGTCGGGCTCCTTCGGTGGTGGTCTCGGGGATCACGCAGGGTCAGGCGCGGGTGCGGGTCGAGCCGCCGTTGGCCTGGACGACCTGGCCCACCATCGCCGACATCCGGAAGTCGGCGAGCAGCGACACGACCGCGGCCAGCTCGTCCGCGCGGCCGATCCGGCCGAGCGGGATCTGCTCGGCGTACTGAGCGTGCATGGCGGCCAGCGAGATGCCGGCCGCCTGCGCGTCGACGTCCAGCTGGGGGGTGTCGGTGACGCCCGGGGCGACGGCGTTGACGATGACCCCCTCGGGTGCGAGCTCGCGGCCGAGGGTCTTGACCATCGAGATCAGGCCGGCCTTGGACGCCGCGTACGCCGTCGCCTCGGGCCAGCCGGTGACGCCCCACTCGCTCGACACGACCACGACGCGGCCCGCGCCGCGCCGTCGCATGCCGGGCAGCACCGCCTGCACGAGCCAGAACGTGCCGCCCAGGTTGGTGTCGACGGTCCTCCACCACAGGTCGAGGTCGTAGTCGACGAGGGGACCCATGGCCATGTGCGCGTGGTTGGCGACCAGGACGTCGACGTCCCCGAGCCGGGTCGCCACGTCGTCCACCATCGCCAGGACGGCCGCGCGGTCGCACACGTCGGCGGGGACGGCGATGCCGCCCAGCTCGACGGCCAGGTCGGTCAGCGCCGCCGAGGGCTCGCGGTCGTTGACGGCGACGCGGGCTCCGTCGCGGGCGAGGCGGCGGGCGTGGGCGGCGCCCATGCCCTGGGCCGCGCCGGTGACGAGCGCGACCCTGCCCAGCAGCGGCTGGTCGGTGGCCACTCAGATCACCGCGCCGGCGTTGGGGTTCAGGACCTCGCCGACGCAGAACGTCGCCTCGTCGACCAGGAACGCCACGCACCGCGCGACCTCGTCCGGGTGCACGAGCCGGCGCAGCGGCAGGGTGGCCAGGTAGTCGGGGGCGCGCCAGGGGGAGTCGGCCGGCAGCAGTGGCGTGTCGGTCGGGCCGGGTGCGACGGCGTTGACCCGCACCCCGGCGGGGGCGACCTCGGCCGCGAGGCTGCGCACCAGGCCGAGGACCGCGCCCTTCGCGGATGCGTAGTGGACGTCGTCGCAGCCGCCACCGACGGCCAGCTCGCTCGACACCGCGACCACCGACCCCGCACCGCGCTCGAGCATGCCGGGCAGGACGGCGCGGCTCAGGTGCAGCAGCCCGCCCAGGTGGACGCGCAGCATCCGGTGCCAGGCCTCGGCGCTGATGTCGCTGACCGCGGCCATCTCGTAGTGCCCGGCGACCGAGACGGCCGCGGTGACCGGGCCCAGCCGGGCGGCGGCCCGGGCGACGGCGGCGGCCACGGCCCCGGCGTCCGCGACGTCGACCTGCTCGGACGCGGCGCAGTCCGGCGCGGGCGAGCGGTCCAGGCCGGCGACCAGCCAGCCCCGCTCGGTCAGCTCGTGCGCCACCGCACGCCCGATGCCGCTCGCGGCGCCGGTCACGACGGCGACACCGGCCGTCATGAGGTGGGCGCCCGCCGGGCCGCGTCCAGCGCCTCGTCGGCGAGCTCCTCGTCCTCGATGACCGCGGCCGGGGTGATCTGGTCGCGGACCGACGCGTAGACGGCGCCCCCGATGACCGCGAGCACGCCGATCGTGATCCAGACCGACCAGTTCAGGTACGCCTGCGGGTAGACGTCACGCGGCCAGGCGATGTTGAGGAACTGCAGCACCACCCACACGGTGGCGACGGCGGTGACCGGCACGGTGGCGGCGCCCAGCGAGAACGGGGTGGTGCGCCACGCGCCGCGGGCCTGCACGACGACCGACCCGATGAGGGGGAACAGGAAGGCGAAGAAGAACCCGCCGGCCGAGAAGTTCACCATCAGTGTGTAGACGTTCGACGCCAGGTTGCTCAGCAGGAACAGCGCCGACCCGATGACGGTGGTCACGAGCAGCGCGGCGATCGGGATCCGCTGGCGCGAGCTGAGCCGCGACAGCCCGCGCGACCCGGGGAACGCGCCGTCGCGGGCGTACGACCAGATGACCCGCGACGCGGACGTCTGCAGGGCGAGGAAGCTGGCGAGGAACCCGATCACGAAGAGCAGCTCGACCGGCTTGGCGATGCCGGCGCCCAGCTGCGAGCGCAGCGTGGACGTCACGGGGTCGGCGTCCTCGCCGCTGGTCACCGCCGCCATGTTCGGGATGGCCAGGATGATCGACAGGCTGGCGTACATGACCACGATGGCGATGAAGGTCAGCGAGAAGATGACGGCCTTCGGCAGGTTGCGCCGCGGCTCGTGCACCTCCTCGGCGATCGCGCCCGCGCTCTCGAACCCGACGAACGAGAACCCCACGAAGGCCAGGGCCACCAGGAACGGGCCCGAGATCGAGAGGTAGCCGCCGTCGCCGCCGCTGCCGGTGGTCAGGACGCTCAGCGGGTTGTTGCGGTGGAAGGCCAGCAGCCAGGTGCCGAGGCCGAGCGACCCGATGACCTCGGCCAGGATGCTCGCAGACATGAAGATCTTCAGCGCGGTGCGCCCGATCAGGTTCAGCGCCGTGCCGAGCAGCAGGATGACGAAGGCGATCAGCGCCTTCTGGGTGGCGGTGGCGTCGGTGATGCCGACGATGTCGGCGATGAAGCCGGCCGCCCCCAGAGCCACGGTCGCCATGGCGATGACCAGGGTCCACATGTAGGCCCACCCGGCGAACCAGCCCCAGCCGGTGCCCATCAGGCGCCGCGACCACTGGTAGATCGATCCCTCGAACGGCCAGCGCGAGACCAGCATCGCGAACACCAGCGCGACGAGCAGCTGGCCGACGAACACGACCGGGAAGGCCCACCAGAAGGAGGGCCCGGCGGTGCTGATCGCCAGGGCGAAGATGCCGTACAGCGCGACGATCGGTGAGATGAACGCGAACGCGAACGTGAAGGAGGACCACAGCGAGAACTCGCGCTTGAGCACGTGCTCGCCGGGCGTCGATACGACGGTGTTCGACATGCTGGCCTCCGGGTCTGGGGTGGCGCCGATCGTGGCACTGTGACCCCCGCCACACCCAGACCCGGACGCAGAGCGTGGACGGACGCACCGTCGTACGCCGAGCACCTTGGGTGATCCTCCACCCCGCGCGCGACGGACGTCGTAGCCTGCGGACGTGGCGACGCCGACAGCACCCACCGTGGCGGACCTGATCGCCGCCCCCGGCCTGCGGTTGCACCGGGTGGTCGGTGACGCCGCCACCTGCCAGCGCCCGGTGCGCTGGGTGCACACCACCGAGCTGCCGGACCCCGCGGCCTACCTGCGCGGCGGCGAGCTGGTCTGCACCGTCGGGGTGAACCTGACCGGGCCGGCCGCGTGCCGCGGGTTCGCGGCCGCCGTGGCCCGCGCGGGCGCGGTCGCGGTCTGCTTCGGCGTCGGGGACGTGCACCCCGCGGTACCGACGGCGCTGGTCGACGCGTGCACCGCCCTCGGCCTGCCGCTGCTCGAGCTGCCCGCCGGGGCGCCGTTCCTGGCGGTCGGTGAGCACCTCGCCGACCGCTGGGCGGCGCTGGGCGAGGCCGCGCTGCTGCGCGATGAGCACGTCGTCGAGGCGCTGCTCGTGGCCGTGGCGGCGGGCAGCACCGAGCAGGCCCTGGTCGACCTCGCCACTGAGCTGGTCGGCGGGCGGCTGACGCCCACACCGGGCAGTCCCAGCAGGGTGCGCTGGGCCGCTGCCGAGAGCTCGGCCGGGCCGCCGTCCGGCACCCTGCTGACCCACCTGGCCCAGGTGATCGACGTGGCCCGACACCAGCGCACGGTCGAGCGCCGCGGCGACCGCGCCCGGGCCGGCGAGCTGCTGGGCCTGGTCGCGGACGGGCTGGCGGACGCCGGCGCCGTCCGTCCGCTGCTCACCGCCGCCGGCCTGGCCGACCTCGACCTGCTGACCGTCGCCGCCTGGCCCCCCGGCAGCGCGGACGGCTGGGCCGAGCCCGCGGACTGCGTCGTCGGTGACACGGGTGCGGTGGTGCTCACCGTGACGCCGGGGCCGGCGGCCGCGACCACCCTGGCTGCGACGTCCGGGCTGGTCTGCGGGATCGGCCCGCCGGTGCCGGCGCACCGGATCGCCTTCGGCGTCGCGGGAGCGCGGACGGCGCTCGCGGCCGCCGAGCGCAAGGGGCGGGTCGCCGGCCCCGAGAGCCTGACGACACTGACGGCGCTGCTCGAGCAGCAGCCCAGCGAGCTGCTCGCACCGTTCGTCGACCAGGTCATCCGCCCGCTCCTCGGCCAACCGCGGCAGGGGCGGGTGCAGCTCGACACGCTGCGCGCGTTCCTGGCCGACGATGGTTCGCTGCAGCGCACGGCCCGGCACCTGTTCGTCCACGTCAACACCGTGCGCCACCGGCTGGAGCGGGTCCGAGACCTCACCGGTCGCGACCCGTTCACCGTCGCCGGTCGCACCGAGATCGCGATCGCCCTCTGGGCGCACGACCACCCGCGGACCTGAGCGGCCTGCGGGCCCGACGCGTGTGCGAACGTGGTCGGTGAGACGGGGCCGGCCTCGGGCGCCGGCCGAGAGGAGCGGCACGGATGCGCACGGTGGCGGTGCTGGCGACCGGCGGGACCATCGCGACTCGCAGCGATGCGGCCGGTCAGGCGGTCGCCCGGGCCACCGGCGCCGAGCTCGTCGCGACGCTCGCACCACGGCAGGGGGTGCGCGTGGTCGTCGACGACGTGCTGCGGGTGGGCGGCTACCTGATGACCCCGACCCTGATGCACCGGCTCGCGGGCCGGGCCGGCCACCACCTCGCGGACGACGCACTGACGGGGCTGGTGGTCACCCACGGTACCGACACGATCGAGGAGACCGCGTACTTCCTGGACCTGGTGGTGGACGACGAGCGGCCGATCGTCGTGACCGGCGCCCAGCGCCCGGCCGACGCGCCGGACGGCGACGGGCCGCGCAACCTCGCGGACGCCGTCACCGTCGCGGCGCACCCGAGCGCCAGGGGCCTTGGCACCCTGATCGTCTTCGGTGGCAGGATCTTCGCCGCCCGGGGCACACGCAAGTCCCACACCGTCGCGACTGACGCGTTCACCGCGCCGGGTGGTGGCCAGCTGGGATGGGTGCGCGACGGCGTCGTGCAGGTCGACCTCCGGCCGGTCCGGCGGGAACGACTGAGGCTGCCGGCGGACGACCTGTCCGGCGTACGGGTCGACGTCGCCGCCTGCTACCCCGGCGCCGACGCGACCGCTCTGCGGGCGTTCCGGGCCGCCGGGGCCCGGGGAGTCGTCCTCGAGGCCACCGGGGCCGGCAACGCCAACCCCCAGATCTGCGAGGCCGTGGCCGAGCTGACCGCGCAGGGCGTGGTCGTGGCCACGTCGACCAGGGTCGAGTGCGGCCCGGTCGTGCCGATCTACGCCGGCGGTGGGGGGACCGACCTGTTGGCCGCCGGGGCCGTGCCGGTCGGCACGCTCCGGCCGTCGCAGGTCCGTGTGCTGCTGAGCCTGCTGCTCGCCACCGACACCGACCCGGCCGTCGTCCGCGACCGGCTCGCTGCCCACGTCGCCGGCGCCGCCCAGACCGCGTGATCGGTCGTCCGGTCGTGCACGACCATATCGGGCGCGCGTGGCTAACCTGGGTCGATGACGACGTCTCGTGAGGTGGCAGCGATCCGGCTGGACGACCGGCTGTGCCTCGCCCTGTACACCGCCTCGCGCGCCATGACGGCGCGGTACCGACCGCTGCTGGCCGACCTCGGGCTGACCTATCCGCAGTACCTGGTGATGGTGCTGCTGTGGGAGGACGGTTCGAGCACGGTCGGCCAGATCGGCTCCAGGTTGCGGCTCGAGTCCAGCACGCTGTCGCCCCTGCTGAAGCGGCTGCAGGCCATGGGGCTGGTCGTCCGCACCCGCGCTCCGGACGACGAGCGCTCGGTCGCCGTGGCGCTGACCGCCTCGGGCCGCGCTCTGCAGCGGGGCTCTTCGGCGGTGACCGCCGCGATCTGCGATGCGGCCGGGATGTCGCTCGCCGAGCAGGCCGCGCTCGTCAAGGAGCTGCGCACGCTGGCCGCGGAGCTCGAGGCGAGCACCCAGAACGGATAAGTCGCGCGCGATATGATCGTGCACTACGTTCAGGTGATCGAGAACGTCACCCCAGACTCTGGAGATCCCGAACATGGCAACCCTGACCGTCGGCACCGAAGGCACCACCCCCATCGAGCTGCACTTCGAGGACGTCGGCGCCGGCCGCCCGGTCGTGCTGATCCACGGCTGGCCGCTCAGCGGGCGCTCGTGGGAGAACCAGGTGCCCGCGCTGGTCGAGGCCGGTCACCGGGTCGTCACCTATGACCGCCGCGGTTTCGGCGAGTCCTCGCAGCCGTTCGGCGGTTACGACTACGACACCTTCGTCGCCGACCTGGACGCCCTGCTGACGCACCTGGACCTCACCGACGTCGCGCTGGTGGGCTTCTCGATGGGCGGCGGCGAGGTCGTCCGCTACATCGCCACCCACGGCACGTCGCGGGTGTCGCGCGCGGTGCTGGCGTCAGCCGTCCCGCCGTTCCTCTACAAGAGCGGCGACAACCCGGACGGCGGCCTGGACGACGCGACCATCGCCCAGTTCGAGGGCGGCGTGAAGACCGACCGCCTGGCGTTCCTGAAGGACTTCACCGAGACGTTCTTCGCCGCGGGTGACAAGACCGACCTGGTGAGCGAGCCGCAGAAGGAGTACGCACGCGACATCGCCGCGTTCGCCTCGCCCAAGGGCACGCTGGACTGCATCGGCGCCCTCGCGCGCACCGACTTCCGCGGCGACGTCGCGAAGGTCACCGTCCCCACCCTGGTGATCCACGGTGACAGCGACGCCGTCGTGCCGTTCGAGGTCAGCGGCAAGCGGTCGGCCGAGCTGATCCCGGGCGCCCAGCTGCACGTCGTCCAGGGCGGCCCGCACGCGATCAACGCCTCGCACGCCGAGGAGTTCAACCGCGTGCTCGTCGCCTTCCTCGCCGGCTGAGCGACCCCACGACGTGACGGCCCGCCCCCCACCGGGGGCGGGCCGTCCGCGTCCGTGGCCCGGAGTCGATCCGGTGGCACTCGGGCAGCTCCGGTCTGGTCCGCGTGCGACCCGGTCAGGTGGACCACCACGACGAGGTCACCACCTGACGTCCAGCGGCTCAGGACAGCCCGACGACGTTGCCGTCCTCGTCGATGTCGATGGACTCGGCCGCGGGGTGCCTGGGCAGGCCCGGCATGGTCCGCATCTGCCCGCAGATCGCGTAGACGTACCCCGCGCCGACGGCGGCGCGCACCTCGCGCACCGGCATCCGCCACCCGGTCGGGGCGCCCAGCAGGGTCGGGTCGGACGACAGCGACAGGTGGGTCTTCGCGATGACGACCGGGAACGAGCCGTACCCCAGCTGCTCGAAGCGCTGCAGGTCCCGGACGACGGCGGGGGCGAGGTCGACGCCGTCGGCGCCGTAGATCTCGCGCGCGATCACCTTGATCTTCTCGGTGAGCGGGGTGTCCAGCTCGTACAGGTAGCGGAAGGCCGTGGGCTCGTGGGCCGCCTCGACGACCAGCGCCGCGAGGTCGAGCGCGCCCTTGCCGCCGTCGGCCACGTGCCGCGTGACCGTCACGCGTGCTCCCGCCTGCTCGGCGATCTCGCGGATGACGTCGTGCTCGGAGTCGTGGTCACCCGGGAACGCGTTGATCGCGACGATCGGCGAGACGCCGAACCGTCGCACGATCTCGATGTGCCGCACCAGGTTCGGGCCACCCAGCCGGACGTCGTCCGGGCACTCCTCGAGCATCGAGGCGGGCAGTGGGCGCCCGGCCACGACCCGGTGGCGCCCCGAGTGGGTCTTCAGTGCGCGCACCGTGACGACGACGACCGCCGCGTCCGGACGCAGGCCCGACGTCCGGCACTTGACGTCGAAGAACCGCTCGGCGCCCATGTCGGCACCGAAGCCGGCCTCGGTGACCAGATAGTCCGCCGTCCGGATGCCGAGCAGGTCCGCGACCACCGAGGAGTTGCCGGTCGCGATGTTGCCGAAGGGTCCCGCGTGCACCAGGGCCGGGGTGCCCTCCAGCGTCTGCACCAGGTTCGGCTTGATGGCGTCGATGAGCATGACCGCCATCGCACCGGCCGCGCGCAGGTCCTGCGCGGTGACCGGGACACCGTCGTGCGTGAACCCCACCACGATCCGCCCGAGCCGGGCCCGCAGGTCGTGCAGCGAGGTCGCCAGCGACAGGATGACCATCACCTCGCTCGCCGCGGTGATGTCGAAGCCGGCCTGGCGCGGGACGCCGTCCATGCGGTCACCCAGGCCCACCACCACGTTGCGCAGCGACCGGTCGTTGACGTCGAGCACCCGGCGCCAGGTGATGGTGCGCGCGTCGATCCCGAGGTCGTTGCCGTGGTGCAGGTGGTTGTCGACCATGGCAGTCAGCAGGTTGTGCGCGGCGGTGACGGCGTGGAAGTCGCCCGTCAGGTGCAGGTTGATCGACTGCATCGGCACGACCTGGCTGTAGCCGGCTCCCGCCGCCCCGCCCTTGATCCCGAACGTGGGCCCGAGCGAGGGCTGGCGGAGCGAGAGCATCGACCGGTGCCCGAGCAGCGCCAGGGCCTGGGCGAGGCCGATCGACGTGGTGGTCTTGCCCTCGCCCAGCGGGGTGGGGGTGATCGCGGTGACCACGACGTACTTCGCGAGCGGCCGGTCGGCCAGCGGCGCGAGCGCCGTCGGAGCGACCTTCGCGACGTGCCTGCCGTAGGGCTCCAGATGCTCGGCCGCGATGCCTGCCGCGGCGGCGACGTCCTGGATGGGCAGCAGGTCGGCGGCGCGACCGATCTCGAGGTCGGTGGCTGCGGCGTCGGTCATGGGCCCAGCATGGCCGCAGCACGGCGCGGTGGTCGGACCTGCCCCGAAGGCCGCGCGGCGCGGCCGGCACCGACGCGGGACGAACTGGACTATCAGCGTGATTGTGGTCTCATGGGAGCGCCGAAGTCGTCGCCTGATCGAGGAGCCACCCCTGATGATCCGTCCCCTTCGCCGACTGCTCGCGGTCGTCGCGACCGCCGCCGTCGCCGCTGTCGGGGTGCCGGCCCTGCCCGCGACCGCGGCCACCCCGCGGCTGCCTGGCGCCGTCGCCCCGAGCTTCTTCGGCGTGCACGACGCGTCGCCGACCGGGCGCAACGGCTGGCCGCTGACGCAGGTCGGGTCGATCCGGCTCTGGGACGTCGGCGTCACCTGGCGTGACATCGAGAAGCGCAAGAACGTCTACGACTTCACCCGGCTGGACGCGATCACCCGCGAGGCCAAGCTGCGCGGCGCCGACGTGCTGGTCGTCCTCGGCCAGACGCCGCAGTTCTACGCCAGCAAGGTGCGCAGCACCGACGTGTACGGACCCGGTGCGGCGTCGATGCCGACGAACCTGAACGCCTGGAAGCGTTACGTGCAGGCGGTCGCGAACCGTCCCAACATCCGCAACAACCCGCGCGTGCAGTTCCAGGTGTGGAACGAGGCGAACGTCACCGAGTTCTGGACCGGGTCGCAGGCGCAGATGGCGCTGCTGACCAAGCTGACCCGTGACGCCCTGACCCCGACCAGGACCTCGCGCTACCTGGTGGCCCCGGCGCTGGTGACCCGTGCGACCTTCCAGCGCACCTGGATGGACCGGTTCTACGCGCAGAAGGTCAACGGCCGCCCGGTGGCCGACTACGTGAACGCGGTGTCGCTGCAGCTGTACCCGCTGCCGACCGGCTCGCCCGAGGACTCGATGTCGATCCTGGCTCAGGACAAGAAGATCCTGGCCAAGTACCGCGTCCGCAAGCCGATCTGGAACACCGAGATCAACTACGGGCTCAGCGGCCCGCGCAGCGTCGCGCCGGTGTCGGCCAGCAGGCAGGCGGCCAACGTCTCGCGCACGCTCGTGCTGAACGCCTCCGCCGACATCAAGCGGGTCTTCTGGTACACGTGGGGCAACACCACGATCGCCAACACGCGGACCACCGGCCCCAACGGGTACTCGCTCACGCTGGCGGGCAAGGCGTTCGGCGTCACCCGGTCGTGGATCGTCGGCGCCCAGGCTCGGGGCTGCAGCCGCAGCTCGTCCGGCACCTACACCTGCACGTTCCGGTACTCCGGCGGCGTCCGGCGCGTGTACTTCAACCCCAACCGCACGGTCACGCTGTCGGTCCCGAACGCCACGACCGACCAGCTGGTCGACGGGACGACGCACCGCTACAGCGCGCGCACCGTGCGGCTGCGGGTCGGTGCCGTCCCGGTGATGGTGGTGTCGGCCCGCTGACCGGGCTGGGGGCGGACGTGCGCGGGGAGGTCTGCCTGCAGGGCGGCGCCGAGTTCTCGCCCGGGTGCGAGGCGATGGACACGGCGATGCTGACCGGGCCGGACGGCGCGCCCCGGAGGGTCGTGCTCGTCCCGTTCGCCGGCCGTCCGGGTCGCGAGCAGGCGATGGCCTCGGCGAACGCCCGGCGGTGGTACCTCGGCCTGGGCGCGCAGGAGGTGCGGACCGCGACCCCGGAGCCGGGGGACCTCGTGGACGCGCTCGCCGAGGCCGAGCTGCTAGTGATCCCCGGTGGGTCGCCCACGCGCCTGCTGGCCGCTCTGGCCCCGCACGCCGAGACGCTGCGGGCGGCCGTCGCGAGCGGTCTGGCCGTCAGCGGTGCCAGCGCCGGGGCGATGATGCTGTGCCGGTGGACGGTGCTGCCCGAGGGCGCGGTGCAGGTCGTCGCGGCGCTGGGCCTGGTCGACGTCGACCTGGTCGTGCCGCACTACCGGCCCGGGGCCTCGGCGTGGCTCGACCGCGCCCGACCGCTGCTGCCGGCCGACCCCGTCGTCCTCGGTCTGCCCGAGCGCTCGGGGGCCGTCCTGCGCGGTGACGGCACCTGGGTCGCCGCGGGTGTCACGCCCGTCGTCGACCTGCGGTCCGGTGACCGGTGGCCCGGCGACCCGGACCTGGGCTGACCGGGCGCTGCCGGACAGCGACTCAGGTCGCCGGCCACCGTGCCGATAACCGGGCATGACCCCCCTGCGACGGCGCGCGTCCGCATCGCGCCTGTTCGCCGTGTACAGCCTGGCCAGCCTGCTGCCCCTGTGCGTGCTCGGCGCGGTGCTGGCACGCGGCTACCAGCAGCAGGGTCTCGAGCAGGGTCGCCAGCAGGGACTGGCCCAGGCCGCGGTCATCGAGGAGATGGCGATCGCGCCCGCGCTGGGCGGCGTCGACCTGGCCCGCGGGCTGAGCGCCGTCGACGCGACCGGCTCGCCTCGGCGACCGACCTGGCGATCTTCAACGGCTCGGTGACCCACCTGCGGCTGCGCAGCTTCGACGGCCGGGTCCCGTTCTCGGACGACGGCAGCGTCGTCGGCGCCGTGCCCACCACCGACCCGGCGTTCGTGGCCGCCACGCGGGGACGCAGGACCGCTGACGTCGTGACCGACGCCGGTGCGGCGCCGGCGATCCGCGTCCTGCAGCCGGTGGTGGCCTCGTCGAACGGACGTGCCGTCGGGGTGCTGGAGGTCTACCTGCCGTACTCCGCGATCGCCGCCAAGGCAGAGGCCGACACGCGGCGCACCGTGCTGCGCCTCGGGCTGGGTCTGCTCGGGCTGTTCGTCGTGCTCGCCCTGATCTCGTGGGCGACGACCAGGGCCCTACGCCGGCAGGCGGCGTCGCACGAGCACGACGCCCTGCACGACCCCCTGACCGGTCTGCCGAACCGCGAGCTGTTCCTCCGCGCGGCGCAGGACGCGCTGGCCAGGCCCGGGCCCGGGGGCGCGCTGGTGCTGCTCGACCTCGACCACTTCAAGGAGGTCAACGACAGCCTGGGGCACCACGCCGGGGACGAGCTGCTGCGCATCGTGAGCCGGCGGCTGGTCGGGGCGCTGCGCACCGACGACACGGTGGCTCGCCTCGGTGGCGACGAGTTCGGACTGGTGCTGCCCCAGGTGGCGCACGCCCAGGAGGCCGTGGTGCTGCTCGGTGCCGTCCAGCGCGCGCTCGGCCAGGTGGTGACGCTCGAGGGCACCGCGATCAGCGTCGAGGCGAGCGTCGGGCTGTGCCTGTACCCGGACGGTGCGGCCACCGTCGAGGACCTGATGCAGCGCGCCGACGCCGCCATGTACGAGGGCAAGCGGGGCGCGGCGGGCATCGTCGTCTACGACCCGACGCTGACGCCAGCCCACTCGACGCACTCGCTGGCGCTGCAGCACGAGCTGCGCGAGGCCCTGACCCGCGACGAGCTCACCCTGCACTACCAGCCGAAGATCGACCTGGGCACCGGCGCCGTCACGGGCGTCGAGGCACTGGTGCGCTGGAACCACCCCCACCGCGGCCTGCTGCCCCCGGCGATGTTCCTGTCAGTGGCCGAGCACTCGGGCCTGATCAAGCCGCTCACCACCTGGGTGCTGAACCGCTCGCTGGACGACTACCTGCGGTGGACCGACGCCGGCAGCGACTGGACCGTCGCGGTCAACGTCTCGGCCCGCAACCTGGACGGCCCGGACTTCGTCGTCGAGGTGACCTCGGCCCTGGCGCAGCGCGGGATCGGTGCCGACCGGCTCTGCGTCGAGGTGACCGAGTCGGTGCTCGCAGCCGATGCGCAGACGGCGATGGACGTCGTGAACGCGCTCGCGGCGGCCGGCGTCCGCACCTCGATCGACGACTTCGGTGCCGGGTACACCAGCCTGGCCCAGATGCGCTCGCTGCGGGTCGCCGAGGTCAAGATCGACCGCACGTTCGTCAGCGGGTTGCCCGAGAGCAGCCAGGACGCCTGCATCGTCGCCGCGATCATCGACCTCGGCCACCGGCTGGGCTGCGCGGTGACGGCTGAGGGCGTCGAGTCGGCGGACGTCGCCGGCTGGCTGACCCAGCAGGGCTGCGACCAGGCCCAGGGCTACCTGTGGCTGCGTCCCTCGGCCTGGCCCGCGGTGGCGGCCTTCGCCCGACACCGCGGCGCGCACCCGTCCCCGCTCGAGAAGGCCCTCACGTGAACCGCACCCGCCCGCCGGACCCCCGCGTCACCGCCCGCCCGAGCCGCCGGCGGGGTGCGGTGGTGGTCGGGGCCGTCGTCCTCGCCCTCGCAGCGGCAGCCTGCGGTCGGTCGACCGCACCGGCCGCGAGCTCCGTGGTCGCGACCAGCGTCGACCCGGGACTGCGATCGACCCTGCCCGCGGCGATCCGCGCCCGGGGTGAGCTGCGGGTCGGCACCGACGCGTCCTACCCGCCGATGTCGTCCTTCGGGCCGGACGGCCGCACCGTGGTCGGCATCGAGCCCGACCTCGGTGCCCAGATCGGCCGCATCCTGGGCGTGCGCATCACCTTCGTCAACACCGAGTTCGGGGCGCTGCTGACCAGGGTGCAGGACGGCGACCTCGACCTCGCGATGTCGGCGATCACCGACACCCCGGCCCGAGCCAGGACCGTGGACTTCGTCAACTACTTCGTGGCAGGGACCGCCATCGTGGTGCAGCGCGGCAACCCCGCGGCCATCAGCGACCTGAGGGACCTGTGCGGCAAGGCCGTGGCCGTGGAGTCCGACACCGTCCAGGTCGACCTGCTGGCCCGCTCGCAGCGCAACTGCGGCGGCCACCCGATCGTCGTCTCGACCTACCCGACCAACTCGGACGCGCTGCTGCGGCTGCGCACCGGGCGCGCGGTCGCCGTCCTGAACGACCTGCCGCCGGCCGTGCTGCTGACGACCGACGTCAGGACCCGCTCGCAGTACCAGCTGGCCTCGACGACGCAGTACGAACCCGCGCCGTACGGCATCGCCGTCGCCAAGGGCCAGCCCGGGCTGCGCGACGCCGTGCAGGGGGCCCTGCAGCGGGCCGTGGCCAGCGGATCCTACGAGCAGGCGCTGAGCCGGTGGAAGGTGCACGCCGGCGCGGTCGACCAGGTGACGGTCAACTCGGGTCGGTGAGTCAGAGCGACGCGGCGTGCGCGGCGAGCACGTCCGCCGGCAGCGGCCCGCGGTCGTTGACCTGGTAGCCCTGCGCCCGGGCCCAGCGGCGCAGATCGGCGGTGGGGGTGCTCACGGCGGCCCGGGCGGCCCGCTTGCGGGGGGCTGCGACGGCAGCGGCGGACCGTCCCCGCGAGCGCGTCCGTGCCGCGGGGGCGGCCGGGGGCGTGGCAGCGGGGGTCGCCGTCGGGTCGGCGGCGCCCACCTGCAGGCTGACCCCGTAGAGGGCGCCGACCAGGCGCAGGGCGTCCTCGAGGGAGTCTGAGGAGTACAGGGTGACCTTCAACGACGTGCCCTTCGAGCTGCGGTGGGCCGAACGGGTCGTCGGCGCAGCCGGATCATACAAGTGCGGGGCGGTGCGTGGTGTCGCCCCGAGCGGGGCCGGGACCTTTGGCCCTGCACGACCCGGCGCCGATGCTCGCACGATGGACGCCAGACCAGGCGCACGTCGAGCGAGGGAGTTGTCATGGACCAGCAGCTGGCACCCCGGTCCCACGACGCGCGGCCGGTGGTCGTCGTCGGGTACGACGAGACGACCTCGGCGCAGCGCGCGCTGCGGTGGGCGGCCGGCGAGGCGGCTCACGCCGGGGGCACGCTGCGGCTCGTGGTCGCCTGGGAACCCGAGGACGGCGGCGGCTGGGCGCAGGCCCTGGGCCGGTCCGGTCCCCGGTGGGCGACGGCCGCCGCGCAGGGGGCGGCGGCCGTCGTCCGGGCCGAGCACCCGACGGTGAAAGTGGTCGAGCTGGCGGTGGGGGCGGACCCGACGCGCGCGCTGCTGGACGCCGCGAGGGACGCCGACCTGCTGGTCGTCGGCACCCGCGGTCACGTCGGCCTGGTCGGCGCGGTGCTCGGCAGCGTCAGCCGCCGCTGCCTGCAGGAGGCGAGGGTGCCCGTGGTGCTCCTCGGCCCGGACGCGCCCGACCTGTGCGAGGTGCGCGTCGTCGTCACCAGCCGGCACGGCGGGGCCACCGGCTCGGCGCAGCAGTGGGGGGTGCGCCGGGCGGTCCAGCGGCACCTGCCGCTGCACCTGCTGGACAGCTGGCACGTGCAGCCGGGCGCGCCGGACCTCGGCGTCGACCGGCGACGCGCGCTGCAGCTGTCCGCGGCCCTGGAGACCCACGAGCGGGCCCTGGCCGACCTGAGAGTCGCCGTGCGCGACCAGGTGCCCGTCACCGGCGACCTGGTCGAGGGGCACGGCATCGACGTCGAGTACGCGCGCACCCACCGCGGCGACCTGCTGGTCGTCGACTGGGACGACGAGGACCACCGGCCCTCGGTGCGGCACTCGCGGTGCCCGATCGTCGCCGTCCCGCCGCCGTCGCACTCGTCGTCCGCGCCGCGGGTGGGCGAGCGGGTGCTCAGCTGACCCGCACCGCCCGCGTGACCAGCGCGGCCAGCGCCCCGCAGCCGACGGCGGTGAGGTACGTCGGCCAGCCGGGTCCCATGGTCGTGAGCAGGTCGCGCAGGGCCGGCAGCTCGACCGCCAGCACCAGCAGCGCCGCGCACGCGGCGACCGACAGCGGCAGCGCGGGGTTGCGCAGCGCGAGGCGGCGGCGCACCGGCCGCCGGGGCCGGCGCGCGCGGGCGCCCAGGGCGACACCGAGCATCGCCGCCCCGAGCCCCACCATCAGCGCCGACTGCGCGCTCCGGGCGTCGCCCGTGCGGGCCGTGAGGAACGAGGCAGCCGTCACCAGCAGGGTGAGGACCACCAGCCGCCACCACAGCCCGCCGCCGAGCACCCCCTCGTGCGGGCTGCGCGGTGGCCGGCTCATCGCGTCGGGCTCGACCGGCTCGGCGCCCAGCGCCGTCCCGGTGAGCGAGTGGGTGAGCAGGTTGATCCACAGGATCTGCGCCGGCAGCAGCGGCAGCGCCAGGCCCAGTCCCGGCCCCAGCAGCATGACCAGCACCTCGGCCGCACCGCCGGACAGCCCGTACAGCAGGAAGCGGCGGATGTTGGTGTAGACCCGACGACCCTCCTCGATCGCGGCCACGACGGTCTTCAGCTCGTCGTCCGCGATGACCAGGTCGGCGGCCTGGCGGGCCACCTCGGTGCCCCGTCCGCCGAGGGCGACCCCGATCGCGGCCCGGCGCAGCGCGGGCGCGTCGTTGACGCCGTCGCCGATCATCGCGACGACGTGCCCCTGCTCCTGCCAGGTGCGGACCGCCTCGAGCTTGTCGCGCGGGGTGGCGCGGGCGATCACGTCGACGTCCAGCCCGGGAGCGTCCCGCAGCGGCCGCTGGGCCAGGTCGAGCACCCGCGCCGGACCGTCGGTGACGCCGACCTGCTCGGCGATCGAGGCCGCCGTCAGGACGTCGTCCCCCGTGACGAGCACCACCCGCACGCCGGCGCTGCGGCACCGCTCGAGCGCACCGGCGGCCGAGGCCCGCGGGGGGTCCTGCAGCGCGACCAGGCCCAGCAGGTCCAGCCCGGTGTCGACGTCCGTCGGCAGGCCCGGGCCGGGCGTGGCCCGCTGCGCGACGGCGAGCACGCGCAGACCCCGGCGGGACAGACCCTGGCTGCGGCTGACTGCGGCGGCCAGCGTGGCGTCGCTCACCCGCAGCACCTGCGAGGTCAGGACGTGGTCGGGGGCGCCCTTGACGACGACCAGGTGACCGCCGTCGACGCGGTGCACCGTCGTCATCCGCTTGCGGACGCTGTCGAAGGGCACCTCCGCGACCCGGGCCGGCTGGACCTCGGCGTCCGCACCGGCCGCCTCGCGCACGGCGACGAGCAGCGCGATCTCGGTGGGGTCACCGGCGTGCTGCCCGTCCGCGCCCAGCCGCGCGTCGTTGCAGAGCCGGACGGCGGTGCGCAGCTGCTCCTGCGTCGCGCCGGGGGCGGTCCACCACCTGGTCACCTGCATCTGCGCGCAGGTGAGGGTGCCGGTCTTGTCGGTGGCGAGCAGGGTCACCGAGCCCAGCGTCTCGGCGGCCGCGAGGTCGCGCACCACCGCGTGCCGCCCGGCCATCCGGCGGGCCGCCAGCGACAGGGTGATCGTGACGACGGCGGGCAGGGACTCGGGCACCGCCGCCACCGCGAGGCTGACGGCGGTCAGCACCATCAGCTCCAGGTCCTGCCCGCGCCACCAGCCCAGCAGCAGCACCACGGTGCACGCGAGGACGGCGACGGCGGCGATCAGCAGCGAGAGCCGGGCCATCCGGCGCTGCAGCGGGGTTCGCTGGGCGGGGCCCTGCAGCAGCCCGGCCACCTGGCCCAGCGCGCTGCGCGGTCCCGTCGCGACGACCCGGACGACGGCGTGCCCGTGCACCACCGCCGTGCCGGCCAGCACCGTCGCGTCGGCGCCCGCGTCCGTCGCTCCTGCGTCCGTCGTGCCCGCGTGCGCCGCGCCGACGGCCGTCTTGTCGACCGCCACCGACTCGCCGGTGACGGTCGACTCGTCGACCAGCAGGGCCACCGCGCGCAGCACCACCGCGTCCGCGGGCACCAGGTCACCCTCGTCGAGGAGCACGACGTCACCGGGCACCAGGTCCGCGGCGGCCAGCCCCTGCTCGACGCCGTCCCGCACCACCCGGCAGGTGGGCGACTGCAGCGTGCGCAGGGCCCGGACGGCGTCGTCGGCGTGAGCGTTCTGGCGCACCGTGACGACGGTGTTGATGAGCACCACCAGGGCGATCACCGCGGTGTCGGGGCGGTCACCGCTGGCGAGGGTGAGCACACCGGCCACGAGCAGCACGAGCACCAGGGGGTCGGCGAGGGCCGCTGCCACCAGGCGCAGCATCGACCGGGCCTCCGGCTCGGGCAGCGTGTTGGGCCCCACCTCGGCCAGCCGGCGGGCCGCCTCGCGACCGGTCAGCCCCGCTTCGTCGACCTCGGTCGACAGCGGGGACGCCCTCACGACCGCGGGGCCGCGTGCGCGCCGGGCACGTGGGCCGGCAGCACCACGACGGGGCAGGGGGCGCGGTGGATGCAGCCCTGCGCCACCGACCCCACCATGGCCTCGCGCACCCGGCCGTGGCCGCGGCTGCCGACGACGAGCAGGACGGCGTGCCGGGCCTCGCTGACCAGGACGTCGGCCGCGTCCCCGGGCAGCACCTGCGTCGACTCGACCACCGGGTCGTGGGTGACACCCCACCGGGCGAGCTGCTCGGTCTGCTCGGACTCGGCGTGCCGGCGGGCGTCGGCCGACACGGTGGTCTCGGCCAGCGCGCCGACGTCCGGGGCGTGGCCGGTGGCGCTGACGACGCGCAGCACGGCCCCCTGGCGGCGCGCGAAGTCCACGGCCCAGCGCAGGGCGTGGTCGCTGCCGGTCGAGCCGTCGACACCGACGACGATCAGGTCCGGGCCGTGCGCCGGCGCGCTCATGAGGACCGGACGGTGGACGCCGGGTCGAGCAGCCCCGAGCGCCCCAGCTGACCCTGCCGGACGATCACGACGGGGGTGGTGCAGTGGGTCATCACGTGCCGGCTGACCGAGCCGAGCAGCAGGCTGGCGAAGCCGCCGCGGCCGCGACTGCCCATCACGAGCACGTCCGCGTCGCGGGCGGCGAGCACCAGGGCCGGTCCGGGCTGGGTGTGGGCGCTGAGCCGGCGGACGGGCACCTGGGCGAACCGCTCCTGCCACGGGCGCACCCGCTGGTCGACGACGAACGCGCGCTCGTCGTCGACCCGCTGCCAGGTCGGCACATCGGCGACCGTCAGGACCGATACGTCGACCCACCAGGCGTGGACGATCGTCACGCCGGTGCCGAGCGCGGCCGCGCGGGCGAAGGCGAACCCCACCGCGTCGTCGCACTCGGGGGAGTCGTCCAGACCCAGGACGACGTCGCCGGCCGGGAGGTCCAGCGCCGGGCTCGGGCCGGCGTCCGGCTCGTGCTCGCTGCCGACCGGGCCCGGGACGACGGCCACGGGGCAGCGCGCGTGCGCCGCGACGGCGACGGCCACCGACCCGAACGGGGCGTTCCACCGGTGCGGACGCCGGCCCAGCACGACCAGGCCGGCGGACGTCGACGCGGTCACCAGCGCGGCTGCGGCCGTGTCGCTGACGAGCGAGGTGCGCACGTCCAGACCCGGGTGCCGGGCGGCCACCTGGGCCGCGCCGTCCGCGAGCGTCACCTCGGCCACGCGCAGCAGCTCGCGGTGCATGCCCTCGATCTCGCCGGTGGGCAGCGGGTACCCGTACCCCCAGGCGTACGCCGGCTCGATCCGGTACGCGTGCACGACGGTCAGGGGGACCCCGCGCCGGGCCGCTTCGGCCGCGGCCCAGTCCAGGGCCGTGTCGCTGGGGGTTCCCTCGTAGCCGACGGCGACGCCGCGCTGCGCGGCCGGGTCGTCGTGGTGGGTGCTCGTCATGGTGTGTGCCTCCGGGGGGTCGTGGGTGCGTCGGTCAGGGGACGAGCACGATCCGGCCGTCGACCTTGCCCGCCTCGAGGTCACGCATCGCGTGCTCGGCGCCGGCGAGGTCGACCTCGTGGACCCGGGTGCTCAGGCGACCGCGCTGGGCCAGGGCCACGACCTCGGCCAGCTCGGTGCGGCTGCCCCAGAAGCTCGACCCGACCAGCACCTCGGCCGCCGGTGACAGGAAGCCGGTCGCCAGCGCGCCGCCGCCCAGGCCGACGATGACGACCCGGCCGCGCGGCGCGGCCAACCGGCCGGCCAGGGCCAGGGTCTGGTCGGACCCGACCAGGTCGAGGACGGCTGCGGCAGCGCCGGCGAGGCCGGCGTCCTCGACGTCGTCGGGGCCGATCGCGAGGTCGGCTCCGAGCTCGGTGGCGACGGCGCACCGGGCGGCGTCGGACTCGACGACGACCAGCCGCGCGCCGCACAGCTCACGCAGCAGCTGCACGGCGTACTGGCCCAGGCCGCCGGCACCGACCACGACGACGGTCGTGCCGGGCACCAGCTGGGGCAGCACCTTCTTGACCGCGCGGTACGGCGTCAGAGCGGCGTCCGTCAGGGGCGCGCTGGTGATGGGGTCGAGGTCGCCCAAGGGGACGAGGTGGCGCACGGCGGGCACCAGGACGTACTCGGCGAACCCGCCAGGGTGGCCGATGCCCACCCACGACGTCACCGAGCACAGCTGCTCCTCACCGGACAGGCACACGGTGCACGCGCCGCAGCCCCAGCCACCGAACACCGCCACCGGCGTGCCGTGCTCGAGCGGCCCGGTGGCCGTGGGCGCGCCCGACGACGCGCCGCCCGCCGGGCCGTAGGCCTCGACGTAGCCGCTGATCTCGTGGCCGAGCACCCAGGGCAGCGAGGGCAGCATGGGCAGCTCGCCGGTCGACAGGTGCAGGTCGGAGTGGCACAGCCCGGCCCCCGCCACGCGCACGAGGACCTGCCCCGGGCCCGGTTCGGGCACGGGCAGGTCTCGGATCTCCAGTGCCGAGGCGTAGGCCGGCAGGACGGCGGCGCGCATCGTGTTCCCCTCCCTGACGCGAGGTGCGAGGTCTGCTTGCGCTCTCAGCGTTCGCCTGCAGAGGGTGGCGGGGTAGGGCACTTGGTCCCGACCACCTGCCGATCGGCGCTCGACACGCAGGCGTGACCGAGGCGGGTGGCGCGAGCGGTCGTGCGGCCGGACACCAAGCCGCAACCGCTCAGCCCCCGTCCGCGGCGATCCGGTAGCCCGTGCCGCGCACGGTCTCGATGGCGTGCCGTTCGAACGGGACGTCGATCTTGCGCCGCAGGTAGCGGACGTAGACCTCGACGATGTTCGGGTCACCTTCGAAGGCCGGGTCCCAGACCGACTCCAGGATCTGGGTCCTGGTGACCACGTCACCGCGGTGGTGCATCAGGAACTCGAGCAGGCCGTACTCGCGCGGGGTCAGGTGCAGCTCGACGTCGCCGCGGTGCACGCGGCGCCGCGTCGGGTCCAGCGTCAGGTCGCCGGCTGCCATGACGACCGGCCGCGCGGGCGTCCCGCGACGGATCAGGGCCCGCAGCCGCGCGATCAGGACGATGAAGCTGAACGGCTTGGTCAGGTAGTCCCCGGCCCCCAGGTCGAGCGCGTCGGTCTGGTCGTGGTCACCGTCCTCGGCCCTCAGCATCAGGATCGGCGTCCAGTTCGCCTTGCGCCGCAGCGCTTCCACGACCCGGTAGCCGTCCAGCCCGGGCAGCATGAGGTCGAGGACCATGACGTCGTACGTCGTCTCGGTCGCGGCCCGCACGGCGTCCCTGCCGGTGTGCACCACGTCCACCACGAACCCGTCCGCGGCCAGCCCGCGTCGGACGGTCTCGGCGAGGCCGACCTCGTCGTCGACGACGAGCACCCGCATCAGGTGATCGACCGGTCCGGGACGTCCGGCCTGCTGGTCACGGCGACACCGGCTGCCGGACGCCGGCGCCGGCCGCCGCGTAGGCGGCCAGGTTCTGGGCGACCACCTGCCCCCAGGCCATGGTCGGAGCGACGGCGCGGTTGTGCTCCTGCATCCGTTGCAGGGCAACGGGTGCAGCCAGGATCGCCGCGGTCGCCTCAGCCATCTCGGTGTCGTCGGCGACCAGGCGGCCCTCGATCCCGTCGCGGACGAACTCGCCCACCCCGCCGCACGCCATGGCGACCACCGGCAGCCCGGCGCACCGCGCCTGCAGGGCAGCCAGCCCGAACGACTCGGAGCGGGCCGGGGCGAGGAACACGTCGGACTCGGCGAGCAGGCGGCGGATCGCCGGGTGGCTCAGCTGGCCGGTCAGCTCGACCCAGTCCTGCAGGCCGTGCCGGCGCACGGCTCGGCGCACCGCACCGGTCTGCGGGCCGGACCCCACGACGACGGCGCGCAGCGGCTGGTCGGCGGGGACGAGGTCACGAACCTGCGCGAGCACCTCGACCAGCGGGACGACGCGTTTGCGCCGGGTGAGGCGCCCGACGCTGACGACGGTGAGTGCCCGCCCGGGCCACCGCCGCGGTGGCAGCGCCCAGTCCCCGGGCTCGATCCCGTTGCACAGCACCGTCACCGGCCGCCCAGGCAGCGCGGTCCGCAGGGGTGCAGCGGCGACCTCGCTGACCGCCGTCCAGGCCGCACGCCGCCCGACGTCGACGGCGCGCAGCAGCGAGGCGAGCTGGCCGGCGTCCGGTGCGACGGAGTGCATCGTCACGACCACTGGCACCCTCGCGCGGGTGGCGGCGCGGATCGCGACCCAGGCGACGGGGGAGACCAGTGACAGGTGGGCGTGCACGACGTCGAAGCCGCCGCCGGTCACCGCGCGGTGCAGCGCCGGGTAGTCGTGCAGCCGCAGGGGGCCGCTCGGGCCCGGGAAGGCCAGCACGGGCACGTCCCCGCGCGGGAGGTCGGTCGCCGCGGCGGTCAGGACGACGGCGTCGTGCCCGGCTGCGATCTGCTGGGTGGCGAGGTCGTGCACGTGCAGCTCGATGCCACCCACCCGCGGCAGGTAGGAGTCGGTGACGTGCGCGATCCTCACGCGGCCACGCCCGTGCGCCGGTGCACCAGCCACACGGCGATGGCCGCGCCGCCGACCGGGATCTCGAGCAGGAACGTGAACGCGCGGTAGAGCAGGACGGCACTGGTCGCGCGCACCGGGTCGGTGCCCAGCGCGACCAGCACGGCGACGGTGCCCGCCTCGACGACACCGGCACCGGCGGGGGTGATCGGCACCATCGTCAGCAGCCGATCGACGGCGAGCGCCGCCACGAGCACGACGATCCCCGGCGTCACGCCGAGCAGGTGCAGGCAGGTCCACAGCAGCGCACCCTGCAGCGCCAGGTAGGACGCCATCGCGCCGCTGAGCCGGC
Source organism: Actinomycetales bacterium (assembly GCA_038322575.1). GTDB lineage: Bacteria > Actinomycetota > Actinomycetes > Actinomycetales > Angustibacteraceae > JACMOY01. Next base: position 23,114 of record JBBQGB010000035.1, read on the forward strand.
CCCACCGCTCGCGGACCACCACGGCCGTGTCGGCGCGCAGTCCGGGCAGCGAGGTGCGCAGGTCGGTGCGGGCGCCCGAGCGGACCACGCGGGCCGCGGCGGCCACGACCCGGTCGCCCCCGCGGCCGAGGGCGCGGGTGAACCCCTCGCTGAGCACCACGGCCGCCACGAGCGGGACGACCACGACCATCGCCACGGCGATCGACCGCAGGACGGCGGCGGGCCAGTCCGGCGAGCGCCCCGCCGCGACCACCAGGGCGATGCCGGCGGTACCGGCCACGAGCTTGGCCAGGACCGACAGCAGGTTGCTCACCGCGGTGAACGTCCGGAAGCTGCGCGGGCTGAAGCCCCACGCCCGCGCCATCGCGAAGTTCAGGCCCACGCCCGCGGCGCCGCCCAGCGGCATGACGTTGGCGACCGCGCTGCCGGTGAGGTTCAGGGTCAGGGCGCGCAGGTTGCTCAGCCCGGGCAGCGACGCCGTCAGGACGAAGGAGTGGGCGGCGATGCCGGCCAGCCACAGGATGGTCAGCAGCCCGAGGTCGCCGGCGGTCAGCGTGCCGAGGGTGGCGTGCACGCCGGCCCAGGTGGCTCCGACGGTGCGCGGCACGAGGACGACGGCGGCCGAGGTGGCGGCGACGGCGGCAGCGGACAGCGCGAGGCGCCGCACCACCGTGCCCTGGGCCATGCTCGCCTCGCCTCGTGTCGCGCTCGCCGGGCATCAGTGTGCGCCGCCGCACCTGAGTGGCGCCTGAGAATCGCCGGTCTGTCATCCTCGCCCCGTGGGCTACACCCTCGTCGCGTTCCACGCGCACCCCGACGACGAGGTGCTGCTCACCGGCGGCACGCTGGCGCGAGCTGCGGCGACGGGCCACCGGGTCGTCCTGGTCGTCGCGACGGACGGCGCCGCCGGGCTCGCGGCCGAGCGCCTGCGGGCCGACGGCGGCCTGCGCGACCGCCGCGCCGCCGAGCTGGAGCGGTCGGCCCAGGCCCTGGGGTGCGCCCGCGTCGTCCGGCTCGGGTACGCCGACTCGGGCTGGGGCCCGGACGCCGTGCCGCCACCGGACGCCTTCAGCACCGTGCCCGTGGCGGACGCCGCCGCCGCCCTGGCCGCGGTGCTGCGGCAGGAGCGGGCCGACGTCCTCACCGTGTACGACCCGGCCGGCGGGTACGGGCACGCCGACCACCGCCGGGTGCACGAGGTCGGGGTCGCCGCGGCGGCCCTGGCCGGCACCCCCGTGGTGCTCGAGGCGACCATGGACCGCCGGCTCGTGGTCCGGCTGGTGCGCCTGGTCGAGGCGATCCCCGGCCTGCTGCCGGACCTGCGGGCCGCCGACTTCGCCGGCGCCTTCACGGCGCACGGGCAGATCACCCACCGGGTCGACGTCCGCGCGCACACCAGCGCCAAGCGTCGGGCGATGGCGGCCCACGTCAGCCAGACCACCGCCGACGACGGCACCCGAGCCCTGGCCGTGATGCTGCGGCTGCCGCGGTGGCTGTTCGCCCGGATCACCGGCACCGAGTGGTTCGTCGAGCGCGGCCGTCCGCCGGGGGCGGTGGTCGGCGACGTCTTCGCCACCCTGCGCGCCCGCGACGCCGGCCCGCCGTCCGACGTCCGCCCAACCCCGCCCCCCGGCTGACCCCCTTCCTCCCCCCGACCGCCGTTCCTCCCCCCGACCGGCTCCGCGCGCCCGAAACGGGGGGTTTGTGACCGGTCGGGGGGAGGAACGCGGGGTGGGGGAGGAAGGGGTGGGGACGTCGGGCAGGCTGGCCCGACCCCGTCGCCCGAGGAGAGCAGATGTCCGAGCGTCCCGCGAACCGCCGTCAGCACCCGGTCGTCGTCGCCCGCACCGAGGAACGGATGGCGCGGGCACAGCTGCGGGTCGCCGACGCGATCACGGGCTTCGCGGGCTCGATGCGGTTCGTCTACCTGCACGCCGTGGTGTTCGCCGGCTGGATGCTGGTCGCCGAGCGCAACCCCTGGCCGACGCTCACCCTGATCGTCTCGCTGGAGGCCATCTTCTTGTCCACCTTCGTGCTGATCGGGCAGAACCGGCAGGCCGCGTTCGCCGAGGCCAAGGCCAACCACGACTTCAACGAGTCCGAGCTCGAGCTGCGCACCAACACCGAGCTCACCCGCCAGATCCACGCCCTGACCACCGAGCTGCACCGCCGCGTCGTCGTCGAGGGCCCACCGTGAGCGACGCGCCGTCACTGGCACACTCCCCGGCGTGAGCACCCGCACCGCCGACCTGTCCGACGCGGACGGCGACCGCCTGCGTCCGTGCGTCCTGCCGTGGCGCTCGTTCGGGGCGCACGGCTCGTTCCAGGGCCCTGCCTCCACGGTCCGCTGCCTGGACGACAACGGCGTGGTGCGCGCCGCCGTCCACGAGCCCGGGCTCGGCCGCGTGCTCGTCGTGGACGGCGGGGGCTCGCTCGCGACGGCCCTGGTCGGCGACAACCTGGCCGGGATCGCCGCGGCCAACGGGTGGGTCGGCATCGTGCTCGTGGGTGCCGTCCGCGACGTCGTGGCGCTCTCGACCACCGCCATCGGGGTCCTCGCGCTGGGGGTGGTCCCGCGCCGGGGGGCGGCCACCGGAGCGGGCGAGCGCGACGTCGCGCTCGCGGTCGGCGGCGTGGTCGTGCGGCCCGGCGCGCAGGTGGTCGCGGACGAGGACGGCGTGCTCGTCGACGTGCTCCACCCCGACGTCGACATGTGATATATCTGCCATACATCAACCGCTGCCGGCGGTGGCAGAGCGCGACGACGCGGGGGGAGCGGCTCGGTGATCGAGGTCGACGGCAAGGTGGTCTTCACCGAGCTGCCCGAGCTGGTCGCCCCGCAGCACACGGCCCTGCTGATCATCGACATGCAGCGCGACTTCATCGAGGCGGACGGCGCGTTCGGGCGTCTTGGCATCGACGTCTCCGGTTACGCGCCGGTGCGCCGCTCGATCGTCCGCCTGCGCGATCAGGCCGTCGCCGCCCGGCTGCTCGTGGTGCACGTGCAGAACGCCGCACTGCCGGACCGGATGAGCGACTCGCCGGCGCAGATCCGCTTCAACATGCGCATGCACAGCGCGGCCCGCGGCGACCGACCACCGCTGCGGTACACCGTGCCGGGGACGCCGGGCCACCAGATCGTCCCCGAGCTCACTCCGACCGCCGGTGAGCTCGTCGTCACCAAGTACCGCTCGAGCGCCTTCTGGGGCACCAACCTCGAGCTGCTGCTGCGCAGCAACGGCATCCGCAGCGTCGTGCTGGCCGGCTGCACCACCGAGGGATGCGTCGAGTCCACCGCCCGCGATGCGATGTTCAACGACTACTACGTCGTCCTGGCCGAGGACTGCGTCGCCAGCGACGACCAGGCCCAGCACGAGGCGGCGATGCTGCTGATGCGCCACCGCTTCGACCTCGCGCGCTGCGACGAGATCGCCAACGCGTGGGCGACCGCCGCCGACCGGAAGATCTCGTGAGCCCCGACCCGCAGCGCCCCGGTCGTCTGTCGGGCCGGGTCGCCCTGGTCACGGGGGCGGCGTCCGGGATCGGCGCCGGGATCGCCCGGGGCTTCGCTGCCGAGGGCGCCGACCTGGCCCTGGTCGACCTCGTCGACGAGGCAGCCGCGACCCCCGTCCTGGACGCCGTCCGCGTGCTCGGCGCACAGGTGAGCTACCACCGGGCCGACGTGTCCGACGAGACGGCGGTGCGCGCCATGGCGGCCGAGGCGGTCGACGCACACGGGCGGGTCGACGTCCTGGTCAACAACGCCGGGATCTTCACCCAGTCGCTGCTCGAGGACATGCCCGTCGCGGACTGGGACCGGGTGCTGGCCGTTAACCTGCGCGGCACCTTCCTGTGCACGCGCGTCCTGATCGGACCGATGCTCGAGCGCGGGTGGGGGCGGGTGATCAACATCGCGTCCCAGCTCGGCCAGATCGGCGGCAGCGAGGTCGTGCACTACTCCGCCAGCAAGGGCGCGGTCATCGCCTTCACCAAGGCGCTAGCCCGTGAGGTGGCGCGCCGCGGGGTGCTGGTCAACGCGATCGCCCCGGGCCCGATCCAGACCCCGCTGCTGGACGGCGAGACGCCGGCCTGGCGCGCCGCCAAGCTCGCCGAGCTGCCGATCGGGCGCTTCGGTGAGGTGAGCGAGGTCGTACCCACCGCCGTCCTGCTCGCCTCCGACGACGGCTCGTACTACGTCGGGCAGACGCTCGGCCCCAACGGCGGGGACGTGATGCTGTGACCGAAACCGTTGCAGGAGAAGGCAGGTACCGATGACGACCGCGGCGATCCAGCAGGTCTGCGAGGCGGCGCGCAACGCCGGGGTGCGCCTGGTGCGGTTCGAGTACTGCGACGTCAGCGGGGTCGCGCGCACCAAGGCGATCCACGTCGACCAGCTCGAGCACAAGATGCTCGAGGGGGTCGGGCTGACGCGGGCGCAGATGTCGATCAACCTGCTCGAGCAGGTGATCCCGATCGAGGGCATGGAGCCGGTCGGCGAGATCCGCCTGGTGCCCGACCCCGCGACGTTCACGGTGCTGCCGTGGGCCCCCGGCAGCGCGAGCGTGCTGTGCAACCAGCTCGACCACGACCGCACCGACTGGGGCGCCTGCCCCCGTTCGTTCCTGCAGCGCACGATCGACCGGGCGGCGGCACACGGCATCACGATCGCGGCCACGTTCGAGAACGAGTACTACGTGGCGAGCGAGCGCGACGGTGCCTACGTGCCGTACGACGCTTCCGGGCACGCGCCGGTGTACAGCGCGATCGGCCACGACCACGCCGGCGACCTGATGCTCGAGACGGTCGACGCCCTGACCGCCCAAGGCATGCAGGTCGAGCAGGCCATCAACGAGTACGGCCCGGGCCAGCAGGAGATCTCGATCCGGCACACCCACGCCATGGGCGCCGCCGACAACCAGATGAAGTTCCGCGACACCGTCCGCGGGGTGGCCTCGCGCCGGGGTCTGCTCGCGTCGTTCGCGGCCAAGCCGTTCCCGGACGAGATCGGCAGCGGTGCCCACGTGCACTTCAGCCTGTGGGACCCCGAGGGCCGACGCAGCCTGCTGTACGACGTGACCCAGCCCGGCGGCCTGTCGGTTCTGGGGCGGCACTTCATCGCCGGCGTCGCCGAGCACCTGCCCGCGCTGACGGCCCTGACCGTCCCGAGCTACAACTCGTTCCGGCGCCTGAAGCCCAGCGCCTGGGCGGCGGCGACCACGGCGTGGGGCTTCGACAACAAGGAGGCCGCGCTGCGGATCGCGTCCCCGTTCTTCCGGCGCGAGGAGCAGTCCTACAACATCGAGTACAAGGTGTCGGACCCCAGCGCGAACCCCTACCTCTCGCTCGGCGCGCTGATCGCCTGCGGTCTGGACGGCATCGAGCGAGAGCTGGAGCCCGGCGAGCCGTGCGAGCACGACCCCGCGACGATGTCGTCCGAGGACCTCGCGCGTGCCAACGTGCGGCCGTTGCCCAGCAGCATGGACGCGGCCCTGGACGCGCTCGAGGCCGACGCGACCCTGATGGGTGCGCTGGGACCGCTGCTCGGACGGTGCTACCTGGCGGTGCGTCGTTCCGAGGCGGCTGCGTTCGCCAGCGAGGACCTCGACTTCGAGATCCGCCAGCACTTCTACCGGTTCTGACGTGTCTGCCACCATCGTCGACCTCAGCGACGTCGCGGTCGTCGACAACCACTGCCACGGGGTCGAGCGCGGCGCCGGCGCGGGTGGCGTCGCGGCGTGGCGCTCGCTGTTCAGCGAGTCGCCCGACGCGATGATGCGCACAGAGGCGGTCGCCGACACGGTGTTCTACCAGCGGCTGATCACCGAGATGGGGCGTCACCACGGGGTTGCGGCGGGCGAGGCCGAGGTTCTCGTCGCTCGCGCTCGGTACGGCGACGCCGAGCTGGCCCGGCAGCTGTTCACCGCCGCGGGCGTCGATGCGCTGGTGATCGACACGGGCTACCCCGATCCCGCGGCCTGCCTTGCGGTCGACGAGCTCGGCACCGAGGTGGCCCGGCTGCTGCGTCTCGAGCTCGAGCTGCAGGACCTGGTGGCCGCGGCGCCGACGTACGACGACCTGCTGGGTGCCACGCGGACGCACCTGACCGGCGCGCGCAGCAGGGGATTCGCGGGCTTCAAGAGCATCGCGGGTTACCGCACGGGCCTGGACATCCGGCGCTGGCCGAGAGCCGACGCGCTCGCAGCCTTCGCCGCAGCCCGCCACGAGGTCGAGCTGACCGGCTCGGTTCGCCTGGGGCACAAGCCGTTGCTCGACACGCTGCTGCACGTCGCCTTCGAGGTGGCCGCTGCCGAGCAGCTGCCGGTGCAGTTCCACGTCGGGTACGGCGACCCGGACGCCGACCTGCGCTCGGCCCACCCGCTGCAGCTGCGCGATGTCCTGGAGGAGCGGGCGTACCGCGAGATGCCAGTGGTCCTGCTGCACGGCTGCTGGCCGTTCTTCCGTGAGGGCGCGTTCCTGGCTGCGGTCTACGGCAACGCGTTCCTCGACCTGTCGTACGGCATCCCGTTCCTGTCGCGGCCCGAGATGCGGTCGATGACCCGCGCGGCGCTGGGTGCTGCGCCGCTGAGCAAGTTGATGTACAGCTCGGACGGCGCCCGCGTGCCCGAGCTGCACTGGATGGGCGCGCACGACGGTCGGCGACTGATCGGCGCCGCCCTGGGTGAGCTCGTCGACGACGGTGACCTGACGGCGGTCCAGGCCCGACGGGGCGGCGAGCAGGTGCTGCGCGACAACGCCCGTGCGCTCTACGGCCTGGCCGGTGGCTCGTGAGCCTGCTCGCCGGCAAGCGCGCCGTCATCACCGGCGCCGGTGGCGCGCTGGGTCGAGCCAGCAGCCTGCGGTTCGCCCGTGAGGGCGCTCGCGTCGCGGTCCTGGACGTCTCCGCCGAGGCGGCCGACGAGACGGTCGACCTGGTGCGCGCGCAGGGGGGTGAGGCGGTCGCTGTGGTGGCCGACGTCCGCGACGAGGGGCAGGTGCGGGCCGCCGTCGACACCGTCGTGCGCGCGTTCGGCGGGATCGACGTCCTGTTCAACAACGCCGGCGTGATGCCGCACCAGGACGTCTCGTTCCTCGACGCCGACCTGACGCTGTGGCGCACCATCAGCGACATCAACCTGCACGGCACCATGCTGTGCAGCAAGCACGCGGTCCCCCACATCGTCGCCGCCGGCGGGGGAGCGGTGGTCAACATGAGCTCGTTCCTGGCCGAGCTCGGGTGTCGCGTCCCCCAGGACGCCTATGCCGCCAGCAAGGGCGCTGTGCGCGCGCTGACCCGCTCGATGGCCGTGCAGCTCGGCCACCAGGGGGTGCGGGTCAACGCCCTCGCGCCAGGGCCCGTCCTCACCGCTCACGTCGAGGCGTTCTTCCCGGACCCGCAGGCTCGCCAGCTGCGGCTGGACCGCGTGCCCCTGGGTCGGTTCGGTCGGCCCGAGGACGCCGCGGGGTTGGCCTGCTTCCTCGCCTCCGACGACGCCTCGTGGATCACCGGCCAGACCGTCGTGCTCGACGGCGGCATCTCGAGCAACTACCTCTGACACCTACCCGAAGGAATCACGCCATGTGCAGGCTGCTCGGTTCGGTCTCGCGATCGCCGGTCACCGTCGACGAGGTGCTCGGCGCCGGACGCGAGGCGTTCCTCGAGCTCGCCTGCAAGCACGGCGACGGGTGGGGGCACGCCTTCAGCGAGCGCGCCGACCACGTCGAGGTGCACAAGTCACCGGACTCCGCCCGCGAGAACCCGGACTTCACCGCGCTGGCCTCGGGTCGTGCCGCCAGAGCGGCCCTGACGCACCTGCGGTGGGCCACCCTCGGGCTCGGGCTCTCAGCCGAGAACACCCATCCCTTCACCGACGGTCGGATCGCGTTCGGACACAACGGGTCGGTCGACCCACCGCAGGTGCTCGACCAGCTGATCTCCCCTGATCTGGCCGGCCGCAGGCAGGGCACGACGGACAGCGAGCGCTACTTCCTCGCGCTGCTCTCGCGCCTCGCGGAGCAGGACGAGGTCGACGCCCTGGTGTCGACCCTCGCTGCCATCGCGGTCCTGCCGGGGGGTGCGAAGAGCCTGAACTGCATGCTGCTCACACCGACCGCGCTGTACGCGGTGTGCAGCTACGACCCCGCGTCGTACGACGAGCCGGACTACTACCCGCTGCTGTACCGCGCCGACGAAGATACCGTGGTCGTCGCCTCGACCGGGTGGACCGACAGTGCCGGTTGGACGACGCTCGGCAACGGTCAGATGCTCGTCGTCGACCGCGAGACGTTGACGACCACGGTCGTCGCCGTCGCGACACCGGTGACCACCGGTGCGGGGGCACGATGAAGGGGGACGTCACGGTGGCGCAGCCACGGCGGGCCAGCGACCAGGCGTACGAGATCCTGCTCGAGATGATCCTCGACCTGCGGATCCCGCCGGGCGCGGTGCTGAACGAGCAGCAGCTCGCGACCGAGATCGGCCTGGGGCGGATGCCCGTGCGCGAGGCGGTGGCTCGCCTCGCGGGTGACCGCTTCATCACGGTGATGCCGCGCCGAGGCACCGTGGTGACCGCGCTGAGCCTGGACGACGTGCTCGACATGTTCGAGGCCCGCGAGGCCATCGAGTGCGGCGTCGCGCACATCGCCGCGCGGCGTGCCAGCGACGACGACATCGCCCGGCTGCGGGTCCTGATCGGTGCCGCGGACCGTGCGCGGCAGGAGTCGGCCGCCGAGAGCTACCTGCACGACGACCACGAGATCCACCTGTTCCTGGTGCGGATGATCCGCAACAGCCTGCTGCAGGACGCCGCCGAGCGGCTGCTGCAGCACAACCTGCGGTTCTGGCGGTCGTACTGGACGACGCACCCGGCCCAGAACTCGACCATGCTGTCGCACACCGACCTGCTTGAGGCCATCGAGGCGCGTGACCCTGAGGCGGCCGAGAAGGCGATGCGCAACCACATCGTGTGCTCGCGCCAGCTGCTGCAGTCGGTCTTCTGAGGGTGCGCGTCACCCGGGTTCTCGCGGTGCCGGTGCAGGGCGGGTTCTTCACCGACGACCAGGCAGCGATCCGGGGCGGGGCGCCGCGGGACGGTTTCGGGTACGCCGGGCCGCCAGTGACGCCGGGCTTCACCCGGGTGCGCCAACCAGCGCAGGCGCTGTCGGTGCTGCTCGAGCTGGACGACGGCCAGGTGGCGCACGGGGACTGCGTGGCGGTGCAGTACGCCGCCGTCGGTGGTCGCGACCCGGTGTTCTCGGCGGCGGCAGCGGCGCGCGTCGTGCAGACCGCGGTCGCACCTGTCCTGTTGGGTCGAGAGCTGACGACCTACCCCGACCTCGCGGACGAGCTCGACGCGATCGAGGTCGACGGTGGGCTGCTGCACACCGCGATCCGCTACGGCGTCAGCCAGGCCGCGTTGGACGCTGTCGCCCGCGCCAGGCGGGTCACGATGGCCGAGGTGGTGCGCGACGACTACGCCACCGGTGTCGAGCTGCGCCCGGTCGGGGTGTTCGCCCAGTGCGGGGACGAGCGGTACGACAACGTCGACAAGATGGTGCTGCACCGTGTCGACGCGCTGCCGCACGGGCTGGTCAACGCTGTCGCCGGCAAGGTCGGCGCGGACGGCAAGCTGCTCGCGGACTACGTCCGTTGGGTCCGCGGGCGGGTGGCGGCGCTGAGTGCGGATCCGTCGTACCGCCCGGTGCTGCACCTCGACGTCTACGGCACGATCGGGTTGGCCTTCGGCGGCGACCTCGACCAGGTGGCCGACTACCTGCTGCAGCTCGAGGCCGTCGCGGCTCCGTTGCCCCTGCGGGTCGAGCACCCGCTGGACGCCGGCAGTCGTCCCGCCCAGATCGCGGCGATGGTCGCGCTGCGCCGGGCCGTGCGCGCCCGCCGGGGACACGTGCAGCTCGCGGTGGACGAGTGGTGCAACACCGTCGAGGACGTCGCGGCGTTCGTCGCCGCCGGCGCCGCGGACGTCGTGCACGTGAAGGTGCCCGACCTCGGGGGTCTGAACAACACCGTCAGGGCTCTGATGTCATTGCGCCGCAACGGTGTCTTGGCCTACTGCGGGGGTAGCGCCACCGAGACGGATCGCTCGGCCCAGGTGACGGTCCACGTGGCGATGGCCTGCGGCGCCGACCAGGTGCTGGCCAAACCGGGTATGGGCGTCGACGAGGGGATCATGATCGTGCGCAACGAGATGGCGCGCGTGATGGCGCTGACGGCGTCACGGTGAGCGCATGGGCCGGGTGCCGGGGCGGCTCCGGCCCACTCCGCCACACCGACATGCGGTTCTTCGCCCGCCGGGCCCTGTCCGTGCTCGGGCCGGTGGCCCCCAGCCCATCGCGCCTGTCGGTGCGGCGGCGGTCGACCGGACAGTGCGCGGTGCATCCGGGCGAGCAGCTCCACGGGCAGCGGCATCGAGACGATCTCGCACCTGCGCGAGAACGGCCGCGTCTGCTTGATGATCGCGTCGTTCGGCAAACGACCCCTGGGTGGTGCGGTTGCACGGTCTGGGCAGCGTGGCGGTGCCGGGGGAGTCAGGGTTCGCCGAGGTCGCTGACCGCGTGCCGACCCATCCGAGCACCCGCGCGGCGATCACGGTCGACGTCGAGCGGGTCAGTGACTCGTGCGGCCACGGCGTACCGGTGATGGACCTGGTCGGTGACCGCGACCTGCTGCGGCTCACTGCCGACAAGAAGGGTCGAGCCGGGCTCGCCGCCGGGCGGGCACCACCGTGACGAGCATCGACGGTCTGCCAGGTCTGCCCGGCGCGTGATCGGTCTAGCGGATGAGCCGACGGCGGGCTCAGTCGTCGCGCTCGTCGTCGCGCTCATCGGCCGCACGCAGCACGGCGCGGGCGACCGCCCGACCGATCCGCGTGCCGTCCTCGGTGGAGAAGCGCCAGTGCAGGCCGCCCCAGACCCTGGCGTTGCCCACCTCGTCGGTCAGCTGACGCACCGACGCGAAGTGGTGGACGGTTCCGGTGGTGGTGCTGTCCATCGTCAGGTCGAGCCGGCCGGACGGAGCCAGCCCGGCGACGACCGTGGCGATCGCGGTGGTCGAGCAGCTGTGCGCGCTGGGGTACTCGGGGTGGTTCGGTGTCGGCAGCAGCGGCCGCCAGCCGGCGTCCGCCGGGGTGGCCGGGTTGCCGTCCTGGCCGCCGTTCGGGATGGCGCTGAACGGCCGCCACAGCTCGAAGTGGTACTTGGCGTCGAAGCAGGCGATGAGCGCGTCGGCGCTGGCCGTGTCAGCGAGGGCGAACAGCTGTGCGATACGCAGGGTGCTCAGACCCAGCCGCTCGCTGTAGCCGCGCAGCGCCCGCTGGTTCTGGACCACGGGGGGATCGGCCCAGAACCGGGCGACCTCGGTCTGCTGGGCGGTGCGCACCGTGGACGACGCCGAGCCGTACAGGCGGGTCTCGTTGTAGTCGCGAGCCCAGCGGTCGCTGCTCAGCGTCGGCGGACCGGCGGGCCGCAGCTGGGCGCCGTCGGGCAGCACGAACGGGCGGACGCCGCCCAGCCAGGACGACGCGCCGATG
>JBBQGB010000036.1:0-33684 GCA_038322575.1 Actinomycetales bacterium
TTCTCAGCCGGCGGACCCACCACCACCGACAACGCCGCCCTGCTCTGCGGGACCCACCACCGCCACGTCCACCACCACCACCTCACCGGCACCCGCACCAACGGCACCCTCATCTGGCAGGCACCCACCGGCACCCACCCCAACCCCCACCACCCACCAGTCGCCGTCGAATCGGCCATCACCCCCCTCGCCACCCGCTGGCACCCACGACACCAACGACAACAACCGCAGCGCCAACAGGGCCAGCAGGGCCAGCAACGCCGGGGACAGAACCGAGCCGCCGCGGCCGACCAGGACACGGGATGAAGACACCGGATGACGACACCAGCCGGGACTGTGGATCTAGCGGTGTTTCCGGATGACGACGAGCTTGCGCACGCGGGCCGGCGGACGGTCACCGACGTAGCGTCAGGCGAGACGCCGAACTGCGGCGAGCACCGCCGCGTACGCCCCTTCGACGTCACCGTGCTGCGTCCGAACGACCACGGCGCGAGGCCGCTGAGCGACGACGTCCTGCAGGCGGTCCCACAGGTCTGCCAGGCCGCCGGGCCCACCAGCCATCCGCGAGGCCTCGCGGTGGTGGGTCGTCGCGTTCGCGTCCATCGCACGCAGCTCGAACCGGCGAAAGGACGCAGCCTGGCTGTCCATCAGGACTACCTCGACGAACTCGGCACCCACCTCACCAGCCAGCGCCTCGAGCTGGACGATGAACTCGACGCGGCCCAGATACTGCGGGACGACGACATCGTGACCGCCGGCCAGGTGAGCTCGGGCCATCTCGGTCGCCATCCGGCGAGCCAGCAGACCGGACTCCTGCGGGTGGTCCTGCCACCGCCCCACTCTGCTGCGGATCTCGTCGATGTCGAGGCAGAACGCCATGGGGTGGTCGTCGATGTAGCGCCGGGCCAGGGTCGACTTGCCGATGCCGGGCGGGCCGTTCAGCACCAGCAGCATCGCCACGTCCGCACGCTACCGCCGGGTGACGCCCTGACGGACCAGCCCGTAGGCGATGCCGTCGACCAGCGCCTCGAAGGACGCCTCGACGATGTTGGGGGCCACGCCCACGGTGTTCCAGGACGTCGCACCGTCACTGGTCTCGATCAGCACCCGGGTCGTGGCGTCGGTGCCGTGGGCGGCGTCCAGGATGCGCACCTTGAAGTCGATCAGCTGCAGCCGCTCCAACTCGGGGTACGCGGGCAGCAGTGCCTGCCGCAGCGCCTGGTCGAGCGCGTTGACCGGTCCGTTGCCCTCGCCGGTCGCGACGGTCCGGCGCTCGGCGGCGACCAGCTTGACCGTCGCCTCCGAGATGGCCGAGGCGTCGGTGCGCGAGTCGGTGATGACCCGCCAGCTCTCGACGTCGAAGAACGAGGCCCGCTCGCCGTCGACCTCCTCGCGCAGCAGCAGCTCGAAGGACGCGTCGGCCGCGTCGAAGGTGTAGCCGCGCGCCTCGAGCTCCTTCACCCGGTCGGTGATCCGCGCGAGCACCTCGCCGCGGCCGGCCAGCTCGAAACCGAGCTCGCGCCCCTTCAGCTCGATGCTGGCGCGACCGGCCATGTCCGAGACCAGCATCCGCATGTCGTTGCCGACCGCGGTGGGGTCGGTGTGCTGGTAGAGGTCCGGGTCGATCCGGATCGCGCTGGCGTGCAGTCCGGCCTTGTGCGCGAAGGCGCTGGCCCCGACGTACGGCTGTCGCGAGTACGGCACGACGTTCGTGACCTCGCTGACGGCGTGCGCGATCCGGGTCGCGTCGCGCAGCCGCGCCGGGTCGAGCACCGGACGCCCCTGCTTGAGCACCAGGTTCGCGACGACGGTGACCAGGTCGGCGTTGCCGGTGCGCTCGCCGTACCCGTTGAGCGTGCCCTGCACATGGGTGGCGCCGGCGTCGACGGCTGCCAGCGAGTTCGCGACGGCGCAGCCGGTGTCGTTGTGGCAGTGGATCCCCAGCCGCGCCCCGGTGGCCCCGATCACCTCGTGGACGGCGTCCGCGACCTGCGGCGGCAGCATGCCCCCGTTGGTGTCGCACAGGGTCACGACCTCGGCGCCCGACTCGACCGCGCGGCGCACGACCTCGAGCGCGTACCGCGGGTCGTCGCGGTAGCCGTCGAAGAAGTGCTCGGCGTCGAGCACCACGCGGCGCCCCTCCCCCACCAGGAACCCCACCGTGTCGCCCACCATCGCGAGGTTCTCGGCGAGCGTGGTGCGCAGGGCCACCTCGACGTGGCGGGCGTGGCTCTTGGCCACCAGGGTCACCACCGTGGTCTGCGCGTCCAGCAGCGCGCGCACCTGGGGGTCCGATCCGGCCGTGCTGCCCGGACGGCGGGTCGCGCCGAACGCGGCGAGCACGGCGTTGCGCAGGCTCAGGTCGCGAGCCGCGCGGGCGAAGAACTCGGTGTCCTTGGGGATCGCCCCGGGCCACCCGCCCTCGATGAACCCCACCCCGAGGTCGTCGAGGTACCCGGCGATGGCAAGCTTGTCGCTGACCGACAGCGACAGCCCCTCCTGCTGCGCGCCGTCGCGCAGCGTCGTGTCGTAGACCTGCAGGTCGGCCGGCGCGCTGGTCACGGGCAGGGTCGTGGGCGGGGTCGCGGGCCGGGGTGCCGTCACGGGGGGCCTACCTTCGGGACGAGGGGTGGTACCGGTGGTGGATGCGGCTGTGCCGTCGGACCCAGCTGCAGGACAACGAAAAAGACCCCCCGAGGACGGGAGGTCTGGCGCGACGTCGAGCCGGTGGTGGCCCGTCGGCGCGCCTCAGGTGATGATCGCCGGAGTCGTCATGGTGAGGCGAGTGTGGCACACCCGTTCCACCATCTGGTCCCCTCGTCTCACCTGGCGGACTCGCGACGGTGCTCACGCGAGCCGGGTGAGCCACCCGCGGGTGTCCGGCGTGCGCCCGTACTGGATGTCGAGCAGGGCCGCGCGCACCGCTGCGGTCACGGGTCCGGTCGTGCCGTCACCGGCGACGACGTCACCCTCGGCCGACGCGAGCCGACCCACCGGGGTGACGACCGCTGCGGTTCCGCAGGCGAAGACCTCGGTGATCCGTCCGGACGCCGCGCCCTCGCGCCACTCCTGGATGCTGATCCGACGTTCGGTGACGGTGTGCCCGAGGTCCGCGGCGATCTGCAGGATCGAGCTGCGCGTGACCCCCTCGAGGATCGTGCCGGTCAGCTCGGGAGTGACGACGCTGCCGTCGTCCATGACGAAGTACAGGTTCATGCCCCCGAGCTCCTCGACCCAGCGCTTCTCGACCGCGTCGAGGAAGCACACCTGGTCGCATCCGTTGGCCTGCGCCTGGAGCATCGGCAGCAGGCTTGCCGCGTAGTTGCCGCCGCACTTGGCGGCGCCCGTGCCCCCGGGCGCGGCGCGCGTGTACTCGCTCGACAGCCAGATCGACACCGGCTTCAGCCCACCGGCGAAGTAGGGGCCGGCGGGCGAGGCGATCACGCAGAACGTGACCTCATTGGCCGGCCGCACCCCGAGGAAGGCCTCGGACGCGAACATGAACGGCCGCAGGTACAGGCTGGTCTCACCGCCGGACGGCACCCACGCGAGGTCGGTCTCGACCAGCCTGCGGATCGCGGCCACGAAGTCCTCGGCGTCCATCAGCGGCAGGGCCAGCCGGGTGGCCGAGCGCCGGAAGCGCTCGGCGTTGGCCTCGGGCCGAAAGGCCCACACCGAGCCGTCGGCATGGCGGTAGGCCTTGAGTCCCTCGAAGATCTCCTGCGCGTAGTGCAGCACCGCCGCCGACGGGTCGAGCAGCAGCGGCCCGTAGGGACGCACCTGCGCGTCGTGCCAGCCGTCCGTCGCGCTCCAGCTCACCACGGCCATGTGGTCGGTGAAGTGCTTGCCGAAGCCCGGCGCGGCCAGCACCTGCTCACGCTGCTCGTCAGGCAGCGGCTGGTCGTTGCGCTTGACGATGAAGTCGAGAGCCATGTTCGGACGCTACCGCAGGGGCGCGGCCGGCACAGCCGGGCGGGCCGTCCTGCCCGACCGGACCGCGTCGGCGAGGGCGTCCCCCACCGCGCTGGTCGAGCGGGCGACATCGGTGCGGGCCGCGACGTCGGCCACGACGGCGTCCTCGACCCGTGCGGCGGCGGCGTCCAGGCCCAGGTGACGCAGCATCAGGGCGACCGAGAGCACCGTGGCCGTCGGGTCGGCGCGGCCGGTGCCGGCGATGTCCGGCGCCGAGCCGTGCACCGGCTCGAACATGCTGGGGGCGGTGCGCTCGGGATTGATGTTCGCGCTGGCGGCCAGGCCGATGCCACCGCTGATCGCCCCGGCGAGGTCGGTGAGGATGTCGCCGAAGAGGTTGTCGGTCACGATGACGTCGAAGCGCGCCGGGTCGGTCACCAGGAAGATCGTCGCCGCGTCGACGTGCAGGTAGTCGACGCTCACGTCCGGGAAGTCCGCGGCGACCTCGCCGACCACGCGCGTCCACAGCGCCCCGGCGTGCACCAGGACGTTGGTCTTGTGCACCCACGTCAGGCGACCGCTGCGGGCGAGGGCGCGGGCGAAGGCGTCGCGCACGACCCGCTCGACGCCGTACGCCGTGTTGACGCTCACCTCGGTGGCCACCTCGTGCGGGCCGCCGGTGCGCAGGCGGCCGCCGTTGCCGACGTACGGCCCCTCGGTGCCCTCGCGCACCACGACGAAGTCGACGTCGCCGTGGCGGGCCAGCGGGCTGCTCACCCCGGGCAGGATCCGCGTCGGGCGCAGGTTGACGTACTGGTCGAGCTCGAACCGCAGCCGCAGCAGCAGCCCCCGCTCGAGCAGACCGGCGGGAAGCCTCGGCTCGCCTGGCTTGCCGCCGACCGCTCCGAGCAGGATCGCGTCGTGCCCACGCAGCTCGGCGAGCACCGCGTCGGGCAGGACCTCGCCGTCACGCAGGTACCGCTCGGCGCCCAGGGCGTAGTGCTGCAACTGGACCTCGACCGTGCCGTCGGTCGCCGCCGCCAGCACCTTCAGTCCCTCGGCCACCACCTCGGGACCGATCCCGTCCCCGCCGATCACGGCCAGCGAGAACGACCCGCGGGTGGTCGGCGGGTGGGTCGAGGGCGTCGGAGCGGTCATCTGCCGAGCCTAGGTTCGTGTCCCGGATGCCGGGACTCGCGTCTCAGGAAGCGGACGAGACCTCGCGAGGGACGTTGCCCTGACGGGCCACGTCGATCTGCAACCGGTCGACGACGAGCAGCCGGCGACCCACCCACGACCGTGCGGCGACCGCGCCCGACGCTGCAGCGGCAGCGAGCAACCACAGGTACGGCAGGAACCATCGACCGGACTCCAGCCGAACCAGGCTGCGTGGATCAGGGCACCGGCCCAGCTCCAGGAGTCCCCGTCCAGCAGGGTGGAGGTCGCCTCGGTGACCAGACCCGCCGGTTCTGCCGCTGGACTCAGCGGACCGTCAGGACGACGGGCGGCGAGGTGGACGGCGCGTAGACGTCGGACCCGTCGTACGTGGCCCGCAGCACGTGCCGTCCTCGGGCGAGGGCGGGCAGCTGGACGCTCACCCGGCCACGGACCGGCACCGCCCGAGCCAGCGCCCGGCCGCCCTCGCGGAAGGTCACGAACCCGGTGACGGGGGTCAGCGGCGACGCCGGTGCGACGGCTGCCGACGCGAGGACTCCCCCGGGCCGGGGCGACCTCTGGCGCACCGTCAGCGTCGTGGACGTCGGCACTCCGGCGACGCTCAGCCGCACCCCCGCGCTGCGGCTGGGCAGCCACGGCCCCGACCCGTCGTAGGTGGCCGTCACGACGTGGGCGCCGCGCAGCACGGCCGAGGGCCGCACGACCGCCCGCCCGCGGACCAGGGCCGAGCGGCCGATGACCTTGGCGCCGTCCCGGAAGGTGACCGAGCCGGTCGGGGGTGTCGCGCCGAAGCCGGGCCGCACCGTCGCGGTCAACGTCGGCCGGGCGCCGTAGGTGTAGGAGGTGAGGGACGACGTCACCGTCGTCGACGTGCGCCCGCCGACCCGCACCACCTGCGCGCGGGCGCCGTTCAGGTTCTGGTGGTGGATCAGCAGCAGCCCCTGCGGCTTGTCGCGCCCCGCGTTCGCCAGGTCGCGGTGCACCCTGAGCCGGTAGTCGGCCCCCGGCGCGTCGTCGTTCAGGGCCGGCACCCCCGCGTCGCCGGCCGCGCGCAGCGCCGGCGAGCGCAGGTCGACCGTGAGCGGCCGCGCCCTGCTGCCGATCCCGTCGGTGACCCCGGACTCCACCGTCGCCGCCTGCACCCAGTAGTCGATCCGGGCCGTGCCGCGGGCGGCGGACCGGGCCGGCTTCAGGTAGGGCCGCAGCGCGGGCAGCCACAGGGGCAGCACCATCGAGTCGCTGTGGAACAGCCCGGTGTCGAGCGAGCCCAGCGCCCCGTTCAGCGGCTCCTGGTCGACGACGTCACCGGTGCGCAGGTCGACCAGGCTGGTCAGCATGGTGTCGCTGTCCGGCGCGAGCCGGCTGTTGAACAGCACCAGCTCGGGCCCGGGGTTGGCCCGGCTGCTGCCGGCGTCGGTGTCGACGTAGACGTCGAACTCGGCGTACGAGGCGGGGGTGCGCCAAGGGCCCCAGGTCGAGATGCCGAAGTAGGCGTAGCCGTTGTCCGCACCCGAGGCGCCGTTGAACGCGTCGCGCACGTACGGGGCGTCCGAGCCGACGCCGACGTAGCGCAGGTCGCCCGCGCGCTCGTCCGCGAACGGGGTGCACCGACCGGCCACACCCGGCGTGCAGCTCGGCTGCTGCGGGCTGGTGCCCGCCAGCATCAGCGCGGTCACCGTGCTCGCGTACACGGTGGGGTCGCTGCCGGCGTCGCGACCCGAGCCCTGGAGCAGGTCGTGACCGGTCAGCGCGAGCGGTCCGTCGCCGGACGCGTCGACTCGGACGGACGAGGCCGACGTCATCGTGGACGCGGGGCGCGGGGCGACGTAGACGGGCACCGTGACCCTGCTGCCCGGTGCGCTGACGACGACCGCGCCGCCGGCGTCCGCGTAGTAGCTGCGCAGACCGTCCTGCGCGCTCATCGCGGGGTCCAGGGTGCGGCGCATGGCGGCGGCCGTGAGCGTGAGGTCGACGACGGCCCGACCAGTGGAGTGCGCCGGGACGGTCAGCGCCGACGGCGAGACGGTGAGGCGCACACCCGGCGTGGTCACCGCGGCGCGGTACGACAGCGTGTACACGCGGTCCACGTCGGAGGTGTTGACCACCCGCAGCCCGCGGCTGGCGGTCGCGGTCGAGGTGACGGCGACGTCGCCGAAGGACAGGCTGACGCCCCCGCTGCCGTCCGTCCCGTAGGCCAGCGTGGTGGCGTCGACCGCCTGCTGCGCCTGCACCCGCCCGGCGCCGGCCCGCGCTGGACCCTGGCGGCGCGAGACACCGGACTCGGGCGCGACGCCGGCGCCGGCCGTGCCGATGATCGCGGCCTTGACCTGCTCGACGGTCCAGGACCGGTGGGCGGCGCGCACCAGCGCCGCGAGCCCGGCCACGTGCGGCGAGGCCATCGAGGTGCCGCTGTCGCTGACCCCGCCGGCGCCGCTGCCGACGTCGGCCGAGAACACCGTGACGCCCGGCGCGGTCACGTCGGGCTTGACGGTGCGCCCGGTGCCGAACCCGCGGGAGGAGAAGGCGCCGATCCGGTCGGTCGGGTCGATCCCCGAGCCGTGCAGGTCGACGCGCACCGCGCCGCGGTGGTCGTTCGTCAGCGAGACGACGACGCTGCCGTCGTTGCCGCTCGCGTCCACGGCCCCCTTGAGCGCGCCGGTGCCCTGGCTGATCAGCAGCATCATCGGCAGCCGCGGGTCGCCCGCGATGCCCGCGGTGAAGCTGTTGACGTCGTCCCCGAGCACGACCCCCACGGCGCCCGCGGCGACCGCGTTGGCCCCCCGCTGTCCCGAGCCGCAGCGCCGGGTGCCGGTGTCGGTCCACTGCACGAACGCGACCTTGCCGGCGACGGCGGCCGCCTCGGCAGCGGAGTACCGGTCGCAGCCGTCGGAGTTGTTGCCCGGCCCCGCGGGTGCCGGCCAGGTGCCAAGGGCGACCAGCGGCTTGCCCCGGACCCCGCCCTTGCCGACCCAGTCGTACGGGGCGACGCCGGCCGCGGCGTCGCCGGTGGACTGCTCGGCGCCGAGGACGCCGTCGGCCGCGCCGTCCAGCGACGGGTCGGCCTCGACCCCCGGCGGCACGTCCAGCCCGTCCACGACCGACACGGCGTCGTCGCTGGCTGCGACGGCGATCGCGCGGGTGGCCGCACCCGGCGAGCCGACCGAGTCCTGCAGGTCGCCCGCGTTGCCGGCGGCGGCGACGACGACCGTGCCGAGCGCCGCGAGGTTGTCGGCGGCGACCGAGTCGGGGTCCTGCGGCGAGGCGAAGTCCCCGCCGAGCGAGAGGTTGACGACGTCGAGGTGGTCGCTGACGTCGCCGTCGCGGTTGGGGTCGCCGGCCCAGTCCAGGCCCTGGGCGACCAGGTCGGTCGAGCCCTCGCAGCCGAACACCTTGATGGCGACCAGCGAGGCGCCCGGGGCCACCCCGGGACCGATCCGCAGACCGGACGTCGCGAGCCCGTCCGACCACGGGCCGCGGTAGGTCGTGCCGTCGGCGCTGACGCCGAGCCCGGCGGCCGTGCCCGCCACGTGCGTCCCGTGACCCTCGCAGTCCAGCGGGTTGGCGTCGGGCCGCGGGGTGGTGCGCGAGGTGTCCGGCGACCCGTCGGCGAGCGTGGCGTCGGGGTCGTAGGCGTCACCGGCCAGGTCGACGCCGCCGACCACGGTGCCACCGGCGGGGTAGGCGGGCGGCTGCGTCGAGGCCGTGCGGGCGGCGCTGTAGTCGGCCGCCGTGCCGGGACCGCCGAAGTCGGCGTGGGTGTAGTCGATGCCGCTGTCGATGATGCCGATCCGCATGCCCGTGCCGGTGCCGGCCGACGACCACGCCTGCGGGCCGCCGACCAGCGGGACGGTGGAGGCGTTCGCCAGCCGCTTGGGGGTCAGCAGGTGCACCGCCTTGACGCCGGGCAGCGCACCCAGCGCCGGCAGGCGGGTGGCGTCGGTGCTGACCGCGACCCCGGCGTACACGGCGGTCGTGGTGTAGAGGCGCCGACCCGAGGTCGCCGGCGCGGTCAGGGCCGCGAGCACGGCGCGCTGGGTCGCCAGCACGCGGGTGCGCTGCGCGCGTCCGGCGCCGGCGGCGGCGCGCCTGCCCCGGCCCAGCGCGCCCGCGTAGGCGGTGGCCGAGGGGGCGGCGTCCAGCTCGAGCATGACCTGGACCGGCCCCCGCGTCGGCAGCCGGGTCGAGGCGACGGCACTGACCTCGCCGCTCGGGCCCGAGCCGGCGGCCTGCAGGTGCGACCTGCCCAGACGGGCCGCGGGACGAGCGGTGTCCGCCTGCGCCGCCACGGGAGCGACCAGTCCGGCCGCGACCAGGACGCCGGAGCCGACGGCGATGCCGACGGCGGCGAGCGAGCGGGATCTGGGGCGCACCGACGTCTCCTTGGCACCCGCCGCTTCACCGTGGCGCGGGGGTTCCCCCGGCCTGCTTCGCCGGCCCACGCAGGCGAACGGTGACGTCGTACCGGTCACCACCCTATGTGGCCGAACGGTCACGCAGCAGTGGCCCGGTGGTGGGCCCTGGTTCAGCGGGCCGCGGTGCCCTCGACGTAGTCGCCGTCCGAGGACTTCACCCAGGCCATCAGCCCGCGCAGCTGGCGGCCGGTGGCCTCGATCGGGTGCTGCTCGCCCTCGGCGCGCAGCCGGGTGAACTCGGGCGCGCCGGCGTCCTGGTCGGCGATGAACCGGGCGGCAAAGGTGCCGTCCTTGATGTCGGCGAGGACGTCCTGCATGCGCGCCTTGACCGACTCGTCGACGACCCGCGGGCCCGAGACGTAGTCGCCGTACTCGGCGGTGTCCGACACGCTCCAGCGCTGCTTGGCGATGCCGCCCTCGTACATCAGGTCGACGATCAGCTTCAGCTCGTGCAGGCACTCGAAGTACGCCACCTCGGGCTGGTAGCCGGCCTCGGTCAGCACCTCGAACCCCTGCTGCACCAGCCGCGAGACCCCGCCGCACAGCACGGCCTGCTCGCCGAACAGGTCGGTCTCGGTCTCCTCGGTGAACGTGGTCCTGATTCCGCCGGCGCGCAGTCCGCCGATGGCGCGCGCGTAGGCCAGCGCCAGCGGCCAGGCCCCGCCGGTGGCATCGGCCTCGACGGCGACGAGCACGGGCACGCCGCGACCGGCGGTGTACTCGCGGCGCACCAGGTGCCCGGGGCCCTTGGGCGCGACCATCGCGACGTCGACGCCCTCGGGCGCGGTGATGTACCCGAACCTGATGTTGAACCCGTGGCCGAAGAACAGGGCGTCGCCGGGCTGCAGGTTCGGTTCGATCGCCTCGGCGTACACGTGCCGCTGGACGTGGTCGGGGGTGAGCACCATGATCACGTCCGCCTCGGCGCAGGCCTGGGCGGGCGTCACGACGCGCAGTCCCTCGGCCTCGGCCTTGGCGCGGCTGGCGCTGGTCTCGGGCAGGCCGACGCGGACGTCGACACCGCTGTCGCGCAGGTTGAGCGCGTGGGCGTGGCCCTGGCTGCCGTAGCCGATGATCGCGACCTTGCGGTCGGCGATCACCGACGGGTCGGCATCGGCGTCGTAGTACATCTCGGCCACGGGAGGGTCTCCTTCGAGGGGGTTGGGTCAGGCGGACTTGAGAGAGCGGTCGCTCATGCTGCGCGGGCCGCGGGCCATCGCGACCAGGCCGGACTGCACGAGCTCGCGGACGCCGAAGGGCTCGAGCATCCGCAGCAGGGCGGCCAGCTTGTCGACGTCGCCGGTGGCCTCGATCGTCACCGCGTCCGGCGAGACGTCGATGACCTTGGCGCGGAACAGCTGCACGGTCTCGAGCACGTGCGAGCGGGTGGCCCCGTCGGTGCGCACCTTGACCAGCAGCAGCTCGCGCTGGACCGAGGCGGCCGGCTCGAGCTCGACGACCTTGATGACCTCGATCAGCTTGTTCAGCTGCTTGGTGACCTGCTCGAGCGGCAGGTCCTCGACGTCGACGACCACCGTCATCCGCGACACGTCGGGGTGCTCGGTGGGCCCGACCGCGAGCGACTCGATGTTGAACCCGCGCCGCGAGAACAGCCCGGCGATGCGGGCGAGCACGCCGGGGCGGTCCTCGACGAGCACCGAGAGGGTGTGCCGGCTCATCAGTCCTCCCGGTCCCACACGGGGCTGGTGCCCCGGGCGAACTGGATGTCGTCGTTGCTGACGCCGGCCGGCACCATCGGCCAGACCATCGCGTCGCGGTGCACCACGAAGTCGACCACGACGGGCCGGTCGTTGATGGCCATGGCGGCCTCGATGGTGGCGTCGACGTCCTCGGGCCGCTCACACCGCAGGCCCGCGCAGCCGTAGGCGTCCGCGAGCTTGACGAAGTCGGGGATGCGCCGCGCCGAGCCGGTGTGCAGGTCGGTGTTGCTGTAGCGCTCGCCGTAGAACAGCGTCTGCCACTGGCGCACCATGCCCAGGCTGGAGTTGTTGATGATCGCGACCTTGATCGGGATGTCGTTGATGACGCAGGTCGCGAGCTCCTGGTTGGTCATCTGGAAGCAGCCGTCGCCGTCGATCGCCCACACCGTGCGCTCGGGGCTGCCCACCTTGGCGCCCATCGCCGCGGGCACCGCGTAGCCCATCGTGCCGAGGCCGCCGGAGTTGAGCCAGGCGTTGGGCCGCTCGTACTGGATGAACTGGGCCGCCCACATCTGGTGCTGGCCGACGCCCGAGGTGTAGATGGCCTCGGGCCCGGCGATCGCGCCGATCCGCGAGATGACCAGCTGCGGCGACAGCGAGTCGTCGTCCGGCTGGGCGTACCCCAGCGGGTAGGTCGCCCGCCAGTCCTCGACCTCGCGCCACCAGGCGGCGTAGTCCCCGACGGCGCCCGCGGCGTGCTCGGCCTGCAGCGCCAGCAGCAGCTCGCTGAGCACCTCACCCGCGTCCCCCACGATCGGGACGTCGGCGACCCGGTTCTTCGAGATCTCGGCCGGGTCGATGTCGGCGTGGATCACCGTCGCGTGCGGGGCGAAGGTCGAGAGCTGGCCGGTGACGCGGTCGTCGAACCGCGCGCCGATGCTGAAGATCAGGTCCGAGCGCTGCAGCGCGGTCACCGCGGCGACGGTGCCGTGCATGCCGGGCATGCCGAGGTTGGCCGGGTGGCTGTCGGGCAGCGCGCCGCGGGCCATCAGCGTCGTGACGACCGGGATGCCGGTCAGGTCGACCAGCCGGCGCAGCTGCTCGCTGGCGCGCGCCCGGATCACCCCGCCGCCGACGTACAGCACCGGACGGCGCGAGCGCACCATCAGCCGCGCGGCCTCGCGCACCTGCTTGGCGTGCGGACGGGTCACCGGGTGGTACCCGGCGAGCTCGACCCGGGTCGGCCAGACGAACTCCGTCGTGGCCTGCAGCGCGTCCTTGCTGATGTCGACCAGCACCGGCCCGGGGCGGCCGGTGCCGGCGATGTGGAACGCCTCGGCGATCGCGCGCGGGATGTCGGCCGGGTCGGTCACCAGGTAGTTGTGCTTGGTGATCGGCATGGTGATGCCCCGGATGTCGGCCTCCTGGAAGGCGTCGGTGCCGATCGAGGACGACGCCACCTGGCCGGTGATGGCCACCATGGGCACCGAGTCCATGTGCGCGTCGGCGATCGGGGTGACCAGGTTCGTCGCACCGGGGCCGGACGTCGCCATGCAGACGCCGACCCGGCCGGTGGCCGCGGCGTACCCCTGGGCGGCGTGCCCGGCGCCCTGCTCGTGGCGGACCAGGATGTGGCGCACCTGCTGGGAGTCCAGCAGCGGGTCGTACGCCGGCAGGATCGCCCCGCCGGGGATGCCGAAGACCACCTCGACGCCGGCGCGCTCGAGCGAGCGGACCAGGCTCTGGGCGCCGGTCAGCAGCTCGGGCGCGGGCTCCGGGCCGGGCTGCTGCGCGGGCACGGGACGCGCACGGCCGGCCGCGACGTCGGCCGGGCTCCCCCCGGTCGTGGGGGTGGCTGGCACCTTGGTCGTGCTCACGTCCTCACCGCTTCCTGCTGCTCGCTGATGGGTCACCGGACACGAAAAAACCCCTCGGCCCCGGATGACGGGGCGCTGGCGAGGGGTCGCGCGCTGGGCTGAGGTCGCTCAGCCGGCGCGCTGGGGAACTACGAGGAGGGTGCTGGGCATGACGCCACGGTGCCCCCGTCGTCCGGCGGTGTCAACAGCGACCGCGACCCGTCTCGCCATCTGGACCTGATGTCCGCGCACTGAGACGCGGGCGTCGTTCGACCCGCGGCAGCCGGGTCACGTCGTCGGCGACGTCGAGCGCGAACGGCCCCTGCGCCAGGCACCGCCACATGGCCGTCTCGTCCAGCGCGCGGGCGAACGCGTACCCCTGCGCGAGCTGGGCGCCGGCGGCGCGCAGCAGTCGCACGTGCAGGGCGCTCTCGACCCCCTCGACCGTCACCGCCAGCCCCAGCTCGTGCCCGATCCCGATGACGGCGTGCACGAGGGCGGTGACGTCGTCCAGCAGACCGAAGCCCTCGAGGAACGAGCGGTCGATCTTCAGCTGGTCGACCGGCAGCCGGCGCAGGTAGTCCAGCGAGGAGTACCCGGTACCGAAGTCGTCGACGGCCAGGTGCACCCCCAGCCCCCGCAGCCGCTCGACGATGGCGAGGGTGTCCTCGGCCTGGTCCAGCAGCACCGTCTCGGTGATCTCGAGGGTCAGCCGGTCGGCGGGGACGCCGTGCCGGCGCAGCACCTCGTCGACCGCCTCGACCAGACCGGGGTCGGCGACCTGGTGCACCGAGAGGTTGACCGCCACCCGCAGCGGGTGGCCGGCGGCGGCCCACGCGGCGGCCTGGGCCGCGGCCCGCTCGAGCACCCAGCGGCCGATGGCGTGGATGTCGCCGCTGGACTCCGCGAGCGCCACCAGCTCGCTCGCCTCGATGACGGCGCTGTCGCCGTCGGTCCAGCGCAGCAGGGCCTCGGCTCCGACGATCTCGCCACTGGTGAGGTCGACCACCGGCTGGTACAGGACCGACAGGGCCTCGTCGACCACGGCCGCGTGCAGCCGCTGCTCGAGGTCGACGCTGCGGGCCAGGGCGGCGTACATGGCCGGCTCGAAGACCCGCACCAGCCCGCGCCCGGCGGCCTTGGCGTGGTACATCGCGACGTCCGCGTCGCGCACCAGGTCCAGCGGCCGCCCGCCGGGCCCGGCCGCGGCCACGCCCACCGAGC
The DNA here is from genome assembly GCA_038322575.1 of Actinomycetales bacterium. GTDB lineage: Bacteria > Actinomycetota > Actinomycetes > Actinomycetales > Angustibacteraceae > JACMOY01. Next base: position 14,242 of record JBBQGB010000036.1, read on the forward strand.
CGCTGAGCACCAGCTCGCCGCCGGAGGAGGTGAACGGGCAGGACAGCCCGGTCAGCAGCCGGCCGGCCACGTCCACCGCCGCGGCGACGTCGGCGCCGGGCCCGAGCAGCACGGTGAACTCGTCACCGCCGTACCGGCAGACCAGGTCGCGGTCGCCTGCAGCGCGCTCGACCCGCCGGGCCGCCTCGCGCAGCAGCGCGTCACCGACGGCGTGACCGCGTCCGTCGTTGATCCGCTTGAACCCGTCCAGGTCGCAGAACAGCACCACGACCCGCTCCTGACCGGCGAGCGTCGCGAACCGGTCGAGCAGCGCGCGGTCGAACGTCGCCCGGTTGGCCAGGCCCGTCAGCGCGTCGGTGCGGGCGGCGCGCAGCAGCTGCTCGCGCAGGGCGGCGGTCTCGGTGACGTCGCGCACCGCGACCACGACGTCGGCACCCACCCGGCTGGCCACGGCCTCGAGCTGGGCGGCGCGCCGCCCGCCGTCGCCACCCGCGCGCAGGTCGACCCCGACCTGCAGCCGCTGGTCGGCGGCGGGGTCGACCTGCAGCAGGCGCAGCGCCGACAGCACGCGCCCGGCGTCCGGGGCCACCACGAGGTCGCTCACCCGGCGGCCGAGCAGCGCCTGCGGGTCGACCCGCAGGAGTCGCTGGGCGGACGGCGAGACGTACGTGACCTCGCCGCTGAGGCCGCAGCGCAGCAGCAGGTCGGGCGTGGTGTCGACCATCGACCGGAAGTGCTGCTCGCGAGCCGCCAGCTCGGCGGCCAGCCGGTGGTTGGTGCGGGCCACCGCCAGCAGCCGGGCCAGCACCCCGAGCATCACCGCGCCCGAGACCACCAGCGGCAGGCGGGGCAGCCCCCGCGGCGACCCGACCAGCGCCAGCGACACCGACGCGGCCACCAGCAGCACGACCGCCGGCAGCGCGCCGTCGGGGCCCAGCGTCCGCCGCGCCGGCCCGTCGCGGCCCACGGAGGTGACCGCGGCCGCGGCCAGCAACCCCGAGACGGCGAGGTCGGCGGCCGCCGCCGCGGTGCCCCGGAACAGCCCGGTGCCGGCGATCAACCCGCCGTCGGACAACAGCTGCAGGACGAGCGCGACGGCCACCAGCCGCGGGGCGAGCCGCTCACCCGGTCGGCGCGAGACCCACAGCGGGACGGCCAGCACCGCGCCGAGCACCTCGACGCCCAGGCCCGCCCGGCCCAGTGCCTGCAGCGCCGTGCTCTCGGCCGGCCCGGCGCCCGACGGCTGCGGGACCAGGTGCCATCCGAAGACCCACGCCACCACGAACACGCTGCCGACGACCAGGAACGCGTCCACGGCGAGCACCCAGGAGCGGGAACCGGCCGCGACCGGCAGCAGCAGCACCGCGGCGGTCACCAGGAGGACGGACCCGCCCAGCTGGGCCGCACCGAGGGCCAGCGGGAGGTCGGACCACCCGCCTCGCGACAGCGCGGACGTCGCGCTGACCAGCAGCTGGAAGCCGGCGACGAGAGCGAAGGCCGTCCGGGTCCGGCCGACCAACCGGCGCAGCGGCACGAGCGCGACGACGGCGCCCGCGAGCGCCGCCGACGTGACCGCCGTCGCGAGCATCAGTCGCAGACTGCGCCGTGAGCCGCGGACCCGACGAGCTTCGCGTACTTGGCCAGGACGCCGCGCTGGTGCCGCGGCGCCGGGGGCACCCAGTCCGCGCGTCGGGCCGCCAGGTCGGTGGCCTCGACCAACAGGTCGAGCGTGCCGCCGGCGACGTCCAGGCGGATCCGGTCGCCGTCGCGCACGAAGGCGATCGGGCCGCCGTCGACGGCCTCGGGGGCGACGTGGCCCACGCACAGACCCGTGGTGCCGCCGCTGAACCGCCCGTCGGTGAGCAGCAGCACGTCCTTGCCGAGCCCCGCGCCCTTGATCGCGCCGGTGACCGCGAGCATCTCGCGCATGCCCGGGCCGCCCTTCGGGCCCTCGTACCGGATCACGCACACGTCGCCGGCGACCAGCGTGCCGTCGGCGACGGCGTCCATGGCGGCGCGCTCGCCGTCGAAGACGCGGGCCGTGCCCTCGAAGACGTCCTCGTCGAAGCCGGCCGACTTGACCACGGCGCCCTCGGGGGCCAGCGACCCGTGCAGGATGGTGAGCCCGCCGGTGCGGTGGATCGGCCGGTCCATGGCGCGCAGCACCTTGCCGTCGACGTCCGGCGGGTCGATGTGGGCCAGGTTCTCGGCCAGCGTGCGGCCGGTGACGGTCAGCGCGTCGCCGTGCATCAACCCGGCGTCCAGCAGGGCGCGCATGACGACCGGGATGCCGCCGACGCGGTCGACGTCGGTCATCACGAAGCTGCCGAACGGCTTGACGTCGGCGAGGTGGGGCACCTTGGCGCCGATCCGGCTGAAGTCCGCCAGCGAGAGCTCGACGTGCGCCTCGTGCGCGATGGCCAGCAGGTGCAGGACGGCGTTGGTCGAGCCGCCGAGGGCCATGACGACGGCGATCGCGTTCTCGAAGGCCTCGCGGGTGAGGATCTGGCGGGCCGTGATGCCCTGGCGCAGCAGCTCGACCACCGCCTCACCGGACTTGCGGGCGTACCCGTCACGGCGGCGGTCGGTGGCCGGCGGCGCGGCGCTGCCGGGCAGCGACATCCCGAGCGCCTCGGCGGCGCTGGCCATGGTGTTGGCCGTGTACATGCCGCCGCAGGCACCCTCACCCGGGCAGATCGCGCGCTCGATGGCGTCGACGTCGGCCCGCGAGATCAGACCGCGCGAGCACGCCCCGACGGCCTCGAAGGCGTCGATGATCGTCACCTGGCGCTCGGTGCCGTCCGAGAGCTTGGCGATGCCCGGCAGGATCGACCCGGCGTACAGGAACACGCTCGCGAGGTCGAGGCGGGCCGCGGCCATCAGCATGCCCGGCAGCGACTTGTCGCAGCCCGCGAGCAGCACCGACCCGTCCAGCCGCTCGGCCTGCATGACCGTCTCGACGCTGTCGGCGATCACCTCGCGCGAGACCAGCGAGTAGTGCATGCCCTCGTGGCCCATCGAGATGCCGTCCGAGACCGAGATGGTGCCGAACTCCAGGGGGTAGCCCTGCGCGGCGTGCACCCCCTCCTTGACCGCCTGGGCCAGCCGCTGCAGCGACAGGTTGCACGGCGTGATCTCGTTCCAGCTGCTGGCGACGCCGATCTGCGGCTTGACCCAGTCGTCGTCGCCCATGCCGACCGCACGCAGCATGCCCCGCGACGCGGTCTTCTCCAGGCCGTCGGTGACGTCGCGGCTGCGTGGCTTGATGTCGGGGCCAGGGCGGTCGGTCGAGGTCATGCGCGCGAGTCTAGGACGCCGTGTCGGGGACGCGGCGTGCCCACCGTCGCGGCCCGTGCCCGCCGCCCACGGGGTCGGCACGACCACCCCCAGCAGCGGTTCGCCGGCGGCGATCCGGCGCAGCTGCCCGCGCAGCAGCGCCAGGGCGCGCGGCAGCATCGCCGACGTCGAGCCGCCGACGTGCGGGCTGATCAGCACGCCTGGCAGGTGCCACAGCTCGTGGCCGGGGTCGAGGGGCTCGGGGTCGGTGACGTCCAGCGCCGCCAGCAGGCGCCCGCTGCGCAGCTCGGCCATGAGGGCGTCGGTGCGCACGACCGGCCCGCGGGCCACGTTGACCAGCAGCGCGCCAGTCGGCAGGGCCGCGAGGAACGCCGCGTCGACCAGGCCCCGCGTCGCGTCGTTCAGGGGCACGGTGACGATCACGACGTCGTGCGCCGGCAGCAGGCCGGGCAGCTCGTCGACCCCGTGCACCCGGCCCAGCCGCGCGTCGTCGCGGGCTCGGGACGCGACCACGGTCACGTGCGTCTCGAAGGGCAGCAGCCGGGCGACGACGGCGCTGCCGACGCCGCCGGCGCCCAGGACGAGCACCCGCCGGTCGGCCAGCGAACGGCGCTGCTCGGGAGCCCACCTGCCCCGGTCCTGGTCGCGCACGAACTGCGGCAGCCCGCGCAGGGCCGCGATGGCGAGGCCCACGGCGAGCTCGCTGGTCGAGGCGTCGTGGACGCCGACCGCGTTGGCGAGCGCCACGCCCGGGGGCAGGTGCGGTGCCACGGCGTCGAAACCGGCGGTCAGCGTCTGCACGAGTCGCAGGTTCACCAGGTCGGCCAGCAGCTCGAGCCGGGCGGCGGCGACGTAGGGCGGGACGACGACGGTGATCTCGTCGGGGTCGGTCGCGGGCCCCGACAGGTCCCACGCGCGCAGCCGCACGCCGTCCGGCAGGTCGCTGGGCTGCTCGAGCAGCTGGTCGACGACCTGGGGGTCCGCGACCGTGCAGACGACCACCGGGGGGTGCGGGGTCGGGTCAGGTGCCACGGGGTGAGGCTAGCGATCCGGTCGCGACCGGGGCGATGCCCGACCGGCCGTTGATGTCGGCCACCACGGCGGCCAGCGCCTCGATCGGCACGGCGGCGGCGTACAGCCAGCCCTGGCCGAACGAGGCCCCGGCGTCGCGCACCAGCTCGTGCTCGGCCTCGGTCTCGACGCCCTCGACGACCACGTCCATCGGCAGGCTGACGGCGAGGGTCACGATCGAGCGCAGCACCGCCTCGGACCGCGCGTCGAGCAGCACCTGGGCGGTCAGCGCCCGGTCGATCTTCAAGATGGTGGCCGGCATCCGCGCCAGGTAGGCCAGGCTGGAGTACCCGCTGCCGAAGTCGTCGATCGCCACCTGCACGCCGGCCGCGCGCAGGGCGCGCAGCTCGCGCACCGCTGGGTCGTCGACGTCCACGAACAGCGACTCGGTCACCTCGACGGCCAGCCGGGCGGGCGGCAGCCCGAGCTCGACGAGCAGCGCGAGCACGGCGTCGGCCCAGCCGGTGCGCCGCAGCTGGGCGACCGAGCAGTTCACCCCGAGGGTCAGCTCGCCGAGGTCCGATCGGCCGTTCATCGAGCTGATGTCACCGACGGACTGCCGCAGGATCGCCGCACCGAGGGGTGCGATCAGGCCGGACCGCTCGGCGACCGGGATGAACTCGTCCGGGGTGACGCGACCCAGCTCGGGGTCGTCCCACCGGGCCAGGGCCTCGACGCCGACCACCCGCCGGGTGCGCAGGTCGACGATGGGCTGGTAGTGCGGGACGACGTCACCGGCCGCCACCGCCTCGCGCAGCCGACGCTCGACAGCCAGCCCCCGCCGGTGCCGCGCCGAGATCGGACCGTCGTACCGCTCGACCCGGTCGCGACCGGCCTCCTTGGCCGCGCGCAGGGCCACGCCGCTCTCGACCAGACCAGTGAGGACGTCCGTACCCAGGGCGGCCACGCCGACGCTGGCCGACACCTGGACGGCCGCCGCGCCGGGGACGGCCAGGGCGGCCGAGCGCACCGCCAGCAGCAGACCCTCGGCGACAGCGTGCGCGCGCTCGGTGGTGCCGGGCACCACGACCGCGAACTCGTCGCCGCCGATGCGGAAGGCCTCGACGCCCGCGGGCAGCGCGGCGCGCACCGCCCCGGCGACGGCCACGAGCAGCGCGTCGCCGCGGGCGTGGCCCAGCACGTCGTTGACCTCCTTGAACCCGTCCAGGTCCAGGGTCAGCACGGCGCTGCCCCCGGCCGCAGCGACGTCCAGCCGCCGGGTGAGCGCCCGGCGGTTGCCCAGACCGGTGAGCGGGTCGTGGTGGGCCTGCTGGGTCAGGCCGCGCAGCAGCGTCTGTCGCTGCAGCCCGTTGACCACCTCGCGCGCACCGAACACGAAGACCACGACCAGGGCCAGCTGGACGGTCACGACGTCCAGGACCCGGGTGCTCAGCAGCGTGGCCAGCGCGACCACGAGCATCGCGACGCTGGCCACCGTCGTCGCGACGGTGACCCGGGCGTCGGCCCGCGTCGACGGGGCGTCGCCGGGCCGCCAACCCGCCTTCGCGGTGTAGCGCAGCACGCCCACCGCGATCAGCGGCCAGGCCACGCACCGCAGCGCCACCGCCTGCCACGGCCGCACGTGCCCGGGCCCGAGCATGCCGTAGGTGATGGCCAGGTCGGCACCGACGTACACGCAAAGGCCCGCGATGGCGGGCAGCAGGCCGTGGTCGAGGTCGCGCAGCCACAGCAGCAGCAGCAGGCCGACCAGGACGGCCTCGGTCAGCAGGACGGCCGTGGCCACCCTGCCTGCACCGGTCTGCGCCGACCCGGTCCCGAGCCGGTCGACCAGGGCGACCCGCCAGACCAGCAGCCCCGCCGTGCTGCCGAGCAGCAGGGCGTCCAGCAGGATCCGGCGCAGGCCGATCCCACCGGGGCGACCACCGGCCGCCAGCAGCACGGCGCTGATGCCGACGACCGCGGCGACGACGGACAGCGTGGTGCCGGTGTTCGGGTAGGCCACCCGTCCGGATCGCGCCAGCTGCAGCGCGACCAGCAGCTGCCCCAGACCCCACACGGCCGTGGCGAGGGCCAGCAGCAGCAACGTGCCCTCGTGGCCCCGCCGGCGGGCGGCCAGCAGCAGGGCGACCCCGGTCGCCAGCGCCACCAGCCCCGCGCCGACCGTCGCGCTCAGCTGCGAGCCGAGGTGCGAGCGCGCAGCCAGGACCACGACGAGCAGGCACACCCCTGCGCACGCCGCCAGGGCGATGTGGGTGAGCCCGGCCGACACCGGGAAGCCGACCCGGCGGCGGTCCCCAGGTGTGCTCACCCTGCGTGCATCGGCTGGCACCGGTCGTCGCTTGACCGCGGCCCGCCGGTCGGCCCGGGTCAGGGCGCGGTCAGCTTCGCGAGCACCAGCTCGCGCACCCGGGCCGCGTCGGCCTGACCCTGCATCTCCTTCATCACCGCTCCGATCAGCGCGCCGGCTGCCGACACCTTGCCGTCGCGGATCTTCGCGGCGACCTCGGGGGCCCCGGCGATGGCCCGGTCGACGGCGGCACCGAGGGCGTCGTCGTCCGACACGAGCTCGAGGCCGCGGGCGGCGACGACCTGCTCGGGGTCGCCCTCACCGGCCAGCACGCCCTCGAGCACCTGGCGGGCCATCGTGTCGTTGACCCGCCCGGCCTCGACCAGGCCCGCCAGCTGGGCGACCTGGGCGGGGGTGATGGCCAGCGACGACAGGTCGACACCCGCGGCGTTCGCGGTGCGGGCCAGCTCGCCGGACCACCACTTGGTCGCGGCCGCGGGTGAGGCGCCCGCGGCCACGGTGGCCTCGACCAGCTCGGTCGCGCCCGCGTTGACCAGGTCGCGCATCTGCAGGTCGGCCAGGCCCCAGGCGGCCTGCAGCCGGCGGCGCCGGGCCGGGGGGGCCTCGGGCAGCGTCTGCGCGAGCGTCTCCACCCAGGCCGGGTCGGGCGCGATCGGCACCAGGTCGGGCTCGGGGAAGTAGCGGTAGTCGTCGGCGTCGGACTTCTCGCGACCGGACGTCGTGGTGCCCGAGTCCTCGTGCCAGTGCCGGGTCTCCTGCAGGATGCTCGCGCCGGACGACAGCCGGGCGCCCTGGCGGGTCATCTCGTAGCGCACCGCCCGCTCGACGCTGCGCAGCGAGTTGACGTTCTTGGTCTCGGTGCGGGTGCCGAGCGGGACGGCGGCCTGCCCGTCCGGGTCCGCCGCGCGCCCGCGCAGCGAGACGTTGGCGTCGCAGCGCAGCGACCCCTGCTCCATGCGGACGTCGGACACCCCCAGGGCGCGCAGCAGGTCGCGCAGGGCCCCGACGTACGCGCGGGCGACCTCGGGGGCGCGCTCGCCGGCGCCGGTGACCGGGCGGGTGACGATCTCGATCAGCGGGATGCCGGCCCGGTTGTAGTCGACCAGCGAGTGCTCGGCGCCGTGGATGCGCCCGGTCGAGCCGCCGACGTGCAGCGACTTGCCGGTGTCCTCCTCCATGTGGGCGCGCTCGATCTCGACCCGGAAGACGGTGCCGTCGTCCAGCTCGACGTCCAGGTGCCCGTCGACGGCGATCGGCTCGTCGTACTGCGAGGTCTGGAAGTTCTTCGGCATGTCGGGGTAGAAGTAGTTCTTGCGCGCGAACCGGCCCCACGGGGCGATCGAGCAGTCCAGCGCCAGCCCGATCCGCACCGCCGACTCGACGGCGACGGCGTTGACGACCGGCAGCGCACCGGGCAGCCCGAGGCACACCGGGCACACCTGGGTGTTGGGCTCGGCGCCGAACACGGTCGAGCAGCCGCAGAACATCTTGGTGACCGTCGAGAGCTCGACGTGCACCTCCAGGCCGATCACCGGGTCGTACGCCGCGATGACGTCCTCGTACGGCAGGACCTCGGACGTGGTGGCGGTCACGCGACCCCCTCGTTGGTGGGTTCGGCGGTGGGCAGCGAAGGAGCACGGTCGAGCAGCGGGCCGCCCCAGCGCTGGAGCAGCATCGCCTCGAGCGCGGCGCCGACGCCGTACAGGCGGGCGTCGTGGGTGGCCGGCGCGAGCAGCTGCACACCGACCGGCAGCCCGTCCTCGTCGGCGAGCCCGGCGGGCAGCGACATGCCGGGGATGCCCGCGAGGTTGGCCGGGATCGTGGCGACGTCGCTGAGGTACATGGCGACCGGGTCGTCGAGCTTCTCGCCCAGCCGGAACGCGGTGGTGGGCGTGGTCGGCGACATCAGGACGTCGACCCGGGCGAACGCGGCCTCGAAGTCGCGGGCGATCAGGGTGCGCACCTTCTGCGCCTGGCCGTAGTAGGCGTCGTAGTACCCGCTGGACAGCGCGTAGGTGCCCAGGATGATCCGCCGCTTGGCCTCGTCGCCGAACCCGGCGTCACGGGTGGCGGCCATCACCTGCTCGGCGGTGGGCGCGTCGACACCGTCGGGGACGACCCGCAGGCCGTACCGCATGGCGTCGAACTTGGCCAGGTTGCTGCTGGCCTCGCTGGGCAGGATCAGGTAGTAGGCCGCCAAGGCGTACTCGAAGCTCGGGCACGACACCTCGACGACCTCGGCGCCCGCGTCGACGAGCAGCTGCACGGACTCGTCGAACCGGGTGCGCACCCCGGCCTGGTAGCCCTCGCCCCCGAGCTCGCGGACGACCCCGATCCGCAGCCCGCGGACCTCAGCGCGCCTCGCCGCCTCGACGGCCGCCGGTGCCGGTGCGTCGATGCTGGTCGAGTCGCGGGGGTCGTGGCCGCCGATGACCTCGTGCAGCGCGGCGGCGTCCAGCACCGAGCGCGCGCACGGGCCGGCCTGGTCCAGGCTGCTGGCGAGCGCGATCAGGCCGTACCGCGAGACCCCGCCGTACGTCGGCTTGACCCCGACGGTGCCGGTGACGGCGGCCGGTTGGCGGATCGACCCGCCGGTGTCGGTGCCGATGGCCAGCGGCGCTTGGAACGCCGCGACCGCGGCGGCCGAGCCGCCGCCGGACCCGCCCGGGATGCGCGTGAGGTCCCACGGGTTGTGCGTGGGGCCGTAGGCGGAGTGCTCGGTCGAGGACCCCATCGCGAACTCGTCCATGTTGGTCTTGCCCAGCAGCACCAGACCGCCGGCGCGCAGCCGGGTGACCAGGGTGGCGTCGTACGGCGGCACCCAGCCGGCCAGGATCCGCGACCCGGCGGTGGTGGGCAGGCCCTGCGTCGTGACGACGTCCTTGACCGCGATCGGCACCCCGGCGAGGGGACCGAGTGGGCGGCCCGCGGCGCGGTCGTCGTCGACCGCGCGGGCGGCGGCCAGCGCGCCGGCGGCGTCGACGTGCAGGAAGGCATGGACCGCGGGGTCGACGGCCGCGATCCGGTCCAGGTGGGCGCTGGTGACCTCGACGGCGCTGACGTCACCGGCCGCGAGCGCCGCGGCGAGGTCGGTGGCCGACCAGCGGGTCAGGTCCGGCCCCGAGCCGGCCATCAGTCCTGCTCCAGGATCCGCGGGACCCGGAAGCGCTGCTGCTCGGACGCCGGGGCGCCGGCCAGCGCCTGCTCGGGGGTCAGGCCGGGGCGCAGCACGTCCGGGCGCGTGACGTTGGTCAGCGGCAGCGGGTGCGACATGGGCGGGACGTCGGCGGCGGCGACCTCACCGACCCGGGCGACGGCGTCCAGGATCACGCCGAGCTGCCCGGACAGCCGGTCCAGCTCGGCATCGGTGGCGGCGATCCGGGCCAGACCGCACAGGTGCGCGACGTCGTCGCGGGTCAGGGCTGACATGGCCCCGAGTCTAGAGGTGCAGGGCGACGGCCCCGTCGTCGGCGACGCGCGGGCGCGGCCGCGGCGCGGGTGCTGCCACCGGGCCCGTCAGCATCCGCTCGGTCAGCCACGCGGTGGCGGCCGGCCCCGGCATCGGCCGCGCCAGGTGCCAGCCCTGGGCGACGTCGCAGCCGATGTCGTGGATCGCGCTCCACGTCAGCGCCGTCTCGACGCCCTCGGCGACCACCTGCATGCCCAGCCCGTGCGCGAGCTGGGTGACCGCGCGCACGACGACCGCGTCGGCCTCGACCACGGCGACCCGGGCCACGAAGCTGCGGTCGATCTTGATCTCGGCGACCGGCAGCTCGCGCAGCAGCCGCAGGGACGACCAGCCGGTGCCGAAGTCGTCCAGCGACAGGCGGACGCCGGCGGCGTGCAGGGCGCCCAGCCGGGCGCGGGCGCGGTCCATGTCGGCGGTCAGGACCCGCTCGGTGATCTCGAGGGTCAGCAGGCCGGGGTCCAGGCCGAAACGGTCCAGCCGGCGGGTCAGGCGACCGGTGAAGTCGGGGTCGAGCAGGTCGCGGAACGAGACGTTGACGGCCATCGGCACCGTCATCCCGGCCCGCTGCCAGGCCCCCGTCTGCTGCAGCGACTTCTCGATGACGACGTCGGTGAGGCGGTGCATCAGCCCCGAGTGCTCGGCCACCGGGATGAAGTCGTCCGGGGGCACCAGACCGCGCACCGGGTGCCGCCAGCGCACCAGCGCCTCGACCCCCGCGACCGACCCGTCCGCGAGGTGCGCCTTGGGCTGGAAGTGCACCTCGATCTGGCCGTGCTCGAGCGCGACCCGCAGCTCGCTGATCAGCCCGAGCCGGGCGGCCGAGCTCTCGTCCCGGCTGGCGTCGTAGACCTGGACGCCGGTGCGGTCGGCCTTGGCCTGGTACATCGCGACGTCGGCCCGCGAGAACAGCAGCTCGTACCCGGCGGCGTGCTCGGGCACCAGGGCCAACCCGATGCTCGCCTCGACGTCGATCAGCTGGCCGTCGATCTCGAGCGCGTCGTCCAGCACCCGCACCACCCGGTGGGCCAGCTCGCGCGCGTTCGCGGCGTCGTGCACCCGCGGCAGCAGCACGGCGAACTCGTCCCCACCGAGGCGGGCCACCACGGCGTCGGCGTCGACGGTGGCGCTGATCCGCGCGGCCACCTGCCGCAGCACCTCGTCACCGACCGGGTGGCAGAGGACGTCGTTGACCTCCTTGAACCGGTCCAGGTCCAGCAGCAGCAGCGCGCACGGCTCGCCGGTGCGCAGCGAGTCGGCGACGGCGACGCGCGACCGGGTCACGAGCAGCTTGCGGTTCGCCAGCCCGGTCAGGTCGTCGTGGGTGGCCTGGCGGTGGCTCTCGGCCGACGCGGAGACGCTGCGGTGGATGGCCACCATCGGCACCACTGCCAGCACGACGAGGGACGGGGCGTTCTGCATCAGCACGGCGACCAGCGGGGCCAGGCCGTACTGCGCGGACGAGACGGTGAGCTGGAAGCGCAGGTCGGCGAGCAGCTCGCGCAGCACCGACTCGCCCGCGAACAGGGCCACCGCCGTGGCCACCAGCACGTCGTTGGTCACGAAGCACGCGCCGGCCGCGGCGGCGACCACGGCCAGGTCGTGCAGGCTGGTGGGGGTCCAGGGCTGCGACAGGGTCGGGACGTAGCCGAGGGCGACCATCACCAGCCAGCCCGCGCCGTTGGTCAGCACGTACTGGGCCACGTTGAACAGGGTGCGGCGCGGGGCCTGTCGACCAACCGCACCCGACAGCAGGGTCGCGAGGGTGTGCAGCACCATCGCGGGCACGACCCCGAAGTGCAGCAGCACCGAGAACACGAATGTCGTCGACAGGGCAACGCCCATCGGGTCGATCGAGCGCGAGCTGATCACCGGCCGCAGCTCGCCGAGCACCACCAGCGCGAAGCAGGTGACCAGGGCGAGGGTGGCCCCGCCGGACATCGTCTGCAGCGACCCGCGGTCGAAGCGCAGCAGCGCCGCGGCGAGCAGCCCGAGGCCCAGGGCCGTGACCCCGCTGAGGTAGCAGGCGAGCAGCAGGGGGCGCGGGGCGTGCTGGACGTCGTTGCGCGCCGCGCTGGTGCCGCTCACCTGCTGGGCTTCGGCACGGCGGCCGCCCTGCTGTAGGTGCTGGCGCCGCGCCGCAGGTGATCAGGCCTCTGGCTCGGGCGGCTGCGGCTGCGGCTCGGGTGGCGGCGGGCCGTCCGCGAGCAGACGGGTGAACCCCGCCTCGTCCAGCACGGGGACCCCGAGCTGCACGGCCTTGTCGTGCTTGGTGCCCGGGTTGTCGCCCACCACGACGAAGGCGGTCTTCTTCGAGACCGACCCCGAGACCTTGCCGCCGCGCGCGAGCACCGCCTCCTTGGCCTCGTCCCGGCTGTAGCCCTCGAGGGTGCCGGTCACCACCAGGGTCAGACCCGCCAGCGTGCGCTCGACGCTGTCGTCGCGCTGGTCGGCCATGACGACCCCGGCGGCCCGCCAGCGCCCGACAATCTGCCGGTGCCACCCGTCCGGGCCGCCCTCGGTGAACCACTCGACGACGGCGCGGGCGATCACCGGGCCGACGCCGTCGACGGCGGCCAGCCGGTCGACGTCCTGCTCGACGGCGACCCGCTCGATCTCGTCCATGGTTCCGAGCTCGGCGGCCAGGGCGCGCGCGGCGGTCGGGCCGACGTGCCGGATCGACAGCGCCACGACCGCGCGCCACAGCGGCTGGGTCTTGGCCTGCTCGAGGTTGGCCAGCAGTCGCGCGCCGTTGGCCGACAGCTCGCCGTCCTTGCGGGTGAACAGCGGCACGGTGCGCAGCCGCGCCTCGTCCAGGTCGAACACGTCGCCCTCGTCGGTCACGACACCGGCGGCGAGCAGGGCCGCGGCGGCCTCCCAGCCCATCGCCTCGATGTCGAAGGCGCCGCGCGAGGCCAGTGCGAACAGCCGCTCGCGCAGCTGGGCCGGGCACGAGCGGGTGTTGGGGCAGCGGATGTCGACGTCGCCCTCCTTGGCGGGGGCCAGCAGCGTGCCGCAGCCGCCGACCTCGACCGGGCAGTGCGTCGGCATGACGAACGCGCGGGCGTCGGCCGGCCGCAGGTCGACCACCGGCCCGAGCACCTCGGGGATCACGTCGCCCGCCTTGCGCAGCACCACGGTGTCGCCGATCAGCACGCCCTTGCGGACCACCTCGGCGGCGTTGTGCAAGGTGGCCATCTCGACGGTCGAGCCGCTGACGAGCACCGGCTCCATCACGGCGTACGGCGTGACCCGCCCGGTGCGCCCGACGTTGACCCGGATGTCGAGCAGCTTCGTGGTCACCTCCTGCGGCGGGTACTTGTAGGCGATGGCCCACCGCGGCGCCCGGCTGGTGGCACCGAGCCGGCGCTGCACCGCCACCTCGTCGACCTTGACGACGACGCCGTCGATCTCGTGCTCGACGGCGTGCCGCTGCTCGCCGAAGCGGGTGACGTACGCCAGGACGTCCTCGACGTCGGCGAGCACCTCGGTGTGGCGCCCGACCGGCAGCCCCCACCCGGCGAGCAGGTCGTACGCCTGCGACTGGCGGGCGATGTCGACGCCGCGGTGGGCCCCGAGACCATGCACCACCAGGCGCAGCGGGCGGGTCGCCGTCACCCGGGGGTCCTTCTGCCGCAACGATCCTGCGGCCGCGTTGCGCGGGTTGGCGAACGGCGCGCGGCCGGCCTCGACCAGGGACGCGTTCAGGTCGGCGAACGCCGCCACCGGGAAGTACACCTCGCCGCGCACCTCGACCAGCTCGGGCGCCTCGCCCCGCAGCCGGGTCGGGACGTCGTGCAGCGTGCGGACGTTCAGCGTGACGTCCTCGCCCGTGCGCCCGTCACCGCGGGTCGCAGCCCGAACCAGGCGGCCGCGCTCGTAGACCAGATCGATCGCCAGGCCGTCCACCTTCAGCTCGCACAGCCAGTGGACGTCGGCGCCGTGGGCGTCGCGCAGCACCCGGTCGGCCCAGGCGCGCAGCTCGTCGGCGCCGAACACGTTGTCCAGGCTGAGCATCCGCTGCAGGTGGTCGACCGCGGTGAAGTCGGTCGAGAACGTCCCCCCGACCACCTGGGTCGGGCTGTCGGGCGTGCGCAGCCCCGGGTGCGCCTGCTCGAGCGACTCCAGCTCGCGCAGCAGCTCGTCGAACGCGCCGTCGCTGACCGTCGGCGCGTCCCGCACGTAGTAGGCGAACCGGTGCGCCGTGACCTGCTCGGCCAGCTCGTCCCAGCGGTGCCGGACCTGCGCGGGCACCTCGGACTGCGGGATCTCGCTCACGCCGCCCATCATGGCGAAGGCTCAGTCCTGCGACACGTCGGTGAGGGCGCGGGCGGTCTCGACCGCGCGCTCCAGCAGCCGGCGGGCCGACGCCGGGTCGCTGCCCGCCAGCCCGCAGGTCGGCGTCACCACGACGTCGCGCAGCCGCTGCGGGGCCAGCCCCACGTCGCGCCAGGCCCGGGCGAGCGTGCCCGCGGCGGTCGAGGCCGCGGGCGGCTCGCCGCCGGTGGGCAGCACGCCGGCCCACAGCCGCGTGCCGGACTCGACCGCCTCGGCGAGGCGGTCCCAGCCGGCCCGGCCGAGCAGGGCGACGTCGACCGACAGCGCCTGGGCGCCGGCCTCGGTCAGCAGACCCAGCGGGACGTCGTCCGCGCAGCAGTGCACGACGGTGCCCGCACCCGCGTCGGCCGCCGCCGTCAGCACCCGGGCCAGCCCGTCGCGCACCTCGGCGGGGGGCACCGACCGCAGCGACCGGAAGCCGGACGCCGTCCGCACCCGGCCGCCCAGCACCGCGGGCAGCGACGGCTCGTCCAGCTGCACCACCACCCGCGCCCCCGGCACCAGGCGGACGACGTCGCGCACCAGGGCGGCGACGGCCACGGCGCTGGACTCGACCAGGTCGCGGCGCGCGCCCACGTCGCTCACCGCGCGGTCGCCGCGGGGCAGCCACAGCGCTGCGGCCAGCGTCCACGGCCCGGCCAGCGAGACCGTGAACGGGCCGGCGTACCCGTCGAAGACGTGGGCCATCCGGTCGAGGTCCTCGCGCCAGAACGCGTCAGCCCGAGCCTGGTCGCGACCCGGGTGGTCGACCAGCCGCCAGCCCGAGGGCTGCAGGTCGACCGGCATCGCCTCGAGCCGGGCGGCGGCGCGGCCGACCAGGTCGGCACCGGGGCCGCGGGCCGGCAGCTCGGGCAGGTGCGGCAGGTCGGTCAGGACGTCGCGCACGACCTTGAGGGCGGCGTCGACGTCGGTGCCCGGCCACGACCCCAGGCAGGTCGCGACTGCGCGCGCCTCAGGGACCTGCTCCTCGACTGCCACGGCGGGCGAGCCTACGCGGACGGAACGCCATTCGCGCCGGTCCCCTCCTGGCCGCACCTGCTCGGGTACTGTTCGTAACCCACGTCTTCGACGTGTCCCGTCAAGACCCCGCGGGTCGGCTTCAGCCACCCCGGGGGATACGTGGTCCACGAGGAACGCCTCTCGTCGGTGCTGAGCGACTTCGCCCGGACCATGGCGACCGACTTCCCGATCCAGTCGATCCTGGACCATCTGGTCGAGCGGATCGTCGGCATCCTGCCGATCACCTCAGCGGGCGTCACCTTGATCTCGGCGGGTGAGGCCCCGCACTACGTCGCCGCCTCCGACGCCGCCGCGCTGCGGTTCGAGCGGCTGCAGACCGAGATCGAGCAGGGGCCGTGCGTGTCGGCGTTCGAGACCAGTGCTGCGGTCACCGTGCCGGACCTCGCGGCGGACGACCGGTTCCCGGACTTCGCTCCCCCGGCGGTCGCGTCCGGGCTGGCCGCCGTGTTCACGTTCCCGCTGCGCCACGGCGCGGGCTGCCTGGGCGCGCTCGACCTGTACCGGGACGTCGTGGGTCCGCTGGACCACGAGGACCTGCGCGCGGCGCAGACGCTGGCCGACGTCGCGGCCGCGTACCTGCTCAACGCCCGGGCCCGTGAGCAGGCCCGCGAGACCTCCGACCAGTTCCGGCACAACGCCCTGCACGACCCGCTGACCGGGCTGGCCAACCGCGCCCTGCTGCAGCAGCACCTCGAGCACGCCGCGGGTCGCGCGCTCAGCTCGGGCTCCAGCACCGCCGTGCTCTTCGCCGACCTGGACCGGTTCAAGCGGGTGAACGACACCTACGGCCACACGGTGGGCGACCAGCTGCTGCAGGCGGTGGCCCGGCGCCTGGCCGGGCTGGTCCGCCCCGGCGATACCCTCGCCCGGGTGGCCGGCGACGAGTTCGTCTTCCTGTGCGAGGGCCTGCGGGGCTCGCACGACATCGAGGGCCTGGCCCAGCGCATCGACCACGCCTTCGCCCAGCCGTTCGCGCTGACCGGCGTCGAGCTGCGGATCACCGCCAGCCTGGGGGTCGCGGTCGCCGGCCCGGGTGACGACGTGTCGAGCCGGCTGGTCACCACGGCGGACACCGCCATGTACCAGGCCAAGCGGCAGGGCGGTGCCACCCATCAGGTCATCGACCTGCGCGAGGCCCTGCGGCGCGAGGACCACGACGACCTCGAGCAGGACCTGCAGGTGGCCCTGACCGCCGGGCAGCTCGAGGTGGCCTACCAGCCGGTCGTGCGCGTCCTGGACGGGACGGTGGTGGGCGTCGAGGCGCTGCTGCGCTGGACCCACCCCCAGCGCGGACCGGTCGATCCGCTGCAGATGGTGCAGCTGGCCGAGCGCAGCCGGCTGATCCTGGACGTCGGCGCGTGGGTGCTCGAGCGCAGCTGCCGCGACCGTCAGCGCTGGCTGCACGAGCACCCGCACGCCCCCCTGGAGGTCGCGGTCAACGTCTCGGCCCGCCAGCTCATGGACCGCGGGTTCGCCGCCACCGTCTCGAGCGTGCTGCTGAGCACCGGCATGGACCCCAGCGCACTGGTGCTGGAGGTGACCGAGACCATCCTGATCGAGGACAGCGTGCGCGCCCTGACGGTCCTGCGCGACCTGCGCGACCTGGGCATCCGGTTGGCTCTGGACGACTTCGGCACCGGCTTCTCCTCGCTGAGCTACCTGCGCCGGCTGCCGATCGACATCGTCAAGATCGACCAGTCGTTCGTCGCCGACATCGACAACGCGGCCACCGGCGGGGCGATCGTCGCGGCGGTCACCGACCTCGCGCACGTCTTCGGCCTGAGCGTGACCGCCGAGGGCGTCGAGACGGCGAGCCAGCGCGCGGAGGTCACCGCCATCGGCTGCGACCTGGCGCAGGGGTACCACTTCGCCCGCCCGATGCCGGCCGGCGACCTCAGCGCCCTGCTGCGCGCCGACCTGGACGAACCGCCGCGTCTGCCCCGGGTCCCGACCGCCGCGTCGGGGGTAGACTCGAGCCTCGAGCCCGAGGTGGTGTCGTGAACGCAGCAGAGCGCATCCGGGCGCAGTTCGAGGAGGCCCTCGCCGGCCCGTCGGGTCAGCCCGCGGGTGGCCCCGAGGCGTCCGCCGACCGCCTGTGCCGGGCCTGCGTCGCGCTGCTCCCGGTTGACGGCGCCGCCATCTCGGTCGTCCACGACGGCCAGTCCCGCGGCACCTTCGGGTCCAGCGGGCCGCTGTCGCGGACCCTGGACGAGTTCCAGTTCACCTTCGGCGAGGGGCCGTGCCTGGACGCCCACTGGGCCGGTCGGCCGGTGCTGGTCCCCGATCTGGACGACGCACGTGAGCACCGGTGGCCGGCGTACTCCCCGGCCGTCCTGGGCGTCGGCGTTCACGGGGTCTTCGCCCTGCCCGTCGCCGTCGCCAACGCCTCGATCGGCGTGCTCGACCTGTTCCGGCACGAGCCGGGCCAGCTGACCAGGGCGACCCTGACCGGCGGCCTGCTGGCTGCCCGGCTCGCTGCGGTGCCGCTGCTCGACCTGGTCGCCTCCCACGCCGACTGGGCCGCGACGACCGAGCAGGACGGCGGTCCGGACGCCGGCTGGTCGCAGCTGGCGTCGCTGGAGCGGGTCGAGGTCTACCAGGCCACCGGCATGCTGATGGAGCTGATGGACGTGGCCCCGGCTGAGGCGCTGGTTCGCCTGCGCGCGCACGCCTTCGCTCTCGGTCGCACGGCCAGCGAGGTCGGCTGGGCCGTCGTCGAGCGTCGGCTGACCCTGGACGAGGCCGGCGAGTGGCGCGGCTCGGTACCCACCCGGACCCAGCGATGAGCCCCAGCCGCGAGCGCGAGGTCACCGAGTCCTTCGTGGCCCTGGCCGACAGCCTGGTCGACGGGTTCGACGTCGTCGACCTGCTGATCGGGCTCACCCAGACCTGCGCCCAGCTGCTCGACATCGGCTCGGCCGGGCTGCTGCTCGCCGACCAGCGCCAGGTGCTGCACGTGGTCGCCGCGTCCTCGGAGGCGACCCGCGACCTCGAGCTCTTCCAGCTGCAGCGTGACCAGGGCCCGTGCCTGGACTGCTACCGCTCGGGGACGCCGGTCAACGTCCCTGACCTGCGTGGGCAGGCGCAGGACTGGCCCTCGTTCGCCGCGGCGGCCCTGTCAGCCGGCTTCGTGTCGGTCCACGCCGTGCCGATGCGCCTGCGCGACAACGTGCTGGGCACCTTGGGCCTGTTCGGCTCGCGGGTCGGCAGCCTGAACGAGGACGACCTGCGCCTGGCCCAGGCCCTGGCCCACGTCGCGAGCGTGTCCATCGTGCAGAGCAAGGTCGCCGCCGACGCGAGCGCGGTCACCGAGCAGCTGCAGCTGGCGCTGAGCAGCCGGGTGGTGCTCGAGCAGGCGAAGGGGTCGATCGCCCAGCGCGGCGCCGTCAGCCCGGATCAGGCGTTCGAGGTGCTGCGCAGCTACGCGCGCGACCACAACCTGCGCCTGACCGACGTCGCGGCCGCCGTCGTGGCCCGCACCCTGCCCGCCAGCATGCTGATCGACCACGCGCGCAGCCGGCGCAGCTGACCGGTCCGCTCGGGCGTGCTTTCGGTGCTCATCCGTCAGGCGGCATGCTTGCGAAGCACGACTTCGAGGGCCCACTCGACCCACAAGGACTCGACTCGGGGCGGACCGGGTCGGCCACGGGGTAGCGGTCGCGGTGTCGGTGGTGCGGTGGAGTCGTACGTCGCCCCGGTCGGCGTGGTCAGGGTGACCGTGTGCGCTGGCGTGTCGCTCACTGTCGTGGCGTCCCAGCCGGGGGCTGCTTTGGCGTGGTTGCAGGCTTCGCACAGGCCTTGGGCGTTTTCCGCCGACGTCGGGCCGCCGTCGGCGTGGGCGCGGACGTGGTCGACGTGCCGGACCGGTGCGTCGCACCAGGGGGTGCGGCAGACCCGGTCACGCAGGCGGATGAACTCGGCCAGCGCCGGTGGGAAGCACCGGGACCGGGAGTCCATCGACACCAGCCCCCCGGTGGTGGGG
>JBBQGB010000037.1:0-32865 GCA_038322575.1 Actinomycetales bacterium
CTCGACCACCGGACGTGGAACCGGCGCCACCGGCACGACAGCCCGGGCGCACTGTCACACCCCGATGCCACAATCAGCACCCAACGGCGACCGCACCGCCGGAACCATGATCAACGAGGGCCGGACGAAAGATCGAGGCTAGTGCCTGAGACTCAGCGCCCGGGTCGCGCATCTGGTTACCGTCGACCGCGTGCAGCGCGCCGCCGTACCCAGCGGGCAGTCTGCAGGCGGAGGAGATGAGGGAGGAACATCAACAGGCGCCGGGACTTACTCGACCACCAAGACAACGGCGGCTCGCTCCCGCGCTGCTGGTGCTCCGGTTGCCCGGGGTTCCGCGGCGACGTCGAGTCGTACTGCCAACCCATGTCACTCCCTATGGAGCTTCTGACCCGCTGCCGCTGTAACCGCGCTCCTGTGGGCGAACGACAGAGGACGAATGTGAGACTTGAACTTGGTCAATCAGACGGCGGGCAGCACACTTATTGAGACCGCTGCCCGCCGTGCGAATCAGTGAGCCGTCAAGTTGCAAGGCAGCTTCGCCTCGCTGCTGTACTCCAGGCCGCCCCCGTTCGGGCCGCCATAAACCCCATTCAAGGCCCAGCCGACGCCCTTCGTTCGGAAGGTTCGGCTGGTGGTTCCAGGGCAGTCCTTTCGTGCAACGTTGCCGTGCGGGTTGACGGTGGTGTAGTACCCGGGATTCGTCACAATGTCGTGCCAGTGATCGGACGCCAACAAGTAGGTGTGCTTCCACTGCACCGTCGAAGAGACCTTCTGCGGCGACCAGCCCGTGCCGCTGCAGATCTGCTCGGCTCTACCCTGGATGCGCGGGGGGTAGTTGGTCCGGTACTCGATGCCAGGTGTCGAAGCGACCCCACTACAGGTCCACGACGCTGCTGCGAAAACGCTGCTGGTAAAAATTGTGCTGGCATGCCGCTTGGTCAGAACGGCAACGGCGTCCGGGCCATAGGAGAAACGGCCCGTTGTAACGTTCGGCTTGTCCTCGCCAGTTGCAGCGTCTTCGAAAGTACGCCATGTGGGGTCATACTTAGACGGGTCCCAAGTTGCACAGACTTCCCCCTTTGCATGGCACTCACGGTTCTTGTTCAGTAGCGTCTTCTCCTCCGCGCTCAACTGCGGTCCCGAACTCGCGGCGCCTTGGGGGCTTGCGTCGGTGGCGGGGGTCGCAGCGGTGGCGGCCGTCGCAGATCCACCGAGCAGTATGCCAACCAAGGCTGTGACAGCAGAACTTGCGGCTCGGTTACGAAGGTGCATCAGTCCCTCTCCGGTGCAGTCAGCGGCGAAGCCAGCAGTAGTTCCGCGAGGACCGCCGAGCTGCCGCGATGCCGTCAGTAGATAAGATGCCGTCAGTAGATAATCGGAAAGTAGCAGCGTCGTCTGGACATGTCTAGGGTCAAGAGGAGCCATGCGGAGGGTGTCACCGGCGGCACGGCTCGGGAGGCCCAATGCGCGTCGGACCGCGGGGGGACCGCTTGGGTTCGAGCGTGTTCGCTGTCTCCCGAACAATTGTTTCCGCAACGATAAGCAATCTGCCGCGCCGAGGCCGCGGCGCCCGCCTGGACGGCCGACCGACCGACCGACCCAGGTACTCTCGCTCGGCTAGATGTCACGCGTCACCTTGCCCCGCCCGACTGGCCAGAAGAGCCCGTCCGACCTCGCCGGGCTCTTCGACGTCGGACGCTCCGCTCCACCGTCTACCGCGCCCCTGAGCGCGCCGGGGCGCCCCAACCCCCACTGCAGACCTCGCAGCGGCACCATCGGCCACATAACGCTGCCAGATCTGGGCCACCTACCGCTGCGAGTCACAGACCAGCGCCTCGCTCAGTGCCCCGGTGCTGTCCACGTCTCACACGCTAGCGGCCACCACCGACAGTCCCCGGGCCTTGAGACCCGTTCTGACACAACGGTTCTCGAGAACTTTGGGCGACCAACCGCTACCGTCAGCGACGGTCGCGGCGGGTGCCCGACTCAGGCGGACGTCGGGCGGTCGGCCAGCAGCGGGCGCGACGGGTCCCAGGTCGTCCCGTCCCGGGCGTCGCGTCGCCGGCGGGCGATCGCGCTCAGCGCCTCGAGCACGACGCGGTTCGCTAGTGCGGCGGTGATGTCCGCATGGTCGTAGGGCGGGCTCACCTCGACGACGTCGACACCGACCACCGGCAGCTCGAGGCAGGCGCGGCGCACCGCGTCCAGCAGCTCGCGGGCGGTGAGTCCGCCCGGCTCGGGCGTTCCGGTGCCGGGTGCGTGCCCGGGGTCGCAGACGTCGATGTCGACCGAGAGGAACACCCCGTCGCAGTCGTCCACGGCGATCGCGAACGCCTCGGTGAGGCAGGCGCCCAGACCGCGGTGCCCGATCTCGGTCATCTCGTACGAGCGCATCCGCTGCTGCGCCATCCAGTCGAGCGTGGGCGGCTCGGGCCAGTAGCCGCGCAGACCGATCTGCAGGAAGCGGTCGCCGCGCAGCGCGCCGGACTCGATCAGCCGGCGCATCGGCTGCCCGTGGCCCCACAGCGACCCGAACTCGATGTCGCCGGTGTCGGCGTGCGCGTCGAAGTGGACCATCGAGACCCGTCCGTGCCCCAGCACGTTCGCGACGCCCTTGGCGTCGGCGAAGGCGATGGAGTGGTCGCCACCGAGCACGACGGGGACGGCGCCGGACCGGGCGACCTTCTCGACGGCCGCCTCCAGCGCCGGCAGCGCCCGCTCGATGTCGCCCGAGTACATCTCGACGTCACCCGCGTCGACGACCCGCAGGTCGGTCAGACCATCGGTGCGCAGCGCCAGCGACGGCCGAGAACCGTTGTGCGCCAGGTAGTCCGTCATCCTGATCGCCTGCGGACCGAAGCGCGTGCCGGGGCGGTGCGACGTACCGCCGTCGAACGGAGCCCCCACGATGACCACGTCCGCGTCGGCGTACGACTGCGGGTCGTCGAGGTCGCAGCGGTCGACGCCGAGGAACGTGACGTCTGGGCCGTACTGGGCGCCGTACCGGGTCATGCGCTCACCCTAGGGTCCGCGCCGCGGGGTCGATCACGAGTCGAAGCCCAGCCCGAGCCGGTCGAGCGTGCGCAACCACGGCCCCCGCTTGCCCTCGCGGCGATCGGCTCGGGCGATCGCCCGCCGGGTCGCCTGGATCCCCGCCCACCGCGCCGGCTCGGGGGGGAACGGGATCGGCTTGCGCCGCACCATCTCGAGCTCGGTGCGCTCGTTCTCGCGGCCGGCCAGCAGGTCCAGGCTCACCTGGGCGCCGAACCGGCTCGCCCCGACCCCCAGGCCCGTGTAGCCCTGGACGGCGGCCACCTTGCCGCCGTGGGTCAGCCCCCAGAAGGCGCAGAAGCGGGTGCAGGTGTCGATCGCCCCGCCCCAGGCGTGGGTGATCCGCACCCCGTCCAGGCCCGGGAAGGTCGTGAGCAGGTGGTCGGCGAGCATCGCCTCGGTACGGGCGCTGCGGGCCCGACGTCCGGCCAGGTCGTTGCCGAAGTAGTACAGCGCGTCGTACCCGCCCCACACCAGGCGGTCGTCGTTCGTGAGCCGGTAGTAGTGGAAGAGGTTGCCACTGTCGCCGACGCCCTGGCGCCCGGCCCAGCCGAGCGAGTCGCGCTGAGCCGGGGTCAGCGGCTCGGTCGCGAGCACGTGGTCCCACACCGGGACGACGTAGGGCCGGTGCCGGCGCACCGGCGAGGGGAACGCGCTGGTGCCCATGACGACCTGGCGGGCTCGGACGCTGCCGCCCGGCGTGCGGACGACGACGCCACCGTCGAGCTCGAGCAGGTCGAGCACCCGGGTGGACTCCAGCACGCGCCCGCCGCGCCGCTCGATCGCCTCGGCCAGCCCCCACACCAGACGCGCCGGGTCGAGCATGGCCACACCGTCGGGGTCGAGCAGCCCACCGAGGTACGTCGGTGAGCTCACCAGCGCGCGGGTCTGACCGGCGTCGAGCACCTGCACGTCGACGCCCACCGAGCGCGCGACCGATGCCTCGTGCTCGAGCCCCTCGACCTGCCAGGGCTCGACCGCCACGTCGAGCTCACCGGAGCGCTCGAACCCGCAGTCGATGCCCTCGGCCGCGACGGTCGCCTCAATCGCAGCGAGGTTCTGCTGGCCCAGCCGCACCAGGGTCGCCATCTCGTCCGGCCAGCGCTGCATGCCGTTGGACAACCCGTGGGTGAGGCTGGCCGCGCAGAAGCCCCCGTTGCGGCCGGACGCGGCCCAGCCGAGCCGGTGCCCCTCGAGGACGACCACGTCACGCCCAGGCTGCTCCTGCAGGGCGAGCAGCGCGGCCCACAACCCGGTGAAGCCACCACCCACGACGACCAGGTCGGCCGTCGTGTCGCCGACGAGCGCCGGGCGCGCGTCCGGCCGCTCGGTCGAGTCGAGCCAGACCGGCGTCGAGCTGGCCCCCTCGAGCAGCAGGCTCACGGCGACGGCCGGCGGCGCCGGACGACCTCGGCCACCAGGACGATCAGCAGCGAGAGGAAGAACGCGGCCGACCCGATCACGTAGGCCTGGGCCGGGATGCCGCGACCGGCCGAGACGTAGATGAACTTCGGGAACGTGTTCACGTTGCCGCTGACGAAGTTGGTGATGATGAAGTCGTCGAACGACAGCGAGAACGACAGGAGCGCCGCCCCGGCGATACCCGGCGCGACCAGCGGCAGGGTGATCCGCCGGAACGTCTCGATCTCGTTGGCGTACAGGTCCATCGCCGCCTGCTCCAGCCGCGGGTCGAGGCCGGCGATGCGCGCCTTCACCGTCACCACCACGAAGCTGATGCAGAACATCACGTGGGCGGCGATGATCGTGGCGAACCCCAGGTTCACCTTGAAGTTCAGGAACAGGGTGAGCAGGGACGCCGCGAGGACGACCTCGGGCGTCGCCATCGGCAGGAACAGCAGCAGGTTCGTCGTGCCGCGGCCGCGGAACCGGTGGCGCGCCAGGGCGAAGGCGATGAGCGTGCCGAGGACGGTGGCGAGCAGGGTCGCCACCAGACCGATCTTGAGGCTGTTGCCGACCGCGGAGCACACGTCGGGGGCGTCGCACGGGTGGGCCCAGTTCGTCGTCGTGAACCCGCGCCAGGTGAGGTTGGTGCGGCCGGGCACGTTGAACGAGAACACCGTGACGTAGGCGATCGGCAGGAAGATGTACGCGAAGGCGATCGCGGCGTAGATGCGCAGCCCGTTGGCACCCAGCCACCGGCGCACGCGGTGCAGCCCGCTGGGACCGGACGGCGAGGGGTCGGCCACCGCGGGACGGCGGGGTGGCGAGTCGATGACGGTCACACGAGCTCCTCGGTGCCGGCCCGGCGGACGTAGAACGTGACCAGGATCAAGATGGCGGCCATCAGCAGGAACGAGAGCACCGCCGCGGTGGGGTAGTCGACGATGGTGAAGAACCGGGACTGCACCACGTTGCCGATCATGCGGGTGTTGGGGTTACCGAGCAGCTCGGCGTTGACGTAGTCGCCCGCCGCGGGGATGAACGTCAGCAACGTCCCCGCGACGACGCCCGGCATCGACAGCGGGAACGTCACCTTGCGAAACGTCGTGAACGCGCCGGCGTACAGGTCGCCGCCGGCCTCGATCAGCCGCGGGTCGATGCGCTCGAGACTGGCGTACAGCGGCAACGTCATGAACGGCAGGAAGTTGTAGGTGATCCCGGCGACGACCGCGACAGCACTGGCTGTCAGCGTCGTCGTGTCACCCATCAGGTGCAACGACTTCAGGGTGCGGACGACGAACCCCTCGTCCGCCAGGATCTGCCGCCACGCCAGCGTCCTGAGCAGGAAGCTGCAGAAGAACGGCGCGACGACCAGCACCAGCAGCAGGTTGCGCAGCGCCCCGACCTTGAACGCGATGGCGTACGCCAGCGGGTACGAGATCAGCAGGGCCAGAACCGTGGCGATCGCGGCGTAGCCGAAGGAGCGGATGAACTGCGCCTCGTACGCCTGCAGCGAGTCCCAGTAGTTCGCGAACCGCAGCGTCTGCTGGAACGCCCCGGTCTCACCGCTGGGCGCAGGTGTCTGGGTCGAGGTCGCCAACAGCGTCAGCAGCGGGACGACGAAGAACACACCGAGCCACAGCAGCCCGGGCAGCATCAGCAGGTACGGCGTGAGCGTGCGCGAGCGCAGCCCCGACCGCGGTGGAACGACGGGGGCGGTGCCTGGCGCGTGCGACGCGCTGGCGATGGCCACGGCTCAGCCCACCCCGGCCAGGGCGTCCTCGACCTGCGAGCCGGCTGCAGCATCACCCTCGAGGGCGAAGGTGTGCGCCGGCTCCCACGCCAGCGTCACCGGCGTCCCTGGCGCGACGACGCCGCCCACGCCGAGGTTCTGGCTGAAGACGGTGAGCTGCTGGCCCCAGGGCATCTGGACGAGGTACTGGGTCGAGACCCCGGTGAAGCTGGCGTCGGTGACGACCCCGCCGTCGAGGCGGTTCAGGTTCGCCGGCACCGGGTCGGTCGCCGCCAGCAGGGCGATCTTCTCGGGCCGCACACCGATCAGCAGGTCGTCGCCCTGAGCCCGGTTGCGGCGCGCCGCCAGCGCCACCCGCCGTCCGGCCACCTCGACCTCGACGTCGGTGCCGGACCTGCCGGTGACGGTGCCCGCGACGAGGTTGGACTGGCCGAGGAAGTTCGCGACGAACGTCGTGTTTGGCGACTCGTACAGCTCGGCCGGACTGCCCAGCTGCTCGATCCGCCCCGCGTTCATGACGGCGATGGTGTCGGCCATGGTCATGGCCTCCTCCTGGTCGTGCGTGACGTGCACGAAGGTCAGGCCCACCTCGAGCTGGATCCGCTTGAGCTCGAGCTGCATGCCGCGCCGCAGCTTCAGGTCGAGGGCACCGAGCGGCTCGTCGAGCAGCAGCACCGACGGCCGGTTGACGACAGCGCGGGCCAGGGCGATCCGCTGCTGCTGCCCGCCCGAGAGCTGGCCGGGCTTGCGCCGTGCGAGGTGCGCGAGCTCGACCAGCTCGAGCACCGCCTCGACGCGCTCGGTGACGTCCTTGACCTTGCGCCGCCGCAGCCCGAAGGCGACGTTCTCGAAGATGTCCAGGTGCGGGAACAGCGCGTAGTTCTGGAACACGGTGTTGACCTCGCGCTGGTACGGCTTGGCGTACGTGACGTCACGGTCGCCCAGGACGATGCTGCCGGACGTCGGCTCCTCGAGTCCCGCGACCATACGCAGGGTCGTGGTCTTGCCGCAGCCCGACGGCCCGAGCAACGCGAAGAACGATCCGGCCGGGATGGTCAGCGAGAGGTCGTCGACCGCGACGAAGTCACCGAACCGCTTGGTGACGTCGACCAGCCGCAGGTCCGCCCCCGCCGCCGGCTCCTCGCCTGCCACGTCAGTTGCCCAGCACCGTCTGGAAGGCGGAGGCGTACTTCGTCTCCTGCTGCGGCGTGAGCGTCCGGAACTGCTTGGCGTCGGCCAGGAACGCGGCGTCGGGGAAGATGTAGGGGTTCTTGGCCAGCTCGGGGTCGATCTTCTCCATCTCGGCCTGCGCACCCTCGACCGGGCAGATGTAGTTGACGTAGGCCGCGACCTCGGCCGCCACCTTGGGGTCGTAGTAGTAGCTCATCAGCGTCTCGGCGTTCTTCTTGTGCGGTGAGCCGATCGGGATCAGCATGTTGTCGGCCCACAGCGTGCCGCCGGAGTCGGGCAGTGCGAAACCCCACTTGTCGCCGTTCTCGAAGTTGATCTGGGTGATGTCACCCGACCAGCCGATCACCGCGAGCGCGTCGCCCGAGATCAGGTCCTCCTTGTAGGAGTTGCCCTTCACGGACCGGATCTGGCCGCTGCTGACCTGCTTCTGCAGCTCGTCGATGCCGGCCATGAACTGGTCGTCGGTGAACTCACCCGAGAAGTCGACGCCCTGCGACCCCATGATCAGGCCGATCGTGTCGCGCATCTCGGTGAGCACCTCGACCCGGCCCTTGAGCTCGGGCTTCCACAGGTCGGCGACGCTCTTCAGCCCGCCCGGCACCTTCTCCTTGTTCCACGCGATCCCGGCGAACCCGCCCTGCCAGGTGAGCGAGTGCTCGCGGTTCGGGTCGTAGTCGGGGTTGGCGTAGGCCGGGGCGATGTTCTTCTTGTTCGGGATCGCGGCGTCGTCCAGCTTCTGGACGTAGCCCTGACGGATGACGCGGGCGGCCATCCAGTCGGTGAGGACGATGATGTCCTTGCCGATGTCCTGGCCGTTCTTCAGCTGGCCGGACACCTTGCCGTAGTAGCTGTCGTTGTCCTCGACGTCCTCGGCGTAGGTCGCCGTGATGCCCGACTCCTTCTGGAACGCCTCGAGCGTCGGGTACTTCTTGGTCTTGTCGTCGTAGTCCAGGTAGAGGGTCCAGTTGGCCCAGTTGACCTTCTTGTCGGTGGCCGACCTGTCGACCGCGGCCGTGGGGCCGGCACCGGGCGTGCCCGACCCCGCGCCGGTCGGGCTCGTGCCAGGTGTCCCGCTGGTACCGCACGCGGCCAGAGCCCCCAGGCCGAGAGCTCCCGCGGCGCCGAGCACGGATCGACGCGACAGCTGCGCGCGGACGATGGCGGCTGCCTCGGTAGACAGGCGAGGTCGGGTGCGGTCGCTCATCGGGGTGGGTCCTCTCGGTGGGGTGACAGGGGCTCAGGCGGGTGGGCGGCGGAACACGGTGCGGTGCCAGGGTTTTCGCGCCACACCGGTGATGTCGGTCATGACGTGCTTGACGCTCGTGTACTCCTCCAGCGAGTAGACGCTCATGTCCTTGCCGAAACCCGACGCCTTGACGCCGCCGTGCGGCATCTCGCTGACGATCGGGATGTGGTCGTTGACCCAGACGCAGCCTGCCTGGATCTCACGGGTGGCGCGGTGGGCGCGCACGACGTCGCGGGTCCAGACCGAGGCGGCCAGGCCGTACGGCGTGTCGTTGGCCAGGTCGATCGCCTCGTCGTCGGTGTCGAACGGCAGGACGACCAGCACCGGCCCGAACACCTCGTCGTGCCAGATAGGTGCGGTGACGTCGATGCCGGTGACCAACGTGGGCTCGTAGTAGGCGCCACGGGCGAGCTCGCCGCCGGGGGCACGCCCGCCGCAGGCGACCTTGGCCCCCCACGCGCGCGCTGCCTCGACGTGGGCGGCCACCCGGTCGCGGTGGGCGTGGCTGACCAGCGGACCCTGGTCGGTCGCGTCGTCGTAGGGGTCACCCAGCCGGACGGACGCCATCAGGTCGGCCACGCCGCCGACGAAGTCGTCGACCAGCGAGCGGTGCACGATCGCGCGGGTCGCCGCGGTGCAGTCCTGACCGCTGTTGATCAGCGCGCCCGCCACCGCGCCGTGCACCGCCGCCTCGAGATCGGCGTCGTCGAGCACGACGAACGGCGCCTTGCCGCCCAGCTCCAGGTGCACCCGCTTGGAGCTGGCAGCCGCCAGGCCCATCACCCGGCGTCCGACGGCCGAGCTGCCCGTGAACGACACCATCGCCACGTCGGGGTGGGCGATCAGGTGCTCACCGGCGTCCGGTCCGGTGCCGACGACCACGCCCAGCAGCCCGTCCGGCAGGCCGGCGGCCGTGGCTGCCTCGGCCAGGGCGAGCGCGGTCAGCGGCGTCAGCTCACTGGGCTTCAGGACGACGGCGTTGCCGGCCGCCAGGGCCGGCAGCACCTTCCAACCAGCCATCTGCAGCGGGTAGTTCCACGGGGCGATCGACCCGACGACACCGACGGGCTCGCGCCGGACGCCGGAGGTGTGGTCGGGCGAGTACTCGCCGACCGCCCGGCCCTCGAGCAGCCGGGCCGCGCCGGCGAAGAAGCTGGCGTTGTCGACCGTGCCGGGGACGTCGAACTCGCGGCACAGCCGGATCGGCTTGCCGGTCTGCGAGGTCTCGGCCCGGGCCAGCTGCTCGGCGACCGCGGCGAGCTCGGCGGCCAGCCGGTGCAGGACGCCGGACCGCTCACCTGGCGTCGCCGACCCCCATGCCGGCTGGGCCCGGCGGGCCGCGGCGACCGCGTCGTCGACGTCGGCCGCGGTCGCCAGCTGCAGCCTCACCACCGGCTCACCGGTCGCCGGGTCGATGACGGCGTGCTGGTCGCCGGTGCCGCGACGACGGCTGCCGTCGATCCACTGGTGCCCGGCTCCCGAACCGTCCACGCGCACCTCCCGACCGATCACCACGGGCCGGCGACCACGTGGCCACCGACAGACCCGATCCTCGCACCGCACACGGCGCCGAGACAGCAACTGCTCACGATCTCGTCCGTGCCCAGTGCTGACCGCAACGAAATCGTGACCAAAAACCGCTCTCAGCTGTCCAGGTTCGCCATGACGTGCTTGATCCGGGTGTAGTCCTCGAACCCGTACATCGACAGGTCCTTGCCGTAGCCGCTGTGCTTGAAGCCGCCGTGCGGCATCTCGGCGACCAGCGGGATGTGGGTGTTGATCCACACGCAGCCGAAGTCCAGCTTCTTGGACATCCGCATCGCCTTGCCGAAGTCCTTGGTCCACACCGAGGACGCCAGGCCGTACTGCACCCCGTTGGCCCAGGCCAGGGCCTGCGCCTCGTCGGTGAACCGCTGCACGGTGATGACGGGCCCGAAGATCTCGTTCTGGATCGCCTCGTCGTCCTGCTGCAGCCCGTCGACGACGGTGGGCTGCCAGTAGTAGCCGGCCCCGAGGGCGGCCGCCCGCGCGCCACCGGCGGCGATGCGGGCGTGATCGGGCAGGCGGTCGATGAACCCCGAGACGTGCGCCAGCTGGTTGGCGTTGTTGACCGGGCCGAGCAGCGCCTCCTCGTCGTCGGGAAGCCCGACGCGGGCGGATCGGGCCTGCTCGGCCAGGGCGGCCACGAAGTCGTCGTGCACCCGCGGCCCGACGAGCACGCGGGTCGCGGCGGTGCAGTCCTGGCCGGCGTTGAAGTACCCGGCGACCGCGATCGCCTCGGCCGCGGCCTCGACGTCCGCGTCGTCGAACACGACGACCGGCGCCTTGCCACCGAGCTCGAGGTGCACCCGCTTGACGTCACGCGAGGCCAGCTCGGCGACCTGCATGCCCGCCCGCACCGACCCGGTGATCGACACCATCGCCGGGGTCGGGTGCTCGACCAGCGCGCGGCCCGTGTCGCGGTCGCCGGTGATGACGTTGAACACCCCCGGCGGCAGGAACTCGGCGGCGATCTCGGCCATCAGCAGGGTGGTCTCGGGGGTGGTGTCGCTGGGCTTGAGGACCACGGTGTTGCCTGCGGCCAGCGCCGGGGCGAACTTCCAGACGGCCATCATCATCGGGTAGTTCCACGGGGTCACCTGGCCGATGACGCCGATCGGCTCGCGCCGGATCCACGAGGTGTGGCCCGCGAGGTACTCCCCCGCGGCGCGCCCCTCGAGCACCCGGGCCGCGCCGGCGAAGAACCGCACCTGGTCGACCATCGGCGGGATCTCCTCGCTCGCCGTCAGCGCCCACGGCTTGCCGGTGTTCTGCGCCTCCAGGTGCACGAGCTCGTCCGAGCGCGCCTCCAGCGCGTCAGCGAGCTTCAGCAGCGCCTGCTGGCGCTCGCTGGGGGTGGTCTGGCCCCAGGTCTCGAAAGCGGTGGCGGCCGCGGCGTACGCGCGGTCGACGTCCTGCGCGCCCGAGATCGGCGCGTGGGCCACGATGCCGGCCGTCGAGGGGTCGACCAGGTCGGTGACCGCGTCGCCGACGGTGTCGACGTACCCCCCGTTCACGAAGTTGCGCAGCTGCCGGGGGGTGGTCTGCTCGCTCACGGGTGGGGCTCCATCGGGTCACGTGCTCGGGTGGCGTCCTGTGGACCCTACCCGCCCCGTGGACGGGATCGACAGTCCAGCGCCGAAGAACCGCTGGAATCGGCACCCTGACCGGGTGTGAACAACGGATTCACTTGCATCGCCGTGCCGCAGAGGGCAAGATCAGAGGGTGACGACACGCGAGCGCCCCGCGCACGCGCTCGACGAGGTGTCCAAGCGAATCATCGAGCAGCTGCAGGCCGACGGGCGACGGCCGTACGCGGCCATCGGCAAGGCCGTGGGCCTTTCCGAGGCCGCGGTGCGTCAGCGGGTGCAGCGGCTGCTCGACCACGGCGTCATGCAGATCGTCGCGGTGACCGACCCGCTGCAGGTCGGCTTCCACCGCCAGGCCATGATCGGCGTCCGCGCCGAGGGTGACCTGCAGGAGGTCGCCGACCGGCTGGCCGAGATGACCGAGGTCGACTACGTGGTCATCACCGCCGGCAGCTTCGACCTGCTGGTCGAGGCCGTCTGCGAGGACGACGACGCGCTGCTCGAGCTCGTCAGCACCAGGATCCGCGCCATCTCGGGCGTCCGAAGCACCGAGACGTTCGTCTACCTCAAGCTCCGCAAGCAGCTCTACAACTGGGGAACCCGATGACCACCACACCGCAAGACATCTCCGGCCACGGCAACGGCCACACCACTCCGCGTGGGACGCTGCGCACCGACGCCGCCCGCGACCACCTGTGGATGCACTTCACCCGGCACTCGACGTACGAGCAGGGCGGGCAGGTGCCCGTCATCGTCCGCGGTGAGGGCCACAAGATCTGGGACGCCCAGGGCCGCGAGTACATCGACGGCCTCGCCGGGCTGTTCACCGTCCAGGTCGGCCACGGCCGCACCGAGCTGGCCGAGGCCGCCGCCAAGCAGGCGTCGCAGCTGGCGTTCTTCCCGCTGTGGTCCTACGCCCACCCGGCGGCGATCGACCTGGCCGAGCGCCTCGCGCACGAAGCACCCGGCGACCTGAACCGCGTCTTCTTCACGACCGGCGGGGGCGAGGCCGTCGAGACGGCCTGGAAGCTGGCCAAGCAGTACTGGAAGCTGATGGGCAAGCCCACCAAGCACAAGGTGATCAGCCGCAGCGTCGCCTACCACGGCACGCCGCAGGGGGCGCTGTCGATCACCGGCATCCCCGAGGCCAAGATCCCCTTCGAGCCGCTGGTGCCCGGTGGCCACAAGGTGCCGAACACCAACATCTACCGCGCGCCCGAGCACCTGCGCGACGACGCCAAGGCGTTCGGCCGCTGGGCCGCCGACCGGATCGGCGAGGCGATCGAGTTCGAGGGCGCCGACTCCGTCGCCGCAGTGTTCCTCGAGCCCGTGCAGAACTCCGGCGGGTGCTTCCCGCCGCCGCCCGGGTACTTTGAGCGGGTGCGCGAGATCTGCGACGAGAACGACGTCCTGCTCGTCAGCGACGAGACGATCTGCGCGTTCGGCCGCATCGGCGAGATCTTCGCCTGCAACGACTTCGGCTACGTCCCCGACATCATCACCTGCGCGAAGGGCATGACGTCGGGCTACTCCCCCATCGGCGCCATGATCGCCTCGGACCGGCTGTTCGAGCCGTACAAGAAGGGCACCACCTACTTCCCGCACGGCTACACCTTCGGTGGCCACCCGGTGTCGGCCGCCGTCGCGATGGCCAACCTCGACATCTTCGAGCGCGAGGGCCTGGTCGCCCACGTCCACGAGAACGCCCCGCGCTTTCGCGCCACGCTCGAGAAGCTGCTCGACCTGCCGATCGTCGGCGACGTCCGCGGCGAGGGGTACTTCTACGGGATCGAGCTCGTCAAGGACAAGGTCACCCGCGAGTCCTTCGACGACGACGAGTCCGAGCGTCTGCTGCGGGGGTTCTTGTCCAAGGCCCTGTTCGACGCGGGGCTGTACTGCCGCGCCGACGACCGGGGCGACCCGGTGGTGCAGCTCGCGCCGCCGATCATCATCGGCCAGCCCGAGTTCGACGACATCGAGCAGCGGCTGCGCGGTGTGCTGACGGAGGCGTGGACCCGGCTGTGACTCCTCGGCAGCCGGCGGCCCGCACCCGGGTGCGTCGGCTGCCGGGCAGGCAGGTCGACAACCGGGCGGCTCTGGACGCGCTGCTCGCGTGCGCCCTGGTCGGCCACGCCGCGGTCGTCCAGGACGGTCAGCCGTTCGTCCTGCCGGTGGCGGTGGCGCCCGACGGCGACCGCGTGCTGTGCCACGGCTCGACGGCGTCGCGCCTGTTCCGAGCGCTGGCCGGCGGCGCGCCCACCTGCCTCACCGTCACCGTCGTCGACGGCCTGGTGCTGGCGCGCAGCCAGTTCGAGTCCTCGATGCACTACCGCAGCGCGGTGCTGCTCGGCCGGTGCGAGGTGCTGACCGGCGATGACAAGGCGCGGGCGCTGGCCGTGCTGACCGAGCACCTGATGCCCGGCCGCTCCGCCGACGCCCGACCGCCCTCGAGCCGCGAGCTGGCCGCCACAACCGTCCTGGCTCTTGCGCTGGACGAGTGGTCGCTGAAGGTCTCGCACGACCCACCCGAGGACGCAGCGTCCGACAACGACCGACCCGTGTGGGCCGGAACCGTTGCGCTGCAGCACGTCTGGGGCCCCACCACTCCCGCGCCGGATCTTGTCGGCGACCACCCCGTGCCGGCGTACGTCGGCGCCTGGCCCGAGGGACGCACGTGAGCGACTACCGCAGCCTCTCGTTCTGGCACGACACCCTGGACGAGCCGCTGGTGCAGCGCCCGCCCCTGGACGGCGACACCACCGCCGACGTGGCCATCGTCGGCGGTGGGCTGACCGGGCTGTGGGCGGCGTACTACCTCAGCCGTTCGCAGGTGGACGTCGTCGTGCTCGAGGCCGAGACCGCCGGCTTCGGTGCGAGCGGACGCAACGGGGGCTGGTGCTCCGCGCTGCTGCCGCAGGGACCGGACGCCATCGCCCGCCGCCACGGCCGCGCCGCCGCGCTGGCGATGCGCCGCACCATGAACGACACGGTGCGCGAGGTCGGCGAGGTCGCGGCGGCCGAGGGCATCGACTGCGACTGGTTGCAGGGTGGGACGGTCGTGGTCGCCCGCACCGCCGCGCAGCTCGAACGCGCCCGTGCCGAGGTCGCCCACGACGCCGGCTGGGAGGGGGTCGACGGGCTGCAGCTGCTGGACGCCGCCGAGACCCGCGCACGGGTCGGCATCCACGACGCGGTGGGGTCGACGTACACGCCGCACTGCGCCCGGATGCACCCAGCCAAGCTGGTGCGGGGGCTGGCGCGGGTGGTCGAGCAGCGCGGCGTCCGCGTCCTCGAGGGCACGCGGGTGACGGCGATCGCCCCCGGCCGGGTCGACACCGACCGCGGCACCGTCGTCGCGCGCCACGTGCTGCGCGCCACCGAGGGCTGGACGTCGCAGCTGCCCGGTACCGGCCGCGAGGTCGCCCCGGTCTACAGCCTGGTGCTCGCGACCGAGCCCCTGCCCCCGCAGTTCTGGGCCGAGGCGGGTCTGGCTCACGGTGAGACGTTCAGCGAGCACCGGCACCTGATCATCTACGGCCAGCGCACCGCCGACGACCGCTTCGTGTTCGGCGGCCGGGGTGCGCCCTACCACTTCGGTTCGGCGGTGCACCCGGCGTTCGACCTCGAACCTCGGGTGTTCGACGCGCTGCGCGAGACCCTGGTCGACCTGTTCCCGGCGGTCGCGCCGTACGCCGTGACGCACCGGTGGGGCGGGCCGCTCGGCATCGCCCGTGACTGGCACGCCTCGGTGCGCTACGACGCGACGACCGGGATCGGCAGCGCCGGTGGGTACGTCGGCGACGGGGTGGGCAGCACCAACCTGGCCGGCCGCACCCTGGCTGACCTGGTGAACGGCCGAAGCTCGGACCTCACCAGGCTGCCCTGGGTCAACCACCGCTCACGTCGGTGGGAGCCAGAACCGTTGCGCTGGTTGGGGATCAACGCCGGCCTGCGGCTGGCGAGCGCGGCCGACGCCGACGAGCAGAGGTCGGGCCGCGCCTCGCGCCTGGGCCCGGTGCTGGCCCGCCTGACCGGGCACTGAACCGTCAGCAGACCTGGCGCAGCTGACCGCTGGCGAGGTCGAGGACGAACCCGCCCACGGTCACGTCACCGAGGTAGGGCCAGGAGCGCACCCGCTGCACGTCGGCGCGCAGCGACTCCTCCTGGTTGCCCGTCGTCAGGAAGGGGATGCTGCGCGTGTCGGGGCCACCGGCGTCGTCGATGGCTGCGTGCACGTCCTCCTCGCCGTCCGTGGCCATCCGGCAGCTGGTGTGGGCCACCACCATGACTCGGTCGACGCCCAGCAGGTGCGAGGCGAGCACCAGCGTCCGCAAGACGTCGTCGGTGACACGGGCGCCGGCGTTGCGCAGGATCTTGGCGTCGCCCGGCTGCAGACCCAGCATCCGCAGCGGGTCGATGCGCGAGTCCATGCAGGTCAGCACGGCCAGGCCCTTTGCGGCGACCGCGGCCAGGCCCGCGTTGTCGTAGGTCCGCGAGTACGTGGCGTTGGCGGCGAGGACGTCCTCGAAGATCTCGCCGACGGAGGGATTCGTGTCCATGATCAGCAGCGTAGGGCCCTCACTCGCGACGGGCCCCACGCACCTCGATGCCGTCGAGCAGCTCGGCCGTCGCCGTCGCCACGGCCGCCACCGCCGCGTCGAACGCTGCCGCGTTGTGCGGCGCCGGCGTCCGGAACCCGCTGATCTTGCGCACGTACTGCAGCGCAGCGGCGCGCACGTCGTCCGCGGTCACGTGGTCGACGAAGGGCTCACGCAGGGTCTTGATGCTCCGGCACATGCCCTCACGGTACGCATCGCCTCGGCGGTGCGAGAGCATGTCGGCGACCGCCGACGAGAAGGAGAACGCCGATGCCCCGCACGCTTCCCGAGGGTTTCGTCTGGGGTGCGGCGACCGCGTCGTACCAGATCGAGGGCGCCGTCGCCGAGGACGGACGGGCCCCAAGCATCTGGGACACCTTCTCGCACGCGGCCGGCAACACCCTGAACGGTGACACCGGCGACGTCGCGGCCGACCACTACCACCGGTACGAGCAGGACCTCGACCTGCTCGAGCAGCTCGGCGTCGGCGCCTACCGCTTCTCCGTCGCCTGGCCGCGGATCCAGCCGACCGGCACGGGTCCCGCGGTGCAGGCGGGGCTGGACTTCTACTCCCGACTGGTCGACGGGCTGCTGCAGCGCGGCATCGCGCCCGTCGCCACGCTGTACCACTGGGATCTGCCGCAGGCGCTCGAGGACGCCGGTGGCTGGCCGGCGCGCGACACCGCGCTGCGCTTCGGCGAGTACGCCGAGCTGGTCGTGCGCGCGCTCGGTGACCGGGTGCACCAGTGGACGACGCTGAACGAACCGTGGTGCGCCGCCTACCTCGGGTACGCCGCCGGCGTGCACGCGCCCGGACGCCGCGAGCCGGCCGCCGCGCTCGCCGCCGTCCACCACCTCAACCTGGGCCACGGCCTGGCCGGCGCGGCGGTGCGTGAGCTGGCCCCGGCGGCGCTGCTGTCGGTGACGCTGAACCTGCACGTGCACCGGCCCGCGAGCCAGTCCCCCGCAGACGTCGAGGCCGTGCGCCGCCTGGACGCGGTGGGCAACCGCGCGTTCCTCGGCCCGATGCTGGACGGCGAGTACCCGGGCGACCTCGTCAAGGACACCGAGGGGGTCACCGACTGGTCGTTCGTGCAGGACGGCGACCTCGCCGTGGTGGCCGTGCCGCTCGACAACCTGGGCGTGAACTACTACACGACCGGCGTGGCGCAGCAGTGGGACGGCCACTCGCCCCGCGTGCAGGCGGACGGCCACGGCGGCTCCGACGCCTCACCCTGGGTCGGCGCCGAGGACCTGGACTTCCTGCCGCAGTCCGGCCTGCACACCGCGATGGACTGGAAGGTCGAGCCGGCCGGCCTCACCGAGCTACTGCTGCGGACGGCTACGGCCTACCCCGAGCTCCCGCTGATGGTGACCGAGAACGGCGCGGCGTTCGACGACGTGGTCGACGCCGACGGCGCGGTGCACGACACCGAGCGTGCGTCGTACGTCGCCACGCACGTCGACGCCGTGGCCGCTGCCATCGAGCAGGGCGCGGACGTGCGGGGGTACTTCGTCTGGTCGCTGCTCGACAACTTCGAGTGGGCCTACGGCTACGACCGCCGGTTCGGCATCATCCGCGTCGACTACGACACCCAGCAGCGCACCTGGAAGGACAGCGCCCGCACCTACCAGCAGATGATCGCAGCGAACGCCGTCCCCGATCTCGGCTAGCCACCGAGTCGTCCGACAGGCCTGCCGTTCACCGTGACAGTGTTGCGCTCCTGCGTCGTCTTCGCTGTCATCGCGGTTCAGGATCTCGAGGCCCTGGAAGAGACTGTCAAGATCCTCAGTGACGCGACGCTGATGGCCGAGTTGCGCATCGCGCACCTAGAGCCGACGGAGGCATGGCGCAGAGAGGATCTGATGGACCTCATCGCCCGCAAACCGCGGTCAGACTGACGCCCGGCCGTTGCCGTGGTGGTGCGTTTCTCGCACTCGGTCAGGGATCTTCGAGGTCGAACGCAGCCTGTAAGGCGAGCGCCAGCAGCGGTTCTTGGCTTGGCAGCAGCCAGCCAACCTGCGAACCGAGTGCCTCGACCGCGATCGTCTGGACGTTGTCACAGCTGACTGCGCACTCGTGGTCGAGACCGTTCGAGGTGCCGATGACCACCTCGGTGGCCAGACCCTTGACGGTGCTGGTGATCGGAGCGACGGTGACCCGCCGCAGATGGGGTCGAGCGATCTCACGAGTGAGGACGAGTGCCGGGCGCCACTTGTCCAGCTGGACCAGGTGGATTGGCCTCATCAGTCCACGGGCGGGCGGACGACGTGCGTGACCCACGCAGCCAGCTGCGGATCATCGTCGCCACCCAGGCGTTCCAGATCGGTGATAGCGCGCCGCCTGCGAAGCTCCCGCCGGAGCGCGCGGGTGACCACGTCGGCGCGGCTCGTGGCCTCACCTAGGGCGACGACCTCGTCCAGTGCGTCGACCAGGTCATCGGGAAGTCGTACCGCGATCTGCGTTGTCATCCCAAAATGGTATCACTCTGGGTCCCAGGGCGCAGCACGGGCGCGAGGAGGTCGAGCACCCCGGCGTCCTCGATGGTGCTGGGCACCACGGGCACCTGGCCGTCGGCGATCTCGCGCATGGTCTTGCGCAGCACCTTGCCCGAGCGGGTCTTGGGCAGCGCGGTGACGACGTCCACCTGACGCAGCGCCGCGACCGCGCCCACCTCGTCGCGCACCCGCTGCACGCACTGCCCGGCGACGACGACGTGGGCGGTCGTCACACCCGCCTTCAGGACGACGAGGGCGCGCGGCACCTGACCCTTGAGCTCGTCGTACACCCCGATGACGGCGCACTCGGCGACGTCGGGGTGGCCGGACAGCGCCGCCTCCAGTGACCCCGTCGACAGCCGGTGACCGGCGACGTTCAGGACGTCGTCGGTGCGGCCCATGACGAACACGTACCCGTCCTCGTCGACGTACCCGCCGTCGCCGGTGAGGTAGTACCCCTCGAACGCGGACAGGTACGACGCGACGTACCTCGCGTCGTCCTGCCACAGCGTCGGCAGCGTGCCCGGCGGCATCGGCAGCCGCAGGCAGATCGCCCCCTCGACGCCGGGGCCCACCTGGACGCCGTGCGGGTCGAGGACGCGCACGTCGTAGCCGGGCATCGGCACGGTAGGCGACCCCGGTTTGACTGGCAGCGCCTGCAGGCCGCGCGGGTTCGCGCAGATCGGCCACCCCGTCTCGGTCTGCCACCAGTTGTCGACGACGGGGACGCCGAGCCGCTCCCCCGCCCAGTGGTAGGTGTCGGGGTCGAGCCGCTCACCGGCGAGGAACAGCGTGCGCAGCGAGGACGTGTCGTGGTCGGCGAGCAGCGCGCCGGTCGCGTCCTCCTTCTTGATCGCGCGGATCGCGGTGGGCGCGGTGAACAGCGCACTGACCCCGTGCTCGGCGATCACCCGCCAGAACGCTCCGGCGTCCGGCGTCCCCACCGGCTTGCCCTCGTAGAGCACCGTCGTGCACCCGGCGAGCAGCGGCGCGTAGACGATGTAGGAGTGGCCGACCACCCACCCCACGTCGCTGGCGGTCCACCACACCTCGCCCGGCCCGACGTCGAACACGTTCTTCATCGACCAGTGCAGGGCTACTGCGTGACCACCGTTGTCGCGCACGATGCCCTTGGGCTTGCCGGTGGTGCCGCTGGTGTAGAGCACGTAGAGCGGGTCGGTGGCCGCCACCGGTACGCACTCGGACGTCGGCACCGCGCCGTCGCGCATCACCGTGGCCCAGTCGATGTCGCGGTCGCCCATCGCCGCGACCACCTGCGGGCGCTGCAGGATCACGCAGTGGTCGGGCATGTGAGAAGCCCGTGCGATGGCGGCGTCGAGCATCGGTTTGTACTCGACCACCCGCGACGGCTCGACCCCGCACGAGGCAGACACGATGACCTTCGGCTGGGCGTCGTCGATGCGTGCGGCGAGCTCGGCGGGCGCGAACCCCCCGAACACCACCGAGTGCACCGCGCCGATGCGGGCGCAGCCGAGCATCGCGATGACGGCCTCGGGCACCATCGGCATGTAGACGACGACGCGGTCGCCCTTGGTGACGCCGAGTGCGCGCAGCACGCCGGCGAAGCGGGCGACCTGGTCGAGCAGCTGGGCGTAGGTGTAGGTGCGGGCCGAGCCGGTGACCGGCGAGTCGTAGACGAGCGCCGCCTGCTCGCCCCGACCGGCGATGACGTGGCGGTCCAGTGCGTTGAAGCAGGTGTTCAGCACCCCGCCGGCGAACCAGCGGTAGAACGGAGGGTTGGACGCGTCGAGCACCTGGGTCGGTGCCGTGATCCAGTCGATGCCCCGCGCGGCCTCGCCCCAGAACCCCTCGGGGTCGGTGAGGCTGCGCCGGTGGGCGTAGGCCCAGGCGCCGGTGGACGTCGTCGTCGCTTCGGTCATGGGCGCATCCTCCCGCGTGGCGCGCACTCACGCCAGGCCCCGAGGCTTGCGACGTGCATCACCATTGATGCACAGTGGATGGATGGCGCCGCTGCTCCAGATCCGCAACGTCCCCGACGACGACCGCCGCTCGCTCAAGGCCCGGGCCGCCGCCCGGGGTGAGTCCCTCAACACCTATCTGCTGGGGTTGATCCACGACGACGTCTCACGGCCGACCGTGGCCGAGGTGATGGCCCGGGCTGCCGGTCGTGCCGAGCGGGCGGCGGCGTCGTCCGTGGACGTCCTCGACCAGGCGCGCAGCGACCGGGCGGCGCAACCTTCCGGATGATCGTCGTCGACTGCACGGTCGTGGTCGATGCCCTCACCGGGGTGGGCGGCACCGACGACCTGCGCGCGCTGCTGTCCGCCGAGCAGCTCGCCGCGCCTAGCCTGCTGGACCACGAGGTCGTCTCGGTGCTGCGATCGCTGACCTCGCGAGGGGCGCTGACAGCACCGAGGGCCTTCGACGTGCTGACCGACTTCGACAACCTGCGGATCAGGCGGTGGCCGTCCAGCGACGGCATGCGACGCCGGTCGCTGCAGCTGCGCGACAACGTCTCGGCACACGACGCGGCCTACCTCGCACTGGCCGAGGCGCTGGAGTGCCCGCTGGTCACGCGAGACCTG
The DNA here is from genome assembly GCA_038322575.1 of Actinomycetales bacterium. Classification (GTDB taxonomy): domain Bacteria; phylum Actinomycetota; class Actinomycetes; order Actinomycetales; family Angustibacteraceae; genus JACMOY01. The sequence goes on from JBBQGB010000037.1 coordinate 21,435, forward strand.
AGGCTGGCCAGGACCATCGGCCACGACGTGACGGTCGAGGTGCGCTGAGTCGGGGGGGTTCTGACAGGCTGGTGCCGTGAGCCTGGACCCGCGCGAACTGCCCTCCACCGCACTGGACTTCCTGCGCGAGCGGCACCTCGCGACGCTGACCACCCTGCGCAAGGACGGCTCGCCGCACGTGGTGCCCGTCGGGTTCACCTGGGACGACGACGCCGGACTCGTGCGGATCATCACCGGCGGCGACACCACGAAGGCCGCGAACGCGATGCGCGGTGGGCGCGCCGTCGTGTGCCAGGTCGAGAGCTGGCGGTGGATCACGCTCGAGGGACCGGTCAGCGTCCTGGTGCACCCCGAGCCGGTGGCCGACGCGGTGCGGCGCTACGCCGAGCGCTACCGGCAGCCGCGCGAGAACCCGGCCCGCGTCGTCCTGCAGATCCAGGTCGACCGGGTGCTCGGCCTGCTCGAGCGACCCGCCCCGCGACCGGTCAGCCGACCTTGATCATCACGGCGACCACGCGGTCGAGGTAGGCGTCGACCGCGCGCTCGTCGTAGGCACGCGTGCCACGTCGCATGCGGAACACCTTGTCGCGCAACGCGTCCACGGCCAGGGCGCGGTCGCCGTCGAAGTAGTCGGCGACCTGGTCGCAGAGCTCGTCGACCTCGGTCACGTCGTACCCGGTGGCCCAGCCGCCGGCGCGGGCAAACCGGTCGCCGTGCTGGCGGGCGAGCCGGCCGCGCAGCACCTGTGCCTGGCCGGTGACCGCGGTGAGGTACCCGCGCTCACCGAGGTCCGCCCTGGCCCGCTCGCGCTCGGCCCGGGCCAGGTCGTCCTCGACGCGGTCGAGCGTCTCGTCGACGGCGTCGACGCGGTAGCCGCCGCGCACCAGGTCGAACCCGACGGTGCGCACCTCGGCAGCACCGACCCGCTCTCCGAGCACGCGGGTGAAGAAAGCGTCGACCTGGCCCACCCGGTAGCCCTTGGCGAGTCGGGACGCACGCGGGAATCTCTGTTGCACAGGCACGTTCCTACACCACGGACGGCCCAGCGGCGGGCACCTCGACGTCGACACCGACCTCGCTCACCTGCGTGCTGAGCCGATCAGGCGGAAGACGACCTCGTCGTCGATGACGGTCTCCCCCGTCGCGACGAGCACGCCGGCCTCCTCGACCAGACTGGCGGTGCGACCGAGGGGAACGAGCTGCAGCCCGCCGCCGTAGCGGCTGATCTCTACCTTGGTGCCCGGCGACAAGCCGGGGGCGTCGCGCAGTGCCTTGGGCACGACGACCCGCCCGAAGGAGTCCACGGTGGCTTCCATGGAAGCACGCTACCGATCGGTTCCCAGAGGGCCTGGGTCTGAGACGGGCCCGACGGCCGCGAGCTGGCCGCACGCGCCGTCGATCTCCTGGCCGCGGGTATCCCGGATCGTGGTGGGGATGCCCCTGGCCTCCAGCGCCGCGACGAAGGCGCGCTCGACCTCGGGCTCGCTCGCCGTCCACTTGCTGCCGGGCGTGGGGTTCAGCGGGATGGGGTTGACGTGCACCCAGCCGCGGCCGCGGGCGTTGAGCAGCTTGCCGAGCTGGTCGGCCCGCCACGCCTGGTCGTTGATGTCCTTGATCAGGGCGTACTCGATGCTGACCCGCCGCCCGGTGGTCTCGAAGTAGCGTCGCGCGGCGTCCAGGGCCTCGGCCACCGACCACCGGGTGTTGATCGGCACGAGCTCGTTGCGCAGCTCGTCGTCGGGGGCGTGCAGCGACAGCGCGAGGGTGACGGGGATGCCCTCGCCGGCGAGCTTGTCGATGGCCGGCACGAGCCCGACGGTCGACATCGTGATGCCGCGGGCCGACATGCCCAGGCCGTCGGGCGTGGGGTCGGTGAGCCGCCGGATCGCCCCGATCGCGGCCTTGTAGTTGGCCAGCGCCTCGCCCATGCCCATGAACACGACGTTGCTGACTCGCGCGGGCGAGTCCTCGCGGCCACCGGCCACCTCGCCGCGCGCCAGGGCGCGGGCGCCGGCCATGACCTGCTCGACGATCTCGCCGGCCGACATGTTGCGGGTCAGGCCGGCCTGGCCGGTGGCGCAGAACGGGCAGTTCATGCCGCACCCCGCCTGGCTCGACACGCACATCGTGACGCGGCCCGGGTAGCGCATGAGCACGCTCTCGACCAGGGCGCCGTCGAACAGCCGCCACAGGGTCTTGACGGTCGTGCCCTTGTCGGCCGTGCGCTGGTTGACGGGAGTCAGCAGGGTGGGCAGCAGCCCGGCCACCAGCTCGTCACGACCCGCCGCGGGCAGGTCGGTCATCGTGGCCGGGTCGTCGACCAGGCGCTCGAAGTAGTGCGTCGACAGCTGCCTGGCCCGGAACGCGGGCAGACCCAGCTCGCGCACCGCGTCGGCGCGCTCGGACGGCGCGAGGTCGGCCAGGTGCCGCGGCGGCCTGGCGCGGCGCGGCGCCGTGAAGGTGAGCTGCCCCGGTGTCGGGGCGGGCGGGGAGGTCGTCATGTCCTGACGATTCTCCCACGCCTCAGGCGTCGGGCAGGGCGCCGATCGTGAGCAGCACGTTCGCGAAGTGCCTGGTGTCGCCGGTGGCGATGAGCACCGCGAGGTTCTCGCTGCGGGCGGCCGCGACGAACGCCTCGCGCTGCAGCCGCTCGTACGGCACGCCGTCGAGCATCGCGGCGAACCCGCTGATCGCCGGTGAGTCGGCGCCGTCCGGGCCGACCATCGACGCCGCGGACTCGACCGGGATCGCCTCCATCACCACCTCGAGCACCTGGTCGGCGGTCAGCAGGCCGGGCCGCAGGTTCAGGTGCACCCGCTCGGCGGCGGGGTGGCCCCCGGTGGAGTGGGCGTAGTTGCTGTCGGCGATCAGCACGGTCGAGCCGTGCCCGGCGCGGCCGAGGGCGTCCAGCAGCTGCGGGTGGGTCAGTCGGTAGCGCATCACCTGCCCGACCCTAGACGAGCAGGTGCAGCACCACGTATGCCACGGGGGCGCTGAGCAGCAGCGAGTCGAGCCGGTCCATGACCCCGCCGTGCCCGGGCAGGATCGAGCCCATGTCCTTGATGCCCAGGTCGCGCTTGAGCATCGACTCGCCGAGGTCACCCAGCGTCGAGACCAGTGCGGTGACCGTGCCGAGCAGGGCTCCGGCCCACCACGGCCCGTCCAGCAGCAGCCACACCGACAGCGACCCGACCAGGACGCACGCCAGCACCGACCCGGCGAACCCCTCCCACGACTTCTTCGGGCTGACCGAGGGAGCCATCGGGTGCCGCCCGGTCAGCACCCCCGCGGCGTATCCCCCGATGTCGCTCGCGACGGTGACCAGCACGTACGTGACGACCCGCCGGGCGCCGTCGTCCTCAGCGAGCATGAGCGTGGTGAACCCGGCGAGCAGCGGGAGGTAGGCCGCCGCGAAGACCCCGCCCGCGACGTCCCGCATGGCGCCCTCGACGCCCTCGGACGAGCGCCAGACGACGACGCCGATGCTGGTGAGCAGGAAGCACACCGCCAGCGCCTGGCCGCCGGCGGCGTAGGCGGCGATCAGCATGCCGACGGCTCCGACGGCCACCGGCACGATCGGCACCACCACCGCGCGCTGGTTCAGGGCCTGGGTGAGCTCCCACAGCGACACGCAGACGGCCGCCGCGACGACGACGACGAACGCCTCCTTGCGGACGAACAGGCTGGCGACGACGACCGCACCCATGACCACGCCGACGGTGATCGCGACCGGTAGGTCACGGCCGGCCTTCGGGTGCTGCTGGGCGGCCCGCAGCTCGCGCCGGGTGCGGCCCGCAACCGGTGGAGGCGTGGGGTGCGGTGTGGTCATCACGGCTCAGACGTCGAGCAGCTCGGCCTCTTTGCGGCCGAGCAGGTCGTCGACCGAGTCCACGTACTTCTTGGTCGTGGACTCGAGCTCCTTCTCGGCACGCGCCCCGTCGTCCTCGCCGACCTCGCCGTCCTTGACCAGCCGGTCGATCTGCTCCTTGGCCCGGCGCCGGACGTTGCGGATCGAGATCTTGGCGTCCTCGGCCTTGGTGCGCGCGAGCTTGATGTAGTCGCGGCGGCGCTCCTCGGTCAGGATCGGCAGCACCACCCGGATGACGGTGCCGTCGTTGGCCGGGTTGGCGCCCAGGTCGCTGTCGCGCAGCGTCTTCTCGATCGCCGTCATCGACGTCTTGTCGTACGGGGTGATGATGATCGTGCGGGCCTCGGGGGTCTGGAACGAGGCCAGCTGCATCAGCGGCGTCGGGCTGCCGTAGTACTCGACCGTCAGCTTGGCGAACATCGCCGGGTTGGCCCGCCCGGTGCGGATGGCCGAGAAGTCCTCCTTGGCGACCTCGACGGCCTTGTCCATTTTCTCCTCGGCGTCGAGAAGCGTGTCGTCGATCACGGCGGGGCTCCCTGTCGTACGTCGGTGCGGTGGGTCGGGCGCGCGGGCTCAGCCCGCGGTCACCAGCGTGCCGATCTTCTCACCCCGCAGGGCGCGGGTGACGTTGCCGTCGCCCTCCAGACCGAACACCACCATGGGCAGCTCGTTCTCGCTGCACAGGCTGAAGCAGGCTGCGTCGACGACCTTCAGCCCCTGCTGCAGCGCGTGGTGGTAGGTCACGGTCTCGAGCAGGGTGGCGTTCGGGTCGGTGCGCGGGTCACCGGAGTAGACGCCGTCCACGCCGTTCTTGCTCATCAGGACGACGTCCGCCCGCGTCTCGAGCGCGCGCTGCGCGGCCACGGTGTCGGTCGAGAAGTACGGCATGCCGGCGCCGGCGCCGAAGATGACGACGCGCCCCTTCTCCAGGTGGCGGATCGCCCGGCGCGGGATGTACGGCTCGGCGATCTGGCCCATCGTGATGGCCGTCTGCACCCGGGTGTCGACACCGGCCTTCTCCAGGAAGTCCTGCAGCGCCAGGCAGTTCATCACCGTGCCGAGCATGCCCATGTAGTCGGCCCGGGTGCGGTCCATGCCCCGCTGCTGCAGCTCGGCGCCACGGAAGAAGTTGCCGCCACCGACGACGATCGCCACCTGCACGCCCGAGCGGACCGCCTCGGCGATCTGGGCGGCCACCTTGCGCACGACGTCGGGGTCGACGCCGACGTGGCCGCCCCCGAAGGTCTCACCCGACAGCTTGAGCAGCACCCGCTTGTACGCCGTGGGCCCGTCGTCCAGCACCTGCAGGTCCGTCGCGGTCTGGCTGTGTGCCTGCACTGTGCGAGGTCCCCCCTGGTCGGCCGGTGTGCCGCCCGCAGTCTGCCCTAACCGGCGGTCGGCGCGCGAACGCCGGCCGGGTGACGCGCGCCCGACGAACCACCCGCCGTGGCGGTGGTTCGTCGGGCGCGAGAGAGCGTCCGGTCAGGCGCCGACGCGGTAGCGCACGAAGGCCAGCGGCTTGACGCCGGACTCGGACAGCACCGCCCCGACGGTCTTCTTGGTGTCCTTGGCGAAGGGCTGCTCGACGAGCACGGACTCCTTGAAGAAGCCCTGCAGGCGGCCCTCGACGATGCGCGGCAGCGCGGCCTCGGGCTTGCCCTCGTTGCGGGCGGTCTCGTCGGCGAGCCGACGCTCGTTCTCGACCAGCTCGGCCGGGACGTCCTCGCGCGTGACGAAGCTGGGCTGCATCGCGGCGATGTGCATGGCCACGTCGCGCGCGACCTCGGCGTCGCCGTCCGTCGCGAGCAGGACGCCCACCTGCGGGGGCAGGTCGGGGCTGGTGCGGTGCAGGTACGACGCGACCGAGGCGCCCTCGACGCGCGCCACCCGGCGCACCTCGATCTTCTCGCCGATGGCCGCGTTGGCCTCGTCCAGCAGGGTCTTGACGGTCTTGCCGTCGATCTCGGAGGCCAGCAGGGTGTCGGCGTCCGGCGCGGCGACGGCCACAGCCTGGGCCAGCACCGTCGCGGCGACCTCCTGGAACTTGGCGCCCTTGGCGACGAAGTCGGTCTCGCAGTTGACCTCGACCAGGACGCCGACGCCGCCCTGGACGTCGATCGCGACCAGCCCGTTGCTGGCGTTGCGGCCCTCGCGCTTGGCCACGCCCTTCTGGCCCTTGACGCGCAGGATCTCCTCGGCCTTGACCTGGTCGCCCTCGGCCTCGTCCAGGGCCTTCTTGACGTCCATCATCCCGGCGCCGGTCTTCTCGCGAAGGGCCTTGATGTCGGCGGTGGTGTAGTTCGCCATCGGTGGTGCTCCGTCCGTCTCGCGGGTCGCACCGCTGGTCACGGTGCGGTGATGTCAGGTGGTGCGGACGCGGGCGACGGGCGCGACCGAGGTTGCCCCCGGTCGGCGCCCGCCGTCCTGCCGTGCCGGTGGATCAGGCCGTCGGGGCCGGCTCCGCGGCGGCGGGCGCCTCGTCGGCCGGTGCCTCAGCGGCGGGTGCTGCGTCGGCCGGTGCCTCAGCAGCCGGTGCCTCAGCAGCCGGCGCCTCAGCAGCCGGTGCGTCAGCAGCCGGCGCGTCGGCAGCCGGTGCGTCAGCGACGGGAGCGTCGGCCGCAGGGGCCTCAGCAGCCGGCGCCTCAGCAGCCGGCGACTGGCTGCCCTGCAGGAGCTCGCGCTCCCACTCGGCGAGCGGCTCGTCGGCTGCGACCTGGCCCGCGTCACCCGAGCCGGCGCCGCGCGAGCGCTGCATCAGGCCGTCGGCGACGGCGTCGGCGACCACGCGGGTCAGCAGCTGCACCGACCGGATCGCGTCGTCGTTGCCCGGGATCTTGTAGTCGACCTCGTCGGGGTCGCAGTTGGTGTCCAGGATCGCGACGATCGGGATACCGAGCTTCTTGCACTCGTCGACCGCGAGGTGCTCCTTCTTGGTGTCGATGATCCACACCGCCGAGGGGACCTTCGCCATGTCGCGGATGCCGCCCAGGGTCTTCTCGAGCTTGTCCTTCTCGCGACGCAGGACGAGCAGCTCCTTCTTCGTCATGCCGCTCGCAGCGACGTCGTCGAAGTCGAGCAGCTCGAGCTCCTTGAGCTTCTGCAGCCGCTTGTGCACGGTCTGGAAGTTCGTGAGCATCCCGCCCAGCCAGCGCTGGTTGACGTAGGGCATGCCAACGCGCGCAGCCTGCTCGGCGACCGGCTCCTGGGCCTGCTTCTTGGTGCCCACGAACAGGATCGACCCACCGTGCGCGACCGTCTGCTTGACGAAGTCGTACGCGTCGTCGATGTAGGTCAGCGACTGCTGCAGGTCGATGATGTAGATGCCGTTGCGCTCGGTGAAGATGAAGCGCTTCATCTTGGGGTTCCAGCGTCGGGTCTGGTGCCCGAAGTGCACGCCGCTCTCGAGGAGCTGGCGCATCGTGACGACGGCCATGCCGACGTCCTCCTTCACTCGGTTCGTCCGCGGTGACCGGTCGGTCACCCCGCCTGGTGCCTGCGACGCACGAGAACCGGGCTGAGCCCGGACCGGTGGTGCGCCTCGGCGGTGCGGCGACTGCTCGCCACGATGCCGACCTGCAGGCACGCGAATTTCGACCGATCGAGACCGGTCGTGCGCCCGAGTCTACGCCAGCTCGGCCCCGGCCGAGGACGACGGGCAGCCGGCCCGCGTCGTACTGTCGGGGCCATGGCCGCCGACCCCCGCCGTCCGTACCTCGTCGAGCGCATGCGGGGGTTCGGGACGACGATCTTCGCCGAGATGAGCGCGCTGGCGGTGGCGACCGGCGCGATCAACCTGGGCCAGGGGTTCCCCGACACCGACGGGCCGCAAGCCGTGCTGGACGCCGCGGTCCAGGCGATCCGCGACGGCCGCAACCAGTACCCGCCCGGGCCCGGCGTGCCCGAGCTGCGGTCGGCGATCGCCGAGCACCAGCACCGGTTCTACGGCCTGGACGTCGATCGCGACACCGAGGTGCTGGTGACCGCGGGTGCCACCGAGGCGATCGCCGCCGCGATGCTCGCGCTGTGCGAGCCGGGCGACGAGGTGGTCGTCTTCGAGCCCTACTACGACTCCTACGCGGCGTCGATCGCCCTGGCCGGCGCGGTCAGGCGCACGGTGGTGCTGCGCGCCCCGGACTTCGCCGTCGACGAGGCAGAGCTGCGGGCGGCGTTCAGCGACCGCACCCGGGCCGTGCTGGTCAACAGCCCGCACAACCCGACCGGCAAGGTGTTCACCAGGGCCGAGCTCGAGCTCGTCGCCCTGCTGGCGCGCGAGCACGGTGCGGTCGTCGTCAGCGACGAGGTCTACGAGCACCTGCTGTTCTCGGACGGCCCGACCGGCGGCGAGCACGTTCCCGTCGCGACCCTGCCGGGCATGGCGTCGCGCACGCTGACGGTCTCGTCCGCCGGCAAGTCGTTCTCGGTGACCGGGTGGAAGGTCGGCTGGGTGCACGGCCCGGCCGAGCTGGTGAGCGCCGTCCGCACGGTCAAGCAGTTCCTCACCTACGTGGCGTCCGGGCCGTTCCAGCCGGCCGCGGCCGTCGGCCTGCGCCTGCCCGACGAGGTGTACGCCGGGCTCGCCGCCTCGCTGCAGCGCAAGCGCGACCTGATGTGCGAGGGCCTGCGCGCCGCCGGCCTGACGCCGTTCGTCCCCGCGGGCACGTACTTCGTCGTCACCGACGCCGCCGAGATCGGCTACGCCGACGGGCTCGCGCTGTGCCGCGACCTGCCCCGCCTCGCGGGCGTCGTCGCGGTGCCGGTCAGCGTGTTCCACGACGACCCCGACGCCGGGCGCTCGCTCGTGCGGTTCGCGTTCTGCAAGCAGGACGCCGTCCTGCTCGAGGCCGCCGAGCGACTGGCGGCACTGCGCACCTGACGCCGGCTCAGCGCGTCCTGGTGACGTCGTACGTCGTGGTGCTGCCGGACACCTCGTTGCTGACGACCAGCAGCGGCCGGCCGGTCGGGCTCTGTTCGGCCGCGACGAACGTCACGCCCTCGGGCCCGGAGTCGCCAGCGGTGCCGGCCGAGACGTCGCCACCGAAGTCGCGCGGGTTGACGTAGCTGACGAACCGCCCGGCACGAGGGTCGCTGACGTCGAACACCATCACCCCGCCGATGCGCTCGAGCCCGACGAAGGCGTACTGCCGGCCGCCGACCTTGCCGACGGCGATGGCCTCAGGCTCTGGCCCCTTGTTGTCGCTGCGGGTGTCGAAGCTGGCGTTGGCGGCGTGGTCGGAGTTGAAGTCGCGGGGCAGCAGGTCAGCCGTCACGCGCTCGATGGTGTCGCCGCTGTCCCACATCAGCCGGCCGTCCGCGTCCCACACCGAGATCGACCGGCCACCGGGCACGTTGATCTCGGTGACCCGGCCAGCGGCATCGGTCGGAGACGTCGTGGTCGCCACCAGTCGGCCGAGGTTCTCGGGCCGCCGCAGGGTCGACGAGTCGGGGAAGATCTCGGGCGACAGGCGCAGAGTCCCGACCCGCGCCTCCTCGGTGAAACCGTCGTAGTCCCGCGTGTCGCCCTCGTTGGCGGTGACCAGGTAGGTCCGCCCGCGCACCGCGTAGGCGCTGACGCCGTCGGGCTCGTACAGCCCGGCCGCCGGCCACGGCCGGATCGCGATGCGACCGTCGCGGTCGGAGGCGTCGATCCCGTTGCCGGGCTGGGACAGGTCCTTACTGCCCAGGGCCGTCACGGACGTCACCTCGGCGCTGCGCAGGTCGACCGCGGCGATCGCGTTGTTCTCCTGCAGGCTCACCCACGCCGTGCGCGACGTGCGGTCGACCGCGACGTACTCGGGCTCCAGATCCTGGCTGGCGCTGGCCCCCGGGCCGTAGATGCGCACCCCCTGCGACCGCAGGTCGGTCTCTTGTCCGTCGTAGGCGTCGAAGCCGGCGATCCGGACGTCAGACTGCTGCGGGGGGCCGTCCCCGACGTCGATGACGGCGACCGTGCCGGGCGGGTCCACCTGCCCCGGCAGGTAGCCCTCGGGCTCGCCCTCGCCGGCGACGACGGCGTACCGGCCGTCGGGGCTGAACGTCACCATGTCGGGCAGCGCCCCCACGGTAACCCGCGACCGCGGGCGCAGTGACCGGGCGTCGACGAACGCGACGCTGCCGGGCTCGTGCTTGACGGCCGCCTCCTGCGCCACGGCGAGCAGGCCGTCGTGCACGGCCACGCTGTTGACACCGGGGGCCGGCACCGAGGCGATCTTGACCAGTGCTCGGGGGTCGCGGGCGTCCAGGACGTCGACCGCCCCCGCAGCGGCATTGGTGACGAAGATCCGCTTCGTGTCGCCGTCGTAGGCGTTGATCTCGGCTGCGGACCCGTTGTACGCACCGGACGCGAACGTACCGAGCGGGGTCAGGGTCAGGGAGCGCGCAGGTCCTGAGCCCGCGTGGGCGGGGCCGGCGAGCGCCGCGAGGGCGAGCGCGCTCCCGGTCACCAGCAGGGCCGCGGAGCGGGGACCGTGGGTTGCCAGCCGTCGGGGTCTCATGCCGGGATACTGCCGGGGCAAGGTAAAGTTCGGGTAAAGACTTCCCCAACACGGGATGTCGACGACCGCACTCGTCCACAGCCGGCCGATTCGTCCCGGCGTCCACAGATGAGGGTCGCGCCCTGGTCGCCTGCGCTGGCACCCCGCCAGCCTGGAGCGATGCTCCGAGTGATGCTGCTGGCCGCCCTGGTCACGGGCGCCTCCCCCGCCGTCGTGTCCGCTGTCGCCCCGATCGCGTCGCCACCGCGCGTCGTCGTCGGGACGGCGGGGTGGCAGTGGCCGCTCGACCCAGCACCCGCGGTGGTCCACGCCTTCCACGCTCCCCCCACGCCGTGGAGCGCGGGCCACCGCGGGGTCGACCTGGCGTCGACCGTGGGGGCGACGGTCCTGGCGGCGGGCGGTGGTCAGGTGACGTTCGTCGGCAGCGTCGCCGGCCGCGGGGTGGTCGTGGTGACGCACCCGGGCGGGCTGCGCACGTCGTACGAGCCGGTCATGGGCACCGTCGCGGTCGGCGCCGCCGTGCGCCGGGGCCAGGTGATCGGGCTGGTGCAGGCGGTGCCCGGGCACTGCGCGCCGCTGGCGTGCCTGCACTGGGGTCTGCGTCAGGGCGAGGACTACCGCGACCCGCTGTCGCTACTCGGCCGCGGGCCGCCGGTGCTCAAGCCCTGGGCCGGGCTCAGCCCGCAGTGACCTGGGCCGGGCTCAGCCCGTGTGACCAGTCAAACGATCTGGCAACGTGCTACGCACGGTTCAGCTCGCCTTCCGTCACTTGATCTGGCCACCACAGTCAACTGAACTGGCTACATGCCGTGCTATCGGCTCAAACGATCTGGCTACATGGGCGCTGAGGTTCCGTCAAACGAATTGGCTACATGTGCGCCGTAGTTCAGTCAATCGAACTGGCTACATAGGCGGGGCGGGCGTACAGACCTAGCCCTCGGTGATGCGGGTGGCGTACGCGTCGATGTCGGCGGCGACGACGGTGCCCATGCTTTGAAGTCGCCGGAAGAGGCGCATGACGAAGAAGATGAGCGCCGTCTCCTGGGTGCTGTACTCGGGAGCGCTGCCTTCG
>JBBQGB010000038.1:0-31679 GCA_038322575.1 Actinomycetales bacterium
CCTGCGGCCCGGACGTCGCGGCGTCCACCCGCAGGTGCTCGCCGGCGCCGAGGACGACGAGCTGACCCTTGCGGACCGGACGACGGTCGCTGCCGACCGTCCCCTGGCCGGCCAGCACGTAGACCAGGGCGTTGAAGTCGCGCCGCCACGGCAGGTTGAGCCGGGCGCCGGGGCTGACGGTCGCGTGCACCAAGGTGATGGGGGTGTACGTCGACCCGGGGCCGGTGTGGCCGTCGAGGTCACCGGCGATCACGCGGACGAGCGCGCCGCCGTCGTCGCTGGTGAGCAGGGCGACGTCGCCCCCGCGGATGTCCTGGTAACGGGGCGCCGCCCACTTGGCGGACTTGGGCAGGTTGACCCACAGCTGGATCCCGTGGAACAGGCCGCCGCTGACGACCAGGTGCTCGGGCGGGGCCTCGATGTGCAGCAGCCCCGAGCCCGCGGTCATCCACTGGGTGTCGCCGTTGGTGATCGTCCCGCCGCCACCGTTGGAGTCCTGGTGGTCGAAGATCCCGTCGATGATGTAGGTGACGGTCTCGAACCCGCGGTGCGGGTGCCACGGGGTGCCCTTGGGCTCACCCGGCGCGTACTCGACCTCACCCATCTGGTCCATGTGGATGAACGGGTCGAGCTCGGCCAGGTCGACGCCGGCGAACGCGCGGCGCACCGGGAAGCCCTCGCCCTCGAACCCGCTGGGGGCGCTGGTGATGCTGCGGACGGCGCGCTCGGTGCCGAGCTGGGTGTCGACCGCGATGCGCGGCAGGACGGTCAGGTCGGGGACGGTGATGGCGGGCATCGGGACCTCCAGGAGTAGTTGCTCAATCAACTATCGCACAGAGGAACGGTGCGTGGCGCCCCGGCATTCCGGCGGCTGCGTCGTCCAGGGTGACACGTCGCACCGCAGTCGCCGCGAGGTTCCTGGTGTCATGGACTGGGGACGGATCCACGTCGGCGAGCTCGCGTTCCCCGAGGGCCCGTCGGTGGCACTGCACCCTGCGACCCCGTGGATGTGGTGAGCGCAGTCCCATCCTGAACGCCGATAATCTCCATTATGTCAGGTTGCGGTCCTGAGGAGCGCCTTCACCCTCGACGTCTCACCGTGGACACCGGGATGGTTGCGGTGATGTGGTCGCCCGGGCGACCAGGACGCCGCAACCAGGGCGGTGTCCATTGCAGCTGCTGTTCAGCGACAAGCCAGGACGCTTGACTGCCTCGAGTCAAGGGTGGATGCTTGCCCGATGGCACAGCCGTGGGTGGTGGTGGTGACGGTCGACCAGCGCGGGTCGCGGTCGGGGCCGGACCTGGTCGAGGCGCTGCTGGCCGACCTGAACGACCCGCGCAGGGCCCGGACCCGCGTGCTGGGCTTCGAGCGGACCGCGGGAGACGAGGTGCAGGGGGTGCTGGGCGACCCGGCCGCGGCGGTCGACCTGGCGCTCGGCCTGGCGGCGACCGGGTCGTGGAGCGTGGGCCTGGGCACCGGGGCGGTGCAGTCCCCCTTGCCGCGCAGCACCCGCGCTGCCCGCGGGCCGGCGTTCGAGAACGCCCGCCGAGCGGTCGAGCGAGCCAAGACCGGGGCCGAGCCGGTCGCCGTCCGCGGCCCGGACGAGGCGACGGCCGACCAGGCGGACGCGCTGCTGCAGCTGCTGGCAGCGGTCGTCCGGCGTCGCTCCCCCGCCGGCCTCGAGGTCTGCGCGCTGCTCGCCCAGGGGCTCACCCAGCGCGAGGCCGCGGAGCGGCTCGGGGTGAGCAAGCAGGCGGTGAGCCAGCGGGCCCAGGCCGCGCTGTGGACCCAGGAGGTTCGGGTGCGTCCCCTGGCGGCCCGGCTGGTGCGAGCCAGTGCCGAAAGTCAAGCACTAGGACTGGACTCCTCCGGGACAAGTCCCAGGGCTTGACCGCACGGCTGTCGGTGCCGTACGGCATCCTCGGCCCCGTGTCCGTGATCCTGCTCCTGCTCGCCGCCGTCGTCGCCGCACCCGCGTGGTGGACGACGCGACGGCCGTGGTGGTGGGTCCTGCCCGCGCTGGCGCTGGGTCTGGCCGCCGCCGCGGCGGTCCTCACCGAGCCGGTCACCTCCGCGGTGGGCCGGTTCACCGAGCGGCCGGCGCCGGCCGTCGTCGCCGGGGTGCTCGCCGCGGTCGTGGTCGGTGGCCCGCTCACCACCGCCGTGCTGCGGGCGGTCTCGGGGCGGGCCGTGTCGCGGGCCGGCCCGCACCAGCCGCGGCCCCGGCCGGACGCCGCGGTCGCGTCCGCCGCCGAGGTGCTGCGCGGCGGTACCTGGATCGGTGCGCTCGAGCGCCTGGCCGTCGTCACCTCGCTGCTCGCGGGCTGGCCCGAGGGTCTGGCGGTGGTGCTGGCCGTCAAGGGCCTGGGTCGCTACCCCGAGCTGCGCCACCCCGGCGCGGCCGAGCGCTTCATCATCGGCACGTTCTGCAGCGTGCTGTGGGCGGCCGGGTGCGCCGGGGCGGTCAGGCTGGTGATCGCCTGACCGCCCCCGACCACGGTGCGGGTCAGCGGGTGGGCACCCGGACGAGCTTCTTGTTCGCGAACTCCTCGATGCCCCACGGGCCGAGCTCGCGGCCGAAGCCCGAGCGCTTGACCCCGCCGAACGGCAGGCCGGGCAGCGTCGTCCCGTGCTCGTTGACGAACGCCATGCCCACCTCGAGCTGGTCGGCCACCGCGCGGGCCTTGTCGACGTCCCCGCTCCACACCGAGCCGCTGAGCCCGAACGAGCTCGAGTTCGCGAGCGCGACGGCCTCTTCGGCCGACGACACGCGGTAGACCACGCCCACCGGTCCGAACAGCTCCTCGCTGAAGCAACGCATCCCCGCAGTGACGTCGGCCAGCAGGGTGGGCTGCATGAAGGCACCGGGTCCCTCGATCCGGTGGCCGCCGGTCAGCACCGTCGCGCCCTCGGTGACCGCCGTCTCGACCTGCTCCATCAGCGTGTCGAGGGCAGCCGCGGACGACAGCGGCCCCAGGGTCGTCGCCTTGTCCAGCGGGTCCCCAGGCACGACCTGCTCGAACGCGGCGCTCAGCTTGGCGACGAACTCGTCGTACACGTCGTCCATGACGATGAACCGCTTGGCGGCGTTGCACGCCTGGCCGGTGTTGCCCAAGCGGGCGCGGCCGGCCGCGGCCACCGTGGCGTCCAGGTCGGGCGCGTCAAGCACGATGAACGAGTCCGACCCGCCGAGCTCGAGCACCGCCTTCTTCAGGTTGCGGCCCGCCGTCTCGGCGACCGACGCACCCGCGCGCTCGCTGCCGGTCAGCGACACGCCCTGGATGCGCGGGTCGGCGATCATCTGCGCGATCTGGTCGTTGGACGCGAAGACGTTGACGTACGCGTCCTCGGGCACCCCGGCGTCGCGCAGCAGCTGCTCGACGAGCAGGGCGGACTGCGGGGTGCTCGGCGCGTGCTTGAGCACGATCGTGTTGCCCAGCACCAGGTTCGGGCCGGCGAACCGGGCGACCTGGTAGTGCGGGTAGTTCCACGGCATGATGCCCAGCAGGGCGCCCACGGGCTCGCGGCGCACCACCGAGTCGGCGCCGGCGACGTCCAGCGGCTCGTCGGCCAGGAAGCTGGGGCCGTGCTCGCCGTAGTAGGCGTAGATCGCCGCAGACAGCTTGACCTCGCCGCGGGCCTCGCGCAGCGGCTTGCCCATCTCGAGCGACATCGTGCGCGCGAGCTCGTCGATCCGCTCGAGGTACAGCTCGGCCGTGCGGGTCAGGACGGCCGCGCGCTGCTGGACGTCGGTGGCGCGCCAGGCGGCGAACGCGGAGTGGGTGCGGGCGAGGGCCGACTCGACGCCGGCGTCGTCCAGCAGGTCGAACTCCCGCAGGGTCTGGCCGGTGGCGGGGTTGACGGAGACGTAGGCAGGGGATGCATGTGCAGGCATGCGGCGACCCTACGCGGGCGACGCCGGGGTCCGCGCCCTAGCCGCTGGCCCCGACCAGCTCGGCCAGCCGCAGCACGGTGCGCCAGTTGCGCACGGTGACCAGCGGCGCGACCTCGCGCCAGAACGCCGGCGGCACCCTGCTCTTCGAGATCCCGTCGGGGCACCACTGGTAGACCGCCCGCTCCCCCACGACCAGCTGCTCGGGGGCCAGCGACGCCGGGTCGGGCGCCACCGCGGGGTCGGGCCGGCCGGACACGAAGCCCACGACGAGGCGCGAGTGGTCGGTGCCGACGTCCAGCAGCGGGTTGGCCTCGACGATCGCGCGCAGCGTCAATGCGTCGAGCACCAGCACGGACGACGAGACGCCGGTGGCGGCGGCGATCGCGGCCTGCAGGTCGTCGGCGACCGCAGCAGGCAGCGGGGCGTCGTGGGCGAACACGACGTTGCCGCTGCGCAGCACCGTGGTCACCTCGGTGTGGCCCTGACGCCGGAAGACCTCGGCGAGGTCAGCCATCGACACCTGCTTGGCGGTGCCCACGTTGATGCCGCGCAGCAGCGCGATCGATCTCGTCACCGGGCCAGTGTGCCCGTTCGCGTCAGGGTGCGATCCGGCGTCCGGGCGTCAGTAAGGTCCGGTTTCATGACCATCCGCAAGGGCAGCAAGGTGACCTGGAACACCGAGCAGGGCACGACCCATGGCACGGTGGTCGAGCGCAAGACGGCTGACTTCACCCTCGCCGGCCACCAGTTCCGGGCCAGCGACGACGAGCCGATGTTCGTCGTCGAGTCGGCCAAGACCGGTAAGCACGCGGCACACAAGGAGTCGGCGCTCAGCCCTTCGCAGTGACGGCCGTGTCGCGGTACGCAGCGGCCAGGTCGCTGGACCCGTCCTTGAGCCGCTCGGTGTGCTGGGCTGCGGTCCAGGTGGGCCAGGTGTAGGAGCCCGTGACATCCGCGCCGGTCGACACGGCGCGGACGCCGACGCCCGGCACCACCGCCACGGTCGCCTCCTCGCCGCGCACCCGCAGAGTGTTGCGTGACGACGGGTCGCCCATCAGCAGCGACGCCCAGGGCAGCCGCAGGGACAGGACCGTCCGGTCGGCCGACCAGTGGTACTGGGCGAGCGAGTCGTACCCCGGCCGGCCAGGCACCCACTGACCCTCGTGCAGGTCACCGACGGGCAGGTACTCGGCGGCGAGCCGCAGCTTCGTCGTCGGCACCCGCAGGGCGCGGTTGGTCGTGAGGCGCTGCAGCGCCCAGGTGCCCGGGCGCAGGTCGTTGCCGACCCCCCGTCCGTCGAGCAGCCGGCCGTCCTGGTCGCCGCGGTCGAGCACCTGCACCCCCGTCTCGTCCGCGACCACCGCGACGTCGGAGCCGGCATTGGCGCCGGCTCCGGCGGGGAGCCGGGCCGGCTCACCGGCGCCCGGCAGCACGTCGAACCCCAGCACGAGTGGGGCGCCGGCCGGCGACACCTTGGCCGTGACGTACAGCCAGGACTCGTCGTGCGAGACGTCGAGGGCGACGCCGGCCCCGCCGATCCTGGTGACCGGGCTTCGTCCGGAGGCGTCCGTGGCCACCACGCCGAACCACTGCTCGTTGGTCCACGGGTCGTGCCACAGACCCTTGCGGTCGGCGGGCTGCTGACGGGGCTGGGTGTTCCAGGTGCTCTTGAACCACTCGTCGGTCCACTCGAACACGAAGCCGCCGCCGAGCCCGAGGTCCTTGATCTCGCGCAGCAGCGAGGCGTCGGTGGCCATCGCCACGCGCTCGTCGTGGTCGCCCTGGTCGCGGCCCAGCGGCCCGAAGTGGGCGGCCCCGATGGACGACGGCACGCCGAACTCGGTGATCAGGGTCGGCATCGTGGGGTGGTGCTTCTTCAGCGCCGTCAGGTAGCCCGCGTAGGGGTCGCGGCGCCCGGCGTACGTCGCCTTCTGGTACGCCGGCTCGTGCCGCTGGAAGTCCGGGTAGTACGGGTAGGCGTGGAAGCTGGCGAAGTACCCGCCGGTCCACTGCCGGGTCGGCCGGACGTGGTTGGCGTCGACACCGACCAGGTCCTCGTTCGGGATCGGCTCGGTGGGGTGACGCAGCGGGTCGGTGGTCGGCCAGTTGACGAAGGCGAGGGGCGCGGTCCGTCCGGTGGCGTGGACGGCGGCCGCGAGCACCTCCAGTCGCGCGGTGAGCCAGCGCTCGGTGGGCGTCGCGCTGGGTGCGCTCGTGAAGTAGGTGCCGCGGACGGCAGGCTTCCTCGCGTTGCGCAGGTCGGAGTCGTGCAGCGCCGGCGGGTCCATCTCGACACCGGTCAGCCAGCCCATGACGTACGGCGAGACGTCGGCGGTCCACCGCCCGGACGATCGGCCGGGCCGGGGCGAGCGCTCGAGCCGACCGGTGACCGCGGCGACTGCGTCCTTGGTCTCGCCGTCGAACAGCGCAGTCGGGCCGGCGGCGTACAGGTCGCGGGTCGTCGTGTAGGTCTCGTCGGGCGGGGTGATGCCCTGCACCAGGTACAGGGGTGCGTCCGGGTGCGTGCGGTTGTAGCCGAGCAGCTCGGTGTAGAACGCCGGCCGGTGGATCGTGTAGATCCGCACCGCCCGGATGCCCAGGGTTCCCATCTGCGCGAACCAGCGGTGGTAGTCCGCCGCCTCGATCGCGACCTCGCCCGGGTAGTGGCCCGGCGTGGTGGTGCCGAGGTTGATGCCCGGCACGAACGTGACGTCGCCGCTGCGGGTGTGCAGCGCGAACGTCTGCCCGGACGTCGTCGCCACAGCGCTGGCGCCGCCGGCCTGCACCGGGGCCGGGGCCCACGAGGGCCCGCTCACGACGGCGACCGGCGCGGCGGACTGCGGCGGTGCGGACTGGCACCCGGTGCTCAGCGCCACGAGTGCAGCCACCATCGCCAGGCCAACCGTCCGCATGCCGTCCCCCGCCCCTGGTCGCCCGGGTGGGGCGACGCTCCCGAGGTGCATCGGCAGCACCTGGACTGACCTGAACGGGTGACGCAGGAGTGCCGCGCATCGGTCACCATGGCTGGGTGGACCACGGCCGGCTGAGCAGCGCGCAGGAGGTCCGGGTCGCGGCCTGGGACAGCATCGACGCGAGCACCGCCTACGCGCTGCTGCGGTTGCGGGTCGACGTGTTCGTCGTCGAGCAGGGCTGCCCCTACCCCGAGCTCGACGGGCGCGACACCGAGCCGGCCACCCGCCACCTGTGGCTGGACGACGGCGCCGGCCCCACGGCGTACCTGCGGGTGCTCGACGAACACGGCGGCGGACGTCGGATCGGCCGGGTCTGCACCCGTGCCGACGCGCGCGGGCGGGGGCTGGCGGCGGCCCTGGTCGGGCACGCGCTCTGCACCTGGTCCGGTGAGGTGTCCGTGCTCGACGCCCAGAGCCACCTGGCGCACTGGTACGAGCGGTTCGGCTTCGCGGTCAGCGGCCCGGCGTTCGTCGAGGACGGGATCCCGCACGTGCCCATGAGGCGCCCAGCCCATACGGTCGTGCCATGACAGGGAGCCCGGACCAGACAGGCATCGCGCGCAGGACGCTGTGGCGGGACGGCCCGCAGGTCGGGGCGATCGGCCTGGGCTGCATGGGCATGTCGTGGGCCTACACCCCCGCCGAGCGGGACGACGACCGCTCGGTGGCGCTGATCCACGCGGCCGTCGACGCCGGCGTGACGCTCATCGACACCGCCGACGTGTACGGCCCCTTCCACAACGAGACGCTGGTCGGGCGGGCGCTGGCCGGTCGCCGCGACGAGGTCACGCTCGCGACCAAGGTCGGGCTGGTCACCGAGGGCGCCGGTCACCCGATCGAGCGCGACGGCCGTCCCGAGCACGTGCGGTCGGCCGTCCAGGCGTCCCTGCAGCGGCTGGGCACCGACGTCATCGACCTCTACCAGCTGCACCGGGTGGACGAGAAGGTGCCGGTGGCCGAGACGTGGGGCGCCATGGCCGAGCTGGTCGACGCCGGCCTGGTGCGCGCCATCGGCATGAGCGAGGTCGACGTCGCCACCCTCGACGCGGCCCAGGCCATCCACCCGGTGGCCACCGTGCAGTCCGAGCTGTCGCTGTGGACCCGCGACCCGCTCGGCGAGGTCCTGCCGTGGTGCGAGGCGCACGGCGCGGGCTTCATCCCCTTCTCCCCCTTGGGTCGCGGGTTCCTGACGGGCACCATGCCGACGGTCGCGGCCGACGACTTCCGCAGCGGGCTGCCGCGCTTCACCGAGCAGGCGCAGGCGGCGAACCAGGCGATCGTCGACGCGGTGCGCGCGGTGGCGCAGCGGCTGGGCGCGACCCCCGCCCAGGTCGCCCTGGCGTGGTGCCTCGCCCAGGGCGAGCGGGTCGTGCCGATCCCCGGCACCCGGCGCCTCGAGCGGCTGGCCGAGAACACGGCGGCGGCCGGTCTGGTCCTGGACGCCGAGACGCTGGCGGCGCTGGACGCCCTGCCCGCGCCGGTCGGGGCGCGGTACTGATGGCCGGCACCCTGATCCTGCTGCGGCACGGGCAGACCGAGTGGGCCCGCGACGGTCGCCACACCGGCCTGACCGACCTGCCGCTGACCGACGTCGGGGTGGCGCAGGCCGGCGCCGCCGCCGCGACCCTCAGCGAGGTGCTCGACGGCGCTGCGCCGGCGCTGGTGCTGACCTCGCCGCTGCGACGCGCCGCCGACACCGCCCGGCTGGCCGGCCTGCACGCCGAGGTCGAGCCGCTCCTGGTCGAGTGGGACTACGGCGGCTACGAGGGCCTGACCGGCGAGCAGATCCGCGAGCGCGCCGGCGCCGACTGGACGGTGTTCGACGACGGCGTCGTCCCCGGCGCCACACCGGGCGAGACGCTGCAGCAGGTCGCCGACCGCGGCCGCGCGGTGGTCGCCCGGGTGACGCCGGTCCTGGCCGACGGCGACGTCGTCCTGGTCGGGCACGGTCACGCCCTGCGGGTGCTGGCCGCCTGCTGGTTGGGCGCCGACCCGCGGTTGGCCGAGCGGCTGCTGCTGGACCCCGCCGGCGTGTCGGTGCTGGCCCACTACCGCGAGGTCCCCTGCGTGCGGCACTGGAACCTGCGGGCCGCCCAGTGAGCATCCTGGACCTGCTCAGCGAGGCCGGCGGCGTCTACTGGGGACGCGGGACCGGTCCTGACTCGTTCGTCGCCCGGGTGTCGCTGACCGACGCCGGTGACGGCACGCTGGTCATGGAGTACGAGGCGTGGTCCGACGAGCACGGCCTGCAGCACGCCGAGGCGGCGCGGCTGGGTCGCGTCGACGACGGGGTGATGCTGGTCGCGACCTCCGACGGGGCCAGCGACACGATGGTCTTCCGCGAGGGCGAGCACGGCGTCTTCGGCAGCACCGGCCCCGAGCGGGTGGGTCTGGTGATCACCGCCGACGACGACGACCTGGTCTTCTCGTGGTGGTGGCCCGACGACGGTGGTGACCTGCGCGAGCAGTCGCGTGCCGTGATGAGCCCGGTGCGCCCCACCGTGACCGCGCCGCCGCTGCCCGGCCAGGTGCCCGACGTCCCGGGCGACTCCCCCGCCGCCCCGGTGGACGCACCCGGCGCGTCGGCTGTGGCCGTGCCCTGGCCGGGCATCGTCGTCCTGGCCGGCCCCGGCACCGGGGTCGTCGCCCAGCGGCTGGCCGAGCGGCTGTCACGTGCCGCCGTCGTCCGCACCGACCTGTTCGACCAGGCCGTGCGCGGCAACCAGGCCGGAGCGCCCGACCCGGTGCTGCGGCACGCGATCTCGGTCGCAGTGGTCCGCGGGTACGCCGCAGCCGGGCACCCGGTCATCGTGCACGGCGGCGCCGACCGCGCCGACCACGAGCAGCTCGTCACCGAGCTCGAGGACGCCGGGCTGGCCCCGGTGCGGCTGGTCGACGTCGAGGTCGGCGAGGACTACGGCGAGGTGGCCCGCAGGCTGATCGAGCGCTGAGCGCGAGCGGCAGCGCCGGCTCAGGCCGGCACGTCCCAGGTGTGCACCGGCTCGTTGCTGTGCATGCCCTGCGCGTAGTGCCGCAGCATCTCCCTGACCGCGCTGAGCCGGTCGAGGCCGCGCCGCTCGAACGCCTGCACGGTGGCGACCTGCCACTCGGCCCCGTTGCGTCCGGTCTTGCACCGACCCTCGATCACGCCGAGGTACCGCTCGCGTGCGGCGGCCGACATCCCCCACTGCTCCAGGCCCTCGTGGGCCAGCGGCAGCAGGTGGCGCAGGACGAGCTCCTCGGCGGGCAGCTCACCGAAACCCGGCCAGTACACCGAAGCCGCCATGCCCAGCGAGGCGCACTCGGTGAAGTTCGCCTCCGCGGTCGCGAAGCTCATCTTGGTCCAGACCGGACGGTCCTCGTCGGTGAGCACCCGCATGGCGCCGTAGTAGAACGCGGCGTTGGCCAGCACGTCGACCGCGGTGGGT
Source organism: Actinomycetales bacterium (assembly GCA_038322575.1). Taxonomy (GTDB): domain Bacteria; phylum Actinomycetota; class Actinomycetes; order Actinomycetales; family Angustibacteraceae; genus JACMOY01. Next base: position 10,297 of record JBBQGB010000038.1, read on the forward strand.
CCCGCCGGCAGCACCCGGTTCTCGATCCGCAGGTGCGGCCGACCGTCGACGATGTCGTAGATCGGCCGGTTCCAGCGGTAGACGGTGCCGTTGTGCAGCCGCAGCTCCTGCAGGCGAGGTGCGCGACCGGCGTCCAGGACAGCCACCGGGTCCTCGTCCGAGACCTCCGGCAGCAGCGCCGGGAAGTAGCGCACGTTCTCCTCGAACAGGTCGAAGATCGAGGTGATCCACCGCTCGCCGAAGAACACCCGCGGCCGCACGCCCTGGTTGCGCAGCTCGACGGCCCGGGTGTCGGTGGCCTGCAGGAACAGCTCGGTGCGCGTCTCGGCCCACAGGTGACGCCCGAACAGGTACGGCGAGTTCGCACCCATCGCCAGCTGCGGACCGAGCAGGCTCTGCGCCGCGTTCCACGCGGGGGCGAACTCCTGCGGGCTGACCTGCAGGTGCAGCTGTACCGAGGTGCACGCGCTCTCGGGGGCGATGGTGTCGGCGTACGCCGTGACCCGCTCGCCGCCGCCGGGGGCCTGGATGTCGATCAGCAGGTCCTCACCGCGCGCGGCGAACACCGACTCGTTCAGGGCGGCGTAGCGGGCGTTGGCGCTCATCCACTCGGTGTGGAAGTGCTGCGGCATCACGGTCGGCAGGATCCCGATCATGACGATGTGCCCGCCCGCGGCGTTGGCCTTCACCTCCGCGGCGTTCAGGCTGGCCCGCAGCTGACGCTCCAGCTCGGGGACGGCGTCCCCGCGCAGGGGGCGCGGGCTGACGTTCAGCTCGATGTTGTACTGCCCGAGCTCGGTCTGGTAGTCGGGGTCGGCGATGCTCTCGAGCACCGCCGCGTTCACCATGGCCGGCGCGAAGTCGGCGTCGACGAGGTTGAGCTCGATCTCGAGCCCGGTCAGCTGCTCGTCGACGTCGAACCCCGACTCGGACAGCATCCGCTCGAAGACGTCGAGGCACTGGCGCACCTTCTCGCGATAGCCCTGGCGCTGCTCGCGCGTGTACGCCGCACCGACGACGTCGTCTCCCATGCAGCGAACCCAACCACGGCGCCCCCACCCGGGCCAACCCATCGCCGCGGGTCGCCCCGGCGCGGGTCCCGGGCGCTGTCGGTGCCGGCTCCTACAGTCGGGTCATGCGCATCCTGCACACCTCCGACTGGCACCTGGGGCGCAGCTTTCACCGGGTCGGGATGCTCGCGCACCAGGCCGCCTTCGTCGACCACCTCGTCGAGGTCGTGGTCGACGAGGGCGTCGACGTCGTGGTCGTGGCCGGCGACGTCTACGACCGCGCCCTGCCCTCCGTCGACACCGTCGCCGTCCTCAGCGACGCGCTCAGCCGCGTACGCGCGGCCGGCGCGCAGGTCGTGCTCACCAGCGGCAACCACGACTCGGCCGGGCGGCTGGGGTTCGCGTCCAGCGTGCTCGAGCGGGGCGGGGTGCACGTGCGCAGCGCCACCGCCGACCTCGCCCGTCCGGTGCTGCTCGGCGACGAGCACGGCCCTGTCGCCATCTACGGGCTGCCCTACCTCGAGCCCTCGATGGTCGCCGACGAGCTCGGCGGCCGGCGCAGCCACCAGGGCGTCCTGCTCGCGGCGATGGCCCGAGTGCGTGCCGAGCTGGGCGCCCGCACGACACCGACCCGCTCGGTGGTGGCGGCGCACGCGTTCGTGGTCGGCGGCCAGGTCAGCGACTCCGAGCGCGACATCAGCGTCGGCGGTGTGGGGGCGGTGCCGCTCGAGGTGTTCGACGGTGTCGACTACGTGGCGCTGGGTCACCTGCACGGGCGTCAGCGGCTGACCGACACGGTGCGCTACAGCGGCTCGCCGCTGGCCTACTCCTTCTCCGAGGCCGCCCACGTCAAAGGGTCGTGGCTGGTCGACCTCGGGCCCACGGGCGTCCGCGGGATCCAGCCGGTCCTGGCGCCGGTGCCGCGGCCACTGGTGACGATGCGCGGCGAGCTGGCCACCTTGCTCAGCGACCCGGTGCTGCAGCACGCCGAGCGCGCGTGGTGCCAGGTGGTGCTCACCGACGCCGCGCGCCCGCGCGCGGCCATGGCCCAGCTGCAGCAACGGTTCCCGCACACCCTGAGCCTGTCGTTCGAGCCCGAGTCGGCCGGTCACGCCGCAGACGACTACGCGGCCCGCGTCCGCGGACGCAGCGACCTCGACGTCTGCTGCGGCTTCGTCGAGCACGTGCGCGGGTCGGTGGCCGACGACGCCGAGCGCGGGCTGCTCGCCGGCGCCCTCGAGCGCGCCCGCGAGCTCGAGCAGGGCGACGCCGCGTGAGCCGGCCGGCGCGGTGGGGCCGATGAGGCTGCACCAGCTCTCGATGACCGCGTTCGGGCCGTTCGCCGGCACCGAGGTGGTCGACTTCGACGACCTCGGGTCGGGCGGCCTGTTCCTGCTGCACGGTCCGACCGGTGCCGGCAAGACCAGCGTCCTGGACGCGGTCTGCTACGCCCTGTACGGCCAGCTGCCCGGTGCCCGGTCAGGGGGCCGTCCCCGGCTGCGCAGCGACCACGCCGCTGCTGACGTCGAGCCGCGGGTCCGGCTCGAGCTCACCGTGGGCGGCCGCCGCCTCGAGGTGACGCGGACGCCGGAGTGGTCGCGTCCCAAGAAGCGCGGCACGGGGACGACGACCGCGCCCGCCTCGACGCACGTCCGCGAGCTGGTGGCTGGTGAGTGGTCGCCCGTCACGACTCGCAACGACGAGGCGGCCCAGCTGCTGCTCGACCTGCTCGGGATGGGTCACGAGCAGTTCACCAAGGTCGTGCTGCTGCCCCAGGGCGACTTCGCGGCGTTCCTGCGCGCCGACGCCGAGGCGCGCCGCATGCTGCTGAGCCGGCTGTTCGCCATCGACCGGTGGACCGGCGTCGAGGCCGTGCTGGGCGACCAGCGCCGCCGCCTCGCGGTCGACGTCGAGACCGCCCACCAGCACACCCGCACCCTGCTGGCCCGCGCCGGCGAGGCGTTCGCCGGCCTGCCCGACACCGACGAGCCGACCGAGCCGGTCGAGGTCGACGCCAAGGCCTCGCGCCAGGTGGGCCTGCTGCTCGACCGGGCCCTGGCTCTGCAGCGCACCGCCCAGGTCGAGCGAGAGGTGCGCGCCGAGCAGGCCGGGTCGATGCACCTGCTGCTCGACCAGGCCCGGTCGCTCGCGGCACGACAGGTGCGGCGCCGCGACCTGACCGGGCGGCTGCGCGGCCTGGACGAGACGGCCGCGGGCCACGCCGAGGCCGTGGGCCGGATCGCCGCAGCCCGCCGGGCCGCCCCCCTGGCCGGGCTGGTCGACGCCCTAGGGCTCGCCGCCCAGCGGGCCGACGCCGCCGAGCTGGCGGCCAGGTCCGCCCGGGCGGCGGCTGCCGCCGTGGCCGGTGACCGGGACGAGGCCGAGGTGCGTGCGTTGCTCGCCGACCACCGCACGGCCCTGGGCGCGCTGGCCGACGCCGTGGCGCGCGAGGCCGACCTCACGGCGACGCTCGCGCGGATCGACACCCTCGGCCGAGAGCTCGCCGACGCCGGCCGCCGCGGGGCCGCAGCACAGACCGCCCGCGACACGGCCGGCACCGACCTGACCCGGGCCGCGGCGGCCCAGCAGGCGGCGGCGGTCGCCGCCGCAGACCTGCTGCCCGCCACCGCTGCTCGGGACGCTGCCGTCATCGTCGCCCAGCACGTCGTCGACCTCCTGCACGTCGAGCAGGCCGCCGTCGCGGCACGCATCGCCTGCGCGACCGCCGTCGACGCCGACCAGCGGGCCCGCGAGCGCCAGCTGGGGCTGTGGGAGCGGCGCGTGGCCGACCTCGCCGCCGAGCTCGCCGCCGGTCTGGCGCCTGGGCAGCCCTGCAGCGTGTGCGGTTCGTGCACCCATCCCCACCCGGCTGCCGTCGGCGCCGAGCACGTCGGCCGCGACGCCGTGGCCGCCGCGACCGCTGCCGCCGACGCAGCGCGGGTGCAGCGCGAGGCGGCCGAGCGCCACCTGTCCGGCACGCTCGAGCGTCGCGCCGAGCTCCTGGCGCTCACCGACGGCGCGGACGCTGCCGTGGCCCAGCGCGACCTGCTCGCCGCCGAAGCACGCCTCGGTGCCGCGACGACCGCCACGCGCGCGGTCCAGACCGAGACACTGGCCGTGGCCGCTGCCACGGCGGCGTTGCAGCAGGCCGACCTCGCGCTCGCCGGCAGTGCGGACGACGCAGCCGTCGCCGGGGCGGCGCTCGCCGAGCTGACCGCGGTCAGCACAGCCACGTCGGCCGACCTCGACCGGTTGCGCTGCGGCGAGGTCGACGTGGCCGCACGAACGGCCCGGCTGCGCGGCGAGGTCGACCGCCTCGAGCACCTGCTCGACGCCCTCGGCGCCCAGCGCAGCGCCGACGAGGCGCTGGCCGACCAGCGGGGGCGGCTGCTGACGTCGTGCGGCGGGTGCGGGTTCGGCGACGTCGACGCGGCGGTGGCTGCCCTGCTACCCGCGGACGCCCTCGAGCAGCTGACCCTCGTCGTGGCGGCGCGCGAGCGCGAGCGCGGTGACCTGGTGGCCCTGCTGGCCGACCCCGAGCTGTCCGGCGTCGGCGACCTGCCCGAGCCCGACCTCGACCTGATGGCGGCACAGGTCGCGGCCGCCGACAGGGAGCTGGCGCGGGCGGCCGCCCGCGAGACGCTCGCGGGCGAGGGGGTCCGCCGGCTGACCGAGCTGGTGCGCGAGGTGAGCGCGCACGAGGACGCCACGGCGCCCCTGCTCGAGCAGTTCGACCGCGTCGACGCCCTGACCGCCTGCGTCACCGGCACCGGCGGTGACAACACCCTGCGGATGCGCCTGTCGGCGTACGTCCTGGCGGCCCGGCTCGAGGAGGTCGCCGCGGCAGCGACCGAGCGGCTCGCGGCGATGTCCGGGGGTCGGTACGCCCTGGTGCACAGCGACGAGCGGGTCAAGGGCGGGGGCCGCAGCGGGCTGGGCCTGCGCGTGGTCGACGCGTGGACCGGCGTCGAGCGCGACACCTGCACCCTGTCCGGCGGTGAGTCGTTCACGGCCTCGCTGGCCCTGGCCCTCGGCCTGGCCGACGTCGTGCAGGCCGAGTCGGGCGGCACGGCGATCGAGACCCTCTTCGTCGACGAGGGTTTCGGCACGCTGGACGACGAGACCCTGGACGAGGTCATGACCACCCTGGACGGCCTGCGCGACGGCGGCCGGGTCGTGGGGCTGGTCAGTCACGTGCTCGACCTGCGCGCCCGCATCCCCACCCAGCTCGAGGTGCGCAAGACCCGCACCGGCTCGACGCTGGTGCACCGCACGGGACGTTGATGGACCTCGCCGTGTTCGACGTCGACGGCGTGCTCGCCGACGTCGAGCACCGTCGCCACCACGTGAGCGGACCTCGGCGCGACTGGGCCGCGTTCTTCGCGGCAGCGGGTGACGACGCCCTGCTGGCGCGGGGCGCCGCGCTGGTTCGTCACGAGCAGGACGCCGGACGGCTCGTCGTCTACCTCTCGGGCCGGCCCGAGCGGCTGCGCGCCATGACCCTGAACTGGTTGCACGACAACGGGTTGCCGCCGGCCGACCTCGTCCTGCGACCTGACGCCGACCACTCCCCCGCCGTCACCTTCAAGCTCGACCGGCTGCGCGAGATGGCGTCCGCGTTCACGATCGCCCTGCTCGTCGACGACGACACGCAGGTCGTCGACGCCGTCCGCCGGCAGAATCCGCCGCTGGTCACCACCGTGGTCCTCGCCGACTGGCAACCCACCGGTGCCCGCCGGGCGCTGCGCCGCGGTCAGCGCGAGGGTCGCACCTGAGCCGGCGGCACGTACCTGACGGGGTTCCGGGTACAGCCGGGTGACACCCGCGCCCAGCCCCGGAGCACCATGACCCCAAGCCGTCGCCACCTCGCGTGCCGCCCCGACCCTGCGGCCGCGGACCGGTGATGGTGTGGGTGAGCTTCGGCAACCGCCGACGTCGCGAGTACGGCGGCTGTCGCGGGTACGGCGGTGACCGGTAGCGCGGCTGCCGCGGTGGGGCATGGGCGGTGGGTGCCGGCGTGACCTGTTCCTGCTCGAGACCGGGTGTTGCCCGGCCGAGGCGCTGGGGTGCGGTCCGCCGCTGCTGCTGGGCCGGAGCCTCGCGGGGCTCCTGGTGCGGCCGACCGTCCCCGCCAGGTCGCGCGCCGTGCAGGCGATCCGGCTGCACCAGTCGCGGATCAGCGAGCGCCGCGCGAACGGCTGCTGCCGCGGGGAGCCGAGCTGCCCACCGCCCACCGCCCACCGCCCACCGCACGCTGCGCGCGCTGCGACGGGCGGCCTTCCGGCTGCTGCGCTGCCGTCCCACCGGGCCGCGCGGTCCCGACCCCGCTACCGGTGCGTCCCGGTTCTGACTGACTGGCTGTCGAAGGCCCCAAGGAGGTCGCGGGGGCACCCCACTACGGTCACAACGGAGCAGGGTGCCCCCGCGACAAACTGGACCCGGGCGGGAGCGGCCCGGCGGCGTGCCGGCCGGCTGCGGCGGCGGCACACACAGAGGTACCGGCGGTCAGCGCTTGGCCGGCCTGGTCCCCCCGGGTGAAACCCCAGCATCGGGGCAACGGGGCGTCACAGGTGACGCGCCGTTGCCCCGATCAGCCACGGGGTTGCGCCCTAGTCGGCGAACGCCTCCGGCGGGGGGCACGAGCAGACCAGGTTGCGGTCGCCGAACGCGCCGTCGATGCGGCGCACGGGCGGCCAGTACTTGGCCCGCGGGTCGACGCCGGGCGGGTAGGCCGCCTCCTCGCGGGTGTACGCGTGCTCCCACTTGCCGACGACGGCCCGGGCCGTGTGCGGGGCGCCCACGAGCGGGTTGTCGTCCGCCGGCCACTGGCCCGCGGCGACCTGGTCGATCTCGCGCCGGATCGCGATCATGGCGTCGCAGAAGCGGTCCAGCTCGGCGAGGTCCTCGCTCTCGGTGGGCTCGACCATCAGCGTGCCAGCGACGGGGAACGACATGGTCGGGGCGTGGAACCCGTAGTCGACCAGCCGCTTGGCGACGTCGTCGACGGTGACGCCGGTGTCGCGGGTGATGCCCCGGACGTCCAGGATGCACTCGTGCGCCACGAGCCCACCGTGGCCGGCGTACAGCACCGGGAAGTGCTCGCGCAGCCGCACCGCGACGTAGTTGGCCGACAGCACCGCGGTGCGCGTGGCGTGGGTCAGACCCTCGGCCCCCATCAGCCGCACGTACGCCCACGAGATCGGCAGGATGGACGCCGACCCGTACGGCGCGCCGGCCACCGGACCGACCCCGGTCGCGGGCCCGGCACCCGCGACCAGCGGGTGGTTGGGCAGGAACGGCGCCAGGTGGGCGCGCACGCCCACCGGACCGACGCCGGGACCGCCGCCGCCGTGCGGGATGCAGAAGGTCTTGTGCAGGTTCAGGTGCGAGACGTCGGCGCCGAAGCGACCGGGCTTGGCCAGCCCGACCAAGGCGTTGAGGTTCGCGCCGTCGACGTAGACCTGGCCGCCGGCGTCGTGCACCAGGGCGCACAGGTCGGTGATGGTGTCCTCGAACACCCCGTGAGTCGAGGGGTAGGTCACCATGATGGCCGCGAGCTCGTCGCGGTGGGCCTGGATCTTGGCGCGCAGGTCGTCGAGGTCGACGTCGCCCTGGGGGCCGGTGCCGACGACGACCACGCGCATACCCGCCATGACCGCGCTGGCGGCGTTCGTGCCGTGGGCGCTGGCCGGGATCAGGCAGACCGTGCGGTGCGCGTCGCCGTTCGCCCGGTGGAAGGCGCGGATCGCCAGCAGCCCGGCCAGCTCGCCCTGCGAGCCCGCGTTCGGCTGCAGCGACACGGCGTCGTAGCCGGTGACCTCGACCAGCCACTGCTCGAGCTGGTGCACCAGCGCCACCGACCCGACGACCTGGTCGGCGGGGGCGAACGGGTGCAGGTCGGCCAGCTCGGGCCAGGTGACGGCCGCCATCTCGGTGGTCGCGTTGAGCTTCATCGTGCACGAGCCCAGCGGGATCATCCCGCGGTCCAGGGCGTAGTCCAGGTCGGCCAGGCGCCGCAGGTAGCGCAGCATCGAGGTCTCGCTGCGGTGCGAGTGGAACACCGGGTGGGTGAGGAACGCCGTGGTGCGGCGCAGCGGCTCGGCGATCTCGTCGTCCGCCGCGACGGCGACCTCGCCGGTGCCGCCGAACGCCGCGAGCAGAACGGTGAGGTGCGCGTCGGTGGTGGTCTCGTCGCAGCTGGCGCTGACGTGGTCGTCGTCCACCCGCCAGACGTTGATGCCGGCGGCGACCGCGGCGGCGACGACGGCGTCGGCCCGTCCAGGCACCCTGGCCAGGACGGTGTCGAACACCGCGCCGTGCACGACCTCGACCCCATCGACCTGCCGCAGGGCTGCGGCCAGGGCCACGGCGCGCCGGTGCACGCCGCGGGCGATCGCGGTCAGCCCCTCGGGCCCGTGGTAGACGGCGTACATCGAGGCCATCACCGCGAGCAGCACCTGGGCGGTGCAGATGTTGCTGGTGGCCTTCTCGCGGCGGATGTGCTGCTCGCGGGTCTGCAGCGCCAGGCGGTACGCCGGGTCGCCGTCGGCATCGACCGACACCCCGACCAGGCGGCCGGGCAGGCTGCGCTCGAGCCCGGCGCGCACGGCCATGTACCCGGCGTGCGGGCCGCCGAAGCCCATCGGCACGCCGAACCGCTGGCTGGTGCCGACCGCGACGTCCGCGCCCATCTCGCCGGGCGCGCGCAGCAGGGTCAGCGCCAGCAGGTCGGCCGAGACGGTCAGCAGCGCCCCGCGCTCGTGCGCCGCGTCGGCCAGGGGCGACAGGTCGAGCACCTGCCCGCTGGCGCCCGGGTACTGGGTGATGACCCCGAACACCGGCTCGCCCACCGCGGCGAGCACTGCGGTCGCCGACGGCGCGTCGACGGCGGCGGCCAGGTCGAGCTCGACGAGGGTGATGCCCAGCGGCTCGGCGCGGGTGGCCAGCACCGCGCGGGTCTGCGGCAGGACGTCGGTGCCGACGACCAGCACCGCACCCGCGGGGGCCTTGCTCGAGCGGCGCATCAGGGTCATCGCCTCGGCGGCGGCGGTCGACTCGTCCAGCAGCGAGGAGTTCGCGGTGGCCAGGCCCGACAGGTCGCGGACCATCGTCTGGAAGTTGAGCATCGCCTCGAGCCGGCCCTGCGAGATCTCGGGCTGGTAGGGCGTGTAGGCGGTGTACCAGGCGGGGTTCTCCAGCACGTTGCGCTGGATCACCGCGGGGACGTGGGTGCCGTGGTAGCCCAGTCCGATCATCGACGTCAGGACGGTGTTGCGGCCGGCGATCTCACGCAGCTCGGCGATCACCTCGGGCTCGCTGACGCCGGGGTCCAGCCGCAGCGACTCGGTCAGGCGGATCGACTCGGGCACCGCGGCCGCGACCAGCGACTGCAGGTCCGGGTGCCCGACCAGGTCGAGCATGACCTGCTCGTCGGCACTGGAGGGGCCGACGTGGCGCCGCACGAAGGGGGCGGCGGCCAGCGGCTGGGACGTGGTGGGGGTGCTCATGCGGAGGCTCCTGGCGTCGTCGGCGCCCAGGGCGCCGTCGGGACGTGACACGGACCTCCCCCTCTGTCACCCGACGCACGTCGTGCTCCAGAGCTGCCTACCCACGTGGTCCTGGCGCCTGAGAGGTTCTGGGGAGCATTGCCCCTTCGGCGCCCCGCCGGCGCACTCCCGAGGGACTGCGTGCGAGGACTCTCCCACGTGGGGATCGACGGGCTCAGGCTACAGCCAAAGCCGCCTCGCGGCGGGTGGGGACCCGCCGCAGCCTCAGCCCGTGCGGCGCACCTGGCGGCGACGCGACAGCTCGTCGCCGGCCGCGGGTGCGTCCGCCGCCGCGTCGCCGGAGCCCGTGTCGTCCGGCCGCTCGCTGGGCAGCTGGGCCAGCTCGCCCTCGACCTCGCGCCACACCCGCCCGACCGCGATCCCGAAGACGCCCTGCCCGCCCTGGACCAGGTCGATGACCTCGTCGGCCGAGGTGCACTCGTACACGCTCGCGCCGTCGCTCATCAGGGTGATCTGGGCCAGGTCCTCGACGCCGCGCTCGCGCAGGTGCTCGACCGCGGTGCGGATCTGCTGCAGGGACACCCCGGTGTCGAGCAGCCGCTTGACGATCTTGAGCACGAGGATGTCGCGGAAGCCGTACAGCCGCTGGCTGCCGGACCCGCTGGCGCCGCGCACCGTCGGCTCGACCAGGCCCGTGCGGGCCCAGTAGTCGAGCTGGCGGTAGGTGATGCCGGCCGCGGTGCAGGCGGTGACCCCGCGGTAGCCCGCGTCGACCGGCAGCACCGGCAGGTCGTCGGTGAACAGCAGCCCCTGCACCTGCGCCGGGGCGTGCACCCCGCCGCGGGCGGGGGACGTGGCGTCACTGGTGCTGCTCAACGCGGCCTCCTGGCTCGGTGCCCGTCGACGGTGACCAGCGCGCACGGTGGTCACACGGGTGGAACTACACGACGGGCGTTCGCACCGACGGTAGGGCGCGCGAGGCCGGGCGTCAACGACAGGTGCAGGGTCGGCGTCCCGGCGTGTCGCGGGCGGAGGATCCTGCTGAGTCTCGACCTCAGGGTGAGACTTCAGGCCCGCGGGGGCTCGTCGTCCGTGCTCGGCGGGACGTCGGGACCGGCGGCCGGCGCCTCGAAGTCGTCCGGTGAGATCTGGTCGAGGAACTCGCGGAACTTCTCGACCTCGTCGTCCTCCTCGTCCGGGACGACGACGCCCTCGTTCTCGAGAACGTCCTCGGCACCGACGATGCGGGTGCCGGTGCGCAGGGCCAGCGCGATGGCGTCCGAGGACCGCGAGCTGACCTCGACCCCGCCGTCGAACACCAGCGAGGCGAAGAACACCCCGTTGCGGACGGCGACGATGCGGACCTCCTCGAGCTCGTGGTTCAGCGCCTCGAGGACGTCCTTGAACAGGTCGTGGGTCAGCGGGCGCGGTGGCACGACGCCCTGCTGGGCGTAGGCGATCGCGGTCGCCTCGGCCGCTCCGATCCAGATCGAGAGGTAGCGCTCGCCCCCCGCCTCACGCAGCAGCACCACCGGCTGGTTGTTGGGAAGCTCCACCCGGACACCGACGACCTCCAGCTCACGCACTCCGTCACCGTACCCGCACGGCGGGCCCGGCGTCAGCCCGGCGTCAGACCGGCGTCAGACCGGCGTCAGACCGGCGTCGGACGCCGGGTCGGACCGGCCGCCGCTCGGGTCAGCCGAGACCGGCCCGCGCCAGCCCGGCGCGCACCAGGGACGCGTGCAGCCGCAGCGACAGCGCGGCGATCTCGCCGGCGACGTCCTGCGCGCGCGCCCGCGAGTCCGTCCCGCGCTGGCCCAGCAGCGGGCGCACCACCTGCTCGACCAGGCCCACCTCGCGCTCGGCGGCGGTGCGGAACGCGCGCAGGTGGCGGGGCTCGATGCCGAACGCGGCGAGCTCACCGGCGGCCGTCGCAACCTGGGCCGACACGTCGTCGTACCAGCCCGAGCTGCTCGGTTGCACCAGCCCGAAGGCCACCAGGTCGTCCAGCTGGTCGGGGCGCAGGTTGGCCCGCGCGCACAGCTCGGCGGCGCTGAGCCGGGTCGACCCGACCGTCTGCAGGAAGTGCGGGGCTCCGGTGTCGTCGCGCTGGGCGACGGGCGCCGGGCGGGGGCCGCCGGCGCCGGGCACGGGGTCCTCGGCGCCGCGCTGGACGGCGTCCAGGTGCTCGCGGATGCGGCGCAGCGGCCAGTACCGGTCACGCTGCAAGGTCATGGCGTAGCGCAGCCGCTCGACGTCGTCCAGGGTGAACTTGCGGTAGCCCGAGGGGGTGCGGGACGGCTCGACCAGACCCTCGGTCTCCCACAGCCGGATCTTGGAGATCGACACGTCGGGGAAGTCCGAGCGCAGCTGACCGAGCACCTCGCCGATGCTCATCACGGCGTCGGCGCGCGGGTCGTCGCGGCGCGAGACCGCGGGCGTCACGACGTCGCGGGCGAGACGTGGACGACGAGGCGGAACTTGCCGATCTGCACCTCGTCGCCGGTGCGCACCACCGCCGAGTCGATCCGCTCGCGGTTGACGTAGGTGCCGTTCAGGCTGCCCACGTCGCGGACGAGGAACCCGCCGTCGGCCCGCACGAACTGGGCGTGCTTGCGCGAGACGGTGACGTCGTCCAGGAAGATGTCGCTGCTGGGGTGGCGGCCGACGGTCGTCAGCTCGGAGTCCAGCAGGAACCGCGAGCCGGCGTTCGGGCCGTGGTCGACGCGCAGCAGCGCCGTGCCGGGCTGCAGGGCCGCCAGGGTGCCGGTGTCGACGGGCGACCCGGTGGTGTCCGGCGAGGCGGTGAGGTCGGCCGGGTTGACCGCCGAGAGCCGCATCGTGGTCGCCGAGGGCTGCTCGGTGCCGCCCACCGGGCTGCCCGTGCCCGTCGGACCACTGGCCGAGGACTGGTCCGGGTCGTCGTCGCGTGGCATGGGGCACAGCCTGCCACACCTGCACCCTGCACCGAAGGGTGAGGCTCAGCCCAGCTGCGCTCCGTACGCCGCGGCGTCCAGCAGGTCCGGCGCGTCGCCGGCCAGGCGCACCTCGAACATCCAGCCCGCGCCGTAGGGGTCGGAGTTGACCAGCTCGGGCGTGGTGTCCAGCGCCGGGTTGCGGGCGACCACCTCGCCGCTGACCGGGGCGTACACGTCGCTCACGCTCTTGGTCGACTCGACCTCGCCGCAGGTCTGGCCGGCGCTGACCGCGGTGCCGGCGTCGGGCAGCGTGACGAAGACGACGTCCCCCAGGGCGTCCTGCGCGTAGTCGGTGATCCCGATCCGCGCGACGCCGTCGCTGACCCGCACCCACTCGTGCTCGGCGGTGTAGGCCAGGTCGGCGGGGATGTCGTGCGTGCTCATGCTGCCTCGGATCTGGTCGGTGGGGCGCGCCCGGCGCGGGCTCAGGACGGCGACGGGGTGGCCGTGATGGCGGGGCGAGCGTAACGAGGCGCCCGGACGGCGTGCAAGGCGGTCACCTCGACCTGCTCGCGGACGGCGACGGTGGCCGACGCGCGGTCGGGCAGGCTGGCGACGACGCCGCCGGGGATCTCCAGCGCCGTCGCCATCGTCTGGCTCTCGCCGATGGCCAGCACGGTGTACGGCGGGCGCAGGACCGTGCCGTCGACGTTCACCCCGCCCGCGGCGTCCGCGAACCAGGTCGAGGCGACGACCCGCACCGAACCGATCTGGATCGCCTCGGCCCCGGCGTCCCGCAGCTCCTGCACCAGGTCGAGCACCTGCGCGGAGCGGACCGTGGACTGCGGGTCGGTGACGAACACCTCGATGCCCGGCCCGGTCGCGGCGACCGTGCCGGCCAGCACGCCGAGCGCGTTGAGCCGGGCGCGGGCGGCGTCGATCGCCGCCTGCGAGCCGGTCGCGCCGCCGGCCAGCGCGCGCTGCTGGGCCTGCAGGTCGGAGGCCTCGGCGGCCAGCCGGTCGCGCCGGCCACCCACGTCGTCCAGGATCCGCACCAGGTCGCTCTGGCGCAGGGCGGCCAGTCCCTGGGCGCTGCCCTGCCGCAGCTGGGCGACCAGGGCGAACCCCAGGGCGACGAGCAGCAGCGCGCCGAGGACGGCTGAGCCCCGCCCACCCCAGTGGATCCGGCTGCCCCGGGCCGAGGGCGGCTGCGCCGGGTCGGTGGCGTCCTCACTCATGCGCGGAACAGGTGACGGCGGATGGCCGCGGCGTTGGAGAAGATCCGGATGCCGAGGACGACGACGACGCCGGTCGACAGCTGGGAGCCCACCCCGAGCTGGTCGCCGAGGTAGACGATGAACGCCGCGACGAACACGTTGGACAGGAACGAGACGACGAACACCTTGTCGTCGAAGATGCCGTCGAGCAGCGCCCGCACGGCGCCGAAGACGGCGTCCAGGGCGGCCACCACGGCGATCGGCAGGTAGGGCTGCGCCCACACCGGGACCGCGGGCTGGAGCAGCAGGCCGAGCACGATGCCGGCGACGAGGCCGAGCGCGGGGATCACGGTCGCTCCTTCGGGGTCGCCGGGCCGGTGGTCGCGGTCGAGGTGGCCCCGACGCTGGGCCCAGTCTGCGCCGTGGCGACGCCGGCGACTGGCTGGGCGCGCCGCACGTCCAGCCCGGCGCTGGCCGGCAGCACGAGGCGGGGGGACGACGCGACGTCGTAGCGCACCCCGAAGTTGTCCGACAGGTACAGCAGGTCGCGCCCGCCCGCCCCGTCGGCGAACCGCGCGGGCAGCGTGTCGGGGTCACCGATCGCGAGCACGCGGTACGGCGGCGACAGCGGGCGGTAGTCGACCAGGATCGCCTGACCGGCCGAGCGGATCGCCGACAGCGCGCTCAGTCGCTGCCCGTTGACCGACACCGCCTCGGCGCCGGCGGCCCAGAGGCCGTTCACGACCTTCTGCAGGTCCTGGTCGAGGACCCGCCCGTCGTCCGCCGTCGTGCTGGCCCGGGCGTCGCCGCCCGGTGCCACGGCGACGGCGGCGGCGTCGTCCACGGTGACCGTGATGCCCGGACCTGCCACCGACAGCGCTCCGGTGACCAGGCCGAGGCGGGTGACCTGGTCGGCCAGGTCGCCCTGCGCCTGCTGCTCGAGCTGGCGGGTGCGCTCGGCCTCGAGCTGGTTCGCCAGCGCGACGTTGGCCTGCTGCAGCCGCGAGGCCGCGCCGTCCTGGCGGGCGATCTCGGCCACGAGCAGGTCGCGCTCGGCGACCCGGCTGGTGGTCTGGCCGCGGGCCTGCAGCGCCGCGGTGGCCAGCAGCAGCCCGACGAGCACCAGGACGAGCAGGACCACGACGGACCGCCCGGCGTTGACCGGCGGCTGACCGCCGGACCGGCGTCGCTCGGCCGCTGCCGCGTACCCCAGGTCGAGCGGGTGCTCCATGACGCCGGTCAGCAGGGCCATCGACTCGTCGCGGCGGCGCGCGGGACCGGGCGCCGGATCAGGCTCGTCGTCTGGCGCGGGCGCGGCGCCGCCGGCCGCGCTCATGCCGGCGCCGGCGTGGCGCGCACCAGGCGCTGGGTCTGGACGGCGTACATCACCCCGGCCACCCAGTACAGACCCGTGCCCCACCCCACGAACCCCCAGCCGACCGGGCGGGCGACCGCGGCGACCACACCGTCGCCGTCGCCGAGCAGCAGCACGGGGAAGGCGTAGAGCAGCGCGGCCGTGGCGGCCTTGCCGACGAAGTGCACCGGCAGGGGGCCGTACCCGCGGCTGCGCAGCAGCGGCAGCAGCGCGGCGATGAACAGCTCGCGGCCCAGCAGCACGATGACCAGCCACCACGGGATGACGCTGCGCCAGGCCAGCCCCAGCAGGGTGGTGAGGATGTACAGCCGGTCGGCGAGCGGGTCGAGCAGCGCCCCGATCCGTGACTCCAGCCCGAACGAGCGGGCGATCTTGCCGTCGAGGTAGTCCGTGACGCCCGAGGCCATCAGCAGCGCGACGGCCCAACCGTCGTGGCGCGCGAGCAGCAGCCAGACGAACACCGGCACCCCGACCAGGCGCAGGGCCGACAGCGCGTTCGGGACGGTCACGACGCGGTCGGGCGGGCGGGTCGGCCGGGCGCTCCGAGGCTCGGTGCTCATGCTCGCCCACCTCCGCCGTACCGGTCGTGGTCTGGTGTCGTCGGACGGGAAACGGCCCGGGTCCGTGGACCCGGGCCGTCGCGTGGTCGGGCTGACAGGATTTGAACCTGCGACCCCTTGACCCCCAGTCAAGTGCGCTACCAAGCTGCGCTACAGCCCGCTGACCTCGCGGGACGACTATACAGGCGTCCCGCGCCCCGCCCGGTCAGCCCTTGCGGCGCTTCTCGCGCACGCGCACGCTGACCTCGATCGGGGTGCCGGCGAAGCCGAAGGTCTCGCGCAGGCGGCGCTCGATGAACCGCCGGTAGCCGGCCTCGAGGAACCCGCTGGCGAACACCACGAAGCGTGGCGGGGACGTCGCGGCCTGGGTCGCGAACAGGATCCGCGGCTGCTTGCCCCCCCGCACCGGGTGCGGGTGGGCGGCCACCATCTCGCCGAGGAACGCGTTCAGCCGGCCGGTGGGCACCCGCGTCTCCCAGGACTCCAACGCGATGTCGAGCGCCGGCACCAGCTTCTCGAGGTGGCGCCCGGTCAGGGCCGAGATGTTCACCCGCGGCGCCCACGGGACCTGCACCAGCTCGGACTCGATCTCGCGCTCGAGGTAGTAGCGGCGCTCCTCGTCGATGGTGTCCCACTTGTTGTACGCGATGACCAGGGCGCGGCCCGCGTCGATGACCTGCTGGACGACGCGGATGTCCTGCTCGCTGATCGGGGTGCCGGCGTCGATGAGGACGACGGCGACCTCGGCCTTCTCCAGCGCGGTCTGGGTGCGCAGCGAGGCGTAGAAGTCGGCGCCGCGGGTCTGGTGCACCCGGCGCCGGATGCCGGCCGTGTCGACGAACCGCCAGGTGCGGCCGGCGATCTCGACCAGCTCGTCGACCGGGTCGCGGGTGGTGCCGGCGACGTCGTCGACGACGACCCGCTCGGAGCCCACGACCTTGTTCAGCAGCGAGGACTTGCCGACGTTCGGGCGACCCACCAGGGCCACCCGGCGCGGGCCGCCCTCGGCGTACGCACCGCCGACCTGCGAGAACTCCGGCAGCACCGCGAGGCAGGCGTCGAGCAGGTCGCCGCTGCCGCGACCGTGCAGGGCCGAGACGGGGTGCGGCTCGCCCAGCCCGAGCGACCACAGCATCGCGGCGTCGGCCTCGGCGCGCGCGTCGTCCACCTTGTTGGCGACCAGCACGACGGGCTTGCCCGAGCGGCGCAGCACCTTGACCACGTCGACGTCGGTGTCGGTCTCGCCGACGGTGGCGTCGACGACGAACATCACCGCGTCGGCCAGCTCGATCGCGATCTCGGCCTGCTCGGCCACCCGCAGGTGCAGCCCGGTGACGTCGCGCTCCCAACCGCCGGTGTCGACGATGGTGAACCGGCGTCCGGTCCACTCCCCCTCGTAGGCGACGCGGTCGCGGGTGACGCCGGGGACGTCCTCGACCACCGCCTCGCGGCGTCCGAGCACGCGGTTGACCAGGGTCGACTTGCCCACGTTGGGACGGCCGATGACGGCCAGCACCGGCAGCGGGCCGGACGGCGCGCCGGCGGGGCCGCCGTCCTCGACCTGCTCGAGCAGGGCCTGGTCCTCGTCCGACAGGTCGTAGTCGGCCAGGCCGGCGCGCAGGCCGGTGGCGACGTGCGCCGACTCGTCGAGCGGGTCGGGTGTGGGGGTGGTCATGAAGCGTCCTCCAACCCCGCGGGCGGGGTGTCGTGGATGGCGATGCCGGTGCGCGCGGCGCTGGCGCGCACGTGCTCGGCGAGGGTGCTGCGCACCTGCTCGGTCAGCAGGCGGCTGGCCTCGCGGCGCGGCAGCCCCGGCGGGGGGACCAAGGTGATGGGGTCGCCGAACACCACCGCGAGGCGGCGGCCGGGGCGCGGTGGGCGGCTGACGCTGCCGCCCGCCGGCCGGGTGCCGAGGCAGGCGACGGGGACGATCGGTGCGCCGCTCGCCATGGCGAGGAAGGTGACCCCGGCGTGCACGGCCGCCACGTCGCCCTGGCCGCGGCTGCCCTCGGGGAACACCCCGACCACTCCCCCGCGCGCCAGGACGGCCAGCGCCGTGGTGATCGCGGTGCGGTCCGCCGACGAGCGGTCGATCGGGATCTGCCCCATCTGGGTGAGCACGAAGCCGGAGAAGCCGTGGAACATCTCCTGCTTGACGACGAAGTGCGCGGGCCGCGGGGCCAGGCCGTAGACCAGCGGGCCGTCGATCAGCCCGGTGTGGTTGGAGGCCAGCAGCACCGGGCCGGACGCCGGCACGCGGTGGCCGTCGATCGTGGTGCTGCGGTAGAAGCCGTGGAACACGCCCTGCCAGACCCGTCGGCCGACTGCCGCCCGCAGCGGTGCCGGGGCCGTCACGGTGCCGCTCACGTCGTCACGACCGGACGCCGGCCGGTGCGCTGCTCGACCAGCGCGAGCACCGCGTCGACGACCTGCTCGAACCCCAGGGCTGAGGAGTCGATGGTGACCACGCCGTCGGCGGCGACCGCGAACTGCGACACGGTCGAGTCGTCGCGGTCGCGGCGCACCACCTGGTCGTGGGTGGCGGCAAGCGCGTCGTCGTCGGTCGAGCCGTGCAGCTCGCGGGCCCGTCGCTCGAGCCGGGCCTGCTCGCTGGCGGTGAGCAGCACGCGCACGGCGGCGTCCGGGGCGACCACGGTGGTGATGTCGCGGCCCTCGGCGACCGTGCCGACCGGGTGCTCGGCGATCAGCTCACGCTGGCGACGGCGCATCTGCTCGCGCACCGCGAGGTTGGTGGCCACCAGGCTGACCTGCTCGCTGACCCCGGTCGAGCGGATCGCCTCGCTGACGTCGGCGCCGTCGACGAGCACGTGCACCTCGGCCGGGTCGGTGGTGATCACCAGGGGCAGCCGCTCGCCCGCGCCCGCGACGGCGGCGCGGTCGTGCAGGTCGACGCGCTGGTCGAGGCACCACCAGGCCAGCGCCCGGTACATCGCGCCGGTGTCGAGGTAGGCGAGCCCCAGCCGGCGGGCGACCTCGCGCGAGACGCTCGACTTGCCCGACCCGCTCGGCCCGTCGACGGCGACGACGAGACCGCTGGTGCGGGCGTCGACGGCGGTTTCGGGCGTGCTCACAGGGGGTTGCTCCTCGAACGGGGGACGGCCAGCAGCCTAGTCGAGGTTCACGCCTGCACGTTCCAGCCCAGTGACCGCAGCGCCTCGACGAGGGGCCGCTCGGCGGCGGGCAGCACCGCGACCTCGGCCAGACCGACCGGCTGGCCCTCGCTGTGCTCCAGCCGCAGGTCCTCGAGGTTGACGCCCGCCGCGCCGACGTCGTGCAGCAGCCGGGCCAGCTCGCCGGGACGGTCGGGCACCAGCACGGCGACCTGCGCGTAGGACGTCGGGGCGCTGCCGTGCTTGCCGGGGATCCGCGCCTGGCCCTCGTTGCCGCTGGCCACCAGCGCGGCGATGGTGGCCCGGGCCCCGGTGACCGACGGGTCGCTCAACGCGTCCAGGGCCGCCAGCAGCTCGGTGAGGTCGGACTGCACTGCCCGCAGGGTGCGGACGACGGCACCGGCGTTGCCCGCGAGGATCTGGGTCCACATCTGGGGGTCGCTCGCCGCGATCCGGGTCACGTCGCGGATCCCCTGTCCCGCAAGGGCTACCGCGTTCTCGGGCAGCGACCGCAGGCGGGCGGCGACCAGGCTCGCGGCGACCTGCGGGACGTGCGACACGGCGGCGACGGCTTCGTCGTGCTCGGCGGCGTCCATCACGGCGACCATTGCGCCCAGGGCGACCGCGACGGCGCGCACCAGCGCGAGCGCGCCGTCGGTCGACTCGGCCGAGGGGGTCAGCACCCACGGTCGTCCGGCGAACAGGTCGGCGCGGGCGGCGACCGGGCCCGAGCGCTCGCGCCCGGCGAGCGGGTGCCCACCGACGTACCGGGTGAGGTCGGCGCCCGCGACCCGCAGGGCGTCCAGCGGCCCGGCCTTGACGCTCGCGACGTCGGTGACCACGGCGCCCGGGTGCGCGGCGAGCTCGGCGGCGACGACGTCGGCGACCACGTCGGGGGGTGCGGCCACCACGACGAGGTCGGGGACGTCGTCCGGGTCGGCGAGGCGTCCGGCGCCCAGGTCGCGGGCCAGCGCGCGGGCGGTCGGCGAGGGGTCGGTGAGGACGACGTCGACGCCGCGGGCGCGCAGCGCCAGTCCGATGCTGGTGCCCAGCAGGCCGGTGCCCACGACCCGCACGAGAGCGGGCAGCGTCATCGTCTGCCCGCGCTCACTGGGCTCGCTCACTGGGCCAGGTCGCGGCGCAGGGCGGCAGCGCCGCGCAGGTACACGTGTCGGACGTCGGCCCGGGGCGTCGCCATCTCGGCGTGCGCCATCAGCCGCACCACGCGCGGCAACGCACCGGGCACGTCGATCTCGGTGGTGCACAGCAGCGGTACGTCGCCGAGGCCCAGCTCTCGGGCGGCGAGTGCGGGGAACTCGCTGCGCAGGTCCGCCGTCACGGTGAAGACGATCGAGATCAGGTCGTCGGTGGGCAGGTCGTTGGCGCGCAGCACCTCGGTGACGAGCTCGCGGGTGCACGCCAGCAGGTGCTCGCGCTCGTCGAGGTCGAGCTGGATGGCTCCGCGGATGGCCCTCACCGCCACGGCGTCGGGCCCATCACATGCCGACGGCGCCGAACAGCGCGCCGATCTCCTGGCTGTTGAGCACCCGCCAGCGGCCGGGTCGCAGGTCACCCAGGCGCACCGGGCCGACCTGCACCCGCACCAGCCGCTCGACCGGGTGGCCGACGGCCTCCAGAGCGCGACGGACGATGTGCTTGCGGCCCTCGTGCAGGATCACCTCGAGCAGCGCCTTGCCGGGCTGGCTGTCGACGACCTTGAAGCTGTCGACCTTGACCGGGCCGTCATCCAGCTAGATGCCGTCGCGCAGCCGCTGCCCGACGTCACGGGCGACCGGCCCCGGCACCTCGGCCAGGTAGGTCTTCGGGACGTTGTACGACGGGTGCTGCAGCCGGTGGCCCAGCTCGCCGTCGTTGGTGAGCAGGATCAGGCCCTCGGTGTCGGAGTCCAGCCGCCCGACGTGGAACAGCCGCTCGGGCCGGTCGTAGACGAAGTCGCCGAGCGAGACGCGCCCCTGCTCGTCGCTCATCGTCGACACGACACCGGCCGGCTTGTTGAACGCGTAGTAGATGCGGGTGTCGTCCAGGATGAGGCGCACGCCGTCGACGTGCACCACCTGGCGGGCGGGGTCGATCCGCACCCCCTGGTCGCGCACGACGTGCCCGTCGACCTGCACCCGGCCGGCGTCGATGAGGATCTCGCTCTTGCGCCGGCTGCCCACCCCGGCCTGGGCCAGGATCTTCTGCAGCCGGACGCCGTCCGGGTCGTGGACGTCTACCGAGACCTCGGGCACCGGGAACTGCCGGCGCACCGGACGTCGGGCGGCCCACGACCGGGTGCCCGACGGCTTGCTGCCGCCCTGGGACTTGCCACCGCTCTGCGGTCGGCCGGTGCCCGGGGTCCTGCCCCGTGCCGGTGCGCGGGTGGCGTCGGGCGCACCGTCGTCCGCGCGCGGTCGCTCGGACGAGCCGCGCGGACGGGTGCTGCTCGGGCGGCCCGGGGTCGACGTACCGCTGGGTGCCCCCGCACCACTGCGGTTGGTGCGGGGGGCCCCAGCACCGGTCCGATCGACGTAGGGGCGCCCCGTGGCGGGCTTGCCGGACGCCGGACGCCCGGCCCCGCCGCTGGGCCGACCCGAACCGCCGCTGGGTGCCCCAGCTCCACTCCTGCCGGTGCGGGGGTCCCCCGCGCCGGTCCGATCGGCGT
>JBBQGB010000039.1:0-29717 GCA_038322575.1 Actinomycetales bacterium
ATCGGGATTGCCACCATCTGCGGCCCTCTTTTCGGCGGGCTGCTGCTGCGGGCCGACCTGTTCGGGACCGAGTGGCGGTCGATCTTCCTGGTCAACGTCCCGATCGGCGTCGTCGCGGTCATCGCCGCGGTCCGGCTGCTGCCCGAGTCGCGCGCGCCCAAGGCGACCCGGCTGGACGTCCCCGGCGCGCTGCTGTCGGCTCTCGCACTGCTGCTGCTGATCCTGCCGCTCACCGAGGGCCGCGAGCGCGGATGGCCCTGGTGGCTGATCGCCATGCTCGTCATGAGCGTGCCCACCGGGGTGGCGTTCGTGCTGGTCGAGCGCCGTCGCACCCGCGCCGACGACTCGCCGCTGATCGACCTGCGCCTGCTGGACCTGCGCGGCCCGCGGATCGGCATGCCGCTGAGCGCGGTCTTCTTCGCCGGGATCCCCGCGTTCTTCTTCGTCTTCTCGCTCTACCTGCAGGTCGGCGAGGGCTTCACCGCGCTGCGCAGCGGCCTGACGACGATCCCGTTCGCGTTCGCCTCCGCCGTGCTGTCATCGCGCAGCCCCCTGCTGGCCCGGCGCCTCGGGCGCACCGTGCTGCTGGCCGGCTGCCTGCTCATGGCAGCCGGTATGGCCGTCGCGCTGCTGACCGTCACGTTCGTAGGCCCCGGTCCGCACCCGTGGCAGTTCATCCCGGCGTTCGTGCTGGCCGGTGCAGGCCTGGGCTGCTTCGCCGCCCCGAGCACCGCGGTGATCCTGGACGGCGTCCCGCCCCGGTCCGCCGGACAGGCCAGCGGGTTGCTCGCCACCAGCCAGCAGGTTGGCGGCGCCGTCGGGGTCGCCCTGGTCGGCATCGTCTTCTTCGGCGTGCTGTCGTCGTCCGCGGCCTCGGCTGCGCGCGACCAGGCGCCCGCACTGCGCACCCAGCTCGCGGCGGCCGGGCTGTCGTCCGCGGCGATCGGCCCTGCCGTCCAGGGCTTCCAGCAGTGCTTCGTCGACCGTTCCGCGTCGACCGATCCCACCGCGCAGCCGCCGTCCTGCGAGGCGCTCGCGGGCCGAGGGGGCAGCGAAGGCGCCGGTGCCGCGTTCTCGAACGCCTCGACGTCGGCGCTGTCGTCGACGTTCTCGCAGGCGATCCGCTGGGGCCTGGCCTACGAGGTGCTGGTGTTCCTGCTCGCAGCGCTGCTCGTGCTGCGGCTGCCGAGGCACACGTCGGTGCAGGACGAGAGCGGGGCGTCGGAACAAACCCAGGCCGCCGTCGGCTGACCCCGAGGCACCCACGACGAGAAGGAGCCCAGCATGAGGACGCGCACCATCGGTACCGCGACCGTCTCGGCCATCGGCCTGGGGGGCATGCCCATGTCGATCGAGGGCCGCCCCGACCGCGCGCGCTCGATCGCGACGATCCACGCCGCTCTGGACGCCGGGGTCACGTTCATCGACACCGCGGACGCGTACCACGAGCACGCTGACGAGGTCGGTCACAACGAGGAGCTGATCGCCGAGGCGCTGCGCAGCTGGGGTGGCGACGCGTCGTCCGTGCTGGTGGCGACCAAGGGCGGGCACCTGCGGCCCGGTGACGGGTCGTGGACCCAGGACGGGTCACCCGAGCACCTGAAGGCAGCAGCCCGCGACTCGGCTCGCCGGCTCGGCGTCGAGGCGATCGGCCTCTACCAGTTCCACCGCCCCGACCCGAAGGTGCCGTACGCCGAGTCGGTGGGCGCGATCCGCGACCTGCTCGACGCGGGCACGATCGTCCAGGCGGGCATCTCGAACGCGAACCCCGAGCAGATCCAGGAGGCGCAGGAGGTCCTCGGCGGTCGCCTGGTCAGCGTGCAGAACCAGTTCTCGCCGGCCTTCCGCAGCAGCCAGCCCGAGCTCGAGCTGTGCGAGGAGCTGGGTGTGGCGTTCTTGCCGTGGAGCCCCCTCGGTGGGATCTCGAAGGCCGCCGACCTCGGCTCGGCCTTCGCCCCGTTCGCCCAGGTCGCAGCCGACCGGGGCGTCAGCCCGCAGCAGGTCGCCCTCGCGTGGCAGCTGGCGCTGTCACCGGTCGTCGTCCCGATCCCCGGTTCGAGCCGGCCAGAGACGATCCGCGACTCGGTGCAGGCCGCCGACCTCGAGCTCACCGCCGACGAGGTCGCGGCCCTCAGCGCTGCGGGCTGACGGCACACGAGAGCCACCGTGCGCGGGTCCTTCGTGCACCCGAAGCGCCCCGGGCGTTGGTCCGCGTCACCGTCCGCGGGACGTGGCGACGGACCGCTGTCGCGTCGCTGCGCGCTCCCAGGAGTGCACCAGCGCTCGGTGGCTGGACTCGAACGAAAACTGGCGCTGGGCCAGCACCCTGCAGCCGGCGCCGATGGCCCGCGCCAGGTCCAGGTCAGCCAACAGGCGAATGATCTGATCCGCGGTCCCAGCAGGGTCGGTCTGCTCGAGATCCCGGTAGGCGCCCAGGTCGATACCGGCGAAGGCCTCAGGGGTCCCGACCACCGGCAGGCCGGCGAGCATGGCCTGGGCCACCTTGAACTTCAGGCCACCGCCGAGGTGGAGCGGAGCGACCGCCACGCGCGCCCGCTCGTAGTAGGGCTCGAGGCTGTCGACGTAACCGGTGGTGGCGATCCGTCGGGCGTTCAGCCACTGCGTCAGCTCCTCGCTCATGCCGGCGCCGGCGGCGGTGAAGGTCGCCTCTGGCCGGGACGCGACGACGACGGGCCACACCTGCGAGGCGAACCACCGGACGGCCTGCTGGTTCTCGGGCCGGTTGAAGGCTGCCACGAACAGCACCTCCTGCGCCGCCGAGGGCCCCAGCCCGCGGGAGGGTTCGAGCCAGGGTGAGTGGGTGATGACCTCCGTGCTGCTGGGGAGACGGGCCCTGAGCGCCGCGGCGTCCTCGGAGCGGAAGACGCACACGGTGTCGACCTGTCGCAGGTACGAGGTCTCGCGCTGACGCTGTCGCAGCCACTGAGCGTGCATCGCCCATCGGCGGAGGCCCGCTGCCTGGCTGATGTGTCCTTCCAGCTGGGTGAACACCACGTCGTGCTCGACGACGGTCACGACGGCCGCCGGGTTCAGCGCTCGCACCAGGGGTACGAGAGCCAGTGCAGCCGACCACTGCAGCTCGACGACGTCCGCGCGGCGGACGAGGTCGGTCACCTCGCCCGCGAGGCTCGGTGGGCGGATCGTGTGGTCGGGATCGCCGGCGAACCGCTTGAGATGAAACCGGCCGCGATGGTCGATGGGGAGCTCCTCGGTGAGGAGCACCTCGTAGCTGCGCGTGCCGCGCGCGAGAGCGCTCTCGTTGCCCCACAGGGCCGTCGAGACGAGCACCACCTCGGCGTGCTCGGCGAGCGCCTGCAGGTGGTGGTGGGCGAACAGGTGGCCGGCCTGTGGAGCCCCGGCGCTGCCGATGAAGGGGGCGAGGCTGACGACGGTCGTCATCGAGGTCAGATCCAGAACCGGGGCGCGACGCGTCGGGCGACGCTGCGGACGGCCCACTTCGCGCGCTGCACCGGGTCGTCGTAGGAGCGACCGTCATGTCCGCGCACGCCGACGATGCGGGGTTCGACCCCGAAACGCATGCTGACCCTGGTCCCGGTCGAGCGCAGGTCGTGCAGGATGTCGAACATCGCCCGCTCCGTCGGGCCGTCGTCCTCGCGCATCCGGTGGATCTGGTGGCTCAGCTCTGCGATGCCGGCAGGAGTGGCCCCGTAGACCCACAGGTCGGCCCACCGCTCGGGGTGCCTGCGCACGTTGAACCACAGGTCCTGGGCGGGCGCGGCAGCGGCGACGACGGCGGCGAGGTTGCGCACCTGGTAGCGCCCGGTGCACTTCCAGATGATCGGGTCACTGCTCTCACGGACCAGCGTCGAGGTGGCCACGGCGTCGGCGACCAGGCGAGTCTCCAACCAGCCGCGCCCGGGTGAGGTCTCCGCCCCCGTGGCGAGGACCGGCAACAGCTCGACGTCGTCACGGTCTCCCACCGCGTCCCGCAGCGGGCCCAGATCGGCGCCGCTGTTCTCGGCGAGGATGATCCCGTTGACGCTCGACCGGGGCAGGGACAGGGCGAACCGCAGGCTCGACAGGTACTCCTGCATCCGCGCCGCCGGGTCGACCACGCGAAGGTTGGCGACGCCCGGGTGCGGATGCACCGTCGCAGTCAGCAGCAGCAGCGTCGTGCGCGGCCTGGCCATCGCCACCTCCGTGGGCGTGCAGGGATCGGGCAGGGACATGGGTGTCGCTCACCCGGGTCAGAGGCTGTCACACCGCGCGCCGGTGGGCTGGACGGTCGTCGGGCAGGTCGATCCTTCGTCCGGATGGTGGACCACCCGGTTCAGAGCGCTGATCGCTGTGGCAGCATGTCCCGAGTGAGATCACACCTGCTGTGCCGCCTCGTGAGTCGACGCCACGTCGACCTCGGGCGTACGCGCAGCAGCATCTGTCGGCCCTGCTGACGCACTGCCCCTGACGACCTCGGTCGTCGACGACCGTCGGGCGTGGCGCAGTCGGCCGGCGTCCTCCACGAGTCGTCCCGGCGTAGCGCAGGCTCCCGGACACCACTTGGACGAGGACTCCCGGATGACCTCCACCACCACCGACCGCTCGACCCCTGCTCTGGGGCAGTGGGCCTCGGGCGACCGGACCCCCCTGAACGCCAACGAGCGCTTCAAGGCCGAGGACGACGCCCTCAACGTTCGGGCCCGCATCGAGCAGGTCTACTCGCGCGAGGGTTTCGCGTCGATCACCAGCGACGACCTGCGCGGGCGGTTCCGCTGGTGGGGGCTGTACACCCAGCGCCGACCCGGGATCGACGGCGGCCGGACGGCCCTGCTCGAGCCCGAGCAGCTCGAGGACGAGTTCTTCATGCTGCGGGTCCGCATCGACGGCGGTGCGCTCAGCACCGAGCAGCTGCGCACCATCGGCACGATCTCGACCGAGTTCGGGCGGGACACCGCTGACATCACCGACCGGCAGAACATCCAGCTGCACTGGGTGCGGGTCGAGGACGTGCCCGAGATCTGGCGCCGGCTCGAGGCCGTGGGGCTGTCCACGACCGAGGCGTGCGGCGACTGCCCCCGCGTCGTGCTCGGCAGCCCGGTGGCCGGCATCGCGGTGGACGAGATCATCGACCCGACCTGGGCCATCGACGAGATTCAGCGCCGCTACATCGGCAACCGCGAGTTCAGCAACCTGCCTCGCAAGTTCAAGACCGCGATCACCGGGATGGCCAACAACGACGTCGTGCACGAGATCAACGACGTCGCCTTCACCGCCGTGGTCCACCCCGAGCACGGCCCGGGCTTCGACCTGTGGGTCGGCGGAGGGCTGTCGACCAACCCGAAGCTGGCTGTGCGGCTGGGCGCCTGGGTGCCGCTGGATCAGGTGCCGGACGTGTGGGCCGGAGTCATCTCGATCTTCCGTGACCACGGGTACCGCAAGAACCGCACCAAGGCGCGGCTGAAGTTCCTGCTCGCCGACTGGGGCCCTGAGCGGTTCCGCGAGGTGCTCGAGAACGACTACCTCGGGCGCCCGCTGCTCGACGGGCCGCAAGCGCCGCCGTCCGCCGACCTCGGCGACCACGTCGGCGTCCACGAGCAGAAGGACGGCTTGCGATACATCGGTGCCGCTCCCGCCGTGGGCCGCGTCTCGGGCAGCACCCTGGTTGCCCTCGCCGACCTGGTCGAGCAGCAGGGCTCGGCCAGGGTGCGGCTGACGCCGCACCAGAAGGTCGTCGTGCTCGACGTCCCTGCCGACCGGGTCGAGCCGCTCGTCGTCGGGCTGGACGCGCTGGGCCTGCAGGCCCGACCCAGCCCGTTCCGACGCACGACGATGGCCTGCACCGGCATCGAGTTCTGCAAGCTCGCCATCGTCGACACCAAGAAGACCGCGACGGCGACCGTCATCGAGCTCGAGAACAGGCTGGGCGACGTCGTCCAGGCGCTCGACGTCCCGATCACGTTGCACGTCAACGGGTGTCCCAACTCGTGCGCGCGCATCCAGACCGCCGACATCGGACTGAAGGGCATGATCGTCGCCGGCGCCGACGGTGAGCAGGTCGAGGGCTTCCAGGTGCACCTGGGCGGTGCCCTGGGTCTGGACGCGGGATGGGGACGCAAGGTCCGTGGGTTGAAGGTGACGTCGGACGAGCTGCCGGACTACGTCGAGCGCGTGGTGCGCCGGTTCGTCGCCGACCGCGAGCCCGGCGAGCGCTTCGCCACCTGGGCCGTGCGCGCCGACGAGGAGGCCCTGTCATGACCACCACCACGACCGACCTGCGAGCCCGTGCCGAGCAGGCGGGTCGCGACCTGGACGGCGCGCCGGCCCTCGAGATCGTCCACTGGGCCGTGGAAGCGCTGCAGGGCGACCTGACGGTGGCCGGCAGCATGCAGGACGCGATCCTGCCGCACCTGGTCGGCCAGGTGCTGCCCGGCGTCGACGTCCTGTTCCTCGAGACCGGGTACCACTTCACGCAGACCCTGGACACCCGTGCGGCCGTCGCCCGCAGCCTGCCCGTGACCGTCGTCGACGCCCTCCCGCGCCAGACCGTCGCCGAGCAGGGCGCCGAGTACGGCGCCCGGCTGCACGACCGCGACCCCAACCTGTGCTGCTTCCTGCGCAAGGTCGAGCCCCTCGCGCGCGCGCTGGAGCCCTACGCCGGCTGGGTGACCGGCGTGCGCCGCGACGAGGCACCCACCCGCGTGGGCACGCCGGTGATCGGCTGGGACGACAAGCACGACATGGTCAAGGTCAACCCGCTCGCGACCTGGACCGCCGACGACGTCGAGGCCTACCAGATCGCGCACGACCTACCCCGCAACCCACTGGTCGCCCAGGGCTACCCGAGCATCGGCTGCGAGCCGTGCACGCGCCGAGTGGCGCCGGGTGAGGACCCCCGCGCCGGCCGCTGGTCGGGCCAGGACAAGACCGAGTGCGGGATCCACACGTGAGCGCGACCCCGGCGTCCACGACGGCCGACTACCAGCTCGACCAGCTGGACGCCCTCGAGAGCGAGGGCATCCACATCATCCGCGAGGTCGTCGCCGAGTTCGAGCGGCCGGTGCTGCTGTTCAGCGGGGGCAAGGACTCCGTCGTGATGCTGCACCTCGCGGCCAAGGCCTTCTGGCCCGGCCCCGTGCCGTTCGCCCTGCTGCACGTCGACACCGGGCACAACTTCCCCGAGGTGCTCGCCTACCGCGACGCCGTCGTCGAGCGCCTCGGTGCGCGGCTGCACGTCGCCTCGGTGCAGGACTACCTGGACGACGGGCGGTTGCGAGAGCGCACCGACGGGACGCGCAACCCGCTGCAGACCCAGCCGCTGCTGGACGCCATCGCCGAGCACCGGTTCGACGCCGTCTTCGGGGGCGGCCGCCGCGACGAGGAGAAGGCGCGGGCCAAGGAGCGCGTCTTCAGCCTGCGCGACGAGTTCGGCCAGTGGGACCCGCGCAACCAGCGGCCCGAGCTGTGGAACCTCTACAACGGCCGGCACCGCCCCGGTGAGCACGTGCGGGTGTTCCCTATCAGCAACTGGACCGAGCTGGACGTGTGGCGCTACATCGCCCGCGAGGGGATCGACCTGCCGTCGTTGTACTACTCGCACGACCGCGAGGTGTTCGAGCGGGACGGGATGCTGCTCGCCGTCTCGCCGGTCTCGCAGCCGCGAGAGACCGAGGCGGTGAGGACGGTGCAGGTGCGGTACCGCACGGTCGGCGACATGTCGTGCACCGGCGCCGTCGAGAGCGACGCCCAGACCGTCGAGGACGTCGTCGTCGAGGTCGCGGCGACGCGGATCACCGAGCGCGGTGCCACCCGCGCCGACGACCGGATGACCGAGGCCGCCATGGAAGACCGCAAGAAAGAGGGGTACTTCTGATGGCCACCCTGCTGCGCCTCGCGACCGCCGGGTCGGTCGACGACGGCAAGTCCACGCTGGTGGGACGGCTGCTGCACGACACCAAGTCGGTTCTCGCCGACCAGATGGCCGCGGTCGAGCGGGTCAGCCGCGACCGCGGGCTGGCCACGGCCGACCTCGCGCTGCTCACCGACGGTCTGCGCGCCGAGCGCGAGCAAGGCATCACGATCGACGTCGCCTACCGCTACTTCGCTACTGCTGCAAGGTCTTTCATCCTCGCCGACTGCCCCGGGCACGTGCAGTACACGCGCAACACCGTGACCGGCGCGAGCACCGCTGACGCGGTGCTGGTGCTCGTCGACGTCCGCAAGGGCGTGCTCGAGCAGACCCGTCGCCACCTGGCCGTCGCTGCGCTGCTGCGGGTGCCGCACGTGCTGGTGGCGGTGAACAAGATCGACCTGGTCGACTTCGACGAGGCCGTCGTCGCCGGCGTGGTCAAGGAGATCGACGACCTCGCAGCGGGACTGGGCCTGCCCGACGTCCGCACGGTGCCCGTGAGCGCCCTCGCCGGCGACAACGTCGTCGACCGCTCGGATCGCACCCCCTGGTACGACGGGCCCAGCGTCCTCGAGCTGCTCGAGCAGCTGCCGTCGGCCGACGACCCGCGCGCCGAGCTGTTCCGGATGCCGGTGCAGCTGACCCTGCGCCCGCAGGCGGCGGCGCGCGACCCGCAGCACACCGACTACCGCGGGTACGCCGGGCAGATCGCCGCCGGCGTCGTCCGCGTGGGCGACCGCGTCGTGGTCCTGCCCTCGGGTGTGCCCACGACGGTCGCGGGCATCGACACCGCGGACGGTGAGCTCGACGAGGCGTTCGCGCCCCGCTCGGTGTCGCTGCGCCTCGCGGACGACGTCGACATCTCGCGCGGCGACCTGATCGCCGCCGCCGCGGATGCCCCCATCCCGACGAACGACCTCGAGGGCACCATCTGCTGGTTGTACGACCGCGATCTGGTGCCCGGGGCGCGGGTGCTGGTCAAGCACACGACCCGCACCGTGCAGGCGGTCGTCAAGGACGTCGTGGGCCGGCTCGACCTCGACAGCCTCGAGCTGCAACCGGCAGAGCGGTTGCAGCTCAACGACATCGGCCGCGTCCAGCTGCGTCTCGCGTCACCGCTCGCGGTGGAGGAGTACGTCGACCACCGGCGCACCGGTGCGTTCCTGGTGATCGACGCGCACGACGGCGCGACGCTGGCCGCGGGGATGGTCGGTGACCCGCTCGTCGCTCGAAGTCCCCTCGACCGTGCGTCGCTGTACTCCATCTGAACCACGACGAGAGCGAGACCGTCATGACCAACCACCCCTCACTCCCCTCGGTCGGGCCGCCCAGGCGGCGGCGGACGATGCTGCTCGCCGCCGCGGCAGCGGCAGCGGCCGCGACACTGGCCGCCTGCGGTTCGGGGTCGACCGCGACGTCCGCGTCGCGCGGCCCGGCCACCGAGCTGCGGCTCGGCTACTTCGCCAACGTGACCCACGCCGCGGCCCTGGTCGGGGTGTCGAAGGGCTTCTTCGCCAAGGAGCTGGGGACGACCAAGCTGTCCACCGAGGTGTTCAACGCCGGCCCGGCGGCCATCGAGGCGCTGAACGCGGGCGCCATCGACGCGGCGTACCTCGGGCCGAACCCGGCGATCAACGGCTTCGTCAAGAGCGACGGCCAGGCGCTACGGATCATCGCCGGCGCCACGTCCGGCGGCGCGCAGCTCGTCGTCAAGCCCGAGATCACCTCCGCCGCCCAGCTGAAGGGCAAGAACCTCGCGACCCCGCAGCTCGGCGGCACGCAGGACGTCGCCCTGCGGGCCTGGCTCGCCGGTCAGGGGCTCAAGACCACCCCCAGCGGTGGCGGAGACGTCGCCATCAGCCCGACCGAGAACGCGCAGACGTTCGAGCTGTTCCAGCAGGGTCGGATCGACGGGGCCTGGGTGCCCGAGCCGTGGGCGTCGAGACTGGTGCTCGACGCGGGGGCCAAGGTGCTGGTCGACGAGAAGGACCTGTGGCCCAAGGGGCAGTTCGTCACCACCCACCTGATCGTCTCGACCACGTTCTTGAAGGAGCACCCCGACACCGTCACGGCGCTGCTGCGCGGCCACGTCGAGGCGATCGACTGGATCAAGGCCAACGCTGCCGAGGCGCCCGGTGTCGTGAACGCGCAGATCGCCACGACGTCGGGCAAGAAGCTCAGCGACGCCGTGATCACCCGGGCCTTGTCGAGCATCTCGGTGACGGTCGACCCGCTGGCGACCTCGCTGCAGAAGGACCTGTCCGACGGGGTCACCGCCGGACTCGTGAAGCAGGCGGACCTCAAGGGCATCTACGACCTGCGGCCGTTGAACGCGGTGCTCAAGGCCAAGCGAGAGCCTCTGGTCTCGACCGCGGGCCTGGGTGAGCAGTGACCGCGAGCACCGCACCCGAGAGCCGCACCGCGCCCGCGGTGCGGCTCTCGGGGGTGGGCAAGCGGTTCACGGCGGACGGCGCGCCGGTGCTCGACGGCATCGACCTGGCGATCGCCCCGGGTGAGTTCGTCTGCCTGCTCGGTGCCTCGGGGTGCGGCAAGTCCACCCTGCTGTCGATCATGGCCGGCCTCGAGCCGGCCACCAGCGGGTCGGTCGACGTCGGCAGCGAGGGCGCCGCCCTGATGTTCCAGGAGCCGGCGCTGTTCCCGTGGTTGACGGCCGGGGACAACATCGAGCTCGCGCTGCGCCTACGGGGCGTGCCGGCGTCCGGACGCCGGACCCGGGCCGGTGAGCTGCTCGACCTGGTGCGCCTGGGCGGGGCGGGCGACAAGCGGGTGCACGAGCTGTCGGGCGGCATGCGCCAGCGGGTGGCGCTGGCGCGGTCGCTGGCGCAGGAGCGCCCGGTGCTGCTGATGGACGAGCCCTTCGCCGCGCTGGACGCGATCACCCGCGACCTGCTGCACGACGAGCTCGAGCGGATCTGGCGCGAGACCGGCCGCACCATCGTGTTCGTCACGCACAACGTGCGCGAGGCCGTCCGCCTGGGTGAGCGCGTGCTGCTGATGTCGTCGCGCCCTGGTCGCATCGTCCGCGAGTGGCGGGTCGACACGACCGGGCAGCGGCGGATCGGCGCCCCCGAGGTCGCGGCGCTGGCGGACGAGATCACCAACGACCTGCGGACGGAGATCCGTCGTCATGCCGCCTGAGACCAGCACCAGCACCGCCGCGACGACGGCGACCGGCCGCGACGACGCCCGTGACCTCGAGTCGGGCCTGGACGCGCTGCAGACCGACAGCAGGCTCGGGCCGCGCACCTGGTCGGACCGGTTGCGCTGGTCGGTGCTGCCGCCGCTGCTCGCGGTCGTCGTGCTGGTCGGCCTGTGGCAGCTGGTCGTGTGGTCAGGGGTGCGGCCCAGCTACACCCTGGCCTCACCGCAGGACGTGTGGACCACGCTGCGGTCGCTGTTCGCCGACCGGACGGCGCTGACCGCCATCGCCACCAGCGTCGAGCGGGGGATCATCGGCTTCGTCGTCGCCACGCTCATCGCCACCCCGCTGGGAGTGCTGATCTCGCGGGTGCGGCTGCTGCGGGCCAGTGTCGGCCCGCTGATCACCGGGCTGCAGGTGCTCCCGTCGGTGGCGTGGGTGCCGGCGGCCATCCTGTGGTTCGGGATCTCGGACGCCACGATGTACTTCGTCATCCTGCTCGGCGCGGTGCCCTCGATCATCAACGGGCTGCTCAGCGGGGTCGACCAGGTGCCGCCCCTGTTCCGGCGGGTCGGCACGGTCCTCGGTGCCGGCCGCTGGCAGATGGTGCGGCACGTCATCCTGCCCGCCGCGATGCCGGGCTACGTCGCCGGTCTGCGACAGGGCTGGGCCTTCTCCTGGCGCTCGCTGATGGCCGCCGAGCTGATCGTCGTCGGCGGACGCCTCGGGTTCGGCCTCGGAGCGCTGCTCGACCAGGGCCGCCAGCTGTCCGACACCAGCGTCGTGATCGCCGCGATCCTGCTGATCCTGGTGGTCGGCATCGCCGTCGAGCTGCTCTTCTTCGCCCCCCTCGAGCGGCGCATCCTGCGCAGCCGCGGTCTCGCGGCCGACACCACCCGCTGAGCGTTCATGTGACGTCCTCGCGTCGGTGACAAGTCCGCGCGAGCGCGAGGGCCAGGGGCGGTTACACCCAGGTAAATCATCCGGGTGCGGGGCGGTCTGGGTTCGCGGTCTGCCCCCGTTGCCCGGTATAGTGATGATTGCAAGAACAGGACGACGTCGTCCGCGGCACCGACGCGTCGTCACGGCTCCTACGGAGCCCATCGAGCCCTGAGCTCATTGCGGCACGTCACCCGGGTGGACATCGTCCGCTCGGCGGGCTGGCGCGTCGACATGACGTCCGCCCTCGTCGATCTGCACCGAGATGAGGCCCTGATGAGTGAGAGCGTCCGCGAGCACGACCTGCCGGAGCAGGTACAGGTGCACGACCTGACCATCACCCCCATGCGGCCCAGTGACCACAGCCTGTCGATCGAGCGCGAGCTGTTCGGCACGCGGTTCCAGGTGCTGGGCTCGGTCGACGAGGCGGCCGAGCGCATCGCCGACCTGGTCGGGCGGGGTTCAGCGGCCTCGGTCTTCACGTGCAACGTCGACCACGTCATGCTGATGCGCAAGCACGCCGGGTTCCGTCGCGCCTACGACCGCAGCACGTTCGTGACCGCGGACGGGTCGCCGATCGTCACGACGGCCAAGCTCGCCGGGCAGCCACTCGGCGTCCGGGTCACTGGGGCCGACCTGGTGCCCGCCCTGGCGAAGACCGCGGCGGCCCGCTCGCTGCGCGTCGCCCTCGTCGGTGGTGCCGAGGGTGTCGGCGTCGAGGCAGCCGAGTTGCTGCGCGGCCAGAACCCCGGGCTGAACGTCGTCCTCACCGCGTCGCCGTCGATGGGCTTCCAGGACGGCGACGCCGCTGACGACCAGCTGATGCGCCAGCTGCGGTCGACCCGCCCCGACATCGTCATCGTCTGCTTCGGTGCCCCGCGGCAGGAGCTGTGGATCGACGGGCACGCCTGGCAGCTGCCGGGCACCGTGTTCATGGGCGCGGGGGCGGCACTGGACTTCGTCGTCGGCCGCCAGCGGCGGGCCCCGCGGATGTTCCAGCGGCTCGGCATCGAGTGGATGCACCGCCTGGCCACCAACTTCAGCCGGCTGTGGCGCCGCTACCTGATCCAGGACTCGCAGTTCGCGGTCGTGGCCGCGCGCGAGCTGGTCCGTCACCGGACCGCCTGAGTCGCTCGACCGGCCGCCGGCGCCGAACCGCCGCGGCGGCCGGGCAGCGCATCGGGTCAGTGCGGCAGCAACCTCGCGAGCCGCGCGGCGTTCTCGCCGGGGGAGTGCCGCAGGCGCACACGGTCCCGGGCCGCACCGACCAGGGCCGCGCGGCCTTCGGGCTCATCGGCCAGCCGCTCGAGGGCGTCGGCCAGCAGGTCGGCCCGCCCCGGCGTGACCAGCACACCGGTCACACCGCTCTCGACGAGCTCGGGGATGCCGGCGATCGGGGTCGTGAGCACCGTGCAGCCGGCAGCCATCGCCTCCATCAGCACCACGGGCAGGCCCTCGGCGAAGCTGGGCAGGACGAACACGTCGGCCCAGGCGTACTGCTGCGGCAGCACGTCCTGACCGAGCGGACCCACGAGCTGAACGCGGTCGCCGAGGCCGAGCCGCTCGACGTCCCGCTGCAGGTCCGCCCGCAGCGGCCCGTCCCCGACGATGCGGGCCTGCACGCGACCCGGTGCCGTCCGTGCCAGCGCCTGCAGCAGCACGGCCGGGCCCTTCTCGGGCACGAGTCGCCCGACGAAGAGCACGCGCAGCGGCGTGACGGGTCGCTCGGGTCGCTCGTCGTCCTCGAACCGGGCGGCGTCCACGCTCATCCGCACCACGTGCAGCCGGGGCCAGTGCTGCGGCTCGACCAGCACCATCAGCTGGCTGCGGCAGAAGTCGGTGATGCAGGCGACGAACGAGGCCGAGCGCACCTTGGCGGCCAGGTCGCTGCCCACGACGTCCGAGAACTCGGTGGGGCCGTGCACGGCCAGTGACCACGACCAGGGCCGACCGTCCAGCGCCGCACCGAGGGGGACGGCGAGCCGCGCGACGTCCGCGCCGTTGTTGGCCAGGTGCACGTGCACGTGGCGCAGCCCGGACTCGCGCATGCACTGCACCAGCAGCACCGCCTCGAGCAGGTAGAAGACCTGCCACACCCGCGCGCGCAGCGTGGGCGGGCCGGTGCGAAGGGCACGGCGGAGGCCGTCGAGCAGGACCCGCGGCCGTTGGGTCAGGACGGTCAGGACGGCGCCCGCCAGGACCCAGCGCGAGGACAGCAGCGCCGTCGTCGTAGCGTCCTCGTCCCGGTCGGCGTCGGTGAGCAGGTCGGCGGTCGACGCCGGTCGCACCGAGAACGTGCGGACGACGCAGCCGAGGTCGCGCAGCGCCCGCACCTCGCGCTCGATGAACGCGTGCGACAGCTTCGGGTACTGGCTGACGAGGTACGCGGTGCGGGCGGGCGGGGCTGGCGTCACGGGTGGGGGCTCCTCGGGGTCGGTGCCGCCGTGCTGGTCGGCCGCGGGTGCAGCCGGCCTCACCGGTCAGCGGTGGGCTGGTCGGGACCGCCCAGCGCGCGCGCGGGGATGCCCCCGACGCTCACACCCGGCGGGACGTCGCGCACCACCACCGCGTTGGCGCCCACCTTGCACCCCGCCCCGAGGGTGAGCGGGCCCAGGACGCGCGCCCCGGCGCCGACGTACGCGCGGTCCTCCAGCCGCGGTGCGCGACCCTGGCCGCGGATCCCCAGGGTCACCTGGTGGTAGACGGTGACGTGGTCGCCCAGCACCGCGGTGGGGAACAGGATGACGCCTCGGCCGGCGTGCGGCAGGACCAGCCCGGGGCCTGCAGGCACGCTGCGCGGCAGCTCGGCCCCGATGACGACCCGTGTCCACACGAAGTCCAGCAACCCGTGCAGACGCCGCAGCCCGAAGCCCAGCGGGCCGGGGAGCCCGTGCCCGGCCTGGCCGATCCGCCAGATCGTCAGGGTGGTGCGCGCATCGGTCGCCGCGTTGTCGACGAAGTCGACGCGCAGGACGGCCGTGACCTCGCGCAGCACCTGCACCGCGGCCCTGATCACCGGCTCAGGATGTCATGTCGGGCCGTGTCGTGGCTGCGCCGAGGACACCGGCGACCTCCAGCAGCTCGCGCCGGTAGTCGTCCGGCGTGAAGGCGCTGAGCACCCGCTCGCGGGCCGCGGCGCCCATCTCGGCGTAGTGCGCCTGGTTCGCCGGGTCCAGGACGTGCACGAGCGCGGCCCGCAGCGCGTGGACCGTGGGTGCGACGACGACCCCGGTGACGCCGTCCTCGACGTGGTCGCGCACCCCGAGCCGGTCGGTGACGATCACCACCTTCCCCAGGGCCATGGCATTGAGGTAGGTCTGCTGACCCGCGCTGCGGGTCGACGGCGCGATGGGGAGCACCAGCACGCGGCAGCGGCGCAGCAGGTCGAGGAACTCGCCGTGACTCACCTGGCCGGTGGTCAGCCGCTCCAGCGGACGACCCGGTCGCCAGCCGGTGGCGAGGACGACGTCGACGTCCAGCCCGTCGGCGGCCTCGACGAGCAGCGGGTAGTCCCGCAGGCTGTTGCCCCCGGAGAACACGAACCCCTCGTCGACCGCACCGGACAGGTCGGTCGGCTCGAACAGCGTGTGCGAGAAGGCCGTGAACACGACCCGGTCGCGGGGGACGCCCCAGGTGCGCGAGAACCCCTCGATCTCACCGGTCGACAGCACGCACCAGGTCACCCGGGGGCTGTCGGCCAGGCGCACCAGGACGCGGGACAGCGCCGGCAGCAGGTGCCTGGCCGGCCCCAGCCGGGCACCCAGACTCTGGCTCCCCGGCGCGATCGTGGCGTCGCTGATGACCACGCGGACGGGTGAGCGCAGCAGCCGCAGCGCCGCGGCTCCCACCAGGTCGCGGTACTGCTCGCGCCAGGTCACGGTGCCGCGCAGCACGACCGCCCGCCGTCCCCGGGCGAGGCGCACGAACTGCGGGAGCCAGGTGAGCAGGCTGGCGTGGCGGCGCCCGTCCAGGACCTCGACCAGCGCGTCCCAGCGCGCGTCCGAGCCGGCCCACATCGTGCTGAGGACGGGCTTGGCGGTCACGAGGTCCGCCCGGCCGTGCGCACGGGTCGGGCCGGGACCCCGACGACGGTGGTCCCGGGCTCGACGACGCCACGCACCACCGCACCCGCACCGACCACGGCGCCGGCCCCGATCCGGCTGCCGCGCAGGATGGTGGCCCCGGCCCCGACCCAGACGTCGTCGCCGATCTCGATCGGGCTGACCAGGTAGCCGCCCAGGGGGTCGTGCGCGCCGACGTGGTCCTCGTCGTGCACCGAGACGCGCTCGCCGAAGCGGACCCGGTCACCGATGACCAGGCCGGCGTACACGCAGAAGAACGCTCCCCGGTTGACGAAGACCGCCTCGCCGATGCTGACCGGGGCGAAGACCGATGCGGTGAAGTCCGCCTCGATCACCAGGCCGGAGCCGCGCCGGAAGCTGCCCCCAGGGCCGAAGACCAGCGAGGCGCGACGGCCCAGCATGATCGGCGGCCCCTGACGCAGCGCCGGGTGCAGCGCCGCCGCCGCCAGGAACCGGGCGCGTCCCTCGACGCGGCGCAGCTCGTCCTGCCACCGCGGACCGGCCTGGTCGTCGACCCAGTGCTGGGGTGGCTGCGGGGCTGGCGTCGTCATGTCCGGGTCTCTCCTCCGGTGGCGGGCGGCCGGGACGTCGGGCCCGGCGTCCCGGGGGCACCGCCCGATCCTCCCCGTAGTCTGGCAGCCGACGAGCGCCCCTGGCGCTCGGCTGCTCGAGCCCCGTCCGCGTCCCCCAGCACCCAGGAGCCGACCAGGTGAGCCACGCGGGTGAGCACGACCGCCCCTCGGACGTCGCGGACGTCACGGTGGTGATGCCCGCCCGGGACGGCGCCGCCACGGTCGGCCGGGCGATCGCCTCGATCCGGCGCCAGACCCGGTTGCCGGCCCGGGTGGTGGTGGTCGACGACGGATCCCGCGACGGGACGGCGGACGCCGCGCTGGCCGCCGCCGGACCCCTGGACGTGCAGATCCTGGTCAACGAGCAGCCGATGGGCAGCGGCCCCTCACGCAACCGGGCGGTCGAGGTCGCCACGACGCGCTGGCTGGCCTTCCTGGACTGCGACGACGAGTGGCTGCCGGGCCACCTCGCCGCCGTCATGGACGCAGCACCGGGTCACGTGCTGGTGACGGCACCCGCGGTCGACAGCGCCGGTCACCCCCGTGGCAACACCAGCGGTCGGGCCGTCCGGGTGACCTCGGCACGGTGCTTCGTCCCGGACAACGTGGTGGTCACCAGCTGCACCCTCGTCGCGCGCCAGGCGGTGGTGGACGCGGGAGCGTTCCGGGCGCTGCGCCGGGCCCAGGACCTCGACCTGTGGGCGCGGGTCCTGGAGCACGGCACCGGGGTGGCGCTGGCGCAGCCCGGTGGCGTCTACCACCTGCGCCCCGGGCCGCCGACGCAGACGTCCAACGACATCGACCGCGAGTGCGTCCAGCAGGTGCTGCGCGACAACGCCGGGCGCCCCTGGATGAACGCCCGGGTGCGCGACGGCTGCCTCGGGCGGATGGAGTGGGACGACCTGCGCCTGGCCCAGCGCGAGGGCCGCCGTCCTGACGTGGTGCGTCACCTGCGGTGGTTCGCCGCCCACCCCGCCGCGATCCCGGGGCTCGTCCAGCTGCTCGCCACCCGCCGGTCGGCGCGACGCCACCTCGCGCGGACCGGCGCCGGTGCGCCGTGACGCGGCCGTGAGCGTGCCACCGGCGGTCGTCCTGTACGAGGACCGCCCCCAGGACCTGGTCGGTCTGCAGCTGGCCGTGGCAAGCCTCCTGCGCCACAGCCCCGGGGTGGACGTCCTGGTGTCGGCGCCCGGGGCTCCGGACCGGTTGCTCGAGTGGTTCGCGTCCCGTCCCGGCGTCCAGGTGGTGCCCGCGGACGACCTGGTCGGCCGGGGCTGGAACATCAAACCCGAGCTGCTGCGCCGCCACCTGCAGGCAGGTCGTGAGTCGGTCTGCTGGCTGGATGCGGACATGATCGTCGGCGGCGACCTGGGTGCGGCGCTGGTCCAGCGCTCGCCAGGGCACCTCTTGCTGACAGACGACTTCTGGTACGCCCGCGAGCGGGACTCGCTCAGCCGCACCCTGGCGTGGGGCCTGCCCCCGGGCCGGGCGCCTCGGGGCGCGGTGAACACGGGCCTGGTCCGGGTCGACCGCGGTCACCTGCCGCTGCTGGCGGCCTGGCAGGAGCTGCTCGACGACCCGCGGTACCGGGCCGCCCAGGCGGCGCCGTACGCGCAGCGCCCCTTGCACCTGCTCGGTGACCAGGAGGTGCTCTCAGCGCTGCTGGGGGCGAGGGAGTGGCAGGACCTGCCGGTCGCGTTCCTGCGCCGTGGCCGCGACGTCGCCCAGTGCTTCGGGTCGGCGGGCTTCTCCCCCCGAGAACGGGTGGCCGCGCGCGCCCCGTCCCGGCGTCCCCTGCTGGTTCACGCCATGGGGCCCAAACCGTGGCGCTCGCTCGGCGCACCCCCCGGTCCCGGTTCGGCGGCGCGACGTGAGCGCACGCACATGGCGCTGAGCCCCTACACCGCGCTGGCCGCCGGGTACGCCGACGAGGTCGGCACCGACGAGATGGCGTGGGCGACCCCGGGGCTCCACGACGGCCTGCTCACCAGGTGGGGCACCCACCTCGACCCGGTGCTGCGCGAGCTGCCGCTCGCCGTCCCGCAGGCGGCTCTGTGGCAGACCCGGCGGTGGGCCGGCCGCGCCCGGCGGCGGCTGCGGGCCCTGGTGGGGTGACTCAGCGGGTGGTCTGGTCGCGGTGCCAGGTGCCGCCACCGCGACGACCTGCCCGCCAGCGCGCGATCGCCACCACGGCGACGTACACGGCGGCGTCCGGAGCCAGGCGGGGGTCGGCGCGGACCGCGTGGACGAGCGCGCGGGCAGTGCCGTCGGACGTGCCGGCGAACCGGTCCTCGTCGGCGTAGGTGCCCGCCAGCTGTCGGTTGCCGTAGGCCGTCCGGGTGCGCACCGCCACCAGTGCCCGCAACGAGCGAGGGGTCTGCACCACGAACACGTCGTCGGTGCTGATCCGCTCGGTCGGCGCGAACAACCGCTGGGTGAACAGGTCGTCCGCAGTCACGGCGGGGAAGTCCTCGAAGCGACGGCGGCCGGTGGCCGACATCGCGTAGACACCCAGACCGCTCAGGCCCTCGCTGACGTAGGGCAGTCGCTCGTAGGCCCGGTAGAAGGCGCGGACGGCCCACGGGCGAGCGGTGAGGTCGAACCGCGGGCGCGGCGCGGCCAGGCGTGGTTCGGGGCCGGCCAGCGCGTCGGCGAGCCCGCGCAGCGTCTGGACGCTGACGACGATGTCGGCGTCCAGGTACACCCGGGGGAACCGCGTGACCGCAGCGTCGCCCGCGTTCAGCGCCCCGGCCTTGCCCGGCGTCGGCAGGTCGACGACCTGGACCCCGGGCACGCTCGCGGCGATCCGGACGGTGCCGTCGCTGCACCCGTTGGCGGCCACGACGACCTGCGCCTCGTCGGGCTCGAGGTCAGCGACGAAGCCCAGGCAGCGCGCGAGGACGCCTTCCTCGTCGTGCGCCGGGACGACGACCGAGAAGGGGGTGCGGCCCGCTTCGGTGGTCGTCACAGCACCACCGTCCGGTACCGCACCGACCCGTAGAGCCGGCCGGCCTTGATCGACAGCTCGCGCGCGAGGGCGAGCCGGGCCCACTCGTGACGTGGGCTCGCCCGCAGGACGTGGGCCATGCTGCGCGTCCACGGCACCAGCGGACGCAGCGAGGGCCGGTGGGTGTGCGGGGCGCCGAGCTCGCGCCGCACCTGCGCGTGACTGATGCCGTAGCGGACGTGGCTGCGCACGACCTG
Organism: Actinomycetales bacterium; assembly: GCA_038322575.1. Taxonomy (GTDB): domain Bacteria; phylum Actinomycetota; class Actinomycetes; order Actinomycetales; family Angustibacteraceae; genus JACMOY01. The sequence goes on from JBBQGB010000039.1 coordinate 19,843, forward strand.
CCGCAGGTCCTGGCGGACCCGGTAGTGCACCAGGGCGCCCTCAGCCATGGTCAAGGTGAATCCGGCGGCCTGGGCGCGCAGGCAGAAGAGCACGTCCTCGGAGGCCACCAGACCCTCGGGCCACCCGCCGATCGCGGCGAAGACCCGGCGCCACACGCCGATGTTGGCGGCGACGACCCAGCCGTGCGGCGAGTAGTCCAACCACCCGGCGTCCTCGAACGCCAGCGGGTGCCCGACCAGCTCTGCGTCGTTCAGGAGGGTCTTCTCCAGCTGACCCCCCACGAGGTCGCCCCGGTCGCTGGCGGCCAGCATCCGCTCCATCCACCGGTCGCCGGGGACGTCGTCGCCGTCCAGGAACAGGACGAAGTCGCCGGTGGTGGCGGCCAGGCCCGCGTTGCGCGCGTAGGCGGGGCCCTGCCCGCTCGTGGCCGGGACGACGCGCAGGCCGGGCAGCAGGGCGTGGTACCCGGCGGCCACCTCACCGGTTCGGTCGGTGGACATGTTGTCGACCACCACGACCTCGTGGACGGCTCCGGCGCTCTGCCGCCCCAGGGCGGACAGGAGCTCGGGGAGCTCACGCTCCTGGTTGTAGGCGATGACGACGACGCTGACGGTGCGCGGGGGGATGAGGGCCTCCTGGGGCACCGGGACTGGGGGTCGATAGTACCGTCGGCACCTGACAGGGGGCCGTCCGCGGCCGTCCGAGCGAGAGGTCGGTGGCGGTGCACGTCGTTCTGGTCGGTCTGAGCCTGGCCTGGCCGTGCTCCATCGCGACGCGCGCGCGCCACGAGGTCGAGGCGCTCGTCGAGGCCGGCCACCGGGTCAGCGTGGTCACCGACGACGGCAGCTCCGAGCCCGCGCTGGTCGACGAGCTCGAGGCGGCCGGGGCCGCCGTCCAGCTGGTGCCCACGTTCGTGACCGGCAAGCGCGGGCTGTGGTTCGTCAGCCGCGAGGTCTCGTTCGCCTGGCGCGCCCAACGCCGGTTGGCGGTGATGCTGCGGCGCGGGGACGTCGACCTCGTGGTCTCGCACTCCAGCGGCGTCTGCGTGGGCCTGCCCAGGCTCACCCGCCGACGCGGGGTCGCCGCCACGCACGTCATCCACGGGCTGGCCGAGGAGCGGCGACGGTCTGGCGCGAGCCCCTACAACCGCGTGACCGCGGCGTTCTACGTCGCGAGCGACCGGTGGGCCGCTCGCTTCATGCCGAGCCACCTGCCGGTGTCGCAGTTCATGCTCGAGCAGATGGTGCGCATCGGCGCCCGCCGCGACCGGTGCATCGTGTCGTACAACCCGGTGGAGGTCGCCCGCTTCACGCCGGACCCTGACACCGCGAAGGACGTCGACGTCCTGTTCGTCGGCCGGCTGGCGGTCGAGAAGGGTGTAGAGGTGCTGCTGGACGCACTGACCCACCTGCCGCCCCTGCGGGTGGTCATCGCCGGCGAGGGGCCGCTGCGCGACGCCCTCGGCCGGCAGGCCAGCCGTCTGGACTCGCCACCGCAGTTCGTGGGCCGGGTTGCCCACGACCGGCTGCCCGCGCTGATCAACCGGGCACGGGTGCAGGCCGTGCCCTCGCCGTCCGAGCCGTTCGGGATGGTGATCGTCGAGGCGCTCGCCTGCGGCACGCCGGTGGTGGCCAGCGACGTGGGGGGCATCCCCGAGATCCTGTCGGGTGGGCAGGGCGGTTGGCTGGTGCCGCCGCGTGACCCCGCCAGGCTGGCTCAGGCCTTGCGCGACGCGCTGGCCGACGACGCGGAGCTGACCCGGCGAGGCGTCGCGGGCGTCCGCCGGGCCGCGGACTTCTCGCAGGAGCGGTTCGCCGAGCAGGTGGTCCAGAGCATGACGCTGCTGGCTCAGCGAACGCGACGGGCCAGCATCGCGTCGTAGGTGTCCTCGAGTCGTCCGGTCAGGTCCTGGATGTCGAAGTCACGCTCGAGGCGGAGCCGACCGCCGTCACCAAGCCGGTGGCACAGCGCCGCATCGGTGAGCACCCTCGCCAGGGCCCCCGACAGAGCCCCGACGTCGCCCTCGGCCACCAGCAGCCCGCTCACGTCGTCCTCGACCGACTCCGGGGTGCCCCCGGAGCGGTAGGTGACGACCGGCAGCCGCGCCGCTGAGGCTTCCAGGAAGACCATGCCGAACCCTTCGGCGTCACCGTCCCGCGAGGTCTTCGACGGCACGCAGAACACCCGTGCCTGGCGCATCAGCGTCTGGACGACGGGGAACGGCTGTGACCCGGTGAACTGCACGCGGACCCCCAGCTCGCCCGCGAGGCGCTCCAGGGAGGCGCGCAGCGGCCCGTCGCCGACGACGGTGACCGGGGTGCTCCGCAGCGGCTCACCGAGCCGGTGCACCGCCTCCAGCAGGTCGGCGCAGCCCTTCTTCTCGACGAGTCGACCGACGAAGACGATGCCGGTCCGCTCGCCGTCCGGTGGTCCCGACCGCTCGGGCACCGGGACGCCGGTGTAGTGCGTCAGGATCTGCTGGTCGCGCACACCCAGGTCGGCGAGCCGGTCGGCGAGGAAGGTCGACACGGGCAGGAAGACGTCGACGGAGTCGACGAAGGCGGCCCACGCCCGGGGATGGTCGGCGCGCAGCCCCGGCGCGGACTCGGTCACGTCGTAGCCGTGCGCGGTGACCGCGAACGGCAGCCGGGTCGCCCGCACGCTCGACCAGATGCCGAGGGCGTCGGTGAGGAAATGCGCGTGCACCAGGTCGGCGCGGACCGCCCTCAGCGCCGGCCGCAGCCCGAACGCCCAGCCGACGCGCCCCGACGCGCCGCGCTTGACCCGGTTCCAGCGCTGGTCGGCGTCGAGCAGGAGGGCGCCGGGGACCGGCAGCGTCGGATCGATGCCGTGCAACCCCAACAGGGCCGGCTGCCAGCGGTGCATGGCAGCGACCTGGTTGCGGATGAACGTCTCTGACACGGGGAGCAGGACGCGACGCCACACCGCGACCACCCGCTGCGGGTCGTCGGCGCTCACGCGCTCGCCCTGGCGCGGCGCCGCGCGGCCAGGGTGCCGGCGGTCCGTCGCCACACCTCACGCGCACCGAAGACCAGGACGGCGTACAGGCCGATGCCCGGGACGGCCAGCGCGCCGCAGACCAGCAGTCCCAGCGCCCCCGACGGCACCACCGGCCGGGCGAGGAGCTCGAGCGCGACGGTGACCCCGACGGTGAGCAGCGTCGCGAGCACGGGTACCTCGCGCACGAACGACGGGATCTCGCGCGTCCACCGCCGCCGCACCAGGCGCAGCAGGTAGAGGCTGCCGGCCACCTGGGCGATGCCGGAGGCTGCGACGGTGCCGTACAGCCCGAACAGGGCCACCAGGGGGATGGTGAGGGCGATGTTGCCGATCGTCTCGGCGAGGCTGTAGCGCAGCTCCAGGCCGGCGCGGTAGGTCGACTGCAGCAGCACGGTCAGGTTCGCGGTCCACAGGTTGACGGCGTTGCTCAGCACCAGGATGACCGCCACCGTCCCCGACGTGCTGAAGTCCGGACCGAGCCAGGCGGTCACGCCGAAGTATGCCGCGCCCAGGCCGGCCGCTGACCACCCCGCGACGGCCCGGACCCACAGTCGCTGCAGCGGGATGAACTCGCGCAGGGCCTGCTCGTCGCCCCCGGCGCCGTACGCCCGCGAGATGATCGTCGCGATGGGCGCGATGGCGTTGATCGGCACGCTGCGCAGCTGGAAGGCGAAGTTGCTGCCGGCGCTGTAGTACGTCACCTGACGGACGCCGAGGAAGGCGCCGACCACGTAGGTGTCGATCTGCGACGAGACGAGGTTGCTCAGACCCACCGACTGCACCCTGAGCGAGAAGCGCAGGAAGCTCGTGGTCTCGGCCCAGCCGAGCAGCCCGATCCCGCGTCGGTCCAGGTACCGGAAGGACGCCGGTACGAGCACGACCGCGGACAGCAGGGACTGCGCGGCGAACGTCAGTGCCATACCGCGCAGCCCCAGCTCGAGGCGGACGCTGAGGTAGAGCCCGAGCGCGTACACGACGTAGGCGAGCAGGTTGGTGAGGTTCGGGAGGGCGTAGCGGTGGTGGGCCCGCAGCTGGGCCACGAAGAGGTTGCGCAGCAGCGAGAAGCCGACGATGGCCCCCAGCACCCGGAACAGGAACGTCGCCTCCTCGGCCAGGGGGCCGGTGACGTCGAACACCGACAGCACCAGGTGCGACCCAGCGACCAGCACGGCGACGAGCAGTCCCCCGAGAACAGCGACGATCCCGGACAGCGTCGTCAGCAGGCGGGTCGCCGCCAGGCGGTCGCCGGTGCCGGCGTACACGGCGAAGTAGCGTCCTGCGGAGGCGCCGATGCCGCCGTCGAAGCTGCTGAGGAACGTCGTGATCGACACGACGACCAGGTAGACGCCGAAGCGCGCGGTGCCGAATCCGTGGATCACGTACGGCGTCAGGGCGATGTTGATCAGGATGGGGACGATCTGGCCGAAGGTGTTCCAGGCCCCGCCGTTTACGATCGTGCGCAGGGGACCGTTCGGGCGGCCCGGCGGCGTGGGGCCCGTGCCGACCGGGTCGCCGGCTGCCTGCTCGGCGTCCGCGAGGACCTCGTCGCTCGGCGTGACGGTGCCGTGCTCGGTGCGCCTGATGTGTTCGTCCACGCTGCACCTGTTCCGGTTCGAGCCGAGACCAGTCGCCGTCGGGGCCGGCGGCGCCGGGGTCGACAGGCGCCCTCGCCGTGCAAGGCCCCCACGATAGAGGGTGCCGGTGGGGGTCGCAGCGCGTGCCAGGGCCCGCCGAGTTCGACCAGAACACCGGCGGGATGCTTCACTGGGGGCGCGACGACCGTGCTGTCAAAGCCCGTGGACGCCCGTCGCCAGGTGGTCCTACCCCTCGCCAGGCACGTCGTGAGGGTGGGGCGACCGCCCGTGAGCGCGAACCCACCCGGCTGGAGGACGCACGTGATGGACGACTCAGGTGAGCGCACGCCGCTGCAGGCGCTGGCGCGCGCATGGCCGATGGCGACGGTGCTGATCGTGGTCGGCCTCGTCGCCGGCGTCGGGCTGGCCCTGGCCCGTCCGACCACCTACACGGCCGAGTCCCGGTTGGCGGTGGGCAGCGCCGACCTGGCCGCCCAGGCGGTCCCCGGGTTCGCCCAGGCGTCCGCCGAGCTGGCCGCCAACTACGCGCGCTTCGTCGCGACCGGCCCGGTGCGGGCGGCCCTGCCGGGGGCCCAGGCCGCCCGGCTGGGTGAGGTCACGGCCAGCCCGGTCCCCGACTCCAACGTGATCCGGCTCGAGGCGACGGCGACCAGCCAGGCCGCCGCGGTGGCAGCGGCGAAGACCGGGGCCGAGCTGCTGAAGGGCCAGGTCGACACCGCGGTCGCCGGGACGACGGCGCAGGAGGTGCTCGCGCAGTACAACCGGATCAGCGCGCAGGTCGCCGCCGCGCAGCAGGAGGTCGGCACGGCCCAGGCCACGCTGGACGGGCTGCGCGCCCGCGCGACCGGCACCGACCCGCCCAGCACGCGGGCCCTGGACCGCGCCTCGCAGGCCGTGGTCAGCGCCTCCGCGGCCCTGTACCCGCTGCAGATCCAGCAGAACGCCCTCGGCGCCCGCTACCAGGACGTTGCCAACCAGCCCGCGTCGCAGAGCCGCCTCGACATCGTCGCGGTGGCCGCCCCGGCGTTTGACGACACCCGCAGCCGGGTCGAGCGCTACGGCCTGGCGGGGCTGGTCCTCGGGTTCGTCCTCGCCCTGGGGCTCGCCGTGCTGCTGGACCGGCGCAGGCAGCGACGTCGCCCCGGTCGGGCGCGCAGCCCGCGCCCCGACGAGCGGACCGCTCGCGCCGACGAACCGGCTGGCCTCGCGGCACCCACCCGGTGAGCACCGCCGCGCCCGTGACGGCCGGGCCGGACTCCGCCGCCACCCTCGAGTCCGCGCCGGCCCGCGACGAGCGGGGCTTCCCGGCGTACCTCTGGTTGATCCTCGCGGGCCTGGTCCTCAACGTCTTCTCCGGCAACAGCGCCCTGCTCGGCTTCCCGATCGGGCCGGACCGACTGTGCTTCGCCGTGGGGTTCGCCCTGCTCCTGCTGGACCGACCGACCTGGCGCGGGGTGCGACTGAGGGTGCGGCCCGTGCACGTCGCCATGGCGGCAGTGCTCGCCGTGACGATCTGGTCCGCCTGGGCGCACGGCAGTCTCCTCAGCTCGTACGGCTTCTACGCCCTGCTCGACCGGATGGCGCTGCCCTACGCGTTCTTCGTCCTCGCCCCGGTCCTGTTCGGGACGGTGCGGCGGCGTGACCTGCTGCTGCGGGTGCTGGTGCTCACCGGGTTGTACCTCGGCGTGACCGCGTTCCTCGAGATCGTCGGCCCGCAGTCCCTGGTCTTCCCGCGGTTCATCATGGACCCCGCGGTGGGCATCCAGTTCGGCCGGGCCCGGGGGCCGTTCCTGGGTTCGGAGGCCGACGGGCTGGCGATGGTCGCGTGCGGGCTCGCGGCGGGGCTCGGTGCGTCCCGGTGGCGGCGAGCCTGGCGCCTGCTGGCCGGGGCCACGGTCGTGGCGTGCGCCCTGGGCTGCCTGCTGACCTTGACCCGGTCGATCTGGTTGGGCGCGATCCTGGCCGTGCTGCTCGCGTGCGGCACCGACCGCCGCCTGCGCCGGCTGCTGCCCGCGATCGGTGCGCTGGTGGCCGTCGGCGTCCTCGTCGCCCTGGTCGTCGTCCCGGGCCTGTCCGGCAGCGTGACCGGCCGGGCGGGCAACGAGCGCTCGGTGAACGACCGGCAGAACACCAACGCGGCGGCGCTGCGGGTGATCGAACGGCACCCGCTCGAGGGTCTGGGGTGGGTGCAGTTCCTGGAGAAGGGCACCGAGTACGTGCGGCAGAGCCCGGAGTACCCCGTCACCAACGTCCGCATCGAGGTGCACAACGTCGCCCTCGGGCGGGCCGCCGAGCTGGGTCTGCCGGGGGGTCTGCTCTGGGTGTCGACGGTGCTCGCCGGGCCCGTGCTGGTCGCGATCGGTCGCGCCGGCGGACGCCGTCCTCGCGCCGTGGCGCCGGACGCCCACGGCTGGCGCCTGGTGCTCATCGGGGTGCTCGTCAGCTGGGGGACGGCCGCCCTGCTGAGCCCGCTGCCCTACCCGTTCCCGAACCTGGTCATGTGGCTGGTCGCCGGTGTCGCCGCCGGCCCGTACCTGCTGGCGTCCGGGCCCGGCTCGCGGCGCTAGGGTCGCACCCGTGGCGCGTGGCTGGGGGAGCGAGCGGGGGCGACGTCGACTGGTGGCGTCGGCCGCCTACCTGGCCGGGGCACGGCACCTGCCCTGGTCGCCGCGCCCGGGCGGGCGGGTCGCACGACGTCTCCGGGGGTTCCTGGGTGCGCGGATGCTGGACGCGTGCGGCACCGACGTCAACATCGAGCACGGAGCGTGGTTCGGGTCCGGTCGCGGGGTCGAGCTCGGTGACCGGTCCGACATCGGCATGGACGCGCTCGTCATCGGCCCGGTGAGGATCGGCAGCGACGTCATGATGGGTCCGCGCTGCGTGCTGCTCGCGAGCAGCCACCGCACCTCCTCGGTCGACGTCCCGATGAACGTGCAGGGGTTCGTCGAGGACCGGGTCATCACCGTCGAGGACGACGTGTGGATCGGGGCCGGGGTCACGATCCTGCCGGGACGACGGATCGGGCGCGGCAGCATCGTCGGCGCCGGCTCGGTCGTCACCGTGGACGTGCCACCGTGGAGCGTCGTCGCGGGCAACCCGGCGCGGGTGGTGCGCGACCGGCGTGAGCCGCGACCGGTCACTGACGACTGAGCCGGTCGGGCACGTCCTCGCGGTAGAACCGGTCGAAGGCCGTGAGCGCCTCTGCGGCGCGGGCCCGGCGCTCGGGCGTGGTCCACGGCCCGTCCAGGATCGCGGTCAGCCTGCCCCGGAAGCCCTGGTAGGCCGCCGCGTCGGCGGGCTCGTACACGACCTGGGCGCCGGGGTCGCCGAGCCCCGCGCCCAGCTCGGTGAGGGACGGCAGGGTGTACGCCGTCGGGTCGCCGCGGTCGAACAGGTCGATGAGCACCCGGATCAGGAGCAGCCGGAACTGGTTGTCGTGGAACGGCCCCGCGGTGTGGCGCTGGTAGCGGCGGTAGGTGCTGATGACGTAGTTGAAGTGCACCAGGTCTGCCCCGAGCTGGTGCACGCCGATGCGCTCCTGCGGCGTGTGGCACTGGGCCCAGAAGGTCGTGTCGAACGTGTGCCGCTCGCCGAACAGGTCGGCGTCGTGGCCGATCAGACGGTGTGGGGCGAAGGCCCGCAACCAGTCGGTGCGCGCCGTCATCTCCCACGTGGCCGCCAGTCGCAGCCCGTGCTCGCCGTACCAGGCGTCCCAGGACGGACTGACCCCGAGGACGTCCAGGTCGGCGTCCCGGGCGCGCTCGTACTGCCTCTGGTGGGCGTCGGGCTGCAGCAGGAACAGGTCCGCGTCGTGCAGGACCACGTGGGAGGACCGCGCGGCCGAGACGCCGGCGATGATCTGCGCGCCGTGGTTGCGGCCCGGGTCCTTCAGCCGGGGCAGCAGCAGCCGCTCGGGCAGGTCGAGGCTGAGCAGCTGCAGGTCGCCGTGCCACGTCGGTCGAGCACGCTCGACGGCGTCTCGGACTCCCGCGGTCATCTGGTCGGGGACGACGTAGGTGGCCACGCGGGACGTCGGCCGCTGCAGCGCGGTGACCGCCAGGCTCAGGTCGAGGAAGACCGGCAGGTCGCCGGGCACCGGCACCAGCAGCGTGTAGCCCTCGCGCTGCGCGGGCCGGGCCGGCCATGCGGCGTAGCGCCGCCGCCAGTACTGCGCGCCCACCATGTCGGCTTCCCCTTCCGCGTCGGCTGATGAGCGGCCAGTCTGCCGCACGTCAGGGGTCGCGGCCGCGTCCGCGGCCGGTCAGGGCCGGCCGTAGTCCTTCGGCAGGGCCTGCAGCCGGGACCACGGGAAGCCGGCCATGATGCCGTAGCTGGGCGTCCCCTTCATCAGTGCCGGCCAGGGGTCGCTGCCCCCGTAGGACCGGATGGCGGCTCCGCCCTCAGCGGCCACGCCCACCGCTCCTGCCTTGTCGCTCACGATGAAGCCGTAGGTCTGCGCCGCCTTGGCGACCATCCTCGCGATCGGGTGCAGCGGCAGGGCGTCGACGTCGACGGAGGGGTCCAGCCTCAGGCGGGTGCCCTCGGGGATGGCGTCCGGGTCGAGGTCGCCGCCGTCGGAGCGCTGCGCCGGCCAGCTGACCGTCTTCCAGGTGGCCGGGCTGACCAGGGACAGCGTGAGGGCGTGGTCGATGCTGCCCGCCTGCACGTCGCGGATGTTGACCATCCCCCCCTCGCCGGCCAGCCCCGTCGCGGTGGTGCCGAACCCGTTGAGGAAGTACCCCGGGCTGGAGGAGACGCCGTCGATGCGTCCACCCCAGCAGGCGTGCCATCCGTCGGCCTGCCGGTTCAGCTTCCAGTACGACCACAGCGTGTCGGTGCTGGGCTGGTAGATCGAGATCGAGGAGTCGGTGCCGACCGAACCGGCCCCGCTGGAGGGGACGGGCACGGAGACGAACTGCCCGCCCGGGCCGAAGAGCCCGCGCGGTACGTACCCCTTGTGCTGGCAGTCGTCCCAGGTCAGGTCGACCCGGGCCTGCTCGGGACCGACGGTGAAGACGTTGCCGCCGTACTGCCAGACGTTGAACGCGGCGTTCCCGCCGTAGTAGCGCTGCACCTGGGCGGTGAGGTTGGCCACCATCGCGGCGGAGTTCTCGGCCAGCGGCGCGTCGCGCACCGCGGTGCGCCAGATGCTGGCCGGGCCGAATCCACCGCGACGACCGCGTAGTAGTAGTCGGTTCCGCTGAAGGTCGCCGTGTCCTGAAAAGTCGTGACAGTGATCGGGGAGCTGCCGGAGACCG
>JBBQGB010000040.1:0-29703 GCA_038322575.1 Actinomycetales bacterium
GAGGTGCAGTTCGCGAGGCCGGTGGTGCGCATCCAGCCGGAGGGCAACGTCACCCTGGTGAACCTGCCGACGTACTACCGGGTTCAGTGGCCGGACCAAGGGTTCGAGCCGCAGGAGGTGGCGACGGTGGTGCTGTTGGGCCGCAGCGTGCGGATCCGCCCGTTGGGTCGGTCGTTCGTTTACGACTTCGGTGACGGGGCGCACGCCGGTCCGACCGAGGACGCGGGTGGTACCTATCCCGACGGCGGGGTGCGCCATACGTACGGCAAGCCGGGTGCTGCCGGGGTCAGCGTCGAGGCGACCTACGGCGGGGAGTTCAGCGTCGACGGGGGGCCGTGGCAGCAGGTGGGTGAAACGGTGCAGATTGCTGGGCCACCGACCGGATTGCGGGTGCGTCAGGCGCGGGCGCGCCTGGAGGCGAGCTGATCAGGGGCTGTCCTGGTCCGGTCCAGTTGGAGCGCTCCAAAGATGCCCGTCGACGAGCGTTGGCTGCACGTCCCGGCGCTGCTACGCTGCCCGGAATCTCGTCAAGACGTGGCGAGCCTCACGCATCGCCGATGTCAGGGGCCAGCCATGTCAGTCAACACTGTGAGTTCGTCCAGTTGTACCGTTCAGCCCCTGCGGCTGGCGACGCTCAACCGTGACCCAGGTGGGTCGGTCAGCCTCCTCATCGACGCCGACCAGGCGCTGGTCGTCATGCACGGCGACATCGGTGTCGAGCTGCACCAGGACATCCGTGACCTGGTGGACGACGTCGAGGCGGGCGTGACGCACGGGCTTCCGATCGTCGTCTTGGCCCAGAACGTCACCGACGTCGACCTGCGCGCTGTGTGGTTGCTGCTCGAGCTGCGGCGCGCAGCCGGCCGCCACGGTCTGCGCATCGACACCCCCTCGCCGGCCCTCCAGGACGCCTTGTCGATGCACGGGCTGGCGCGTCTGCTCGACACGGCGTGACCGACCCCGTCGTCCTCGGCCCCTGGGCCGCCGACCCGCTGCTCACCGCGTCGACGGCACGAGTGGTTCCCGGGGACGTCGACGCCCACCTCGCGCTGGCCGGCGAGCTCACGACGACGGCACCCTCGCCGGGCGGCGGAAGCACCCGGTTGCGGTGGGAGCTGCTCGCGAGCCTCGGCGCGACCGACCTGGCGGCAGCACGCGTGGTCGAGGCCCACCTGGACGCGGTCGCGATCCTCGCCGAGGCGGACGCCGATCTCGACCTCGACGGCACCACCTGGGGCGTCTACGCGGCTGAGGGCCCGAACGTCCGCCTGGACGCTGACCGCGGCCGGCTCACCGGCACCAAGCCGTGGTGCTCGCTCGCCGGGTCGCTCAGCCACGGGCTGGTCACCGCCCACACCGACCAGGGCCGGCGGCTGTTCGCCGTCGACCTGCACCACCCCGGCGTGCGCGCCGAGGCCGGCACCTGGCACGCTCGCGGTCTGGTGGACGTGCCCAGCGGCCCGGTGACCTTCGACGACGTACCCGCGACACCGGTCGGCGCGGCCGGCTGGTACCTGACCCGCCCGGGTTTCGCCTACGGGGGGCTGGGTGTCGCTGCCGCCTGGTTCGGCGGCGCGGTCGGCACCGCCAGGGCACTCCTGGCCGCGGCCGAGCGCCGTCCACCTGACGACATCGCTCTCTGGCACCTGGGCAGGGTCGACGTGCTGCTGCACCGCGCCCGGTGCGTCCTGGTCGACGCGGCTGCCGCCGTGGACGCCGGCGCTGCCCACGGCGCGGCGGGCGAGGTCCTCGCCCTGCGCGCCCGCACCGTGGTCGCCGAGGCGGCCGAGGCGGTGCTCGGCTGCGTCGGTCATGCCCTGGGCCCGGCACCACTGGCTCTGGACGCCGCCCACGCCCGCCGGGTCGGCGACCTCACGCTGTACCTGCGACAGCACCACGCGGAGCGCGACGAGGTCGGCCTGGGCCGGATGCTCCTCGCGGGGGACCGGCCGTGGTGACGTTCACCCACGCCCAGCCCGGCACCGGTGCGGACGCCTGGCAGCTGGGCGACCTGCCCGTCCTCGACGAGGTCCGCGAGCGCAGGCTCGTCGTGCTCGCCGCCCACCCCGACGACGAGACCCTGGGCGCGGGCGGGCTGATCGCCCACCTGGCCGCGCTCGGCGCCGAGATCGACGTGGTCGTCGCCACCAGCGGCGAGGCGTCGCACCCCGACTCCACCACCTGGACGCCGGCCCGGCTGGCGTCGGTGCGCGAGCGAGAGGTGCGGGCCGCCGTCCGCGTGCTGGCACCCGACGCCCGGTTGCACCTTCTGAGGTTGCCGGACGGTCACCTGGCCGACCACGTGCCGCAGCTGGTCGAGACCCTGCGCGCTCTGGCGCGGCCAGGGTGCCTGCTGGTCGCACCCTGGCGCTGCGACGGTCACCCCGACCACGAGGCCGCGGGCCGGGCGGCGGCGCAGGCCGCCGAGGGGGTTCGGCTCCTGGAGTATCCGATCTGGCTGTGGCACTGGGCGCCGCCGGACGACGTCCGCGTGCCACGGGCGGATCTGCGCCGACGGGCCGTGCCTGCCGAGGCGTTGCAGCGCAAGGCGAAGGCGATGCGGACCCATGTCAGTCAGGTGCAACCGCTGTCCGACCGCCCTGGTGACGAGGTGCTGCTGACGACGGACGTGCTCGCCCACTTCGAGCGCCCGTTCGAGGTGTTCGTCGAGCCGGTCGACCCGGAGTCGATGACGGCCGCGGACTTCGACCGCTTCTACACCGAGTCCGGTGAGGACCCGTGGGGTTTCACCGACCGGTGGTACGAGCTGCGCAAGAGAGCGCTGACGGTGGCGAGCCTGCCGCGCGAGCACTTCGCTCGCGCCTTCGAGCCGGGCTGCTCGATCGGCGTGCTCACCGAGCAGCTGGCGCCGCGGTGCGACGACCTGCTGGCCACCGACGTCAGCGCGGCCGCCATCGAGCGGGCGCGGTCACGCACCTCACGGTTCGCTCACGTCCGCGTCGAGCTCGGCTCGGTGCCCCGGCAGTGGCCGGACGGCGCGTTCGACCTCGTGATGCTGAGCGAGGTCGGGTACTACAGCGGTCGCGTCGACCTGGATCGTCTGGTCACCCGGGCCACGCAGAGCCTGAACCCGGACGGCGTGCTGCTGGCCTGCCACTGGCGGCACCCGGTCGAGCAGTATCCGCTGACCGGCGACCAGGTGCACGACCGACTGCGGACCGAGCCCGACCTGCAGCTGACCGCCCAGCACGTCGAGGAGGATTTCGTGCTCGAGGTCTACGGGCGGCGTCCGGCGAGCAGCGTGGCCAGGGCCACCGGTCTGCTCGCATGAGGCCGCCCATCGAGGCGGTGCTGGTCGTGGTGCCCGCGCGCGACGAGCAGACGCTGCTGGGCGCCTGTCTGGACGCGGTTGCGCTGGCGGCGGACCAGATCGCCGTGCCGGTGGTCCCGGTTGTCGTGCTCGACCGCTGCACGGACGGGACGGAGGCGGTCCTGCGCGGCAGGGGAGTCACCGCGATCCGGACGACGGTCGGCTGCGTCGGCGGGGCCCGCGCCGCGGGCGTCCGCGAGGGACTGCGACGACTCACGGCCACTCGGGCGGCGCGCGTGTGGATCGCCAACACCGACGCCGACTCCGTGGTGCCCAGGCACTGGCTCGCGCACCACCTGGACCAGGCGGACGCCGGCGCCGACCTGCTGCTCGGGACGGTCGACCTCGCCGGCGCCCCCGCCGCGCTCATGTCCGCCTGGTCGACGGAGTACGTGGCGGCCGATGGTCATCCGCACGTGCACGGGGCGAACCTCGGGGTGCGCGCGTCGGCGTACCGCAGAGCCGGGGGCTTCGCGTCGGTGGCCGTGCACGAGGACGTGCGACTGGCGGCGGCGGTGGGCGCGGACCCCGCAGCTGTCGTCCTGCGCACCGCCGCGGCGCCCGTCGTCACCAGCGGACGGCTGGTGGCGCGGGCGCCGGGCGGCTTCGCCGCCCACCTGCGTGGGCTGCAGGCCAGCTAGAGCGAGCGCAGCACGGCGGTGACGCGGCCGAGGACGGTCGCGTTGTCGCCGTCAATGGGCGAGAACGCCGGGTTGTGCGGCATCAGCCACACGTGCCCGTCGCGGCGCTTGAAGGTCTTGACGGTCGCCTCGCCGTCGATCATCGCGGCGACGATGTCGCCGTTCTCGGCCACCTGCTGCTGTCGCACGACCACCCAGTCGCCGTCGCAGATGGCGGCGTCGACCATGGACTCGCCGACCACCTTGAGCAGGAACAGCGTGCCCTCGCCGACGATCTGGCGGGGGAGCGGGAAGACGTCCTCGACGACCTGCTCGGCGAGCATCGGTCCGCCGGCGGCGATCTGTCCCACCACGGGCACGTACGAGGGGGTCGGCCGCTGGTCGCCCGACCCGGTCTCGTCGGCGTCCACCGACCGCAGCGGCGCGGGGCCGTCGACGCCGTCCGCGACCGCGTCCGGCGAGACCACCTCCATGGCGCGAGGGCGGTTGGGGTCGCGTCGCAGGAACCCCTTGCGCTGCAGGGCGGCCAGCTGGTGGGCGACGCTGCTGGGACTGGCGAGCCCCGCCGCCTCGCCGATCTCGCGCATGCTCGGCGGGTAGCCGTGCCGCTCGATGGCGTCCCTGATGGTCTCCAGCACCCGTCGCTGGCGGACCGTGAGCCCGTCCGGGGCGTCGCGCTCGTGCAGCTCGTGCACGCCCGCCTTCGGTCGTCCCCGCTTGTTCTTCGGACGCTCGTCCATCGGCCCTCCATGCGCTCGTCGTGGTGAGACTCACCGTAGAGGCTGCGCGGGCTGCATTCAAACACCTGTTCGAACGAGTTTCGGTCGTGTCGCGGGACTGTCGGTGGTGCCTGGTGGGGTGGATCCATGATGACGAGGGGCGCCCGGGTTTCGAACACCGGTTCGCTTCGGGCTCGACACCGTCGCCGCAAGGTGCTAGAACTCGTACAGGCGTTCGATCGAACACGCGTTCGATCCCACTTCACGGAGGTCCCGATGTCCACGATGCTCCTCACCGCCCCCCTGGCCACCCGCCGGCCGTCCGCTCACCGGCGCCCCGCGCTGCGCGTGGTCGCCGAGCCGGCGGCGGCTCGACGTCCGGCTCGGGTGCGTCCGGCTCGGGTGCGTCCGGCCGCGGTGCAGCCGGTCCGGGTGCAGCCGGTCAGCGTTCGACTCACGGCTCGGGGCCGGGTCGCGGCCGTGTGCCTGCTGGTCGTCTTCGCCGTGGCCGCCCTGCTGCTCACCGCCTCGGTCAGTGGCGCAGGCGCCAGCTCGACCGCGGTGCCGGTACGGCACGTGGTCGTCGAGCCGGGTCAGACCCTGTGGGAGATCGCCGGCGACGTCGCACCCGACGCGGACCGGCGAGACACCGTCGCGGCGATCCTCGAGCTCAACGCCCTGCCCGGGTCCAGCGTCCAGGCGGGTCAGCAGATCGCGGTTCCGGTCGCCTCCTGAGCAGGCACGGTTCATGACGCAGGCGCACGCCCCCCGCACCGTCACGGTGTGGGGGGCGTGCGTCGTCCGGCGTCCGGTGCGGCACGACACGCCGACGGGGCACCGAGGTGTCGCGCCTACTTGCGGAACAGGGGGTGTCGGATCTACGTTTACCCCTACATCTAGTAGTTACACCGATGTGCTTCGTCCACAGATTGTGGTCCTCGTGCACATCTTGTCCCCAGCCCGTCCACACGTTCCTCCACACCCTGGACGCAGCCGGTGGCGACCTATCGAGAGGACAGCGGCATGCACTGCCCGTTCTGCCGCCACAACGACTCGCGGGTCGTGGACTCCCGAGCGGCCGACGACGGCACGTCGATCCGCCGTCGCCGTCAGTGTCCCGACTGCGGTCGGCGCTTCACCACGGTCGAGACGGCGGGTCTGGCCGTCGTCAAGCGCTCTGGGGTGACCGAGCCGTTCAGCCGGGCCAAGGTGCTGTCCGGCGTCCGCAAGGCGTGCCAGGGCCGCCCCGTGGGCGAGGACGACCTGGCGCTCCTGGCTCAGCGGGTCGAAGAGGCCCTTCGCGCCCAGGGTCTGGCCGAGGTCGACGCCCACGAGGTGGGGCTGGCGGTGCTGGGCCCGCTGCGCGAGCTCGACGAGGTCGCCTACCTGCGCTTCGCCTCGGTCTACCAGGCGTTCGACTCCCTCGAGGACTTCGAGTCGGCGATCACGATCCTGCGCGCCGAGCGCGAGGCCACCGGGGTCGAGCCGAGCACCACCCACTGACTGCACCACCCACCCCGATCCACCTGATCCACCGACTTCCGCACCACTTCCACGCCTGACGAGGGGAACCTGATGACCGAGACCACGAGCGGCGCCCGCACGAGCGCCCGACGCAAGGGCCGGGGAGTGACGGTGCACCGCATCTTCACCACCGCCGGTGTGCACCCCTACGACGTGGTGACCTGGGAGCGCCGCGACGTCGTCCAGCAGAACTGGAAGACCGGCGAGACGATCTTCGAGCAGCGCGGGGTCGAGTTCCCCGACTTCTGGTCGGTCAACGCCTCGACCATCGTGACGACCAAGTACTTCCGCGGGGCCGTCGGCACCGACAGCCGCGAGACCGGCCTGCGCCAGCTGATCGACCGGGTCGTGCTGACCTACGTCAAGGCGGGCAAGGACCACGGCTACTTCGCCACCGACGAGGACGCCGACCTGTTCGAGCACGAGCTCACCTGGGCCCTGCTGCACCAGGTGTTCAGCTTCAACTCCCCGGTCTGGTTCAACGTGGGCACCAGCTCGCCCCAGCAGGTCTCGGCGTGCTTCATCCTCGCCGTCGAGGACTCCATGGACTCGATCCTGAACTGGTACCGCGAAGAGGGCATGATCTTCAAGGGCGGCTCGGGCGCGGGCCTGAACCTGTCCCGGATCCGCTCGTCCAAGGAGCTGCTGCGCTCCTCGGGCGGTACGGCGTCCGGCCCGGTCTCGTTCATGCGCGGGGCCGACGCCTCGGCCGGCACCATCAAGTCCGGTGGCGCCACCCGGCGCGCGGCCAAGATGGTCGTCCTGGACATCGACCACCCCGACATCGAGGAGTTCGTCGAGACCAAGGCGCGCGAGGAGAACAAGATCCGCGTGCTGCGCGACGCGGGCTACGACATGGACCTCGGTGGCGCCGACATCACCTCGGTGCAGTATCAGAACGCGAACAACTCGGTGCGGGTCAGCGACGAGTTCATGCGCGCCGTCGAGGCCAAGGGTGAGTTCGGCCTGCGCGCACGCACCAACGGTGAGGTCATCGAGACCGTCGACGCCGCCGAGCTCTTCACCAAGGTCGCCCAGGCGGCCTGGGCCTGCGCCGATCCGGGCATCCAGTACGACGACACCATCAACGACTGGCACACCACCCCCGAGACCGGACGGATCAACGCCTCCAACCCGTGCTCGGAGTACATGTCGCTCGACAACTCCAGCTGCAACCTCGCCTCGCTGAACCTGCTCAAGTTCCTGCAGGACGACGGGTCGTTCGACGGCGCGTCGTTCGCCAAGGTCGTCGAGCTGGTCATCACCGCTATGGACATCTCGATCTGCTTCGCGGACTTCCCGACCGAGGCGATCGGTGAGACCACCCGCAACTACCGCCAGCTCGGTATCGGGTACGCCAACCTCGGCGCCCTGCTGATGGCCTCGGGCCTGGCCTACGACAGCGACGGCGGCCGCGCCCTGGCCGGGTCGATCACCTCGCTGATGACGGGTACGGCGTACAAGAAGTCCGCCGAGATCGCCGGTGTCGTCGGCGCCTACGAGGGGTACGCCCGCAACAGCGCCGCCCACCAGCGGGTGATGCGCAAGCACGCCGCCGCGAACGACGGCATCCGCGCGATGCACACCATGGACAAGGACGTGCAGCGGCTGGCCACCCAGGCCTGGGACGACGTCGTGAAGCTGGGGGAGAAGAACGGGTTCCGCAACGCGCAGGCGTCGGTGCTCGCCCCCACCGGCACCATCGGCTTCATGATGGACTGCGACACGACCGGCATCGAGCCGGACTTCTCGCTGGTGAAGTTCAAGAAGCTGGTCGGCGGCGGGTCGATGCAGATCGTGAACCTCACCATCCCGCGCGCGCTGACCAAGCTCGGGTACACCCAGGAGACGGTCGAGGCGATCGTCGAGCACATCGCCGAGAACGGGCACGTCATCGACGCACCTGGGCTCAAGCCCGAGCACTACGAGATCTTCGACTGCGCCATGGGCGCGCGCTCGATCGCGGCCATGGGCCACGTGCGGATGATGGCGGCCTGCCAGCCGTTCCTGTCCGGGGCGATCAGCAAGACCGTCAACCTGCCCGAGGACGCCAAGGTCGAGGAGATCGAGGAGGTCTACCTGCAGGGCTGGAAGTACGGCCTGAAGGCCCTCGCGGTCTACCGCGACAACTGCAAGGTCGGCCAGCCGCTGAGCGACGCCAAGTCCAAGACCTCCGACAAGGCGTACGACGGCACCGAGGTGGCCGCAACAGCCGACGAGAAGGTGCGCGTCGAGTACCGCCCGGTGCGCAAGCGGCTGCCCAAGCGCCGTCCGTCGCAGACGATCTCGTTCGCGGTCGGCGGCGCCGAGGGCTACCTCACCGCCGGCTCCTACCCCGACGACGGGCTGGGCGAGCTGTTCCTGAAGTTCGGCAAGCAGGGCTCGACGCTCGGCGGGGTGATGGACGCGTTCTCCATCGCCGTGTCCATCGGCCTGCAGTACGGCGTCCCGCTCGAGACGTTCGTCGACAAGTTCACCAACCTGCGGTTCGAGCCGGCCGGGCTGACCGACGACCCCGACATCCGGATGGCGCAGTCCATCATGGACTACGTCTTCCGCCGGTTGGCGCTGGACTACATGGACTTCGACACCCGCGCGTCCATGGGGATCTACACCGCCGGTGAGCGGGCCCGCCAGCTCGAGACCGGGTCGTACCTGCCGCCCGAGACCGAGTCCGACGAGGACGCCGAGCTCGAGAGCTACTCGCAGTCGGCGTCGGTGAAGCCCAAGGCCGAGACGATCGAGGTCAAGTCCGGCGCCGGTGCGGCCTCGGCCAAGCGGATCAGCTCGGACGTGCACTCCTCGACCGAGCTGCTCGAGAAGCTGCAGGGCCGTTCGGCCGACGCGCCGATCTGCATGACCTGCGGGGTGAAGATGCGCCCCGCCGGCAGCTGCTACGTCTGCGAGGGCTGCGGCAGCACCAGCGGCTGCAGCTGACGCAGAGCGCCTGACGACGAGGGCCCCGGGGACTGCTCCCCGGGGCCCTCGTCGTCCGCGCCCACCTGGCCACCCCTTCCTCCCCCTGACCGGTGTCACAACGGACAAAACGGGTGCGAGACACCGGTTGGGGGGAGGAAACCGGGGTGGGGGGAGGAATGGGCGAGTCCGCCCCAGGATCGGCCGGTCGCGCTAGGTTCTCCCCATTGCCCGCGGGGGGTGGGCACCGAGCGCGGGGGAGCGACCATGGCAGAGCAGGACCCGGATACGCAGCAGTTCCGGACGCCGACCGACTGGCAGGCGCCGGCCGCGCCGGGAGCGATGGGGCCATACCGTGGGGCGCCACTGGTGTCGCAGGCCTCTGGGCCCGTCATCGGACGCGTCCGCGGCACCGGCAGCTGCATCCTCCTGACGGTGGTGACCCTCGGCTTCTACTCCTGGTACTGGTTCTACGCGGTGCACAGCGAGATGAAGGCGCACAAGGGCACCGGGCTGGGGGGCGGCGTCGGCCTGCTGCTGGCGATCTTCATCACCGTCGTCATGCCCTTCATCACCTCGCAGGAGGTGGGTGAGCTCTACGAACGCCATGGGCTCGCCAAGCCGGTCAGCGCCGTGACCGGCCTGTGGAACTTCCCCGGGAGCTTCCTGATCATCGGGCCGCTGGTCTGGTTCATCAAGACCAACGGTGCGCTCAACGCCTACTGGCGCAGCCAAGGCGCGATCTGAGCCTACGACGGACGGCACGTCAGACCCGCGAGCCGGGGAAGCCCCCGGCCCGCGGGAGCAGGGCGGGCACCGGCGCCCCCAGCAGCTCGGCCACCAGGGCCGACGGCGCCAACAGGTCGTCGAGCGCGAGCCCGGTGTCGACCCCTGAGCGCGACAGCAGGTACGCGAGGTCCTCGGTGGCGATGTTGCCGGTGGCGTTGGGTGCGAAGGGGCACCCGCCGATGCCGCCGCTGCTGGCGTCCAGGGCCGCCACCCCGACCTCGACGGCGGCGATTGCGTTGGCGTACCCGGTGTTGCGGGTGTTGTGCAGGTGCAGCCGCACGGGGCGGCCGGTGACCTCGCGCACCGCGCCGACGACCCGTCGGACGTCGGCGGGCACCGCGACGCCGATCGTGTCGGCCAGGGCGACCTCGTCCACGCCGCCGACGTCGCACCGGCGCACCAGGTCGGCGACCCGGTCGGTCGGGACCTCACCCTCGAACGGGCAGCCGAAGGCCGCGGCGATGGTGACCGTCGTGTGCAGCCCAGCGTCCCTGGCTCGCGCGACGACCCGGTCGGCCATCGCCGCGGACTCGGCGATGCTCGCGCCCTGGTTGCGCTGCGAGAAGGTCTCGCTGGCGACGACCACGACGTTCACCTCGTCGACCCCCGCGGCCAGCGCGCGGTCCAGGCCCCGCTCGTTGAGCACCAGACCGGCGTAGCTCACGCCGGCGGCTCGGGGGACCTCGGCCATGACCTCCTCGGCGCCGGCCATCTGCGGCACCCGGGCGGGGTTGACGAAGCTGACTACCTCGATCCGGCGCAGCCCCGCCGCCACCAGGGACTCGACGTACCTCACCTTCTGCGCGACGCTCAGGGTGACCGGCTCGTTCTGCAGGCCGTCCCGCGGGCCGACCTCGATGACCTGAACGGACGCCGGGTTCATGGCCCAGGTCTACCTCTCACCGCCGGTGCATGCAATAGCCGAAGCTGCCCGCACTCACCCCTTGAAGTCCTCGCGTGGGCGCCCCTACATTGCATGCACTCGGTGGCCCGCTGCATGAGGGAGGACGTCCGTGTCGACAGCCAGCAGCACCGTCGACGCCGTCCGGGGCATGATCCTGGACGGGCGGTTCGCTCCTGGTGCCAGGCTGGGCGAGGCCGACCTCGCCGAGGCGGTGGGGGTCAGCCGCACGCCGGTGCGCGAGGCCCTGCGCCACCTGGCCGCCGAGGGGCTGGTCGAGATCACCCCCAACAAGGGGGCCCGGGTGGTGGAGTGGACGCCGGCCGAGCTCGAGCAGGTGTTCGACCTGCGGGCCGAGGTCGAGGGCCTGGCTTCGCGGCTCGCCGCCCGGCGCGCGTCGGCCACCCAGCTCGACGACCTGGCGCGCATCGCGGCAGCGCACCTGCGGGCGACCGAGGCGCGCCGCCGCGACCTCGACCTGCTCTACCGCCTGAACGCCGAGTTCCACGGCGCGGTGGTCTCGGCCGTCGGCGGCTCGTCCTTCCCCGCCGTGCTCGGCAGCCTGGTGCACACCGCCGTCCTGGTGCGCACCCTGCACACCTTCGACGAGGCGGCGATGCTGCGCAGCGCCCACCACCACGTCGAGCTGGTCGCCGCGATGCGCGCGCGCGACCCGCTGTGGGCCGAGAGCGTCATGCGCAGCCACCTGCTGTCGGCGAGGGCGTCGCTGCTGGGCCCGCGGGCCGACCACGGGTCCATCACGACCGCAGGGGGAGCGTGATGGACGACCAGACCGACGACCGGCTGCCGCTGTCCGACGTGCGCGTGCTCGAGCTCGGTCAGCTGCTGGCCGGCCCGTTCTGCGGCCAGCTGCTCGGTGACTTCGGGGCCGACGTCATCAAGATCGAGGACCCCGGACGCGGCGACCCGATGCGCCAGTGGGGCCGCGAGAAGCCGCACGGCAGGTCCCTGTGGTGGCCGGTGGTGGCGCGCAACAAGCGGTCGGTGACCTGCGACCTGCGCACAGCCGGCGGCCAGGACCTGGTGCGGCGGCTGGTCGCCGAGTCCGACGTCCTGCTGGAGAACTTCCGTCCCGGAACCCTCGAGCGGTGGGGGATGAGCCCGGAGCAGCTGTGGGAGATCAACCCCCGTCTGGTGGTCACCCGGGTGACCGGCTACGGCCAGGACGGCCCCTACGCGCCACGTGCCGGCTACGGCTCGATCGGTGAGGCGATGGGCGGGATCCGTTACGTGACAGGCGATCCGACCTTGGCGCCGTCGCGCGCGGGCATCTCGCTGGGTGACTCGCTGGCGGCGACGTTCGCGTGCGTCGGCACGCTCGTCGCCCTGCACCAGCGGGAGCGGTCCGGCCGAGGTCAGGTCGTCGACTCGGCCATCTACGAGGCCGTCCTCGCGATGATGGAGTCGCTGGTCCCCGAGTGGCAGGTGGCCGGGTACCAGCGCGAGCGCACGGGCTCGGTGCTGCCGAACGTGGCGCCCAGCAACGTCTACCCGACCGCGGACGGCGAGGCGATCCTGGTCGCCGCGAACCAGGACACCGTGTTCCGGCGCCTCGCCGACACGATGGACCGGTCCGACCTCGCGGACGACGAGCGGTACGCGACCCACGGCGCCCGCGGCGCCCACATGAGCGAGCTGGACGAGCTGATCGCCCGCTGGACGGCCCAGCACGAGGCTGACGCCCTGCTCGCCCTGCTCGCGGACGCCGGGGTGCCGGCGGGGCGCATCTACCGCGCCAAGGACATGCTCAGCGATCCGCACTTCGCCGCTCGCGAGTCGATCATCCGGCTCGCGCACCCGACGTTCGGTGAGCTGGCGATGCAGAACGTCTTCCCGCGGTTGTCGACCACCCCCGGGCGGGTGCGCCACGCCGGGCCCGAGCTGGGCGAGCACAACGAGGACGTCTACGGCGGGCTGCTGGGCCTGTCGGGCGCCGAGATCGACCGGCTGCGGAGCGAGCACGTCATCTAGCCGAACCCGAGCACCGCCTGCATGAGGAGAGCACATGGCATACCGGTTGGGGGTCGACGTCGGGGGCACCTTCACCGACGTCCTGCTCATCGACGAGTCCTCAGGTGGCACCTGGCGGGCCAAGACCGCCTCGACCCCCGACGACCAGTCGATCGGTGTCCTGCGGGGCATCCAGCGCGCCTGTGAGGAGGCGGGCATCTCGATGGCCGAGGTCGGTGCGGTGCTGCACGGCACGACCGTGGCCACGAACGCGATCCTCGAGGGCAAGGGGGCGCGCGTGGGGCTGGTGACCACGCGCGGCTTCCGCCAGGTCCTGCAGATCGCGCGGTCCTTCGTCCCCGGTGGGCTGGCGGGCTGGATCATCTGGCCCAAACCCGAGCCGCTGGCCGACCTCCAGGACACCGTCGAGGCGGTCGAGCGGGTCGCGTCCGACGGCAGCGTCGTGATCGAGCTCGATGAGGACGCCGTGCGCCTGCAGCTGCGCCGCCTGCGCGACAACGGGATCCAGGCCCTCGCCGTCAGCCTGATCAACTCGTTCGCCAACCCCGACCACGAGCGGGCGATCGGGGCCATCGCGGCGCAGGAGCTGCCGGGCGTCCCCGTGTCGCTGTCCTCGACCGTCCTGCCCGAGCTGCGCGAGTACGAGCGCACCCTCACCACGGTCGCGAACAGCTACGTCCTGCCGCAGGTCGGCCGGTACGTGGCCAACCTCGCGGACCAGCTGCACGAGAACGGGGTCGATGCGGCACTGTCGATCCTGCGCAGCGACGGCGGCCTGGCCAGCGCGTCCGTCGCCGCAGCCAATCCGGTGTCGTTGCTGCTGTCCGGGCCGGCCGGCGGTGTCGCCGGTGCGGTCTGGGCGGCCGACCAGGCGGGTTTCCACGACTTCCTGACGTTCGACATGGGCGGCACGTCGACCGACGTCGCACTGGTGCAGAACTCCAAGCCGCGGATCGGCCGTGAGACCTCGGTGGGCGACCTCAAGGTCAGGGCGTCGTCGGTGGACGTGCGCACCGTCGGCGCGGGGGGCGGCTCGATCGCCCACGTCCCGCCGCTCACGCAGGCTCTGCGGGTGGGGCCGCAGAGCGCCGGAGCCGAGCCCGGCCCGGCCGCGTACGGCCACGGCGGGACCGCGCCGACGGTCACCGACGCCAACGTCGTCCTCGGTTACCTGCCGACCGAGCTGGCCGGTGGCGAGATCAGCCTCGACCGGTCCGCGGCCCGAGAGGCGGTGGAGACGATCAGCGCCGCCACCGAGCTCGGCAGCGTCGAGGCAGCCGCAGCCGGCATCATCGACATCGTCAACGAGAACATGCTGGGGGCGTTGCGGCTGGTGTCGGTGCAGCAGGGCTTCGACCCCCGCGACTTCGCGCTAGTCGCGTTCGGTGGCGCAGGACCGTTGCACGCCAACGCCCTCGGCAGACTGACCGGCTCGTGGCCGGTGATCATCCCCCCCTCGCCGGGGGTGCTGTGCGCGTACGGCGACGCGACCACCAGCGTGCGCGACGAGGCCGCCCGCACCTACATCCGCGCGTTCTCGGACCTCACCGACGCCGAGCTGCGCGGGGTGCTGGACGAGCTGGCGGCCACGGCGCGCGAGACGCTCGTGGGCCAGGGGGTTGCGCCGCAGGTGCAGACGGTCAGCTACCAGGTCGACCTGCGCTACCACGGTCAGGGTTTCGAGATCCCGGTCGAGGTCGACATCACGTCCTTCGACCGCCCGGACGGCGGGCTGGGAGCGCTGCGGGCGGCGTTCGACGCCGAGCACGAGCGCCTGTTCTCGTTCCTGCTCGACAACGAGCAGGAGCTGGTCAACGTGCGCGCCGCGGCGAGTGGTCCGCGGCCGGACGTCGCGGCGCCGGCGCTGCCCCGGGGTGACGGCGACCCCACTCCCGCCCTGCGCACCACCACCCGGGTGTGGGTCGACGGCGGCGAGGTCGACGCCGACGTCTACGACCGGGTGAAGCTGCGGGCGGACGACGTCGTGCGCGGTCCCGCGATCGTGACCGAGATGGACTCGACCACCCTGGTGCTCCCTGGCCACGCCGCGACGGTGCACGCCAACGGGAGCCTGTTGATCCGCCCGATGGAGGGATGAGCCGTGGCACAGGTCATCGAGACGACAACCGCACCGCTCGGGCGCGTCGACGTCGACGTCGTGACGCTCGACCTGATCGAGAACGCGCTGCGCAACGCGCGCTTCGAGATGGACGAGGTGCTGTTCCGCACCGCGCTCTCGCCGGGCATCCGCGAGCAGCACGACGAGTTCCCGCTGATCGGCGACCCCGACGGCAAGATGGTGGTCGGGCAGTTCGGGCTCTCGATCCCCGACTTCCTCGACAACTTCGACGGGACCGTCGAGGAGGGTGACGTCCTGCTGACGTCCGACCCGTACTCGTGCGGCGCGGCCATCAGCCACGCCAACGACTGGCTGGTCGTCATGCCCATCTTCGTGGACGGACGGGTCGTCGGCTGGTCGTCGATGTTCGGCCACATGTCCGACGTGGGCGGCAAGTCGGCGTCCTCGATGCCGACCGATGCCAGGACCATCTTCGAGGAGGGCGTGGTCATCCCGCCCTTCAAGCTGTACAGCAAGGGTGTGCTGGCGTCGGACTCGTTGCGCATCATCTTGAACCAGGTGCGCAAGCCGGACTGGAACCGCGCCGACCTGAACGGGATCGTCGCCGCGTGCCGCACGGCGAGCCGGCGCGTCCAGGAGCTGTGCGCGCGGTTCGGTGTCGAGACCTACGTCTCGGCGCTGGACGCGCTGCTGGACCGCAACTACCGGGCGATGAAGACGTTGCTGCACCTGGTGTTCGAAGAGGGCCGCACCCTGTCGTTCACCGACTACATCTGCGACGACGGCGTCGGGTACGGCCCGTACGAGCTGAAGCTCGCGCTGACCCGCACCGGCGACAAGGTGCACCTGGACTTCACCGGCAGCGCCCCGCAGGCTCGCGGACCCATCAACTACTACATCAACGAGAACCTGGTCAGGATGTTCTTCGGGATCTACATGATCACCGTCGCCGACCCGCAGATCCTGTGGAACGACGGGTTCTACCCGTTGATCGACGTGACCATCCCGGACGACTCCTTCTGGAAACCCCGCTACCCGGCGGCGCTGAACGCCCGCAACCACGGCATCGGACGGGTCTTCGACCTGTTCGGCGGTCTGCTCGGCCAGACCAACCCCGACCTGCTGAACGCCGCGGGCTTCTCGTCCTCGCCGCACTTCATGTACTCGGGGACCTACGGCGAGGGGGAGCGCAAGGGGGAGTGGTTCCAGCTGTACTCGATCGGCTTCGGTGGCATCCCCGGTCGCCCGATCGGCGACGGGCCGGACGGGCACTCGCTGTGGCCCAGCTTCGTCAACATCCCCTGCGAGTACCTCGAGTCGTACTACCCGATGCGGATCGAGCTGTGGGAGACCGTGGCCGACTCCGGCGGTGCCGGCCTGCACCGCGGTGGCAACGGCGTCGACGTCGCGTACCGGTTCCTCGAGCCGGGCACGATCTCGATCCACGACGACCGCTGGCTCACCTACCCCTGGGGGGTCAACGGCGGCAAACCGGGCGCCCGTGGGCGCAAGCTGCTGCAGCGCAGGGACGGCAGCACGCAGGTGCTGGGCAGCAAGGTGCACGACGTCGTCGTCGAGGCGGGCGACCTGCTCCACTTCGTCACCTGGGGCGGGGGCGGCTGGGGCGATCCCCTGGCCCGTGACCCCGAGCTGGTCGCCCTCGAGGTGCGTCGGGGGCTGGTCACCGCCGCAGGGGCACGCCTGTACGGGGTGGTCATCGGCGAGGACGGTGCGATCGACGGTGCGGCGACCGAGGACCTGCGCGCGGGCATGCGGGCCGGGCGCGTCGAGCCGTTGCCCACCTTCGACATGGGCCCACCGATGGAGACCATCCTGGCCAACGCGCTAGCCGAGACGGGGCTGCCCGCGCCCCGCCCACCCGTGCCGCTGTGAGCGCGGCGGTGGCGACCGGCTTCGGTGGGCACCTGCAGCCCGGTCGCCGCCCGGCGCTGCTGCTGGTCGACCTGGTGCAGGCCTACTTCACCCCCGGTTCGGACCTGTACCTCGACGACCACACCGTCCTGGACGCGGCGCAGCGGTTGCTGACCGCAGCCCGCGCGGCGCGGGTGCCGGTGATCCACACCCAGGTGCGGTACGCCGTCGGCGGGCTGGACGGGGGCGTGTTCTTCCGCAAGGTGGGGGCGCTGCGCCACCTCGTCGCCGGCTCGGCGCTGGGCGACCCGGTGCCGCTGGTGGCCCCCGGCCCTGGTGAGCTCGTCGTGGTCAAGCAGTACGCCAGTGCGTTCTTCGGCACGTCACTGGCGTCGACGCTCACGGCGCTGCAGGTCGACACGCTGGTGGTCGCCGGGGTCAGCACCAGCGGTTGCGTGCGCGCCAGCGCCGTCGACGCCTGCCAGCACGGCTTCATCCCCCTGGTGGTGCGCGAGGCCGTCGCGGACCGGGACCCCGCCGTCAACGACGCGAACCTGGCCGACCTGCAGGCCAAGTACGCCGAGGTGACCGACATCGCGGCGGCCGAGGCGTACCTGACGTCACGACGACCGGATGGACGAGGGTTCGGCTAGCCCTGGGGTGCGAGCCCGACCCGCTCCAGCGGCCTCAGCCGGCCGGCGCGGGCGCCGGCTGCAGGCAGGTCCCCTGGTACTCGTCGGGCAGTCTGGGCCGCACCTCGACGCGGTACCTGGCCAGCGCCGCCTCCGCGACGTCTGGCGGCACTCCCAGGCGTCGCCAGACCTGCAGGTCGTGCGCCAGGGCGGTGCACTCGGCGCTGGACTCCTCACGCACACCGGCGAGGTGGGCGGCCTCGTGCACGACCGTGTGCAGCGCGACGATCCCCCGCAGGTCAGCGACGGACGGGTGAGCCAGCTCGCGACGGACGGCTGCGCACGTGGTGCCCGACAGCCAGGCGGGGCGGGCCGGACGACCGTCGGCGTCGAACCAGACCTCGCCCGGTCGCCCGCTGCTGCGCCAGAACCCGTGCAGCACCCGCTCGCAGGCGAAGGCCCCCCTCGGGCCGGCCACCGGAGCGGCCGCCGCCGCCAACCTGGACTCGAACCGTGCCGCCCGCACCTCGACGACGGCCACCGGCACGAGCACCAGCAGGGCCAGCGCCGGCCAGATCGCCCAACCGCGGCCGACGAGGTACCGGCGGGCCGGCCACCACGCCGCGACGCCCACCGCCGCGAGGACGACGAGGCCGGATCGGGCGGTCACCTCACCGTCATCGACGGCGCCCGAGGGCGGCTTGATCCCGACCGGTCGACTAACCTCGGCGACATGGGCAAAGTGGACGACCAGAGGGCCATGCGCGAGGCGAAGTACGCCGCCCGCCAGCGAGGTGCAGCGGGGTCAGCGCCTGCCGCACCGGCGAGGGCCGCGACCGCCCGGCCCGCGCCCACGGCCGCGCCCACGGCATCGCCGGCGCCGAGCGCTTCGACGCTGGCGGGTTCTACGCCGTCGGCCGACGACGAGCTGTGCGGTCATCGCAGCATCGGCAACAAGAGCTGCACCCGCGAGAAGGGGCACCAGGCCAACGGCACCAAGAACCACCGCTACGCCTGAGGTCTCGGGGCCCTCTCGTCAGTGACCCGGCCCGCCACCGGGCGGCGTCCGGCTCGGACACCACCAGGGACGCCGTCGCGTGGCCTCGACCAGCCCGGACGCCCGCTCACCCGGTCGGGGACCATGATGGCGCGTCGGTGGAACTGCGCCGCCTCGCGCCGCGTCCGACCGGGCGACCGAACGCACCACCCTGATCTCGGAGACCCCCGTGAGCGAGCCCGACGTCCCCACCAGCCCCGAGCCCGCCCCGAGCGCCGGTCCCAGCAAGCGGCGTCGGCGCCCGGGCCGGGCCCTGGCCGTGCTCGCGGTCGTCGTCGTGGCGCTGGTCGCCGGGGTCGCGGTGGTGGGCGGCTTCACGCGCACCGAGGGCGGGTACGTCGCTGTCATCCGCAACGGCGGACCGTTCGACGACAAGAACATCCGTCAGGACCCGCTGCCGGCGGGGTCGGCGCGCACCTGGACCGGGTTCTACTCGACCGCGCACACCTACCCCGCGACCCAGCGGTACTACTCGATCACCGGCGACCCCGGTCGGGGTGACCGCTCGGGTGTCGACGTCGAGAACCTGCCGACCAGCGACGGCGTCGAGGTGGGTGTCGAGGGCATCGTCTACTTCGCCCTGAGCACCGATGCCGCCGCCCTGAACGACTTCGACGACCGGTTCGGCACCCGCACCTACCGCGGCACCGACGGGCAGCAGTACTTCCCGTGGGAGGGCGACCTCGGGTGGTCGGCGTTCCTGGACAACGTCGTGCGACCCGAGATCTCGAACTCGCTGCGCGAGCAGATCGGCAGCGTGCGCTGCGTCGACCTGCAGGCCGCCTGCGTCCTGGTGCAGAACGGCAGCGCGGCCGCGGCGGCCGCCGACCCCACGAAGGTGCGGGCCGTCGTCGACCCCAACGCCGGGACGAAGAACAACGAGACCATCGTCAAGGTGCAGGACGCGGTGAACCGGGTGCTGACGGCCAACCTGAGGGACACCCTCGGCGGCGCGTTCATCCGCGACGTGAAGTTCAACCTGGTCAAGACGACCCTGCCGGTCGAGCTGCAGAAGGCCATCACCGACGTCCAGTCCGCCTTCGCCCGCGTCTCGGAGGCGCAGGCCCGGGTGGCGTCGGCGACGGCGGACGCCGAGGCCAACCGCCAGCGCCAGCGCGGGTACGCCGACTGCCCCGCCTGCGCCAGCATCGACACGCTCAAGGCCATCCCGCCGACCGTCACCACCTTCGCCCCGGGCTCGGGGTTCGCGATCACGCCCAGGTAGGACGACCCGGTCCGGGCGACCGGCCAGTCGTGACGCCGGCTGTCGGTGCGGCCCGGCACACTGTCCCGATGGACGACGCCCAGACCACCACCCCGGGTCGAACCCACCCGCTTGCCGGCCGGCCGTGGCTGGCCAGCTACGCCGAGGGGGTGCCGGCCGAGGTCGAGCCGCCCGCGGAGTCGCTGCCGCAGATGATCGCCGACAGCGCCGCCCGCTACGGACCGCGGGTGGCCCTGGACTTCTTCGGGGCCACCACGACCTACGCCGAGCTCGGCGAGCTGGTCGAGCGGGCTGCGCAGGCCCTGCGCGACCTCGGGGTCGGCCCCGGCGACCGGGTGGCGGTCGCGCTGCCGAACTGCCCGCAGCACGTGGTCGCCTTCTACGCCGCGCTGCGCCTCGGGGCCGTCGTGGTCGAGCACAACCCGCTCTACACGCGCGGCGAGCTCGAGCACCAGCTGGCCGACTGCGGGGCGCGCGTGGTGGTGTGCTGGGACAAGATCGCCCCGGTCGTCGACGGGCTGCGGGCTTCGACGTCGGTCACCACCGTCGTAGCGGTCGACCTCACGACCGCGATGCCGCGCCTCATGCGGATCAAGCTGCGGCTGCCGATCGCCAGGGCGCGCACGGCTCGCGCGGCGCTGACCGCACCGGTGCCCGCCGGCGTCCTGCGCTGGGAGCACCTGGTCGCCGCGTGCGGCCCGCTCGACCCCGCGACCCCCGGGCCCACGCCCACCGACACGGCGCTGCTGCAGTACACCGGGGGCACGACCGGCACACCCAAGGGGGCCGTGCTCACCCACCGGAACCTGCGGGTCAACGCCGCCCAGGGGCGGGCGTGGGTGCCCGGCCTGGTCGACGGCGACGAGACCGTCTACGCCGTGCTGCCGCTGTTCCACGCCTACGGGCTGACGCTGTGCCTGACCTTCGCGATGAGCATCGGCGCCACCCTGGTGCTGCTGCCGCGGTTCGACCTCGACCTGGTGGTCGAGGCGATCGGACGCCGGCCACCGACCTTCCTGCCCGCGGTGCCCCCGATCTACGCCCGGCTCGCCGAGGCGGCCCGCGCCGGTGACGTCGACCTCACCTCGGTGCGCTACGCCATCTCGGGCGCGATGACCCTGCCGCCCGAGCTGGTGCTCGAGTGGGAGGCCGTGACCGGTGGCCTGCTCGTCGAGGGGTACGGGATGACCGAGGCGTCACCGATCGCCCTGGGCAACCCGGTGGCGGCCAGCCGCCGTCCGGGCACCATCGGCGTCCCCTTCCCGTCCACCGACATCCGGGTCGTCGAGCGAGAGGACCCCACCCGCGACGTCGACGTCGGCCAGCCCGGCGAGCTGCTCGTGCGCGGACCACAGGTGTTCTCCGGGTACTGGAACCGCCCGGACGAGACGTCCGAGGTGCTGCTGGACGGCGGCTGGCTGCGCACCGGCGACGTCGTGGTCGCGGACGCGGACGGGTTCGTGCGGGTGGTCGACCGGATCAAGGAGCTGATCATCACCGGGGGGTTCAACGTGTACCCCTCCGAGGTCGAGGAGGCCCTGCGCGCGCACGCCGACGTGCAGGACGTCGCAGTGGTCGGCGTGCGCGGCGAGGACGGCGAGCAGGTGGTCGCCGTGGTGGTGGCGGCCCCGGGCAAGCAGATCGACGTCGACGCCGTCCGGGCCCACGCCCGCGAGCGGCTCACGGCCTACAAGGTGCCACGGCGCGTGGTGGTGGTCGACGAGCTGCCGCGGTCGCTGATCGGCAAGGTGCTGCGGCGCGAGGTGCGCGACAGCCTGGAGCGGGGCTGAGGCGGCCGGTCAGTCCCCGGACAGCAGGATGCCGACGAAGAGCGTGGCGAGGGCGCTCAGCCCGGTCAGGGCACCGAAGACCGCCGTCGTCCGCCGGGAGGTGGCCCGCGCGTGCACGTAGGCCGTGACGCCCGACACGAGCACCAGGGTGTACTTGAGCATCAGGGTGTGCCGGTACGCCGGCCCCTTGTCACCCTCGGCGACGACGTTCCAGGCGCCGGTGACGACCAGGACGGCGAACGCCGGCCACGCGATCCGGTTGAACGCCGCGGCGGCGGCCCTGGGGACGTCCGACCCGGCCGCACGCAGGGCCGGCACCAGTGCCGCCAGCGTGATCTGGCCGCCGACCCACACGGTGGCGGCCAGCACGTGCAGGAACAACCGCAGGGTCTCGAGCTGGACGGGTTTCATCCGCCCAGCCTGGCAGGCACCGTGGCGCCGTGACCGGGCACCCGCCACCGCAGGGCGCCGGCGGCGACCGCGAGCGGCTGGTCGCGCAGCTGGCCGCCACCGACCGTCAGATCCGCGACCTGCGGGGCCAGCACGGCGAGATCGTCGCGGCCAGCCGCGACTCCAACGCCGACGACGAGCACGACCCCGAGGGATCGACCATCGCGTTCGAGCGCCAGCAGGTCGTCGCGCTGATCACCGCCCTGCAGGCGACCAGGGACGACACCGTGCGTGCCCTGGCGGCTCTCGACGAGGGCAGGTACGGGGTGTGCGAGCGGTGCGGGCGACCGATCGGGGCGCTGCGGCTGCAGGCCCGGCCCAGCGCGGCCACCTGCATCGACTGCGCTGGTCGGCGCCGCTGACTACGACGCGTAGAGCTCCAGCGCCGTGCCGTCGGGGTCGCGGAACTCCAGGATCGCGCCAGCACCGAGGTCCTTGACGCCGGCGTGGGCGACACCGAGACCGTCCAGGACCTCGGCGGCGTCGTGCAGCGCCTGCACCGAGTCCACCCCCAGGCTGAGGTGGTCCAGCCCCACCCGGTCCTCGTCGAACCGGTCGTCGTCGGCGGCCACCGGTCGCAGTCCGAGCAAGCCGCCGGGGACGGCGTAGATGACCCCGCCGAACAGGAAGCCCAGCTGCTCGCGGGTGGCGGCGTCGGCGTCCGGCGGCACCTCGAAGGCAACCGGCAGGGCGAAGACGGCGTCGTAGAAGGCCCGCGAGCGCTCGATGTCGCGGACGGTGAGGCGCACGTGGTGGTACCCGGTGATGGGGATGGTCATGGCTTCACCCTGTCATCCGCGCCGCGGTGCCACCCGACCAGATGCCGGCGGCGCCGTGTGGTGGGATGACGCTCTGGTCACGAGGAGGGCAAGAGCATGGAAAGTCGACAGCCGTGGCACAAGCGGGTGGCGGCGGCGGTGATCGAGGTCGGCGAGGACGTCGCCTACTTCCTGATCGCGGCGCTGCTGCTGCTGCTCGCGTTCGTCACCCTGGTCGAGGCCGGGCGCGTGCTGCTCGGGGTGACCGGGTCGCGCGAGGTGCAGGAGGTCGTGCTGGACGTCCTGGACCTGCTGCTGCTCGTGTTCATCGTCGTCGAGCTGCTGTTCGCGGTGCGCACCACCATCGAGCGGCGCGAGCTGGTTGCCGAGCCGTTCCTGCTGGTCGGGGTGATCGCGGTGGTCAAGGAGATCGTCGTCCTGTCGGTGAAGGCACCGGACCTGATGGGAACCGACAAGGCGGACGACGTGGCGGTCCAGCTCGGTGTGCTGGGTGCCCTCGTGCTGGTGCTCGCCGCCGCGGCCTGGATGCTGCGCATCAAGGAGCGCGAGCCCAGCGAGGGCGAGGACTCGCCGTCCCCGGACGGGCGTGACAGGGTCGGAGCATGAGCGACGACAGCACACCGGGCGAGAGCTACGACATCGACGGCGCGGGGACGTACAGCGTCGACGACGAGGACCAGCTGCAGAGCGAGGACACCCTGGTCGACCGCGGCGTCGACGACGTCCTGGACGAGGGGTACTCGCCGCCTGAGCGGCCGCGGGCGGTCGAGGGGTTCGGCACCACGGCGGCCGAGGTGGCCCAGGGCGAGACCCTGGACATGCGCATCGCCCAGGAGGTGCCGGACCCGACGATGGCGTTCGACGACCCGCTGGCCGAGCCGGTCGAGGAGGACCCCGACGCGCCGCGCGAGCAGGACGAGGTGCTGGACGACGGTGAGGTCGGCACCCTGCGGGCCGGTCGGCTGATCGCCCCGGACGAGGGCGCCCACGAGGACGTCGACTCGGACCTGATCGCGAGCGACGCGGGGATCGACGCCGGGGCCGCCTCGGCCGAGGAGGCCGCGATGCACGTGGTGGACGACCAGGACTGAGCGCTGCGAGGTCACCTGCGCGTCAGGTGTCCTTCGCCCTGCGTTCACCTCACGCACGCCTCACGACCACCTCGGGGGACTTGGGTGGAGCCGTGTGCCGGGCGGTCAGCGCCTGGCCGTCCACGGAGGCGTTCATGCAGCAGCACTCCCACGGGGCGTCGGGCCACCACCGCGCCTCAGACCACGACCACGGCGCCGACGACGCGACGTCCTCGCCCGCGGTCGACCTGCAGATCCCCGACAGCGAGCTCTCGCCGTCCGACCTCGGCCGCCGCGGGTTCCTGCGCCGCGCTGGGCTGCTCGGCGCCACCGCGGCCGCCGGCTCGGTGCTCGGCGGCGCCCTTCCCGCCGCAGCCGACGACCGCGACCACCGCGGTGAGGACGAGCGAGGCGGTCGCTACCGGTGGCTCGCCGGTGACCACCACATCCACACCCAGCACAGCTCGGACGCGATGTACCGCGTGGCCGACCAGGTGCAGCACGCCTCGGCGTACGGCCTGGACTGGATGGTCATCACCGACCACGGCAGCCTCACGCACGCCAAGATCGGCGTCGAGGTCGTCAACCCCGACATCGTCGCCGCCCGCGCGGTGTACGAGAAGCAGACGCTGGTGTTCCAGGGCCTGGAGTGGAACATCCCGGCGGCCGAGCACGGCACGATCATCGTGCACCCGGGCAGCAACGAGGTGGCGGTGCTCAAGGAGTTCGAGAACGGCTTCGACGGCGTCGTCAACAAGTGGACGGCGACCAGCGCGGCCAACGAGCTGCACGCCCTCGAGGGTCTGGACTTCCTGGCCACGTCCGTCACCAGCGGCCGTGTCGACGACGCGATGTTCTTCGCCAACCACCCAGCCCGCAAGGGTCTGGACTCCCCGCACGAGATCCGCGGGTGGCGCGAGCGTCAGCCACGGATCGCGCTGGGCATGGAGGGCGCCCCGGGTCACCAGGCTGCAGGCATCAAGGCACCGTTCGGTCCCGGCTCGGGCCGCGGGTTCTACGACAACGCGCCCGACGCGCAGAGCTTCGCCGGCTACCCGCTCGAGAGCTACATCACCTACGGCGGGTTCGACTGGATGACCTCGACCGTCGGCGGACTGTGGGACAGCCTGATCGCCGAGGGCAAGCCGTGGTGGATCACCGCCAACTCGGACTCGCACAGCATCTACCTCGACGACTCCGTGCGCGGCGGCGCCTCGGACGCCGAGCGGGCCGCCGTCTTCGCGGCCACCGGCCGCTACCCCGACCCGGTGCACGGCCACGAGGGCGGCAAGACCACCAACGGTGACTTCTGGCCGGGGTTCTACAGCCGCACCCACGTCGGTGCCAAGCGCTTCACCTACGCCGCGGTCATGGACGGCCTGCGGGCCGGCCGCGTCTACGTCGACCACGGCGCGCTGACCGACGGTGTCGACGTCAGCGTCCGCCCGCGCGGCTCGCGCGGCCCCGGCAGCCCGCTCGGCTCGATCCGTCAGGCGGAGAAGGGCGACCGGCTCGAGCTGGTCATCGCCATCAACCCGGCCACGCAGCCGAACTGGGCGCAGTTCGTGCCCAAGCTCGCGCGCGTCGACGTCATCCGCGGCGCCGTCACTGGGGCGAGCACCGACAAGGACGCCATGATGGCGCCCGACACCCGCGTGGTGCTGCAGCAGGACGTCTCGGGGGTCACGGGCCGCATCGTCGTGACCTACGACCTGGGCCGGGTCGAGGACCCGTTCTACGTCCGGGTGCGCGGCACCGACGGCAAGCGGTCCGGCGTCGGCCTGCGCGGTGCGGCCGTCGACCCCAAGGGCCCGCTCGCCGACGTCAAGGGCGACGCCGACCCGTGGGACGACCTGTGGTTCTACACCAACCCGATCTGGGTCATCCCCAGCTGATGACCACCCACGACGTGCGGGCCGAGGTCTGGTCGAGCCACCGCGAGGCCGAGCACGGGTTCGCGCTGCTCGACCTCGCCGTGACCAGCGCGGCCACGCACGTCGCGGCGTCCACCTCGACGGTCCTGGTGACCGTCGAGGTGGGCGGCCGGGTCGAGGTGCTCGGGTCGGCCACCGACGAGGACGCCGAGGTCGCCCGCGGCCTGCACGCGGGACGCCGGGGCGGCCGGCTGTTCGTCTTCGCGGGCAGTGCCGCGTTGGTCGGGGAGACGACGGTCGGCGAGCTCCTCGCGCGCAGCGCGGTCCACGAGGTCGTCATGGTCGGCCACCGCGAGCCGGTGGCCGACGGCCAGCGCATCGACACCCAAGGCTTCGTGCGCCCGCACCTGGTCGACGGGGTCGTGCGGCTGGTGGTCCGTCCAGCGGTGGGTGGGCTCGTCGTCCCGTTCGAGCAGCCGAACCCCACGCCCTGCTGCGCCGACCACTGACCGGGCCCGGCGTCCCTCAGGGGACGTCGGGTGCGGCGGCCTCGGCGGTGGTCAGGAAGGCGACAACCGCGCCGGCCACCAGCAGCGCGACGCACAGCAGGATCAGCCGGTGGAACCCGGCGTCGAAGACCGCAGGGTTCGACACCGCGTCGTCGGTGAGCCCGGCCGCAGCCGGCAGTCCCGCGACGGCCAGCAGCCCGGCCGTGCGCGCGACAGCGTTGTTGACGCCCGACGCGACCCCGGCGTGGCTTCGGCTGGCCGCCCCCAGCACCGCCGAGGTCAGCGGTGCGACCGTCAGCGTGAGGCCCAGACCGAAGACCGACACCGACGCCAGGACCGGCACCCAGCCCGCGCCGGGGCCGATCCGCAGGGCGAGCAGCAGCCCGGACGCCGCCACCAGGGGGCCCGCCGTCATGAACCAGCGCGCTCCCGGGCGCTGGGCCGCAGCGCCCACCCGTGCCGACCCGAGCAGCATCAGCGCCGTCACCGGCAGCAGCGCCACACCCGACGCCAGGGGGCTGAACCCCGCGACCACCTGCAGCTCGAGCACCAGCACGAAGAACACCCCGCCGAGCGCCGCGTAGACCAGCAGGGTCACGACGTTGACGGCGGTGAACAGCCGCGAGGCGAACACGCTCACGGGCACCAGCGGGTGCGGGCTGGCGCGCTCGACC
This sequence comes from Actinomycetales bacterium, assembly GCA_038322575.1. Classification (GTDB taxonomy): domain Bacteria; phylum Actinomycetota; class Actinomycetes; order Actinomycetales; family Angustibacteraceae; genus JACMOY01. The sequence continues at coordinate 26,826 of JBBQGB010000040.1, forward strand.
GCCACGAAGGCCACCAGGGTGGCGACCCCGGCCGCCGTGGTCGCGAGGGTGGTCACGGTCAGGCCCGCTGAGCCGAGCCCGACCAGGCCGTAGGTCAGACCCGCCAGCCCGAGGGCGCCCAGCACCGCGCCGAGGACGTCGAGCCGCGGGTCCGCGTCGGGGTCGCGGGTCTCAGGCACGTGACGCACCGCGACGACCACGACGACGGCCACCACCGGGACGTTCACCAGGAACACCCATCGCCAGGACGCGACGTCCAGCAGCCACCCGCCGACGAACGGCCCAGCCGCACCCGCGACTCCGCCGAGGCCCGACCACGCGCCGATCGCGCGGGAGCGGTCGCTGTCGGCGAACGAGGCAGAGATGATCGCCAGCGAACCGGGTGTCATCAGGGCACCGCCGACGCCCTGCAGCGCCCGCGCTGCGACCAGCACCCACGGCGAGGGAGCCAGCGCGCACAGCAGGGACGCCGCGGCGAACCAGGTGGCGCCGACCAGGAAGACCCGCCGTCGTCCGAGCAGGTCGCCGAGCGAGCCGCCGAGCAGGATGAACGAGGCCAGGGTCAGCGTGTACCCGTTGACGATCCACTGCAGCGCGCCGAGCCCCCCGCCGAGGTCGCGACCGATGGCCGGCAGCGCGATGTTCACGACGGTCGCGTCCAGGAGCGCCACACCCGAGCCGAGCACGGTCGCGAGCAGCACCCAACGGCCGGCGGCGCCGTCCAGCCGCAGGTCCGGCGGGGACTGCTGCGAGCGTGCGGGGTGGATCATGGGAATCACTGTGGCAGCCTCGGGGTTGGCGCCGCCATGACGTCGACGCTGGCCGGCAGAGCAGATGTCGGCTTCCGGTCCGAGCGCGGGCCCGTCCTGATCGCCCTGATGCTCTCGACGGCGCTGGTCGCCCTCGACTCCACGATCATCGCCACGGCGGTGCCCTCGGTCGTTCGCGACCTCGGGGGCTTCTCGCAGTTCCCGTGGCTGTTCTCGACCTACCTGCTGGCACAGGCCGTGTCGGTGCCGATCTACGGCAAGCTCGCGGACGTCGTCGGCCGCAAGCCCGTGATCCTGGCCGGGATCGCGCTCTTCCTCATCGGCTCGGTGCTGTGCGGCATCGCCTGGAGCCTGCCCGCGCTGATCGCCTTCCGCGCCGTGCAGGGACTGGGCGCGGGCGCCGTCCAGCCGATCGCGTTGACCATGGTCGGCGACATGTACTCGCTCGAGGAGCGCTCGCGGGTGCAGGGCTACCTGGCCAGCGTCTGGGGCATCGCCTCGGTGGTCGGTCCGACGCTGGGTGGAGTGTTCTCCGAGTACGTCAGCTGGCGGTGGATCTTCTTCGTCAACCTCCCGATCGGCGCGCTGGCGGCCTGGATGCTGGTGCGCCGGTTCCACGAGTCGGTCGAGCGCCGTCGGCACAGGGTCGACTACACCGGCGCCGCGCTGCTCACCCTCGGCTGCTCGCTGGTCATCCTGGCCCTGCTGGAGGGCGGGCAGGCCTGGGCCTGGACGTCGGCTACCGGCGTCCTCGTCCCGCTCGCCGGGTTGGTGCTGCTCGGGGTGTTCGTGCGCGTCGAGCAGCGAGCCGCCGAGCCGGTGCTGCCGCTGTGGGTCCTCACCCGCCGGGTGCTGCTGGGCGGCAGCCTGGTCAGCCTGTGCGTCGGGGCGATCCTGATCGGGCTCAGCTCGTACGTGCCCACCTACGTCCAGGGGGTGCTCGGCACCGGCCCGCTGACGGCCGGCTTCGCCCTCGCCGCGCTCACCGTCGGGTGGCCCATCGCCGCAGCGCTCTCGGGCCGGATCTACCTGCGGATCGGCTTTCGCGACACCGCCCTGATCGGCACGGCCGTCGTCGTCGCGGGCTCGCTCGGCGCCCTGTGGCTGGGGCAGGGCACGTCGGTCTGGGTGGTGGCCGCGTGCTGCTTCGTGATCGGCCTCGGGATGGGTCTGACGGCCAGCCCCACGCTGGTGGCCGTGCAGTCGGTCGTCGGCTGGCGCGAGCGGGGTGTCGTCACCTCCACGAACCTGTTCGCGCGCTCGATCGGCAGCGCCGTGGGCGTCGCCGTCTTCGGTGCGATCGCCAACGCGACCTTGACCCAGCGGCTGTCGGCCGCCCCGCCCGCGCTGCGCTCGACGGTGCCGGACGGGGCGGACGCGGCCGCGTCGGTGCTCGGTGCCGGGGACGGGCACAGTGCGGCCGTGATGAGCCTGGTGCGGGCAGCGCTGTCCGACGCCACGCACTACGTCTTCGTAGCGCTGATGGTGACCGCGGTGCTGATGGTGGCCGCGCTGCTGCTCATGCCGCGCCGCACCAGCACCCCCGCCGAGGACTGAGGACTCAAGGGCCGGAGCGGTGCGGTCGATGGGCACCGGTGGCCCCTCGCTCGCGCACCGCGTTGACCTCGGTGCTCGCGGTCGCGGTGGCCGCGGTGTGCGGCCTGGTCGTCGTGCGCCAGGTGCACGACTCGGGGTCGGCCGGCCTGGGGTACCCCTCGGTGCCCGCGGACGCGCGTCCCGGCCGCGTCCTCGCCCCCGTGGCGGTGGTGTCCAGCGGCCCCTACCTGGTCGAGTACGTGCTGCCGGGAGGTGCGCCCGCGACGTACGACCCGTGCCGGCCGGTGCACTACGTGGTCAACCCGGCCGCGATGCCCGAGGGCGCCGCGGCCCTGCTCGCCGACGCCGCGGCCGCGGTCAGCGCTGCCACCGGGCTGGCGCTGGTCGACGACGGCAGCACCGACGAGCCGCTCGACCCGCACCGGGGCGTGGTGCAGCGCGCCCGCTACGGCAACCGGTGGGCGCCGGTGCTGATCGGCTTCAGCGACGCAAGCGGCTATCCCGCCCTCGCCGGTGACGTCGCGGGAGTGGCGGGCAGCTCGCTGGTCCAG
>JBBQGB010000041.1:0-29085 GCA_038322575.1 Actinomycetales bacterium
CCAGGATCAAACTCTCCATCGATACACAATGAAAACTGGCACAACAACACCCCACAAAAAGGGTGCACCAAACAACACCATCAAAACAATGGCATCAACAAAACGGCACGCTGTTGAGTTCTCAAAGACCACACGCACACCGATCACGGCCTCGCGGCCGATCTCAGGGCTGCTTCACGCTGTTCGGTCCGACGTCGCAGACGAGCAACCGTCTGCAGTGGGGACCGGTGTTCCACCCTAGCAGGCCCGTGCGGGCCGGTACACCCAGCCCAGCGGCTGTTCGTACCCCCGGGACGAGCCCGGCGCTGCGAGTGCGGTCTTCCCGGCGGGACCGGCCACCTCGCGGTGTCCGTGCCTCCCTGTCGGGCTGACGTGGAGAACACTATGGGGATCGCCCGCGCAGGTCAAATCCGTGCTGCCGCAGCACGTTTCACCCCTGCAGCACACCTGCGGCGAGCGACTTCTTGCCCCGCCGCAGCACCACGTAGCGCTCGTGCAGCAGGTGCTCCGGCCCCATGACGGCGTCCGGGTCGAGCACCTTGGTGTTGTTGACGTAGACGCCCCCCTCGGCGATGGTGCGCCGAGCCCCGCCGCGGCTGGGCGCGAGGCCGGCGTCCACCAGCAGGTCGACCACGGCGGCACCCAGCTCGAACGGCGCCCGCGGCAGCTCGGCGGTCGCGTCGCGCACGGTGTCGGCGTCCAGCCCGGCCAGGTCACCGCGGCCGAAGAGCGCCTGGCTGGCGGCGACGGCCTGCTCGGTGGCCTGCTCGCCGTGGACGAGCGTGGTCACGTCGGTGGCCAGCGCCCGCTGGGCCTCGCGCGCGGCCGGCCGCTCGAGCGTCGCGGCCTCGAGCTGCTCGATCTGCTCGCGGGTGCGGAAGGTGAACACCCGCAGCAGCAGCCCGACCTGGGAGTCCTCGGCGTTGAGCCAGAACTGGTAGAAGGCGTACGGCGAGGTCATCGTGGGGTCCAGCCACACGGTGCCCCCCTCGGTCTTGCCGTACTTGGTGCCGTCCGCCTTGGTGATCAGCGGGGTGGCGAGCAGGTGGACGCTCGCCCCCTCGGCGCGGTGCACCAGGTCGGACCCGGCGGTGAGGTTGCCCCACTGGTCGATCCCCCCGGTCTGCAGGGTGCACCCGCGGCTGCGGAACAGCTCGAGGAAGTCCAGCCCCTGCAGGATCTGGTAGCTGAACTCGGTGTAGGAGATGCCCTCCTGCGACTGCAGCCGGGCGGCGACGGCGTCCTTGCGCAGCATCGCGTTGACCCGGAAGTGCTTGCCGACGTCGCGCAGCAGGTCGATCGCCGACATCGGCGCGGTCCAGTCCAGGTTGTTGACGACCTGCACGGGGTTCTCGCCGTCGGCGAGCAGGAACCGCGACACCTGCTCGCGCAGGTTGTCCACCCAGCCGGCGACGGTCTCGCGGGCGTTGAGGGTCCGCTCAGCGGTCGGCTTGGGGTCGCCGATCAGCCCGGTCGAGCCGCCCACGAGGGCGATCGGCCGGTGCCCGGCGTCCTGCAGGCGGCGCATGGTCAGCAGCTGCACGAGGTTGCCCATGTGCAGGCTGGGCGCGGTGGGGTCGAACCCGCAGTAGTACGTGACCGGTCCCGCGGCGAGGGCCCCGCGCAGTGCGGCCTCGTCGGTGGACTGCGCCACCAGACCGCGCCAGTGCAGCTCGTCCAGGATGTCGGTCACGGTCGTCCCCTCGTCGTGGCCGGTCGCGTCCCGCCCGGTCCGTCGGCGCCCAGGGTGCCCGATCGGGTGCGTGCACCGCCAAGGGGTTCACCGCGGACGACGCCGGGGCGGTACGCGGACACGGTCGGATCGCCGTCCAGCCAGAACCGCCAGGGGTACCTCGCGCCGTCGCCACCGGCACCGCTGACGCCGACGCGCGGCCCGGTGCGGACGACCCCCGGTGCCGCACGATCGGCCTGCACCTCGACCGAGCCGACCAGCGGTGCGCCGTCCAGGGCCTTGTCGATCCCGAGGGCGGCCGCGAGCCGGGCCGGTCCGCGGGCCAGGTCGCGGTCGACCCGCGCCGCCGGACGCCGCTGCCGGGCCAGGTGGTGTCCCTCGACGACCCGCCCCGCACGAAGCAGCACCGCCGAGGCCGTGCCCGCGGGCCCGCACACGAGGTTGACGCACCAGTGCATCCCGTAGGAGAAGTAGACGTACAGGTGCGCCGGCGGCCCGAACATCACCGCGCTGCGGGGGGTCGGGCCGCGCCGGGCGTGCGAGCCCGGGTCGCCGGGCCCGGCGTACGCCTCGACCTCGGTGATCTCGACCACGACGTCGCCGGCCGCGGACCGGCTGACGACCCGACGCCCGAGCAGGTCGGGCGCGACGTCGAGCACGTCACGGCCGAAGAACTCCGCGCCCAGTCTCATCCGCCCGCTGGTCCCCCGCCGCCCGCCCAGGCGCGCGCGGCCGCGGCGGCGGCGCGCGCCTGGCCGAGCTGCTCGGCCACCCGCACCGGCGCCGTGCCGCCGACGGCGTCGCGTGAGGCAAGCGACCCCTGCAGCGTCAGCACCGAGCGGACGCCGGGAGTCAGGTGCGGCGAGACGCCGGCGAGGTCGGCGTCGGACAGGTCCCACAGCTCGATGCCGCGCTGCTCGCACACCCGCACGCACGCGCCGGCGACCTCGTGCGCCACCCGGAACGGCACGCCCTGGCGCACCAGCCACTCGGCGACGTCGGTGGCGAGCGCGAACCCCTGCGGGGCGAGATCGGCGAGCCGGTCGGTGTCGAACACGAGCGTGGCCACCATGCCGGCCACCGCGGGCAGCAGCACCTCGAGGGTGTCGACGGCGTCGAAGACGGGCTCCTTGTCCTCCTGCAGGTCGCGGTTGTACGCCAGCGGCAGGCCCTTGAGAGTGGCGAGCAGTCCGGCGAGGTCGCCGATCAGCCGGCCGGCCTTGCCGCGCGCCAGCTCGGCCACGTCGGGGTTCTTCTTCTGCGGCATGATGCTCGACCCGGTCGAGTACGCGTCGTCGAGCGTGACGTACCCGAACTCCCGCGTCGCCCACAGCACGACCTCCTCGGCCAGGCGTGAGACGTCGACGCCGACCATGGCCGTGACGAACGAGAACTCGGCGACGACGTCGCGGGCGGCCGTGCCGTCGATGGAGTTCTCGACCGGGCGGTCGAACCCGAGGTCGACCGCGACCGCCGCGGGGTCCAGTCCCAGCGACGACCCTGCCAGCGCGCCCGACCCGTACGGCGAGGCCGCCGCCCGCACGTCCCAGTCGCGCAGCCGGTCGACGTCGCGCAGCAGCGGCCAGGCGTGCGCCATCAGGTGGTGGGCGAGCAGCACCGGCTGGGCGTGCTGCATGTGGGTGCGGCCCGGCATCGCGGCACCGGGGTGGGCGGCCGCCTGGTCGAGCAGCGCGTCGACCACGTCGAGCACGCGACCGGCGAGGCTGCGGGCCTGCTCGCGCAGGTACATCCGCACCAGCGTGGCGATCTGGTCGTTGCGCGAGCGGCCGGCGCGCAGCCTGCCGCCGAGGTGGGCGCCGGCCCGGTCGATCAGCCCGCGCTCGAGCGCGGTGTGCACGTCCTCGTCGTCCGGCGCCGGGGTGAACGATCCCGAGGCGACGTCGGCGTCGAGCCGACCGAGCGCGTCGAGCATGCCGGCCAGCTCGGCGTCGTCGAGCAGCCCGGCCGCGTGCAGCACCCGGGCGTGCGCCCGCGACCCGGCCAGGTCGTGGCGGGCCAGCCGCCAGTCGAAGTGCGTGCTCCTGGACAGCGCAGCCAGGGCGTCGGCGGGGCCGCCGGTGAACCGGCCGCCCCACAGCGCCGCGGTGGGGGTGGGGCTGAGGTCACGAGGGTCCGGGCTCATCAGTCGGTGCCCGCCTCCATCGCGGCCGCGTCCAGCGCGTCGGCCTCGCCGGCCGAGGGGTTGGTCGTGATGCGCTCGGCACCACCGGGCTCGAGCCGGCCGACGAGCAGCGAGTGGTGCTCGAGCAGCCGGCTCTGGCCGGCGTACAGCTCGAGCTTGGACCGGCTGTCGGCGATGTCGAGGTTGCGCATGGTCAGCTGGCCGATCCGGTCGGTCGGGCCGAACGCCGCGTTGGTCGTGCGCTCCATCGACAGCTTGTCGGGGTGGTAGGAGAACGCCGGCCCGTCGGTGCGCAGGATCGTGTAGTCCTCGCCGCGGCGCAGCCGCACGGTGACCTCGCCGGTGACCAGGCACGCGACCCAGCGCTGGATGGCGTCGCGCACCATCAGCGCCTGCGGGTCGAACCAGCGGCCCTCGTACAGCAACCGGCCCAGGCGCCGTCCGTCGGCGTGGTAGCTGGCGATGGTGTCCTCGTTGTGGACGGCGTTGACCAGCCGCTCGTAGGCGATCCACAGCAGCGCCATGCCCGGCGCCTCGTACACCCCGCGGGACTTGGCCTCGATGATGCGGTTCTCGATCTGGTCGGACATCCCCAGGCCGTGGCGCCCGCCGACGACGTTCGCCTCGTGCACCAGCGCCACCGCGTCGTCGAAGCGCTGCCCGTTGATCTCGACCGGGCGCCCGGCCTCGAACCGGATCCGCACGTCCTCGGGCTCGATGACCACCGCGGGGTCCCAGAACCGCACGCCCATGATCGGCTGCACCGCCTCGAGCGACACGTCGAGGTGCTCGAGGGTCTTCGCCTCGTGGGTGGCGCCCCAGATGTTGGCGTCGGTCGAGTACGCCTTCTCGGTGCTGTCGCGGTAGGGCAGCCCCCGCTCGCTGAGCCAGTGGCTCATCTCGGCGCGGCCGCCGAGCTCCTCGACGAACTGCGCGTCCAGCCACGGCTTGTAGATGCGCAGCGAGGGGTTGGCCAGCAGCCCGTACCGGTAGAACCGCTCGATGTCGTTGCCCTTGAAGGTCGAGCCGTCACCCCAGATGTCGACGCCGTCGTCGTGCATCGCGCGCACCAGCATGGTGCCGGTGACCGCGCGGCCGAGCGGCGTGGTGTTGAAGTACGCGCGGCCGCCCGAGCGGATGTGGAACGCGCCGCAGGCCAGTGCGGCCAGCCCCTCCTCGACCAGGGTGGCCCGGCAGTCGACCGCCCGGGCCAGCTCGGCGCCGTACTGCATCGCCCGGGTGGGCACCGCGGTGACGTCGTCCTCGTCGTACTGGCCGATGTCGGCGGTGTAGGTGCACGGGACGGCGCCCTTGGCGCGCATCCAGGCGACGGCCACCGAGGTGTCCAGCCCCCCGGAGAAGGCGATGCCGACGCGCTGGCCGGTGGGCAGTGAGGTCAGGACCTTGCTCAACGTGGGTTCCTTCGGTCGGTCTGCGGGTCGGAACCGGGGGTGGTTCCCTCGGCGACAGCGAGCAGGCGGGCTGCCAGCGCCGCGCCGCCGCGGGGGTCGCGGGAGATGAGCAGGACGGTGTCGTCGCCGGCGATGGTGCCCAGCAGGTCGGTCGCGTCGGCGTGGTCGAGCGCCGACGCCAGGTAGCTGGCCGCACCCGGGGGCGTGCGCAGGACCACGAGGTTCGCCGACGCCTCGGCCGAGACCAGCACCTCGCTGGCGACCTTGGCCAACCGCGCGTCGGTGCTCGGGTCGGCCGGGCGGGGGGTGCGGTCGCCGCCCTCGGCGGGGACGGCGTACACCAGCTGGCCGTCGACCCCGCGCACCCGGATGGCGCCCATCTGCACCAGGTCGCGCGAGAGCGTGGCCTGCGTGACGTCGATGCCGTCGTCGGCCAGCAGCTGGGCCAGCCGGGACTGCGAGCCGACGGGCGTGGTGCTCAGCAGCTCGACGATCCGCTGCTGGCGCCCGGCCTTGGTCGCGGCGATCATCCGCTGCGCTCCAGCAGCCAGGTGAGCAGCGCCTTCTGCGCGTGCAGCCGGTTCTCGGCCTCGTCGAAGACGACCGAGGCCGGCCCGTCGATCACCGACGCGCTGATCTCGAGGCCGCGGTAGGCGGGCAGGCAGTGCAGCACGATGGCCCCTGGCGCGGCGAGCGCCAGGGCGGCGTCGTCGACGGCGTACGGCGTGAACGGCCTGGCCGCGCCGACCCGGTCGCCCTGCTCGAGCTCGTCGCCCATCGACACCCAGGTGTCGGTGGCCAGGACGTCGGCGCCGTCGGCCGCCGTCCGCGGGTCGTCGGTCACGAGCACCGAACCGCCTGTGGCAGAGGCGATCTCGCGGGCCTGCTGGACGACGGCGGCGTCCGGCTGGTGGCTGCCCGGGGTGCCGATGCGCACGTGCAGCCCGGCGGTGGCCCCGCCGAGCAGGTAGCTGTGGGCCATGTTGTTGGCGCCGTCGCCGAGGTAGGTGAGGGTGACCCCGGCCAGCCGCCCCCGGTGCTCGCGCACGGTCTGCAGGTCGGCCAGGACCTGGCAGGGGTGGAACTTGTCGGTCAGGGCGTTGACGACCGGCACCCGGCTCACGGCGGCCATCGCGTCGACGCGCTGCTGGCCGAAGGTGCGCCACACGATCGCCGCCACCTGACGGTCCAGGACCCGGGTGGTGTCCTCGACCGGCTCGCCGCGGCCGAGCTGGCTGGCGGCCGCGTCGATGACCAGGGGGTAGCCCCCCAGCTCGGCGATGCCGACGCTGAACGAGACCCGGGTGCGCGTCGAGGGCTTGTCGAACAGGACGGCGACGGCGCGGGGGCCCTCGAGCGGCCGCATTCCGAGCCGGTCGGCCTTGGCGCGGTCGGCCAGGTCGAGCACCTCGAGCTGCTCGTCGGGGCTCAGGTCGTCGTCGCGCAGGAAGTGGCGGGTCATCGGTGATCCTTCTCGCTCGTCAATCCGCCACTTGCGTCACTATCTGCCGTTCCCGGGACCGGGCGAGCGGCACTTAGTGACGCAAGTGCGGGGGGGATGAGGGCGGGCAGGGCGGCGACGAAGGAGTCCGCCTGGTCGGCAGTCAGGATCAGCGGCGGCGCCAGACGGACGACGTCCGGGGTCACCGCGTTGACGATGAACCCCGCGGACAGCGCCGCGGCCGCCAGCGGTGCGGCGACCGGCCGGGCCAGCTGCACGCCGAGCCACAGCCCCTCGCCGGTGACCCCGGTGACCAGGGATGCGCCCGCTGCCAGCACGCCGTCGCGCAGCCGGGCGCCGACCGCCCGGACGTTCGCCAGCAGGTCGTCGCGCTCGATGACGCGCAGCGTGGCGAGCGCGGCGGCCGAGGCGACCGGGTTGCCGCCGAAGGTCGTGCCGTGCTGTCCCGCGCCCAGAAGCGTTGCGGCGGAGCCGAAGGCGACGACCGCACCGATCGGGATGCCCCCGCCGAGCCCCTTCGCCAGGGTGACGACGTCGGGCACGACGCCGTGCCGGGTGTGGGCGAACCACTGCCCCGTGCGGCCGATCCCGGACTGCACCTCGTCGACGACGAGCAGCGCACCGTGGGCGCTGGTGACCTCGCGGGCGGCGGCGAGGTATCCCTCGGGCAGCGGCCGCACCCCGGCCTCGCCCTGGATGGTCTCGAGCACGACCGCGGCGACGTCGTCCGCCATGGCCGCGCGCAGCGCCTCGACGTCACCGAACGGCAGGTGCTCGACGCCCCCGGGCAGCGGCTCGAACGGCTCGCGGTAGGCGGGCTTGTGGGTCAGCGCGAGCGCGCCCAGGGTGCGTCCGTGGAAGGCGCCCTCGAGCGCCAGGATGCGCGGGCGACCGGTGCGGCGGGCGATCTTCATCGCGCCCTCGTTGGCCTCGGCGCCGGAGTTGGCGAAGAAGACCCTGGACCCGTCGGGGGCGGCGAGCAGGTCGAGCAACCGCTCGGCCAGGGCCACCTGCGGGCCGGTGGCGAAGAAGTTCGAGACGTGGCCGAGGGTGGCCAGCTGGGCGCTGACCGCGCCGGTCAGCGTCGGGTGGGCGTGGCCCAGGGCGTTCGTCGCGATGCCCGCGAGCAGGTCGAGGTAGCGCCGGCCGTCGGCGTCCCAGACGTACGAGCCCTCACCACGCACCAGGAACCGTTGCGGCACACCGTAGGTCGGCATCACCGACTGCGTGTACCGGTCGAGCCAGGCCTGGCTGGACCGGCCGTCGACGCCGTCGCCGGCGCTGGGCAGGATCTCGCTCACGGGACCACCATCGTCCCGGTGCCCTCGCTGGTGAGCATCTCGAGCAGCAGCGCGTTCGGCAGCCGCCCGTCGACGACGGTGGCCCGGCCCACGCCACCACGCACCGCGCGCAGGCAGGCCGCCATCTTGGGGGCCATGCCGGTGCTGATCTCGGGCAGCACCCGCTCGAGCTCGTCGGCGCCGATCTGCTCGACGAGCGAGTCCCGGTCGGGCCAGTCGCTGTACAGGCCCTCGACGTCGGTGAGCACCACGAGCTTGACCGCGCCGAGGGCGACGGCCAGGGCCGCTGCGGCGGTGTCGGCGTTGACGTTCAGCACCTGACCGGTCGACTCGGGCGCAACGGTCGAGACCACCGGGATGCGCCCCGCGGCGACCAGGTCGCTGACCGCAGCGGGGTTCACCGACACGACGTCGCCCACCAACCCGACGTCGACGGGCTCGCCGTCCACGACCGGGCGGGTGCGCTCGGCGACGAACAGGCCACCGTCCTCGCCGCTCATGCCGACCGCGTGCGGCCCGTGCTCGTTGATCAGCCCGACCAGCTCGCGGCCGACCTGACCGACGAGCACCATGCGCACCACCTCGATCGCCTCGGGCGGGGTGACCCGCAGCCCGGCACGGAACTCGCTCTCGATCCCCAGCCGGTCGAGCATCGCCGACACCTGGGGGCCGCCGCCGTGGACGACCACGGGCCGGATGCCCACGTGCAGCAGGAAGACGATGTCCTGGGCGAAGGCCCGCTTGAGGGTCTGGTCGACCATCGCGTTGCCGCCGTACTTGATTACGACGACCTGGCCGTAGAACTCCTTCAGCCACGGCAGGGCGTCGACGAGCACCGCGGCGCGGGTGGCGTCCCAGTCGGGGTCGGCGGCGCGCATTGTCCGCGTGGTGCCCCAGCGTCGGCTCACGAGGAGTACGCCGAGTTCTCGTGCACGTACGCGTGCGTCAGGTCGTTGGTCCACACCGTCGCCGTGGCGTCGCCGGACTTCAGGTCGATCGTGACGCTCACGTCGCGGGCGGTCAGGTCGACCAGGTCGCGGGACTCCCCCGGGCCGCCGTCGCGGCAGATCCACACGCCGTTGACGGCGACGTCCAGGTCGGTCGGGTCGAAGGCCGCGGACGTCGTGCCCACCGCCGCGAGGATGCGCCCCCAGTTGGGGTCGCGGCCGAAGACGGCGGCCTTGAACAGGTTGCTGCGGGCGACCGACCGGCCGACCTCGACCGCGTCCGCCTCGTCCGCGGCGCGGACGACCTCGATCGCGATGTCGTGGTCGGCGCCCTCGGCGTCGCGCATCAGCTGCTGGGCCAGGTCGTGGCACACGGCCCGCACGGCATCGGCGAACTCGTGCGCCCCGGGCCGGACGCCGGAGGCGCCGTTGGCCATCAGCACCACGGTGTCGTTGGTCGACTGGCAGCCGTCGGAGTCGAGCCGGTCGAAGGTGACCCGGGTGGCGGCGCGCAGGGCCTCGTCGAGCGCGACGGCCCCGGCCTCGGCGTCGGTCGTGAGGACCACCAGCATCGTCGCGAGGGCCGGCGCCAGCATGCCCGCGCCCTTGGCCATCCCCCCGACCACCCAGCCGTCGCCGTGGCTCACCGCCTGCTTGCTCACCGTGTCGGTGGTCATGATCGCGGTCGCCGCCGCCGCACCGCCGTCGACGTCCAGCGCCGCGACGGCGGCGGCCACACCGGCGGTCAGCCTCCGCTGGTCGAGCTGCTCGCCGATCAGGCCGGTGGAGCACACGACGACGTCGCCGGCGTCCACGTCGAGCAGCCCGGCCACCTGCTCGGCGCTGGCGTGGGTGGTCGCGAAACCCTGCGGCCCGGTGTAGCAGTTGGCGCCGCCGGAGTTCAGCAGCACCGCGCGGGCGGTGCCGTCGGCGGTGACCCGCTCGCTCCACAGCACCGGGTTGGCCTTGCACCGGTTGCCGGTGTAGACCGCGGCGACGGTCGACGACGGGCCGCCGTTGACGACCAGCGCGACGTCGAGGCCGCCGCTCGCCTTGAGTCCCGCGGCGACGCCGGACGCCCGGAACCCCTGCGCTGCAGTGACACTCATGATGCGGTGACACTCACGGCGCGACCCCTATCGTCGGCAACCCCAGCGTCTCGGGCAGGCCGAGCGCCAGGTTGAGGCACTGCAGCGCCGCGCCGGCCGTGCCCTTGGTGAGGTTGTCGACCGCCGCGACGGCGACCACGCGGCCGACCCGTTGGTCCAGCGTCACCTGCAGGTGCACGGTGTTGGCGCCCAGGGTGTCGGCGGTGCGTGGCCACTGCCCTGGGGGCAGCACCTCGACGAACGGCTCGTCGGCGTACGCCGCGACCCAGGCGGCCCGCACCTGCGTGGCACGAACCCCGGGCCGCACGCGGGCGGTGCAGGTGGCCAGGATCCCGCGCGGCATCGGCGCCAGCGTGGGCGTGAACGACACGGTGACCGGCAGACCGGCTGCGGCAGTGAGGTTCTGCTCGATCTCGGGGGTGTGCCGGTGGCCGCCCCCGATGCCGTACGGCGACATCGAGCCCATCACCTCGGCCCCGGCCAGGTGCGGCTTGGTGCCCTTGCCCGCACCCGAGGTGCCCGACGCGGCGACCACCACGACGTCGTCCGGCTCGAGCAGCCCGGCGGCGAACCCGGGGGCGAGCGCCAGGCTGGTGGCGGTCGGGTAGCACCCGGGCACCGCGACGCGCGCGGCGCCGACCAGCGCGGCGCGCTGCCGGGTGCCGTCAGCGAGAGGCAGCTCGGGCAGCCCGTAGGGCCACCAGCCGGCGTGGTCGGTGCCGTAGAACACCGTCCACGCCGCGGGGTCGGTGAGCCGGAAGTCCGCGCCGCAGTCGATGACGACCGTGTCGGGCGACAGCTCGGCCACGAGCGCGGCGGACGCGCCGTGCGGCAGCGCGAGCACGACGACGTCGTGCCCGGCCAGCATCTCGGGCGTGGTCGGCCACAGGGTGCGCCCGGCGAGCGGCCGCAGGTGCGGGTGGTGCTCACCCAGGTGGGTGCCGGCGCTGGCACCGGAGGTCAGCGCACCGACGACCACGCGCGGGTGGCCGAGGGCCAGGCGCAGCACCTCGCCGCCGGCGTACCCGCTCGCGCCGGCGACCGCCACCCGCACCCGGGCCCCGTCGTCCATGCTGCATGACTATACACATCAGCGCTGGGCTATGCGGGCCAGCTCACGCGGTGCGCAGCTGCGCCCCGGTGTCGGCGCCGGCTGCGGCGACCGCCTGGTCGCGCGCCGCGTCGGCCTCCTCGCCGGTGAGCGTGCGGTCGGCGGCGCGCAGGGTGAGCCGGTAGGCCAGCGACCGGCGTCCAGCGCCGACCTGCTCGCCGACGTACTCGTCGAACAGCCGCACCGACTCGAGCAGCGGACCACCCCCCTCGCGCAGGGCGGCCTCGACCCGACCGGCGGGGACGGCCTCGTCGACCACCAGCGCCACGTCGCGCAGCGCGACGGGGTGCGTCGACAGCGACGCCGCGGGCACCTGGGCGGGCGCCGCCGCCACCAGGGCGTCCAGGTCGAGCTCGGCCGCGCAGGTGCGCGCAGGCAGCTCGAGCGATGCGACCACCCGGGGGTGCAGCTCGCCGGCGTGGCCGACCAGGGTGCCGTCGGGCAGGGTCAACCGGGCGCACCGGCCCGGGTGCCAGGGCGCGTGGTCGTCGGCCTGGACGCCGAGCCGGACGCCGAGCGCCTGGGCCAGCGCCTGGGCCGCGCCCACGGCGTCGGTCCAGTCGACCGCCCGACCCGGGCCCCACCAGCCGGGCCGCTCGCGCTGACCGGCCAGCAGCACCGCGACGCGACGCGGCTGCGGCGGGACGCCGCCCTCCAGCGCCGCGAGCTCCACGTCGCTCGGCCGCGCCGCCCGGGGCAGCCCGGGTGCCGGCGCGAGGTCGCCCGCGGGGCGGTAGACCCGGCCGATCTCGAACAGCGCCAGGTCGCGGACGCCGCGCGAGAGGTTGCGCCGGGCCACGTCGACCAGGGTGGCCAGCAGCGAGGTGCGCAGCAGCGGCTGCTCGTCCGAGATCGGGTTGACCAGCCGCAGCGCGGTGCGGCGCGCGTCGTCCGCGGGCAGCCCGAGCTCGTCGTGCCGCGACGGCCCGACGAACGGGTAGCTCAGCACCTCGACCAGCCCGTGCTCGGCCAGCGCCCGGGCCGCCGAACGGCGCAGGTGCTGGCCCCGGGTCAGCCCGCGGCCCGAGGGGGCGACGGGCAGCACCGAGCCGATGGTGTCGTACCCGACGACGCGCGCGACCTCCTCGACCAGGTCGGCGCCCTCGACCAGGTCCGGGCGCCAGGTCGGGGCGGTCACGACGAGCTCGGCGCCGTCAGCTCCGTCACGGCGGACGACGTCGCAGCCCACAGCGCGCAGCGCGTCGTCGACCTGGTCGGCGGTGTAGTCGACGCCGACCAGCCGGGCGGGCAGCCCGGCGGCCATCGTGATCGGCGCGGCGGCGACCCGTTCGTCGACGTCGGTGACACCGTCGCCCGGACGTCCGCCGCCGTGCTCGACGAGCAGCCGCACCGCGAGCTCGGCGGCGCGGTCGGCGATGTCGGTGTCGACGCCGCGCTCGTAGCGCCGGCCGGCCTCGGTCGAGAGCTTGTGCCGGCGGGCCGAGCGGGCCACCGTCACGGCGTCGAAGTGCGCGGACTCGACCAGCAGGTCGGTGGTCGTGGGCGTCACCTCGCTGCTGGCGCCGCCCATGACCCCGGCGATCGCCAGCACCCGGCTGGTGCCGTCGGGCGCCTCGTCGGTGATCAGCAGGTCCTCGGCGTGCAGCGTCCGGTCGACGCCGTCCAGGGTGGTCAGCCGCTCCCCGTCGCGGGCGCGGCGCACGACCACCGGGCCGGCGAGCCGGTCGAGGTCGAAGGCGTGCAGCGGCTGGCCGGTGGCGAGCATGACGTAGTTGGTGACGTCGACGGCCAGCGAGATCGGCCGCATCCCGCACTGCTGCAGCACCCGCTGCATCCAGTACGGCGTGGTCGCGCCCGCGTCCACGCCGCGCACGGTGCGCGCGACGTACCGGTCGCAGCCCTGGCGGCCGCGCACCGGCGCGTCGTCGACGAGCCGGACCGGGTGGCCGGCGTCGTCCTGCGCGGGCACGACCAGGTCGGGGCCGACGGGGTCGGTGAACGACCCCCCGGTGCTCAGCGCGTACTCACGGGCGATGCCGCGCAGGCTGAAGCAGTACCCGCGGTCGGGGGTGACGTTGACCTCGACGGTCGCCTCGCCGACCCCGAGCAGGGACGCGGCGTCGTCGCCGGGCTGCCCCGCGAGGCCGAGCCGGGCGAGCACGATGATGCCCTCGTGGTCGTCGCCGAGACCGAGCTCGCGGGCCGAGCAGATCATGCCGTCGCTGACGTGGCCGTAGGTGCGGCGCGCGGCGATCTCGAAGCCACCGGGCAGCACCGCACCGGGCAGCGCGACGGCCACCTGGTCGCCGGCAGCGAAGTTGTGCGCGCCGCACACGATGCCCTTGACCTCGGTGCCGACGTCCACCTGGCACCAGTTGATCGTCTTGCCGTTCTTCTGCGGCTCGGGCTCGACCGAGAGCACCTGGCCCACGACGACCGGCCCGGTGACGTCGGCGCGGTGCAGGCCCTCCTCCTCCAGGCCCACGCGCACCAGGGCGGCGGCGACCTGCTCGGCGCTGACGTCGACGCTCAGGTCGGTGTGCTCACGCAGCCAGCGAAGCGGGGCGCGCATCAGACCTCCATCCCGTAGTGGGTGCTGAACCGGACGTCGCCCTCGACCATGTCGTGCATGTCGGTGACCCCGCCCCGCATCATCAGCGTCCGCTCGATGCCCATGCCGAACGCGAACCCGCTGTAGCGGTCGGGATTGACCCCGCAGGCCCGCAGCACGTTCGGCGCGACCATGCCGCAGCCACCCCACTCGATCCAGCCGGTGCCGCCGCAGGTGCGGCAGCCGCCACCGCGGCAGAGGACGCACTGCAGGTCCATCTCGGCGCTGGGCTCGGTGAAGGGGAAGAAGGAGGGCCGCAGCCGGATCGGCAGGTCGGCGCCGAACATGGCCCGCGCGAAGTGCTCGAGCGTGCCGCGCAGGTGGGCCATGGTCAGCCCCTCGTCGACCGCGAGCCCCTCGACCTGGTGGAACACCGGCGTGTGCGTGGCGTCCAGGTCGTCGGTGCGGAAGGTCTTGCCCGGGCAGATGACGTACGTCGGCACGCCCCGCTCCAGCAGGGCGCGGGCCTGCACGGGTGAGGTGTGGGTGCGCAGCACCAGGCCGGCCTCGGGCGGGTCGACGAAGAAGGTGTCCTGCATCTGGCGGGCCGGGTGGTCGGGGTCGAAGTTCAGCGCGTCGAAGTTGAACCACTCGGCCTCGACCTCGGGGCCTTCGGCGACCTCCCAGCCCATCGCGACGAACAGGTCGCCGATGCGCTCGGTGAGCGTCTCGAGCGGGTGACGGGCGCCGGGGGCGACGCGGTCGACCGGCAGCGTGACGTCGACGGTCTCCTCGAGCAGCACCCGGGCGTCGCGCTCGGCCTCGAGCTCGACCTGGCGGGCTGCCAGGGCGCGGTTGACCTGGGCGCGGGCCTGCCCGACCCGCTTGCCGGCCTCGGCCTTGGCGGCGGGGGGCAGCGCGCCGATCTCGCGGTTGGCCAGGGCCAGGGGGCTGCGGTCGCCGGCGTGCGCCAGCCGGGCGGCCTTGAGGGCCTCGAGGTCGCTCGCCGCGGCGAGCGCGGCGAGCGCCTGCTCGACGTCGGCGGCGACCGAGGCCTCGGACAGCGCCTCGACCTCGACGGGGTCGTAGCTGGAGTTGGGGGCGGACATGGCACCTCTCAGGAGCGACGGGGAGTTCGCCGGCGACAGAGGCCGGCTCGGTCAGCGGTCGGTGCGATCAGCCGGCGGGGCCCGCCCTCACGCCACGTGCTCGGGCGCTCCGGCGGGCAGGGTAAATCGGAACCGGGCGCCACCGGCGGCGCTGCGGCCCACCTGCACCGACCCGCCGTGGGCCTCGACCAGACCGCGGACGACGTACAGACCCAGGCCAGTGCCGCCGCGCCGGGTGCCGTGCCAGAAGCGGGTGAAGACGCGCTGGACGTCCTGCTCGTCGATGCCCTCGCCCTCGTCGCTCACCGCGACGGCCACGGCCGGGGCCGGATCGCCACCGTCGGTCAGCGCCTCGGTGACCGGCGCGACCTCGAGGGTGACGGTGCCCGCGCCGTGCCGCACCGCGTTCTCGAGCAGGTTGCCGAGCACCTGGTCGAGCCGGTCGGGGTCGGCCCAGACCTCGGGCAGGCCGCCCTCGACATCCAGCACGAAGCGCTCGGCCTCGTGGCCGCTCGCGACCATCCGGTCGACGTGGCGGCGTGCCGCGGCGGCGAGGTCGACCGGCTGGCGGCGCACCTCCATCCGCCCGGCGTCGATCCGCGAGATGTCCAGCAGCTCGCCGATCAGCCGGGTGACGCGGTCGGCGTCGTGCTCGATGGTCTCGAGCATGAACCGCTTCTGGTCGTCGGTGAACCGGTCCCAGCGGCGCAGCAGCGTCGCGGTGAACCCCTTGACCGACGTCAGCGGTGAGCGCAGCTCGTGCGCGACGGTCGAGATCAGCAGGCCGTGGGCCTCCTCGGTGCGCCGGCGCGCGGCGGCGTCGCGCAGGCCGAGCACGACCGCGTCGACCGGCTCGCTGCGCCCGGGGCGCCGGTAGCGGGCGGTGACCAGGACCTCGCGCGGACCGCCGTCGCCGGGCAGCACGAGCAGGCGCTCGCGGTGTCCGGTGCGGGTGGCCAGGCCCGACCACGGGTCGGTGCACTCCCACCAGCTGCGGCCGTCGGGCTCGATCAGCGGCAGTGCCTCACGCAGGTCGTGGCCGACCAGGTCGGCGGCCCGGCGTCCGATGACGCGCTCGGCGGCGGCGTTCAGCCCGGTGATCACCGCGCGGCCGTCGGCCACGAGCACCCCGTCGGGCAGGTCGTCGGCGTCCGGAACCAGCACCCCGGTCGACGCCGGGCCCGGCTCGCCCCTTGCGCCCATGGCCTCGACTCTAGTGCCCCGGGTCGCGCCGGCGTCCGGCCGGCCGCTGCGCCCGGGCCGAGGCGTACAGGCACACCGTGGCAGCCGTGGCCAGGTTCAGGCTCTCGGCCCGGCCGTGGATGGGCACCCGCACGACCGCGTCGGCGAGCGCGCGGTAGGAGTCCTGCAGCCCCCACGCCTCGTTGCCGAACAGCCACGCGGTGGGGCGGGCGAGCAGCGGCGGCTCACCGTCGGCGCCCGCCGCGCCCGCCGCGCCGGCCTCGACGTCGTCGAGCAGGTCGTCCAGGTCGCGGTCGCCGTCACCGTCGGCTGCCAGGACGACGAGCCCGGCCGCCCGGAGCGCGCCGACCGTCTGGGCCAGCTCGACCCCCTGCACGACCGGCAGGTGGAAGATGCTGCCCGCCGTCGACCGCACGCACTTGGGGTTGTGGACGTCGACGCTGGCCTCGGTCAGCACGACGGCGTCCGCGCCGGCAGCGTCCGCCGCGCGCACGACCGTGCCGGCGTTGCCGGGGTCGCGCACGTGAGCCAGCACGGCGACCAGGGTGGGGGCCAGGCCCGTCATCACCGCGTCCAGGGGGCGGTCGACGGTGGCGCAGACGGCGAGCAGGCCCTGCGGGGCGACGGTGCCGGTCATCGCGGCCAGCACGTCCTCGCTGACCCGGGCGACCGTCAGCCCGCCGGCGGCGGCGGCGGCCAGCACGTCGGCGTACCGCTCGGCGGCCTCGTCGGTGGCGTACAGCTCGAGCACGACAGCGCCCGGCCGCCCCGCGTGGGCGGCGACGGCCTCGCGGACGGCCTGCGGCCCCTCGGCGATGAAGCGCCCTGCCCGCTCACGACCGACGCGCCTGGCCAGCCGGTGCACCGCCTTGACCCGGTCGGCCCTGACGTTGGTCAGGGTCGAGGGGTGCTGCGGTGCGACCGGTGGCACAGGCGCGTCGTCGTCTCGCGCGGCGGCGCTGGGCTCAGGCGGCGTCGTCGGCGGGGACGGGCGTCGCGGGGACGTTGGCCCGCGACAGCTCGACCAGCGCCGTGAACGAGGCCGCGTCGTTGACCGCCATGTCGGCGAGCATGCGGCGGTCGACCTCGACACCGGCGATCTTCAGGCCCTGGATGAACCGGTTGTAGGTCATCCCGTTCGCGCGGGCGGCGGCGTTGATCCGCTGGATCCACAGACGACGGAAGTCGCCCTTGCGCGCCCGCCGGTCGCGGTAGGCGTAGCCGAGGGAGTGGGTGACCTGCTCCTTGGCCTTGCGGTACAGCCGCGAGCGCTGCCCGCGGTAGCCGCTGGCCCGCTCGAGGACGACCCGGCGCTTCTTCTGGGCGTTGACTGCCCGCTTCACGCGTGCCACGTGAGTACTCCTTCAATCGGTGCTGGCTGGTGCGCAGCCGGTGGGTGCTCCCCCGCGTCGCGGGGAAGCGTCGTGCAGGGTCCGACTACTTGCCGAGCAGCCGCTTGATGCGCTTGACGTCGGCAGGGGCGACCTCGACGTCGCCGGCGATGCGGCGGGTGCGCCGGCTGGACTTGTGCTCCAGCAGGTGGCGGCCGTTGCGCTGCTCGCGCATCAGCTTGCCGGTGCCGGTGACCCGGAACCGCTTCTTCGCACCGCTGTGCGTCTTCATCTTCGGCATGGCTGCCGGTCTCCTGTCGTCGTGTCAGTCGTCGTGCTTCGGGTCCTGCCGCGCCCTGGGGCGCGGGAGCTTTCGGTCAGGCGTCGCTGGACGCCTCGGTGTCGACCGGGGCCGCGGCGGGCCGGGGGCCAGGTCGCGGGGTGGGTCGCGGTGCAGCCGCCTTCTTGACCGGTGCGGTGGGCGTCGCCGGCTTGGCGGGGGTCGCCGGCTTGGCCGGCGCAGCAGCCTTCGCCGGTGCCGCCTTCGCGGGTGCCGCCTTCGCGGGCGCCGCCTTGGTGGGAACGGCCGCCTTGGTGGGAGCAGCGGCCTTCGTGGGGACGGCGGCCTTGGCGGGGACGGCGGCCTTGGTGGAGGCCGGTGCCGCGACCGGCGTGGCCGCCGCCACCGGGGACGGGGTCTGGACCGGGGCCGGAGTCTCGGTCGGCGCAGGGGTCTCGACCGGGGCTGCTGCGGCGACCGGGGCTGCTGCCGCGACCGGGGCTGCTGCCGCGACCGGGGCTGCTGCGGCGACCGGCGCTGCGACGGCGGCGACCGGCTGCATCGCCGCGTCGATCTCGGCCTGCTCGGCGGCGGCGTCGTCCTCGGCACTGCGCCGGCGACGGTCCTCGGCGCGGGCCTCGGCCTTCTTCTTGGTCGGGCCGAGCACCATGATCATGTTGCGCCCGTCCTGCTTGGGCGAGCTCTCGACGAAGCCGAGCTCGGCGACGTCCTCGGCCAGGCGCTGCAGCAGGCGAAAGCCCAGCTCGGGGCGGGACTGCTCGCGACCGCGGAACATGATCGTCACCTTGACCTTGTCGCCCGCGTTCAGGAACCGGACGACGTGGCCCTTCTTCGTGCCGTAGTCGTGCGGGTCGATCTTGGGGCGCAGCTTGATCTCTTTGATGACGGTGTTGATCTGGTTCTTACGAGCCGCGCGCTCCTTGAGCGCCGCCTCGTACTTGTACTTGCCGAAGTCCATCAGCTTGCACACCGGCGGGCGGGCCGTCGGGGCGACCTCGACCAGGTCGAGGTCGGCCTCCTGGGCCAACCGCAGCGCGTCCTCGACGCGCACGATGCCGACCTGCTCACCGTTGGGTCCGACGAGCCGCACCTCGGGTACCCGGATGCGGTCGTTGATGCGGGGCTCGCTGATGTGCTGCTCCTTCGGGTGTCCACGTGAGACCGCAGGAGACGAGAAAGGCTCCCGTCGCCGTCGCGAGGGAGCCACCACCACGGTCCGACGCGTGCGACGTCGCCACGCACCGGGGTGCGGACGCGCCGAAGCACGCGAACCCGACCACGAGGGCCGGGCGGACCGGGACCCGGCCACCGCACTCGGTGAGGAGGCGGTTGCTCGGGTGGGAGGTGACTCCGCTTGCGCACCAACCCCTGGTGCGACCACAGGATCGCGGTCAGGGCTGGTCGGTCAGTCTGCAAGGGTAGCAGCATGACCCCGGCGGCTGACATTCCCGATGGTGCCCGTGACGACTCCGACCTACGCGACATCGCCGAGGTGCCCGCCATCGAGGTCATCACCACGACGGCGCTGCACCTGATGAGCGCGGCGGCCGTCAAGTGCGGGCTCGCGCAGGACGCCGAGGCCGCCGACCACCTCGACCTGGACGAGGCCCGCAAGCTGATCACCGCGCTGGCCGGCCTGGTGACCGCCGCGGCGCCCGAGATCGGCAGCCAGCACGCCGGCCTGCTGCGCGACGGGCTCAAGCAGCTGCAGCTGGCGTTCCGCGAGGCCCTGCCCGTGCCCGACGCGCCGGGCCAGGGGCCCGGCGAGCGGCTCACCGGCCCGGTCGCCTGAGCCCGCGCGCCGGATCTCAGCCCGCGGCGACGATCCGTCGTCGCAGCCCGACGGCCGACAGCCCCGCCACGGCCAGCACGACCCCGGTCACGCCGACGACGGTGAACCCGGCCCACGGCCCGACGTGGTCGATGGCGGCGCCGGCGATCGGCGCACCCATCGCGACACCGGTGGTCAGCGCCGACCCGTGCCACCCCATCGCCTCGCCGCGCACCGCCTCGGGCACCAGCTCGGTGACCACCTCAGCGGTCGCGGTGACCACGGGCGCGCACAGGAAACCCGCGGCCAGGACGGCGACGCCGAGGGTCAGCGGCGTGGTCGCGATGCCGACCGGCGCCGTCAGCACGCCCAGCACCAGCAGCAGCACCAGCGGCGGGACGCTGCGCGGCAGCAGCCCGTAGACCAGGCCCCCCAGCAGCGAGGCGAAGGCCCACACGCCCAGCACCAGGCCGGTCGACTCCAGGTGACCGCCCTCGCGCAGGGTCGCGAGGATCGACACGTCGGTGCCCGACAGCACGATGGTCGCGCCGGCGGTGGCGCCGAGCACGGCCACCATCGCCGCCGTCACCGGCACCTTGACCCGGCCCGTGGGCGCGGGCGCCGGGCCCGGGGTGTCCTGGACGGGTGCCTCGGGGTCGACCGAGCGGGTCGGGGGGTCGGCGGCCATCAGCGCCAGGCCCGCGAGCGCCTCGCAGACCCCGATCAGGATCAGCGCCACGGTGGTCCCGAGGTGCACGGCGACCAGCACCCCGAGCGCCGGGCCCACCATGAACGACAGCTCGACGGCGACCGAGTCCAGGGCGAACGCCGCCCGGCGCTGCTCGTCGGGCACCATCACCGACAGGGCCAGCCGCACGACGGTGAAGACCGGCAGGCCCATCGCCCCCGCGACGACGACCGCGGCGAGCAACCACGGCAGCGGCAGCCAGGGGGTCGCCGTCCATAGGACGAGCTCGGCCACCACGGACGGCAGCAGGGCGCGCCGGACGCCGAGCCGGTCGACGCTGCGGCCGCGCCAGGGTGCGCCCAGCGCCATGCCGATCGTCAGGGCCGCCACGAGCAGGCCCGCGGTCGCGTAGCCGCGGCCCAGGGTCTGGGTGACGTGGACGGTCAGCACCAGGCCCATGGCCGTGTGCGGGATGCGGGCCACGACGCCGATCAGCGTCAGCCGGGTGACGCCGGGCACGGCGAGCACCCGGCGGTACGGCGTGAACGGCATGGGAGCAGTCTGGCCGCCACAGGACACGGGCCACGCATCGGGGCCCGCGCACGTCCTGAGAGGCTGGCCCGGTGGACGGACCCGGGGCGTACGAGCGCGAGATGGCGGTGCAGCTGCGCGGGCTGGCCAAGCGCTTCGGTGCCGTCGTCGCCGTCGACGGGGTCGACCTGGACGTGCCGCGCGGCTCGTTCCTCGGCCTGGTCGGCCCCAACGGCGCCGGCAAGACGACGACGCTGGCGATGATCACCGGGCTGCTTCGCCCGGACGCCGGGGGCGCGCGGGTCGACGGCATCGACGTCTGGGCGCAGCCGCTGCTCGCCAAGGCCCGGATGGGGGTGCTGCCGGAGGGGCTGCGGCTGTTCGAGCGGCTCTCGGGCACCGAGCTGCTCACGTTCAGCGGGCGGCTGCGCGGCATGGACGCCGGCGAGGTGGCCGCGCGGGCGGCCGAGCTGCTCGACGTCCTGGCCCTCGCCGACGCCAAGGACCAGCTCGTCGTCGACTACAGCACCGGGATGCGCAAGAAGGTCACGCTGGCGGCGGCCCTGCTGCACAACCCGCCGGTGCTGTTCCTGGACGAGCCGTTCGAGGCGGTCGACCCGGTCTCGGCCCGCACCATCCGCGACGTGCTCAGCGCGTTCACCGGACGCGGCGGCACCGTCGTGCTGTCCAGCCACGTGATGGAGCTGGTCGAGCGGCTGTGCGACCACGTCGCGGTGATGGCGTCGGGCCGGGTCCTGGCGGCCGGGCCGGTCGACGCCATCCGCGCCGGACGTCCGCTCGAGGAGGTCTTCGTCGAGCTGGTGGGCGGCGGGGGCCGCGCCGGCCAGGGGTCGCTGCACTGGCTGGGCTCGCGCTGAGCGGCCCCAGCGCGTTCTCGACGACGGTGCGGACCGCGGCCGCACTGCGCCTGGCCCTGCTGCGCGGGTCGCTGCGCAGCGGTCCCAGCGCGCTCGCGCGACGGGCCGGGCTCGCCGTCGGGGCGGCACTGGGTGCCGGACTGGCGCTCGCCGCGTTCGCCGGCCTCGCGGCGTCCCGCGGTCACGGCGCGCTGCCCGCGGACCTGGCGGTGCTGGTCTACACGGCGCTGCTGCTGGGGTGGGTGGTGCTGCCGGTGCTGACGTTCGGCAGCGACGACCTGCTCGACCCCGCTCGGCTGGCGCTGCTGCCGCTCACCCGCCGCCAGCTGCTGGTGGTCATGGGCGTCGGCGCCCTGATCGGGGTCGCTCCCCTGGCCACGGTCGTCGCCGCCCTGGGGCTGGTCCCCGCCACGGGGACGACCCCCGCGGCGTCCGTCGTCGCCGCCCTGGCCGCGGTGCTGCTGCTCGCGCTGTGCGTGGGGGCCAGCCGGGCCAGCGCCGCGGCCCTGTCGGGGGTGCTGCGCTCGCGGCGCGGGCGCGACCTGGGCGTGGGCCTGACCGCGGTCGTCGCGCTGTCGGTGCAGCTGGTCAACCCCGCGCTGCAGCTGGTGGCCGCGCGCTCGGACGGGGCGGCGGGCGCCGTCCACGGCGTCGCCCGGTTCCTGCGCTGGACGCCGACCGCGCTGCTGGCCACCGCGCCGGGCCGGCCGCTTGGGCAGGGCCTGGCGTCGCTGGCCGCGGTCGCTGCCGTCATCGCGCTCGTGCTGCTCGGGTGGGAGCGCCTGGTGCGCCGGTCGCTCGAGCGGGTGGACGACAGCGCCCGCCGTCGCGGTCGCAGCACCGCGCTGGTGCCCCGACGGCTGCCGCTGCCGACCGGTCGGGTCGGCGCGCTTGCCGCCAAGGACCTGCGCTACCTGGGGCGCGAGCCCCGGCGCCTGGTCGCGCTGCTGACCAGCTGGCTGCTGCCGGTGCTCGTGGTGGTGCTCGGCCCCGTGGCTCTGACCGGGTCGCGCCCCTCGCCCGGGGCCGTCTTCGCCGTGTGCGGCGTCGGCCTGCTCACCGGCCTGGCTGGCATCAACCGGTTCGGCCTGGACGGGACCGCCACCTGGATGCTGGTCAGCAGCGCCACCGACGAGGACGACGCCCACCGCGACCTGGTCGGGGGCGACCTGGCCAATGCGGTCCTGACCGCCCCGTTCGCCGTCGTGCTGGTGCTGGCCCTGGCGGCGCTGACCGGCGGCTGGGTCCAGACGCTGCCGGCGCTGGGCCTGGCGGGCGCCCTGTTCGCGGTCGGTGTCGGGTTGTCGGCGCTGGTCGCGGTGCGGGCGCCCTACGCCGTCCCCGCGTCGCAGAACCTGTTCAGCAGCGGCAATGCCGGACAGGGCTGCGCGGCGTCGGCGCTGACGTTCGTGGCCCTGGCCGTGGAGGTGGCCATCTGCCTGCCGCTGCTGGGACTGCTGGTGCCGGCCCTGGTGTGGCACTCGGTCGCCTGGGGGCTGGCGCTGCTGGTGGTGGGGCCGGCGTACGGGCTGGTCGTCGGGGGCCTGCTGCGGCGGGCGGCGGCCAAGCGGTGGGCGGCCCGCGGGCCCGAGGTCATGCAGGTGCTCGTGTCCGCCCGCGGGTGACTCACCGACGGGGCAGGATGTGGCCATGACCGGCGACGGGACGTTCTGGGTGCCGCTGCGCTTTCGGGACGTCGACGCGTTCGGGCACGTCTACCACGGGGCGTTCCTCACCCTGCTGGACGAGGCCCGCACCGCCTGGCTGCGCGACGTCCTCAGGCTGCGCGCGCCGTCAGACCACGTCATCGCCCGGGTCGAGCTCGACTACGTGAGCAGCATCGTCGCCGGTGACGAGGCGGTCCGCGCCGAGATCACGCTGGAGCGGGTCGGTACGACGAGCCTCACGCTGGCCGAGACGATGCGGGTGCGCGACGGCCGCGTGGTGTCGCGCGGGCGGGTCGTCATCGTGCTGCGGGACGTGCAGCGCGGGGTGTCGCGGCCACTGACGGACGACGAGCGGGCGCGGGCCGTGGCGCTGGTGGCCGCCGACGCCGGCTGAGGACGCCGGTCAGCCGCGCTCGACGCCCAGCTCGAGCCCGTCGACCCGCTCGCGGACGACGTCGTCGGACTGCAACGCCGCTCCGATCCTCTGTGCGAGCGCCTGCACCTGCTCTGCCGCAAGGCCTTCACGCATCACCAGCGTGACGAGCAGCTGGGCCTGGCGCCCCGGCCCGGCGCCGAAGCGCAGGACGTCGGGGTGCTGGGCCACCGCTGTGCCGATCGCGGCGAGCACGTCGTCGTCGCGGTGGGCGGGCTGCCAGCGGCGGCTTGCGCCGATAGCCCACAGCGCGGGCCGCGACACGACGTAGGTGACCGGCCCGGCCACGTCGAGCACCATCAGCTCGCACCCCTCGGCGACCGCCGAGACGGCGGCCCGCCGCGCGTCGACGGGCACCGGCCGGGCACGCGCGTCCCACGACGCGAGGGCGGTGATGCTGCTGAACACCGGCAGCGCGCGGCGTCCGTCCGGCCCGGTCAGCGTCACCAGCGCCATGTCGGCCTCCTTGTCGGCCGTGCCGTGCCTGGTCTGCTCCCCCTCGCCCAGCACCGCGACCACGGCGACGAACAGCCGTGCCGCGGCCACCGCGGCCACCACGAGGCTGTCGTCCGCGAACCCGGCCCCCGCGACGCCGAGGGCGTCGACCAGGGCCGGGTCGGCGGCGCCGTCGTCGCCGGCGAAGTCACCGGTCGGCAGCGTGCGCCCTGTCCACGGCGTCCCCGCCGAGTCGCTCACACCGAGCCGCTCACGGGCGGCCGGCGACGTCGAGCGCCTCGGGCAGCGTGAACGCCTCGGCGTACAGCGCCTTGCCGACGATCGCGCCCTCGAGCCCCCGGCCGACCAGCGCCCGCAGCGCCATCAGGTCGGAAAGGCTCGAGATGCCGCCGCTGGCCACCACCGGCGCGCGGGTGCGCGCGCACACCTGCGCCAGCAGCTCGAGGTTGGGCCCGCGCAACGTGCCGTCCTTGGTGACGTCGGTGACGACGTACCGGGCGCAGCCGTCGCGGTCGAGCCGCTCGAGGGTGGTCCACAGGTCGCCGCCCTCCTGGGTCCAGCCGCGCGCGGCGAGGGTGGTGCCGCGCACGTCCAGGCCGACGGCGATGCGGTCGCCGAGCTCGCCGATGACGCGGGCGGTCCACTCGGGGTCCTCCAGCGCCGCGGTGCCGAGGTTGACGCGGCGGCAGCCGGTAGCGAGCGCGGCGGCGAGCGAGGCGTCGTCGCGGATGCCGCCGCTGAGCTCGACGTCGACGTCGAGCCGGCCGACCACCTCGGCGAGCTGCCCGCGGTTCGAGCCGCGACCGAACGCGGCGTCCAGGTCGACCAGGTGCACCCACTCGGCGCCGGCCTCCTGCCACGACAGCGCGGCGGCCAGCGGGTCGCCGTACGACGTCTCGCTGCCGGCCTCGCCCTGCACCAGCCGCACCGCCTGGCCGTCGGCGACGTCGACGGCGGGAAGCAGCTGAAGGCGTTGTGACACAGGGGCTCCTGAGGTCGTCATAGGGAGGTGACCCAGTTCTCGAGCAGCTGCGCGCCGGCGTCGCCGCTCTTCTCCGGGTGGAACTGGGTGGCCGACAGCGGCCCGTTCTCGACCGCCGCGACGAAGGGGGCGCCGTGCTCGGCCCAGGTGACCAGCGGCGGCGCGAACACCGTGCCGGTGGGGTCGAGGGTCCAGCGCTGCACGGCGAACGAGTGCACGAAGTAGAACCGCTCGCCCTCGACGCCCGCCAAGAGCCGCGTGCCGACCGGGGTCTGCACGGTGTTCCAGCCCATGTGCGGGACGACGGCCGCGGGCAGCCGCTCGACCGTGCCCGGCCACTCGGCCAGACCCGGCAGCGCTCCCGCGGTGTACGCCTCGGTCGAGGCGTCGAACAGCACCTGCATGCCGACGCAGATGCCGAGCACCGGGCGGGCACCGGCCAGGCGACGTCCGACCAGCACACCGCCGCGGACGGCCTGCAGCCCGGCGACGCAGGCCGAGAAGTTGCCGACGCCCGGGACGACCAGACCGTCGGCCGCCATCACCGCGGCGCGATCCGCGGTCACCTCGACCTGCGCCCCCACCCGCTCGAGCGCCCGGCGGGCCGAGTGCAGGTTGCCCGATCCGTAGTCGAGCAGGACGACCCGGCGGCTCACGTCTGGTCCAGCTGGGCCTGCAGGCGCGACTCGTGGGCGGCGAACGCCTCGAACCGCTCGACGACGCGATCGTCCGGGTCGACCCGGACGGCGTCCGGCAGGTCGGCGACCGGCACCGCGCCGATGGTGAGTCCGGCGCCCGGCAGCTCGAGGGCCCGCAACAGGTCGTCGACGACGTCCGCGCCGGTGCGCCCGTCCGGCGCCAGCGCCTGGTCGAGGCGCTCGCGCCCCCCGGCGCCGGCGACGTGGGCCAGCAGGCCGACCGGCGCGTGCGGCAGGTCCTGGATCCGCGACGGCCCGACGCCGGCGGTCCAGACCAGCCAGCGCGGGACGGCGGTGCGCGCCGCCTCGTGGACCGCCACGACCGCCCGCTGCCCGTCGGCGACCAGGCAGATCGAGGGCCGCAGGCGGGCGGGCACCGGACGTCCGCCGAGCAGGGCCACCGGGTCGTCGTACGGCGGGCCCGACCTCGGCTGGTCGGCCGGGACGACGAGCGTGAAGGTGGCGTCGGGCACCACCCAGACGGGCAGCAGCCCCTTGCGGGCCCACGCGCGGACGGCGTCGGCGCTGCCGTGCAGCAGCAGGACCGCGCTGGGGTTCAGCACGCCCGTGGCTGCCGGGTCACAGGGCGCCCTTGGTGCTGGGGACGCCGGCGACCCGCGGGTCGGGGGCGACCGCGACGCGCAGGGCCCGGGCGACCGCCTTGAACTGGGCCTCGACGACGTGGTGCGGGTCGCGGCCGGACAGCACCCGCACGTGCAGCGCGATGCCGGCGCTGTGGGCGAGCGTCTCGAACACGTGCCGGGTGAGCGAGCCGACGTAGTCGCCGCCGATGACGACGTACTCCTGCCCGTCGGCCTCACCGGTGTGCACGCAGTAGGGCCGGCCGCTGACGTCGACGGCGACCTGCACCAGGCACTCGTCCAGCGGCACGAGGGCGTCGCCGAAGCGGGTGATGCCGGCCTTGTCGCCGAGGGCCTCGCGCAGGGCCTGGCCGAGCACGATCGCGACGTCCTCGACGGTGTGGTGGGCGTCGACGTGGGTGTCGCCGGTGGCCTCGACGGTGAGGTCGATCAGCGAGTGCTTGGCGAGGCTGGCGAGCATGTGGTCGTAGAAGCCGATGCCGGTGGCGACCGACGCGCGGCCGGTGCCGTCGAGGTCGAGTTCGACGACGACCTTGCTCTCGCTGGTGCCGCGCTCGGCCCGGGCCTTGCGTGTCATGCGGACTCCAGGGTCGTGGCGAGGGCGGCGAGGAAGGCGGAGGTCTCGTCGGGGGTGCCGGCGGTGACGCGCAGGTGGCCGGGCAGCCCGACGTCGCGGACGAGCACGCCGTGGTCGAGCAGCGCCTGCCAGGTGGCGCGCGGGTCGGGCAGCCCGCCGAACAGGACGAAGTTGGCGTCGCTGGCCACCGGCCGCAGGCCCATCGCGGTGAGCTCGTCGACGATCCGGTCGCGCTGCTGCCGGATGGCCTCGACCGTCGCCAGCAGTGGCTCAGCGTGGGCGAGGGCCGCCACGGCGACCGCCTGGGTCACCGACGACAGGTGGTAGGGCAGCCGCACCAGGCGCAGCGCCTCGCACACCGACGGGTCGGCCGCGAGGTAGCCCACCCGGGCGCCGGCGAGGGCGAAGGCCTTGCTCATCGTGCGGGTGACGACCAGCCGGGGGCGGCCGGGCAGCAGGGTCAGGGCGCTGGCCGTCCCGGCGCGGGCGAACTCGGCATACGCCTCGTCGACGACGACGACGGCGTGGTCGGACGCGTCGTACGCCGCCTCGACCACGTCCAGCGCCAACGCCGTGCCGGTAGGGTTGTTGGGCGAGCACAGGAACACGACGTCGGGGTCGACCCGGGCGACCTGCTCTGCGACGCCGTCGGCGGCGAGGTCGAAGTCGCCGTCCGCCGTGCCGCGCTTGCCGTCGACCCACGCGGTGCTGGCGGTGGCACTGATGATCGGGTGCATCGAGTACGCCGGGGTGAACCCGAGCGCCGTCCGACCCGGACCGCCGAAGGCCTGCAGCACCTGCTGGAGCACCTCGTTCGACCCGTTCGCCGCCCACAGCTGCTCGGGTCGCAGGTCGTGGCCGAGGTAGCCGGCGAGCGCGGTGCGCAGATCCGTGAACTCGCGGTCGGGGTAGCGGTTGAGCGTGCGCACCTCGCGCGCGACGGCCTCGACCACGGCCAGCGCGACCGGCTCGGGCAGGTCGTAGGAGTTCTCGTTCGTGTTCAGCCGCACCGGGACGTCGATCTGGGGCGCGCCGTACGGCGTGCTGCCGCGCAGGTCGTCGCGCAGCGGCAGGTCGTCGAGGCTCACGGCGGGCACGGTGCTCACCGCGCCAGTCTACGGATCGGCGGGCGCGCCCCGGTCGGGTCAGGCGCGGCCCTCGACCTTGGACTTCAGCCGGGCCAGCCCCTTGGCGACGTCCGGACGGATCACCAGCGCCGCGATCACCGGGAACAGCGCACCCACGACGCCCCCCGGCCGCTGCACGTCCATGACGCGCTCGACGCGGCTGCCGTCGCCGTCGGGCGCCACGGTGAACGTGTTGACGGCGACCTGACCCTTGTCGGTGCTGGTGAGCACCAGCCGGTTCGGGGCGTCGACGGCCGTGGCCTCGACGTCGTTGCGGTGGTCCTTGTCACCGGGCAGCCAGCCGAAGCTGGTGAACCGCTTGCCGGCAGTGACCAGGTGGCCGATCGCAACGCCCTCGACCCCGAACGGCTTCGGCGACCACTCGCCGTGCCGGGCCACGTCGGCGAGGTAGTCGAACACCTCGGCCGGCGGCCGCTCGACGTGCACCGACGATGTGACTGCTGAACGACGTACCATCACGACCTCCAAGGACGACGAGAGCCGGGTCGCTCTCTCCCTGGACGACGAACGTGGGGTCCCCGGATCGACAGCCGACCGCGGTCAGGTGAGGACGAGAAAGGGCTGCGACTGGACGAGGTGGCCCCGCGTCGTCGGTGCGTACGCCGCCAGTGGGCACGCCATCGCCGCTTCAGGTGGATCGGCGGCGTGCCTCGACCAGCCCGGCCACCTCGGTGTGGTGGCTGAACGCGGCGAGAACGACCGTTCGGACTCGGTCGTGCTCGTCGTCCCGCTCCGGCCGGATCGTCGCCGCAGCCGGCGCGTGCGCACTCACCGCTGCACTGTCGCAGGTGGGCGCAACCGACTTCTCAGCCGTCGGGTTGCCACAGCGGTGGCAGGGGTATCCCTCGTCGTCGGGTCCAGATGGGTGGGGTGAACACCGGTCGGCCGGTGTCGTCGTCGATCCGGACTCGCCACCGGTCCTCGCGTTGGTCGTCGTGGATGACGCGTTGGTGGTGGTACCGGCACAGCAGCACCAGGTTGGCCAGGCTGGTCGGGCCGCCGTCGGCCCAGTGCACGACG